>JANRJA010000038.1:0-49474 GCA_033764315.1 Oculatellaceae cyanobacterium bins.114
CATTGAGCTTGGTTTGGCGGTCTTCCCAATCCCAAAAGCCAGGTTGTTTCATCTCAACTCACCCCGTCACTGCTCCATCACTAGGATCTCATACTTGTCTCGATTTAAGACACTGCTTGATCTATTTTTCGAGGTTCCCCATAGTAATCAACAAACGGTCCGCTATAAAGATGGGGAAGCTGTTGTGACCAGTGTTCAACGAACTGATTGGAATAGTTGAATAAGCACTCAGACCCAACCTGTAGACGATAAAAGCCATCTGTGAAGCCGAACCATGACAGGCTTAGATGGGGAGGGTTGCCCCAAGGTTGTATTTCCTCTATCGGACGAAGATCAAAATCAAACAACATGGGAGATAGGCTGAATCATTTGCCAAGTATGCTACGAATCTCTCATCCTTCATCCTTTGGCTTTTTCCCTGTTCATTCTTTTTATTTTTCATCCTTATATCGTTTATCCTTTTCCTTCAAAGCACCTGTCCGCCGCGAAACCGCCAACGCGGTAAGAGCACTCGCATTAGAGTCTGGGAAAAAGTAAAGATCGCTAACCAGACACAACTGTAGTGCCAGATGAAAGTGTCGAGGGGCATGTCGCGCGCCATTCCAGGCAACCCCAGCGTTTTAAAGAGAATACCGATAAACACTACTTCCCAAACACCAGCCAACACCTGAAAGGCAGCAGGCCAATCGCGATCCCAGCGAAATTTTTGCAGGTAGTCATAGAGCACATCCCACACCAGCCCAAAGCCAGCGACGTAACCCAATACCCAGAAAAAAATGGGATGGGAGCCAGGGCCACCGTAGGTCAAGGCAAAGGGAATGCTAATCAAAACACCAATGGTTGCCAGTAATAATAAGCGAGATTGCCAGCGACCCAACAGTGTAGGAGTCATGACTCAAGAATATGAGGGATACCAAGATACTTTAACCTACTCAGATTGCCTTGTTTGGCTACTTTGAGCGATGGTTTCCTTGATACGCGGTAATTGTAGAAATGCCTGGGCCTGTTCCATCAAGCGATCGCCCCACAGGTTTTCTCGTAAAAAATCTGGGTTGCCATATCGCTCGTCTAACCGAATTGCCATTTCGCCCAACGATAACGCTTGTTCGCGATCGCCCTGCCCATATAAAACCACAGCCAGTGCTAGTTGGGGTTCAGCTTGCTCGTTGTCAATCGCGATCGCCGATTGCCATTGTCGCACGGCTCCTTCAGCATCCCCTTTTTCATACAGGGCTAAGCCAATGTTGTTGACAGCGGGCCAAAATTCTTCATCTAGATCGACAGCTTTTTGATATTGGGCGATCGCCTCGTCATATTGCTTCAGCATGTAATAGGCATTGCCCAAATCAAACAACGCCCCTGGCACATCCGACTGCAAGCGTAACCCAGCTTGCAAATATTCAATCGATCGGTTGTAGTCTTGCTTACGGAAATAGGCTGACCCGATCGCAAATAAGATCGCCGGATTTTGCTGATCTAAGGTTTTAGCGCGTTCGAGTGCTCTAATACCCTCATCTACGTTCTCCGTTTGCAGATATAAGCTGCCTAACAATGTCCAAATATCAGCATTACCAGGGGCAAGTTGAGTTGCCAACTCAGCCCGGGGCAGTGCTAGTTGAAATTGCTGAAATTGCGCCAACTGAGCCGCTTCTTGAGCAATACGCAACCCCTGCTCTTCAAGTTGGGTGCCATCTAGCTGTAATACGTGGGGCACCAGAGCTTGAGAATAGGCAGGTTGAGCCAGATTTAACAAACCACCCGCCACGAAAAGGGAGATGAGAATAAGACGCTTAGGCACAGTTGGATTTTAATGAAGAACGCAGTGTATTCTCCGCTAGCTTAGACCATCTTTTCTCGATCGTGGCAAATATCTTAAGAAAAGAGAAGAGGGAAGAGAAGAAAACGAAGAGAGAAAGGCGAAGGGGGTATTCATGGGTTTTCTGGATGAAGTCCCCATTAGCGGATTTAGCATTGATAGCTGTCGCTTCAATCGTTGGGTTGAATGAGGGACTAGACCCAGCGAATGAATTCGCGTCTATCCAAACAAAGTCTGCCTTCGCAGACTGGGGTGGTTGAAACCTGCCTTTACAGGGTTTGCTCTGGTAGCGGTTTGGGGGATTGATGCGTTAAGGCTAACGCCCAACACATCATACAAAAGCCGATGTTATTGAATTCTCATTCCTTAGCAGGCTTGATGCACTCTTCATTGCATTCTTCTCTTTTCTTTTTTCTTTTTTTCTTTACTCTTCACTCTTCTTTTTTAAATTGGCGATCGCGTTACGTCGCCACATATACGGTTTGATCCGCCGCAATGCTGAGCCTTGAAACCGTCGATCCCAGTCCTCATCGGTTAGCTCAGCCAGTTCCGTCAGAGTGGGGGCAATGTTCCAGGAGCGGGGTTGAAACGCCTCAACATCCGTCGGTTGGGCAAAGCGTTGATTCCAGGGGCAGACATCCTGGCAGATATCGCAGCCTGCAACCCATCCGTTTAAGTGGGGGGCGATCGCCTCTGGCAAAGTCTCAGCTCGGTTTTCGATGGTGTGATAGGCGATGCAGCGGTTGGCATCGACCACGAAAGGATGGGCGATCGCTCCCGTTGGGCAAGCGTCAATGCACCGAGTGCAGGTGCCGCAGTGCGACGTATGGGGGCGATCGGGGGTAAGTTCTAGATTGGTCAAAACCTCTCCCAAAAACACCCAGGAGCCATAGTCACGGGTAATCACATTGCTGTTTTTGGCAATCCAGCCAATCCCTGCTCGCTCTGCCCACACCTTGTCTTGTACAGGTCCCGTATCAGCATAATAGCGAGCTTCAATGCCATCCCCTTGCGCTTCTAACCAGGTGGTCAAGGCTTTGAGGCGTTTGTGCAACTGCCGATGATAATCTTTGCCCCAACCATAGCGAGAGATTTTGGCGTAGTTTTCTCCCTCTGGGCGATCGCCGGAGGTGTAATAGTTCAACGCAACACAAATGAGCGATCGCACTGACGGCATCACCATTTGAATATCTTGGCGTTTAGGATTCTCCATCCAGGTCATATCGGCGTGATATCCCTGCGCTAGCCACTGTTGCAGTGGGGCATCGAGAGGATTAGTCGCAGTCTCAGTTATCTCAGGCACGGCTGCAATGCCGACTTTATGAAAGCCCAACTCTAACGCCTTTTTTTTGACAAACGAACTGTCAAGACAGGGGAGCGGGTTAGACGGGGCATCAGAAGCAGGTGGGTTAAGCACGGGTTGAGTGGATTAGCAAACAGGTTTGGAATCATTTCGCTGCGTTTTGGCTCTCTCAATGGGGGATCAAATTCCCTCTCACGAGATAGGGCAGTGCTTCAAACAGACGGGTATGTTGGGGTGGACGCAGCAACAGAAGAATTATGAGAGACAAAGTGACAGATAGGGTTGACTCAACGGCGATCGCATTACCCATTAACGCGATTTCAGAACCGGTGATTTTGACCTATTTTGAAACGTTGAATGCAGGGGATTTTCAAGCTACAGCTGACTTATTCGATGAAGTGGGTATATTGTATCCCCCATTTGACGAAGCGTTGGTAGGAAGGGAAGCGATCGCCCACTATCTTGCAACTGAAGCAAAAGGAATGAAGTTTCAGCCGTTAACAGGAACCTACGGCGTCTTAGAAACAGGTGATACGGAATTCACGATTGCTGGAAAAGTGCAAACCCCCTTATTTGGCGTCAACGTTGTCTGGGATTTTGTCTTGAATCCACACTCCCAAATTCTCTCTGTTCGTATCAAACTTCTAGCAAATTTACAGGAATTGCTAAGCCTGAAATCAGAATGAAGGCAACCAGTCGGGTCAAAAGTGGAGGGCAAGGGTTGACTCCTAGCTTCTTTCTAAAGTTGTGATGACCCTTCACGGTTGGTGACAGATGCCAAACACTGATGTGTAGCCATGTAAGAAAGTAGCGTCTCCGACAGGACCAATCTCTCCTCCACAAAAGAACCCACTCAATGGAATATTTCTTAAGTAACGATTAAAAAGTTGAGAATCAAAATTGGACTTGCCATACAACCCTTCGCCTCTGCCCATGCATGAAAACATCAGTGCTCCTGATGGAGACGCTTGAGCAGGTGAATCAGACCCCAAAACAGTTTGGTTGTCATAGCGTTTGAGTAACATCTCTAGTTCTTCGGCAGACGTATTGGCATCGCGCAGATGAAACTGGATGCGTTGACCAGGTCGAACGCGATCGCCAACTGCGATCGCCCCATTCCGGGGATCAACTCCTAGTAGGTTACGAATCAGAAAATCTCCATATTCCAGATTTTGCTTAAATTCGTTCCGGGCAATGCCTACAAACAGTGAGTGTTGCGCTAACTGGCGATCTTCTTCACTCAGTTCTTGAAACAATTCTTGCAGGATTTCTAAAGGCGTACGCGGTTGACCACAGGCGATCGCACTGTCTGCCGAATTTTCTTCTAACTTCAATAAAATGTTGCGATCGCCTTCTACCACCTGATAGGGCGGACCAATAGGGCGACATCCCTGAGCCACCACCGTTTCCAGGACGATATTGCCACTCAAGGCAACCCCAACCACCCCTTCTCGATGCAGGTGGTAGTTGTAGAATAAGCCGCTGCTCTGACGAACCGAGCCAACACTGGCCAATCCCCCAATCTTGACTGATCCCGGATAGGCAAAATCTAACCCTTGCAGCAAATCATTAATCCTGGATGCAAAGGGGTCTGCCAATAGGACAAATTGGGGATTGTCTTGGGGTGAGACTCCCACCAACTCAACCCAGGCATTAGGAGAGCTATCTAAATCTGGCAACGCATCAGGGGCGATATGAAAAGCCTGAACCTTGACATTGGGGAGTGAGGCTAGACAGAGGCTAATGGCAGCGTCTTCTTCGACTTCTTGGGTTTCCCCATTTGCATCAACCCCGATCACCCCACCGCCACTACAGCCAATCAGCGTCGGCACTGACAAATATTCTTGTAGCAATGGCATTAAGCGCGAATATTCACTCGCAAACGCTGATGAGATAAACACCAGTCCTAAATCAGGGGAGGATTGCAGCGATCGCTGAGTTTGCTCAACCACCTCTTTAATCGCCGTCTCCAACGAGGGGCGAGTTGACAATCCACTAACCCATTGCATTGGTTGATTCATCGCTGTCATTGCAATTTCCCTTGGGAATTTTATCGATCCTATCAGTCCCTATCAGTCTTAAAACAGTCCTCAGAGTTGCAAAACCATCAAATTTGGCTCAAGGCTTGGCTTCAAAGCAGTTCAGGCGTTATCTACCATTCTACTGAGTAAAATTGCTTATGAAGATAGAGGCAATTACTCCAGTAGACGTTAATATATATAGAGAACTACTGATCATAACGTGTAAAGGCTAGGGTAGAAAAGTCAAATCTTAAATCTATAACGAGATTTTCTTACAACCTTG
This sequence comes from Oculatellaceae cyanobacterium bins.114, assembly GCA_033764315.1. Lineage (GTDB taxonomy): Bacteria > Cyanobacteriota > Cyanobacteriia > Elainellales > Elainellaceae > FACHB-1407. Next base: position 5,424 of record JANRJA010000038.1, read on the forward strand.
GTGATTTGTGCGTTATTAGAAGATAGTTATATTCCCAGCTACACTTGGGTAGCTACCACGGCAAACTTGGAACCCCAGTCATCCAAGTCATTCAGAGTAAGAATGCTCTAATATACCGATGGACGTAAGTTGAGACAGCCAAAATCTATGAACGATATCCACAGCAAAATCGAACAAGAACGTGACGAAGCCCGCAACGTCTGCGAAGTTAAGGGCGATGGCTCTGTTGAGTGTGCCGTTGCTTGGGACGCAGTTGAAGAACTGCAAGCTGAAGCTGCTCACCAGCGGCAGAAGGAAGCTCCCAAAAATTCTCTTCAGCAGTATTGTGATGCTAACCCCGAAGCTGACGAATGTCGGATTTACGACAACTAAGCTTGGCTTATCTGGCATTTTAAACAGCCATTATGTGGAGGGCAGCACGCGGGTGTTTGCCCTTTTGTTTTTGGTATTAAAATGCCCAAATGATTGCCCCCATTGCTTGAATGCTGAGAAAATTCTGAATCAAAATTCTCAAGGTTTGGGAAACTTAAGGAGCTTTAAACGCTTGTTGGAGTTACAAGTTCACCCTTTGACCCAGCGATGCCTGGTTTGGCGATCTTTGATGTAGCAACCTATTGTTTTTGAAATCTATTCTCTTTGCATTTCACTGTGGTTTGTATTCTATTACGGTTGAATTAGGTGTGGTTGAACAGGTGTGGTTGAGCAGGCAGTAACACTAACACTAACGGATGCAGCGGCGACGCAAGAGTTAGGTCTAAGCTTGGGGCGATCGCTCTCCAGTGGCAGCACATTATTGCTAGACGGTGATTTGGGCAGTGGCAAAACGACTCTGATTCAAGGAATTGCAGCCGGATTGGGCATCACCGACCCCATCGTTAGCCCAACCTTTAATCTCATCAACGAATATTTTGAGGGGCGGTTGCCGCTCTATCACTTTGACTTATATCGGCTTGCCCCCAGTGAGGTTGTAACCCTCACTCCAGAACTTTATTGGGAGGGAATCGAATATCCCTTAGGAATTGTGGCGATCGAGTGGGCAGAGCGGCTTTCCTATTACCCCAATCGTTATTTACAAATCTCTCTCAAGCACGATGCGGCAGGACGTCATATTTGTCTGCTTCCTAAAGGTGACTTTGAGCATGAATTGGCTCAGATTGTTGCTCTCAAAGCTTAGGGAACTCCCTCAAAAAAACTCACTTTCAACAACAGTTACTACTCTTTGAAATAGGTCTAAAGCCATTTCAAATCACGGTCGAGAAAAAGGCGATCGCAGCCCTGGAAGCACCAAGATTGTAAGGATTTAGTTTTCATAAATCCCTTGAGATGAGTACATGATTGGTCAAAAATCGCTATACACTAAAACAGCAACAAATTATTATTTTTTCATCTGTACTGGCTCAGACAGAGAAGCTAAATGGCTTCCTGGTTTCTTACACTAAAAGAATGCAGATGGTGAGGACACAACCATGTTTGAACTGCTCACGCGAGTCTTGCTTTGGGTACTGATTGTCACCATCATCTGGTACATCTTTAGCCGATTTATTAATAAAGTCTATCTAACCTGGTTAGGGGGATTAATCGTATTTGCATTTATTATCCTGGCGTTTTTAGAACCTACAAACAAAACGGTTGGAACGGTCTGGAGCATTTTGTCGCTGCCCCTGAAACCATTGGGGTTGGCGATTTTTCTATTACTCAACTCGCTGAAAGAAGGAACTAAGAAAATTGCTGCTAATCAAGTCGTGGCAGCCCTATTGGTTTTATTTTTTACCAGCACACCCATTGTGTCCTATTGGTTGGCGTCTCAAACGGAGCGATCGGCATCATCAACCGTGCAGATTCAGGGCGATCGCCCCCCTGATCCAGCTTCTGTCAAGGCGATCGTCGTTTTGGGAGATGGCACCTCACCCGGCGACCCTACCTACGGAGTTCGGACTCAATTTAGCAATGCCGAAGATGGGTTTGGTACAGGGTTAGTGTCTCGTCTCTATTACGCAGGGCAGATCTATCAAAATCTGGCAGCCCAAAATAACACCCCTTTAGTGATTGTCAGTGCTGGCCCTCAACCGGATAACGGGACAGAAGGGGCAGATCGAACTCAGGAAACAATCAACTTGCTCGTTAGTGCTGGAGTTCCTGAGGAACGAATTTTAATCGAGCCTGACGGGGTAGATGTGCGCAGTAGCGCGATGGAGGTTGAGCAACTCCTGGTTGAAAGGGGATATCAAAAGGCAAGTGATACGATTGTTTTAATCTCTCCTGCACTCAACATTCGTCGAGCTACTTCTGCCTTTGCTCATATGGGCTTGCAAGCTCAGGCTAGACCCACCGATTTCTTTGCATTTCAACTGCGAGAAGGAAGGCGATTGGCCCTGTTATCAGATCTAGTTCCTAATGTTGAGGCACTGGCTTTAACAACTCGTGTTGTCGATGAATACCTCACGTCTGTTTATTACTTCTTGCGAGGCTGGCTCTTAAATCCGATGACATTTTAATTTTTAATATTGACTCCTCAGCACTACCTTTCACCGCATGGCTAACTCAAATCGATTACAAAAACTACTGACTTATCTGCGTCCTCATTGGCGACAAACGGCTTTAGGAATTCTAGCTTTATTAGTTGTAAATGCAGTTGGTGTTTATATTCCTCTACTGATTCGCAACAGCATCGACAGATTACAGGTGGCTTTTAGCTTTGAACGAGTGCTGTATTACGTCGCACTGATTTTTGTGCTGGCATCGGTGATGTGGGTTGTGCGAATGACCTCTCGTATTTTGTTATTTGGGGTTGGCAGACAGGTCGAGTTTGACTTGAAACAGCGTATTTTTAATCATCTGTTGACTCTTGAACCAGCTTATTTTGCAACGAACACCGTAGGCGATCTGATTAGCCGTGCAACCAGTGATGTTGATAATATTCGACGCTTGTTAGGCTTTGCTGTCTTAAGTTTAGCCAACACGGTGTTTGCCTATGGTCTAACGTTACCAGTGATGTTGTTGATTAGTTGGCGATTGACTCTGGTGGCGATCGCTATCTATCCCATCATGTTCTTTTTGGTGCATCTGTTTAGTAATCGTCTCCGTAATGAGCAATTAGCCGTTCAAGAAGAAACCTCTAACCTCAGTGATTTGATTCAAGAAGACATGAGCGGCATGGCTCTGATTAAGATCTATGCTCAAGAAGAAAATGAACGTCGTGCCTTTCAAGATCTAAATCAACAACTATTAAAGGCTAATTTGCGACTGGCAAAAACGCGCAACATGCTCTTTCCACTGTTGGGTGGGTTGGCAAGCATCAGTTTGTTAGCTGTTTTGGCATTAGGGTCTGGGGCGATCGCCAGTGGTGTAATTACAATTGGTGATTTTTTGGCATTGCTCCTCTACGTCGAACGGTTAGTCTTTCCCACGGCTATTTTGGGGTTTACCATCACGGCTTATCAACGGGGTGAGGTTAGCATTGATCGGATTGAATACATGCTGTCGGTTGAACCCAAAATCAAAGATACGTCTAACGCTATTCCTCTAAAAGCGTCAGAGGTTAAAGGCTGGCTGATGGCTCAACATCTGAGTTACGCCTATCCAGATGCGAGGGGTGTGGCGTTAGATGATATCAACTTTACCATTCAACCGGGAGAAACAGTGGCGATCGTTGGCCCCATTGGTTCTGGCAAGTCAACTCTGGCAAATGCCCTGACCCTGTTACTCGATATTGCGCCTGGTCAATTGTTTTTAGATGGGTACGATATCACTCAGATTCGGTTGCGCGATTTGCGGTCGGCGATCGCCTATGTCCCTCAAGATAGTTTTCTCTTTAGCACCACCATCAAAAACAACATCAGCTATGGCGACCCGGTGGCCGAGCAACCCTTGGTCGAGGCTTCTGCCAAACAAGCCCAAATTCACCAGGAGATTCTCAACTTTCCGCAAGAGTACAAAACTATTGTGGGTGAACGAGGTATCACACTCTCAGGAGGGCAGCGTCAACGCAGCGCACTAGGACGAGCCTTACTAGTGGATGCACCTGTGTTGATTTTGGATGATGCGCTCTCCAGCGTAGACAATCAAACGGCTACCGAGATTCTCAAGAACCTCTCAGAAGGAACTCGCCGCAAAACTGTGCTTTTCATCTCTCATCAACTGTCTGCGGCGGCGATGGCTGACCGAATTTTGGTGATGGATCAAGGCAAAATTGTCCAATCAGGTACCCACGCTGAGTTAGTCAGTCAATCTGGTTTGTATCAAACTCTGTGGGATCAACACAAACTTGAAGAAATATTGCAGTAAAATCCAGACTTAAGACTTTAGACAGACTGCAAACCCAGCTAGGGTAACTAATATGGGAACTACAACAAAGTTGTTGAGATTTGTAACAAGAGGATAGAACCCATGACTAACTCTACTGATTTACCTAACGTTGCTAGAGAATATAACGGTGCTGACCGCAATGCTTTCTTGTTTGGCTGGACTCCCCAAGCTGAATTATGGAATGGTCGTTTGGCAATGATCGGCTTTGTCGCTTACCTCCTGTGGGATTTAGGTGGTTACAGCGTTCTGCGCGATGTGCTTCACCTCGTCTCTTATGCTGGACAGTAATCTAGGCAGTAATTTTGTCTAACAGTAACTCTCCTTGATTGGTAATAACTGAGGCATTTAAGCTTTAAAAATAATTAGGACTCCTGTGGCTATGGCATAGCTGTCCTGATTATTTTTAAAGCTCTTTTTGTGGCTTAAGGGAGACTCTTTGGCAATAGGGATGGCACAATCAGAATAGCGTTGTCGTCCTTAGAAGTTCCTCCTCTGATATTCAGCCTCTGTTTTCTGCACGATGAAATTCTTTCCCTTACTGACTATTGCTGGATTGAATGTTGTGGCGATCGCCCTTACCCTGCCAGCGGTTGCCCAATCGACCCCTGCTCAAAATCAACCTCAAACAGGGTGCTTATCTGGTAATCCAGATGGTACTTTTCGGGGCGATCAACCCTTAACTCGCGATGAGTTTGCCGCCGGATTGAGTGCTTGCCTAGATCAAGCCCTACAGCAAATCCAATCGCCGGAGCTGGTAACTCGTGAAGACTTTGAAGCAACGTTGCAACGCCAGCAAGACCTTAATGGAGAATTGAGAGAATTAAGTCAGCGGCTTGCTTCCCCTACGTCTGATCCTACTAGATCAACTTCAAATCCATGACGACTACTGCCCAAAAGTTCACTTTTGAGGAATACCTCATTTATAGCGATGGTACAGACACCCGCTACGAGTTAGTTGATGGAGAACTTGTTCACAGGAGCTTGGGAACTGGCAAGCACGGTGCAATTATTGAGTTCCTGAATGATCAGTTCCGTGAGGAGATTAAACGCCAGCAGCTTCCCTGGACTTCTAAGCCAATGATGATTGGCGTGCGCTCCTGTGAGGGAGAGGCTACGCCTACGCCTCGTGGTAGACGTTAGGATACTTCTCGCATTCCCGATGTTACCGTTTTGCCCGTAACTCAGTGGGAAGCAATGGGAAACCGGGAAACTGTGATTGACTTTAACGAACCACCACCATTCCTGGTGGTTGAAGTAGTTAGTCCGTCTACTAAAACAGACGACTATCGCTCTAAGCGTTCTGAGTATGGTGTGCTAGAGATTCCTGAATATTAGATTTTTGATCCACTAGAGAATAAAGTAACGGTTTGTGTTATCGAGCACCAGTTTTATGATTCTGTTGAGTATCAGGGTGATGACGTGATTCAGTCACCTACGTTTTCAGAGATTCACTTAACGGCTGCTCAGATCTTGGCAGGTAAACGGTAATTGGGGCGATCGCCCCAAGTTTGAGTTCTTGTTGAGGTTTTCTTGACTCCCAGAATTAGAAGCCGATACAAATCAAATTTTCACGCTGTTGCGATTTTAGTTCAACTTTTCTACTTGAGAAACCCACCACTTCTCAAACGATTTTGTAAATCACAATTCCAAACACAAAATCACAATTCCAAACACAGTTGTCGAAAATGATCGCCTCGTTGTTCAAAATTCTGATATTGATCAAAGCTGGCACAGGCGGGCGATAGCAACACTACCTTTGCTTGAGTTTGTTGGGCTAACTCTGCCCCTCGGACTACTGCTCGATCCATCGTCTCCACAATTTCATAGGTGCAGGTGGTCGCTTCTTGGAGTCGTTGAGCAAACACAGGAGCTGCACTGCCAATTAGTAAAACCGTTGCTACTTTGGCTTGAATTGTTTGTAACCAAGCAGTATCATCTCCCGTTTTGGCTTCGCCACCCGCGATTAAAATTACCGGATTTTCGACCGCAGATAATCCAACCTGAGCCGCATCATAGTTGGTCGCTTTGCTGTCATTGATGAACTGAATGCCATTCCAGATGCGAATCAACTCCAACCGATGCGCCACCCCTGGAAAGTCATGAACGGCTTGAGCGATCGCCTCTTTGGGAATCTCCGCTAAACACGCCACCGCGATCGCCATTAACAGATTTTGCTGATTGTGTGCCCCCACCATCCGCAAGGCTGAGACAGGCACAATGGGCTGATTTTGAAACCATGCCCATCCATCTTCAACATAAGCTCCTTGCTCTGTATGACTGGGTAAATTGGCTTTACCCGTGACGCTTGTCCAATAGGTGGCTTCCCAGCGATCGCCCTCAGTGTTGTGTAGTGTCTTCCTCAAATAAGGGTCATCTCCATTCAACACCCGATAATGCGACTGGTTTAACAACTGCGCTTTGATGTTGAAGTAGTTTTCTAAGGTGTAGTGTCGGTTCAAATGATCAGGGGTAAAGGTCGTCCATACTCCGATCTGGGGTGCCAAACTAGCGGATGCTTCGATTTGATAGCTACTTAATTCGGCTATCACCCAGTCTAGAGGTTGAGCCGCAGTATCACACGCTTCAGTTGCAGCAAGTGCGACTTCACAGGTGGCATAGCCGATATTGCCACAGGCAGGTGCATTTAACCCTGACGCTTGAAAGATTGCTGCAATTAAGGCTGTTGTTGTGGTTTTGCCATTGGTGCCTGTGACGCCCACCCAGGGATAGGTTTGCAGCGATCGCCACGCTAACTCTACTTCACCCATTGTCTCAATCCCCAACTCTCTGGTTTTCACCAGCGCAGGCAGATCCCACCGCACCCCCGGACTCACCACCACCCGTTGCATCAACGCTGGATCAGGCTCAAACGTGTGCCCCAACTTGACAGCAATGCCTTCGGCTTCAAGACGGTTTTGAGTTTGAACTAGGGCGTCTGCCACATTGCGATCGCTGAGAGTAACTTGCCACCCCTCTCGTTTTAAGAGCCGCGCCGCCGCAATCCCTGACTGTCCTAGACCAATGACGTAAGCACTCTGCATAGACAACCGCTACGATTCCTCGTTGAGCAGTCATCATCTTATCATCGGATAGTCATCTGCAATCTCAGCAGCAAGATTTCTAGACTCCCAACGAATAGAGCTACACCGCTAACAACTAGCAGGGTTACAACAGTTAACTGAGGTAACGACATACTAGAACGATTGCTTGTCTCTTCAACTTCAAGCGACTCTCCACGAGAGCGTGGAAACAGACAGAGGGCGATCGCCTGAACAGTTCCCTCAAACCCTGGTATCAAGATGGGCATGAAAAACTGGAGAGGCAGTGGAGATACCTGAAATAACAACCAATTTAACTGTTCAAGACCAATCGATATAACAACAGATATGATTGAGATGAGCAACCACCATCCAGCAAAACGAGTGTAGCGACTCAAAACCAAGCCTTGCAGTATAGCGGTCGGGAAGCTTGCTAGCAGGATGATAGGCAAGGGAGTGACAGGCGAGGGGGATGGAGTGGCAAAAACATCCAGAAAATTGATTAGATTTCTCAGTGAGGGTTGAGGCTGCACGGGTGGTGGAACAAATCGTGGAAACACGACATCGGTGATTAACAGGCTTCCCAATGCTCCTAGTGCAGTAGCGACAATCCAGTACTTGCTTGGGAGATAACGCCGCAGCACCCACCATTGAGCAAAGCCTACGGCTGCTCCAGTTAAAAACCTTTGCATCAGAACAGAAGCCAAACCGTTTGGTAGTTGTACCCGTGGTGACAAAAGATATTGAGCAATCAGCCATGAGACAACTGTTGCAAGAACGTAAAGCCCTACAAATTGGGTGCGATCGCCAGGTGTAATTAATAAAGAGCGAGTTGTTGACATAAAGGGATGAGCAATGAGTGAGGCTAAATCTAGAGTGATGCGACCATTCTAGATTCGGCTCATCAAAATTCATCCCAACAGGGAATTAAGACTTAAAGAGTTTCTCCAGTTTTAGGGGCAACAGCCGACCCGATAAGCTCTGGAAGTAAAGTCCACCAACCGTTATGAGGAACACAAGATAGGCGATCGCCTGCACTTGATAGAGCCGTTGCGTATAGCCAAACAACGCATTAAATATCAATCCTGGAAATTGGTCATCGGGCAAGACACCAGAGAGATCCCACACAAGCGGCCCCAAGACACAGGAACGGATGCGGGTAAAGTGGGCGTAATAAAAACAGAGTGATTCAGAGGCGCGATCGCGGCTCGACAAAACTGACATCACCGCATCAACATGGCCTAAGGTGGTGATAACCAACCCAGCCACGACCAGCAGCAACAAAACCCCCATCACCTGAAAAAACAATCGCAGATTGAGCTTGATGCCCCACTTAAACAAGGCAACGCCAATGATGGCAGCGGAGACTAAGCCAGCTAAAGCCCCTAAAGCGGGCAACATCCCTTGCTGAAACTTAGCCGCAATGAAAACAACGGTTTCAAATCCTTCTCGCAAAACCGCAATAAAAATCAGACTAAAGATGCCCCAGGCAGCACTGACATGGCTACTCAACGCGTTGGTCACTTCTCCCTCAACAAACATTCGCATTGAGCGAGCCTGTTGTGTCATCCAGATCAACATCCAACTCAATAACACAATGGCGATCGCACTAAAGGCCGCTTCTAACAGTGGCTCTGTAGCAGGGCTAGCGGAGCCAAGCGCACCAATAATCCACCCAAATAACAAACCAATGAGCGCACTAACTAAGACACCCGCCCCCAACCCTATATAGACCCAATGGTTTAAATGAGTGCGCTTGGCTTTTTGCAAACACGCTAACACAATTCCCACAACGAGGGCAGCTTCTACGCCTTCTCGCAGCGTGATAATAAACGAGGGCAACACCAAGCTAAGATTCATATCGGTGATGGAAATGAGGGAATGGGTTTATAAAATCGAGTTTTTCGTCATGAGTTGAACTGCATTCTGCAACATCCGTTGCAAGGAATCCGGTTTTGTAAGAGGTTTTTCAAGAATCGACGGAAGTCGAAGCTTTTTAGAAACTCCAACTTCCATATCCTCTGCCTACACAGGCTGTCTACCCAGTCTTAAGTCGCCGATTCAATAATGGGTGCACTGCTTGCCTCAAATCGTTTGACTTGATTAGCGACATCATCTGCGGTAGCGACTGGAACCTCTGGCGGAATGGGTTGAGGCCAAGCCGCAAACAATCCAGCCAATTGTGAGTTCAGGTCATTGGCGATCGCTTCGTCTGTTTCGGTCAGTTTAGCTGCGATTGTCTTAAAGAGGGTGTCTTTGGAATATTCAACAAAGCCACGGGAATCCTGATATTCAATTTCAGCGGTAAACTTACCATCGCTGATAGCTGCCGTATATTCAGCTGCCGCTGTATCTAACATGCCGTTGATCACCTGCAATACAAAAGCTGGAGACTCTCGTTGCTCTGATGGAAGAACGGCGATCGCCTCATCTACAGATTGGGTAGCCGCTGCATAGGCTGTCTTTACCTGGGGGGCATTAGGTTTTGAGCGCACCAACTCTTGCACTTGAATTAGCCCTTCGCTGAAATCTGCAACGCCTCGTTCGGTCAGTTGCTCAGCCACATCGACATAAATTTCTTCTACAGGATGTCCTAAATGGGGTTCTGCCTTCTCAGGAAAGCCCAGATCTAACAGTTGCCCTGCAATAATCAGGTGCCCCTTCATCAACCCCAGTTTGAGCAGGTAGTCCACATCTTTGGCTTCACCCGTCAACACAATTTCCTCAACTGTCACCTGGTCTTGAATCTGGTCAAATTGCTCTTGGGTCAAGACTCCCTTACTGACCAAATCAGTAGGGCTACCATAGGGGCGACTAGCTTGAATCTGGTGTGACAACGCTGGAACACCCAGCTCAGCTTCTAGTTTGTCTAGCTCTGACAAAATCGCTGTGTTGATGTTAATTTTGCGATCGCCACTATTTGTTGTGGTGTCAGTCGCCGCAGAGCTAGTAACAGCAGGGGGCGAGGCAGTATCTGATGATATTGAACCTGCACAATTATTCAGACCAATCGCCAAACAGGCGATCGCCACCGCCATCACCAGATATCGAAGCACTCGCATCCTACTCCCTCCATCAATACATAGCTTTCACAGGGTTGAAAGCCCCCAATATGGGGGACTGAACTAAAAATTATTAGGCTTGATTGAGCTATATCTATACGCACCCAACCCATAGGATTGCAAGACATCAATATTTTTCAATCATGATCATCACAGGATTAATCTTGCTATTTTTGAGAATAATTGTCAACTATATTGAAAGCTATTCTTAACTAGACTCTTTTAGATAAAGGATCAAAATGCGGCTTCTGCTGATTTACCTTGTGCAAAGTTGTCACCCTAAACCCGATGAATCGCGTCTCTTTATACCCTTTGCTTTCTTGTCTCAAAATCTTGTGAGGATCTCGTGAAGCCAGGTTATGCCGTTGCGGCCCTACGGTTTATTTGTCTTGTCCCTCACCGTTCGACGCTATGTGCTAATCACATTAAAACGCCCCATACATCCCGCTTCAGCGATTCCGTCCTGGTGCGGGTGAAACATATATTCCCCTGGATAACGGCTCTTAAATTCCAAAATGTGTCGTTCGGCGGTTCCCATTGTGATCACATCGGTTTCCATCGTTGGCTCTAAGGTGCGGCCAGTGGGATAGACGCTAAACATGTTGGCGTGCAAGTGAAATGTAGCGGCAATATCAAACTCAATCATGTTCAACACATACAACCGCACCAACTGATCTTGTTGAATCGGAATGGGATGTTGCATGTAATAGTTGGGAATGCCATTAAAGGCATACAACTCGTTATGCCCATCTTCATCGGTGTCATATCCTGCCATCACTAACACCATCTCATCAGCAGGGGGGCGATCGCTAGGCGGGTCAATAATAAACATGCCATGCAACCCTTTGCTAATGTGGCGAGTCACAGGGGAGACATGACAGTGATAGAGATGCACCCCAAACGGCTCTGCATCAAACTCATAAATAAAGGCTGTGTCATTGCGAACCGGGCGAATGCCATCCATTTCAGACGGATGGATGCCATGAAAGTGCAGGGAATGGGAGTGCCCACCGCGATTCATAAACACCACTCGGATGCGATCGCCCTCGCGTGCCCGCAAGGTTGGCCCCGGCACCTGCCCATTAAAACACCACGACACAAACGACACCGCACTGTTGAGTTGAATCGGTTTGGTGCCTACTTCAATGTTAAATTCACGAACCGTGCGTCCATTCTCCTGTTTGACCGTTCCATAATCAAACTGCCGCAGGTGTTGCATTGGAAAAATGCCATCAATGCCTGCCATCGCTTCGGCAGGAACAGGTGGAATGTGAACCGTTGGGGGGGATGATCGCATCTGATTGAGGGCGATCGCTGCTCCTCCTAAGCCCACGCCTGCCAAGCCAACTTGCAAGAGACGGCGACGACTCCAATACACACTTTTCTCTGAAGCAACCTGTTTTGGCATGGGAGATACACAGCAAAATGAGACAGCAGATCAAAATTCTTCCCCGATCGCAGCATAAGAAATTGCCGCATTATTGTCAAATATTCGCAAGAAGGTTTTGGGAAATAGAAAATATAATTCGACTACACTCACCAACCCGCGAGTCAGGGGTTTCGGCTATGCTCTAAAGCCCCAACTAGAACACTGAGCAGAGCCGAAATGCATCTCATCAATCATTCGCCTTCCTGCTGATGTAACCGACGACCAAAACCAGCAATGTTAGGATAGGAGAACGATTAACCCCCCAATCGGGTTGCTCTTTTTAAGACACTCACTATTGATGTAAAACAGTTGATGTAAAGTAGTTGATGTAAAACAATGCCGAACTCCTCTCAAACCACTTCTAACATCTTGATCGGTATCGGCACTGTGCCTGTTTTAGCTGTACTGTTGGGCAGCAAGGCCATTGCAGAGCTAATGCAACACGTGGGGCAAGCTAGTGAAGAGCTATTTCGGGGCGATCGCCTGCCTATTCTAAATCTATCCTCTCAGCCCGAGTCCGCTGCCACAGATGAGCCTGAGTAGGGTTTAGCACAGAGCACCTCTATGAATGTGACTCCACACCAGGCAATTGAGCAATTTCGTCAGAGCCATTATGAAGCGGCGATCGCCTTGTATGAACAATGTTTAGATGAGCAATGTCTAGATGAGGAAAACCTGAATGAGGCAGAGATATTGTCTCACTATTGGTATCTGGGCATGGCACTGTTGCTCAATCAGCAACCACTAGAGGCAGAGGCCGTCTGGTTATCGGCGATCGCCCTAGCAGAGCCAGAGCAAGTAGATGGCTTTGTGCAAGATTGGGGCAGGGCGTTGGCTAAGGAAGCATTGCGCTTTCAAACGACAAACCACTTGTTTGAGGCAGAACTGCTGTATCAGCAAATTTTGCAGCAGATTCCCAATTCTGTAGAAACCTATGAAAATCTGGCGATCGTGTTGGTGGGTCAGGGTAAGTTAGACGAGGTGGAAGCTCTGGTGCAACAGGCGATCGAACTGCAAGCCGAGCACCCTGACTTGGCTCAAAAGATTAGCAGTTTGTTGCAATATGCTCAAGATCATCCTGTTCCGAAAGCCATCTATAAACCAGAAGTGTTTTACGTTGATACGCTTGATGCAGCCAAAGGCATTATCTTGACACCCGAACAGGGAACCACCACTGAAGAACGTTGGCAGATTGAAACGCCTTATCTGGCTGAGCAATTGGGTTTGGAATTGCAACCAAAGCCTAATGATTTAATTCTCGATTTTGGTTGCGGCATTGGTCGGTTAGCGAAGGAAATGATCGCCCGCTATGACTGCTTAGTATTGGGCGTAGATATGAGCCAGCAAATGCTGCAATTTGCGATCGACTATGTTGCCTCACCTAAGTTCATCACCTGTTCGCCCACTGCCCTCGATCGGTTGATTCAAAATGGGTTGAGAGTTGACCATGCCTATAGCACCTGGGTAATCCAACACTGCCATGATCCGCATCTGGAACTAGCTCGCATTAAGCAAGTTCTTAAACCGAATGGACGGTTTTATGTTGTCAACGCCTATTACCGCTGTGTACCCTCCAATCTGGGTTGGGTAGATGACGACATTGATATTGCTGCCTTATTGCGGAGTGAGTTTCAAGAACTTAACTGCACAGCCCTGCCAGAAGCAATTACCACACCAGAGCTGGCGCAGAATTGCTTTTGTATGACGGTGAGAAAGAAGAAAGAAGAAAGAAGATTGAAAAAAGAAAATTGAAGCAAGAAAATGGGGCGTTGCTGAATGCAAGTATGATTTTCCCTCATTCCCAACCCTGCTCCTTGGGGATAAGGGAGCTAGAAGTCCTGTCCCCTCTCCCAAAGGTAGAGGGCTAGGGTGAGGGCAATGTTTACGGTTCATACCTCACGCTTTTGTTCTTTTTTTCTTAGCCAAACCGTCCTTCGACATAATCGCGGGTGCGTTCCTGGGTTGCTGCTCGGAAGATTTGAGCTGTAGGACCAAACTCGATCATCTGCCCAATCCGGCTTTCATCGGTGCTAAAGAAAGCAGTGTAGTCTGACACGCGAGATGCCTGCTGCATGTTATGGGTGACGATGACAATGGTGAAATCCTTCTTTAACTGATGAATCAATTCCTCGATTTTCATAGTGGCGATCGGGTCCAGTGCTGAACAAGGTTCATCCATCAGCAACACTTTGGGCTTGATTGCCAGTGCCCGAGCAATGCAAAGACGTTGTTGTTGACCACCCGATAACCCCAACGCTGATTTGCTGAGGTGATCTTTGACTTCATCCCACAGAGCCGCCCCTTTTAGCGAAGACTCCACAATGGCGTCGAGTTCGGCTCGTGATTTGCCGCCTGATACCCGCACCCCATAAGCCACATTTTCATAAATGCTCATGCTAAATGGGTTGGGTTTTTGAAACACCATGCCAATCTGTCGTCGCAACCGATTGAGATTGACTTTACTGCTGTAGAGGTCTTGTCCAAAAAACTCAACCTTACCCTCAACTCTGACGGTGGTTTCAAGTTCACCAATGCGGTTAAGGGCTTTGATAAAGGTTGACTTACCACAACCAGAGGGACCAATAATAGCCGTTACTCGATTTTGAGCAATATCCATTGAGACTCCTTCAAGCACCTTGCGAGTGCCATAGTAGAAGCTCAAATTATGCACACGCATGGCTGGAGAAATATCCATGTCTGAGTCTTCAGGGTGGAGGGTGTCGGTCAATGCACCTGTGGAATTGAGAGAGTTTAGATCAGATGACATACGTTATCGAGCTTTAGCGAGAGGTGAACCGTTGACGAGTAACCAAACGAGACAAAATGCTAGTCACCATAACTAGCCCAACTAAAACGAGGGAAGCCGTCCACGCCATTTGATTTTGCTCGATGTAGGGAGAGTTGGCATAGTTAAAAATTAACACTGACATGGATGGCATTGGGCTAAACAATCCACCTGGTAAAGGATCAGGCCAGTTTTGACTAAATAATGCTGTAAAGATGAGAGGAGCCGTTTCACCTGCTGCCCGCGCAACGGCTAACAAAATGCCAGTCGTAATCCCTGGTAGAGCCGAGGCAACCACCACTTTTAGGGTAGTTTGCAAACGGCTAGCTCCTAGTGCTGAAGAGGCAAGTCGTTGACTGAGCGGTACAAGCTTTAAAGCCTCTTCGGTCGAGAGGATGATAATCGGTAACATGACGACTGCCAGGGCAAAACTTCCGGCGATCGCCGAAAACTGTTTTGTTGTGAAGACAATCACCCCATAGGCAAACACACCGACCACAATCGACGGCACCCCACTTAACACCGTTACTACAAACCGAATCGTCTCAGTCACCGCCGCTTTTTGACCAAACTCTGACAAAAAGATCGCGGCTAACATCCCCACTGGCACACTCACAAGAGCCGCTAGACCCACCATGATGAAGGTGCCTATGATGGCGTTGCCAAACCCATTTGAGACTCCCTCCATGCCAATCGGGGCAGGCAGCGAGACAAACACTTCCCAGCGCAAATTGGGGAGTCCCTGTTTGAGAATCTCGACTAAAATCGCACCCAGCGGTAACAGTGCGATCGCTGCTAACACAAAAGCGAGCGTTGTCATGCCAATGCTAAACACTCGACGCACCACTGGCAATGGACTGCTGAGATCGTTAATTGAATCAGTTTCTAAAGTTGAGGCGGGCAATGGAGATGGGGTCATGGTGGAGTGTTGATAGAGTAACGACTGAGAAGCAGAATCACGCGCTGATGCCTAACTTGCTCGTAAGGTTGGACTTAAAAACCGCACCATCAAAACAGCCACAATATTGACAAGCAGCGTCAGCACAAACAAGATTAAGGCCAGATACATGAGTGCCCCCACATGTAAATCATCGAGTGCTTCTGCAAATTGGTTGGCTAACAGCGACGGAATGCTAGAAGCCGGATCGAGCAACGAGGCACTAATCAATTGCGAGTTGCCAATCACCATCGTGACGGCCATCGTTTCACCCAATGCTCGCCCCAGGGCTAACGTAGCTGCCCCCAAAATACCAGACAATCCAGCGGGCAAAATAACTCGAAAAATGGTCTCCCATCGGGTTGCGCCCAAGGCTCCAGAGGCACTGCGTAACTCTCCGGGCACGGCGATCAACACTTCTCGGCTAATAGCCGCCATCGTTGGCAAAATCATGATTGCCAAAATCACACCCGCTGGCAACATGCCAGGACCAAACGGCTCAGTGGAAAACAAAGGAAACCATCCAAACACTTGGTGCAGCCATACGCCAATGGGTAACAAGAAGGGAATCAACACAAAAATGCCCCACAACCCGATAATCACACTGGGAATCGCGGCAATTAACTCAATTAAAAACGCAATAGGCGATCGCACCCAGGCTGGCAAAAAGTTTTCGCTCGTGACAAGGGCAACGGATAACCCAATCGGAATAGCAATTAGAAGGGCGATCGTGGATGTGACAAGGGTACCGTAGATGTAGGGCAAGGCTCCAAAAACCAATGCTCCCACATCCCACTCCTGGCTCCATAAAAAGCCTAGACCAAACGCTTGAATGGCAGGAAATGCCTGTTTAAAGATGACGACTGCCATCCAACCCATAACGGCGATCGTGCAGAATGCAAAAATCCGGACGAGCCAGGTAAAAGCAGTATCAAGCCACAGCCCCTCATCTTCAGTGCTGGTTAAGTCAACAACAGGAGATTGGAGGTCTTCAGGAGTTCCAGCAGTCATATCAATTTCCAACAGTCACAATAGAACACGAGCAACGTTACTTAAGAGATGGATAGGGGCACGGTTTAACCGCGCCCCCACTGATGATCAAAATCCGTTCAGGAAATTGTCTATCAAACCTGATGCGCCCATCAGATTAAGAACCAGTTACACCACTGTTAACTGCCTCAATCGCGCGACGAGCAACCGCTTGAGGAATACGAGTGTAGTCGAGCGTGTTGTTGATGGCTTGACCATCGGTCAAAATCCACTCAACCAACTTCTTCATGGCCGCTGCTTTACCCGCTTGCTCATACTGACGATATACCATTAACCAGGTCAATCCAGCAATTGGATAGCCCCGATCAGGGTCACCGACAAACACGCGGAAGTTGTCAGGGAACGTTACGCTTGACAACGCTTCTTCAGTTGCTGCTAAGGAAGGAGCAATAAACTGACCCGCTTTGTTTTGCACAGACGCGATTTGCATGTTGTTTTGCTTTGCATAAGCAAATTCAACATAGCCGATCGCACCACGAGTTCTCGAAACCTGAGCCGCAACACCGGGGTTACCGCGACCTGTCACAGGGTTGATTGTCCAGCGAGGAGCTGTACCTACGCCAACCCGACCTCTAAAGTAGGGGCTGACTGCACTGAGGTTGTTGGTGAAGATAAAGGTTGTACCACTGCCATCTGCCCGAACAACAGCGCGAATAGGCAGGTCAGGCAGGTTTACACCAGGGTTATCAGCCGCGATGCGAGGGTCGTTCCAACGAGTAATCCGACCGGAGAAGATGTCAGGATAAACAGAGCGAGACAACTTGAGGTCAGTAACTCCAGGTAGGTTATACACGATTGAAACCGCGCCACCCGCTGTAGGAACGAGAATGATGCCCCGATCAACTTGCTCAATTTGAGCATCAGTCATAGCTGCATCACTACCGCCAAAGTCTACAGTTTCAGCAATCACCTGACGAATACCGCCACCACTACCAATGGCTTGATAGTTAACGCGGATATCGGGGTTTGCTCGAGTAAATTCGCTGAAATAACGTTCATACAAAGGAGCAGGGAATGTGGCCCCTGCACCGTTCAGGCTGACAGCGGCCTGAACCAAAGTCGTCAAAACTGGGCTAACAGCGATCGCAGCAGCTACCATAACCGCAAGGAATGTGCGGCGGAGAACTTTACTACGAAGAATATTGGAAAACACCATTTCACTTCTTCCTCTAACAGGAAAACACTATTAATTGAATGCACAATTCAAGTTTTCACAGAACAAGGTACAACTTGTCGGGTTAAATTAGTTAATTGCAAAATTAATATCTGTTTAAGGTTTGATTTAGCGAAGGTAAAATGCCTTAATTTGTCCATTTTTTGATAAAACATAGCTCAAAATCAATGAATAACATCGAATAATATTTCAATTTATCTTGATATATAAAGCTACAAATTGCAGTTTAAAAAACTTTCAAAGCTTTCATCGTTGATAGACTAGATCCCCAATCTTCTCAATCGAACAGTAGAATTCCAAAATTTGAAGATTCTCTGTTGTGAAACCTTGACAAACTCATCTCAACCCTTATTTTCTTCAAACTTTCTAGCGTCAAGTGTCTCTCTCACAAAGAACTCTAGGGAAACAGGCACCTCCTGTCGTATCGTTCTTTTCTAAAAAGTCTGACCGTTTTCATACTAGGATGAATGAGAGATTGATAAGGAGTTGATGAGGGATTGATAAGCCAATCTCCCATCGAGTTTTAAACCTTACTTTAAACTGTTCTTAAACAAACTTAGAGACTTAAGATACGCCAAAGATACGCCAATTAGCTGATATGATGCCGCATATCTTCCTAAAGCAACTACAGTCTTTAATAGAGTTAGCTATTTTTAAATTTCAAATGCTTTTGGTATCACCCTAATCTTGCAAAATTACTAATTCAGCTCTTTAATCAGGTCAGATTAGCTGATGCACTGAGGCGATCGCCCATTCTCATTTTTCAGATGCATTGTTCTGGGTGTTATTCAATTTCGATTTCTATCAAACATGGCTCAGTCCTATCCTATGAAAAACTTGCAGCCTTCTATGCAAGCTTTGATTCGTCCGATGCTACTCATTTCCCTGCTCCTTCATGGTGCGTTCCTGCTTGTACCGTTTGGATCATCTGAGCCTGAAGCACCTCCAGAACCCGAAGAAGAAGCCGTCACGTTAACTCAGTTGCCCCCGGCAGATCAGCCCGTCGCTCAACCATCTCCTTCTCCGCGGGCGACTCCGGCTCCTCGTCCCCGTCCATCAGCCCTGCCTCGTGCACGGGTAGCTGCACCTCCAGCCCGTCGGAGTGCACCGCCTCCAGTGCGATCGACCCCTCGTGAGCCAGGGGCAGTAGCTCCAGCGGCTCCAGTGGCTCCAGCCGCTCCAACCGCTAACGACTTTGTGCGCGATTTCCCTCGCTATCCTGGAGCACGAACAGGAACAGTTGGCTTACCGCCTGCCTTTGCCTCTCAAGGGCAAAATACGGGAGATGCCATTCGAGCCGTTGAGAGCTGGTTTGAGCAACAGTTAGCAGCTAAGGGATACACCGCTGCCCCCTTTGAAACAGAGGCTAACCGGGTGGTGTATGAGGTGTCGCGACAAGGAACCACTCAATATTTGACCTTGCTCTCAAACCCAACTGATGTGGGAACCAATATTCTCCTTACTCCACAACCGTTGCCAGCTAATTTAGGAGATGTCAACGTTGAGCCTCCAGAGGTTGCCCAATTCTATACTGAGTTGCCTATCCCAGACATTGATGCAGAGAACCCTGACCCTGCCTTTGAGCGAGTGAGTGAGCCCAATATATTACTAAGCCAGCCCACAGCATTTTTTGCCAGTCTCGGCTCTGATGAAGGTGGGTTTTATATTGAACCCGCCCTGCGACCCGAAGTGCGTCGAGCCGTCGTAGCATTGGGAGAAACTGATCCTCAAGCTCTTTTTAGTGTGTTGCAGAATCAGTTAGAGATTGGTGCCTATGCGATTACGCCTCAGGGCAACTATGGCGGAGGATTGTTGTATCAACTTCAACGCGATGGGGTGACAGGCTATCTTAGCCTGGTGCCTGCGACCAACGGTCGAGACACGGTGATCTTTATTTGGGACAAACCCCCTCAGTAAACGATTATTGGAGTCTTCTCAAAGTCACATCTCCGACTGACTTCTTAGAGGCTAAGTCGGAGATGGCTCAGGGACATCGTTAATCATCAATTCCTTCAACGCCGAGGGAAACGCGACCACCGCCGACATCTCGCATCACTTTGAGCAAGTCTGCTACATCTCGATAGGTGAGCGATCGATCGGCTTTGAGTGTGACCACCCCTTCTGGGTTTTCTTCAAAGTAAGCTTGCATTCGCTCAATCAGTTGCTCATCTGTAGCGACACTGTTACTCAGCAAAATTTGTTTTTCTGCATTCAAACCTACTACCAGCGGTTTGGGTGGTTCTTCTTTTGCTTCGGCTTGGTTTCCGTCTTTACTCTCCGACGAGGCTGCTTCTGGTAAAAACACATTGACGACCTGACCGTTTAATGTCATCGAAATGATGATGAAGAAAGTCAAAACAGTCATCAACACATCCATCATAGGAATTAAGTTGACTTCTGGAAGCGGAGCGTTATTTCGCTGACTCTTAAATCGCATGGTTAAAGATTCCTTTTATAGTCGCCCCTGACTCAACTGCTAGAGAAACGCGATCCCTACTCAATCGCTAGAGAAACGCGATCGCCACCCACCTCTTTTAGATCGCCCAACAATCGAACTACATCTTCATAGGGCAAATCTGGCGAAGCTTGCAACACCACAAAACCCTCTTTGTTGCTGGTTAGATAAGATTGCAGTTGAGGTGCCAACTGTTCTTTAGAGGTTGGTTGATTGTTCAAGAGTATCTGACCTTGAGGGTCAAGTTGGACAATCAATGGCTCAGGGGCGGCAGTCACTGGAGCACTGTCAGCACTATTGGGTAACTCAACCTCAACCCCTTTTTCAATAGTAAGCGTCATTGAGATGACGATAAAAAAGGTCAAAACGGTCATCAACACGTCCATCATGGGAATCAAGTTGACCTCTGGCAACCGTGCCTCGTTCCGATTTTTAAACCGCATGATGTTACCAACTTAACGAGTTTGATCAAACGTAGCAGATACAGGAGAAGATGCCATATGACCATCTTGCTCTGCATCATCTGCATCACTGGATTCGTACCAGACTTGCCGATAGATCAGTTCGAGTTCATTACCCACTTCAGAAAAGAAGTCTATCTGTTGCGACTGAATCGTGGTGAATAATCGAAATAGCATCAGCGCAATAATCGCAACGAACATTCCTGAAGCTGTACAAATCAGTGCTTCACCAATCCCAGCGGCAGCCTCGGTTGCCTGATCTGCCGTGCCGCCGCCACCAACGTTGAGGTTCCCAAACGTGCGAATCAAGCCTATCACGGTTCCCATCAACCCTAACAAGGGGGCAAGGGCAACGACCGTTTCTAAAAACTTTTCGCCTTTCCTCATTTGTGCAAATTCTTTGTCGCCTGCGGCTTCCATCGCCAACCGAAAAGTTTCGGGAGTGGGCTGTCTGAGCCGCAGTGGAGCCAACAAGAATCGTCCGATCGCCGTCTCTTTAGATTCCTCAGCAATTAATGCTGCTTTATCCAAGTCATATTTTGCGGCATCTAAAACGTCATGAACGACCCGTCCTTCTTGCCTAAACAGTTGATACCAAAACCAACCTCGATCTAACCCACAGGCAATCGTCGCCACTGATAAACCCGCCAATGGAATCATTAAAAGGCCGCCTTCGGCTAATAAATCAAGCAAGTTAGACATGATAATTGAGGGGTATTTTGAGGGGAGAGGGGAAAGTACTTTTAGATTCTTAACAGATCTTGAGCCTTACCGATAGGATAGCGGAATTATGAATGTGGCTCGTTAAGAAGACATCTACTAAAAGATTAACAACATATTAAGAATCCGTAAGAAGGAGGTGGGGAGCAGGGATTGCCCTATCCTATGAATCTTCTGTACCCCCATTTGTCAGTTTGTTGCAAACCCCACTGAGGCGAGTAGCCCTTCATCGATCGCCCCTTCCATTCCTTCATCGACGGCTTTAACCAAGTCACCGCTTGATTTTTGCAACACGATATTTTTGAATAACCTTACGAGTTTGCCAATCGATTTGATGATGTTTTAGAAGCTGTTTGTAAACGGGTGTAAAGTTGGCTAAAAAGCATTCCCTGAAGCGATCCTCCCTAACCCTCCTTAAAAAGGAGGGAACCAAGCCCTAAATCTGAAGTCCCCCTTTTTCAGGGGGATTTAAGGGGATCGAAACATTGATTTACAAACACTTTCTGATTTTGAGATTTTGTCGTTGAAAAACGTGACGGATTCTGTCGCAAACCGTAAGAATGAAGAATATTTAGGACGGTTGCGTGTTAAAAAAGCATAATTTTGTTGAAAACAGGCAATAGTATGGTATCCCTATAAGGCAAAATCACGCGATCGCCCTCAGATTTAATGATCTTGCTTAAACAAGCTTGTTTTAACAGTCAGGCTTGAGCCATCACACTCAATCAGAATACGGATGTTGAACTCAGCACAGGAGTATTCCCCTTCTAACGACAAATCACCCTTGGCGCAGTGGCTGCGCCGAACCCTTGAACGTGGCGGCATTTGGGTTCAGTTTCGGTTGAAGGGAAATCATCTGCACCTATTGTGTGAAAGTAAGCCCTGTCTCAATCGGGCGATCGCGCTCAATCGGTTATTACCCGCGCTGCACCAAACCGATATCAACACCTTGTTGCCCTCTGGTCATCCTCCTATTTATCAAGTCTTGCTTTATGGGCGGACACTGGGTGACGATCGCCCTGCCTGGTCTTATCGAATTCATTTAGATCAACTCGATCGCCATCTAGAGCAACTCAAACAATTTCGTACCAATTCCAGAGTGGCACTTTCAACCGCTACCCGTTCGGCTGGAACCCACTCAACCGCGACACTCACCTCTGATCCATTAGTAAGACCCTCGATCGAAGAGGGTGGGGCTATTGTTCTCTCAACTCGCAGTCAAGCCCGACGGGGATATCCTGATGCGATCGCCCGTTATCTGAGTGAACGCATTAGCACACTGGGTATCGCAGTCAAAGTCAGTGTGCGAACCCTGCCCTATGAAGCCACCGTGCCCACTCCCGGTTTGTTAAATACGGTGTCGGTCAGTCGGGTTTCGATGCGGCGACTCTGGATCGTTTGTGAATCGCTCTATAGCCCTGATCCCGTGGCGATCGGCGAGCCAATGGCTCGACAGTTGCGAGATCTAGAGTTAGACGATTTTCGCGACGCTGTAATTTGCATTCAGGTGACAGGGGAAGCGGAACCCGATTGGTTGTTGCGGGTAGACCTCACCCCTCCGGTCGAAATGCTGCGAGAACGGGCTCGTTGGGGCGATGTGGGGGCGATCGCCCGACTCATTCGTCATGCCTTGAGCGATCGCGACATTCAACTCTCGACCAGTGCTCTCAAAGATGCCACATTACATCTGTCTTGTTGTTTTGCTTCTGAATTGGCGACGACAGCGGCACCCGATCAGGCAACCGTGCGAGCGATCATTGCACCTCTATTAGAAACCTTGGGCCCGCAAGGCATTCAAGCTGCAACGGTGTATGGTCAGGTGATTGGGCAAGAAGCCCCTGCCTGGGTTGATTGGTTAAACCTGCCCGCTGCCGAACACGCTGCCTTAGCAGAACCCGCCCTGACCCTGGCACAACAGGGTGATTGGGATGCGATCGCCTTTTTGTTGATGTGTGCCTTAAACCCTGACCTGGATCAGCAGCTTGCTACTGGAGGAATTCGCATTCAACTCTTGCGGCGACACGATCTGCTGCACATCATGACCGATGCCCCAGTCTGCCCCAATCAACGACGGGTCAGCAGTACCATTGTAAAGTTGCTCAAGCGATTTCAGTTGCCTGAGATCTTGGGGATTCGCATTTATGGGCGACGGGCTGGGCAAAAGCGTCCCCTCTGGAGTTATGGCGTCGATTGGACTCCTCGTCATCGTCTCGTGCCAGAACCTGCCCCAGAGTTCGCCGCCACCGATGCCTATGTCGCTGATCTGATGGCTCAGACTGGTGATGACATTTTGCGTCCTGATCTGACTCCGGCAGATCTGCGTCATGCCTGGACGACCTTTAGAGAAAATTTAGGGCAAAAAATGCAGCGTGCTCTGGTGCGATCGCAATTGTTTGCGCCCCTGCCAGAAAATCAAGCCCTGATTTCCACTTCTGACCCGGCTGAATCGGCTCTGAGTCGCTATGTCCCCTCTCACTATCAAGGGGCAAGAGTCGCTCTCATCTGGGGCACAATCGGTCTGTTGTTGACCTTTCAGAGCGATCGCCTGCTCAACTACTTACAACAGCGTCAATCTGTAACCCAGATGGTTTCACCACCCGCAGTCGCGGTTCCCCTACCCGAAACCACCTCTGAGTTCAATGCCCCCATTAGCCCCGTGTTGTCTGACGATGACAGCTTCTTAGAAGAATCGCCAGAAGAAGTCCCCTCTACCGCGACCGCTTCAATTTTGGCAAGCGACTCCCCCTTCCCGACGTTTAACAGCGATCAACTCGATCAAAAAGTAGCTCTCTATCATCAACGTTGGCTCGACTCAGGAGCACCCGATGTGCTGATTGTGGGTAGCTCTAGAGCCTTACGCGGCATTGACCCAACCGTCTTACAGCAAGAACTAGCAAAACTGGGTTACACCGATGTCAGCGTCTTTAACTATGGAGTAAATGGGGCAACAGCCCAAGTCGTAGATCTGATCGTGCAACAGATTCTCACGACTGACCAGTTACCTCGATTGATCATTTGGGCAGATGGGGCACGAGCTTTTAATAGCAGCACCCTGGATGTTACCTATAACGGCGTTGTGCTCTCAGAAGGATATCGCGAAGTTGCCCAAGACACCCCCAATCTATCTGCTCAAGAGTCTCAAATGAGTGAAACAGACATGTCTGGCGTTGCCGGAACGGAGGGCTTTGGAGCGTCGTTAACTGCGAGCTATCAAGACATTGATGAGTGGTTGAGCGATCGCCTTGCCAGTGTCTCCGCAGCCCATACGGAGCGCGATCGCCTCAAGTCGATGGTGCAGCAAGGGTTGACCGCATGGCTACCCGCTCAATCATCGGCCCCAATCGCTGGAGAAGAGAGTGCCGATTCCCAATCGTTAGCCAATGCAGGGCAAGGTTTGATTGATGTGCAAGGATTCTTACCGCTGACGGTACGGTTTAATCCCGCTACTTATTACCAGCAATATGCCAGAGTTGCTGGAGCCTATGACAGCGACTACAAAGATTTTGAAATCGACGGCAAACAGGCGATCGCCCTCCGCAACCTGTTGAGCTACACGCGATCGCACAACATTCCCGTTGTGTTCGTCAACCTGCCATTAACAGACGACTATCTTGATCCAGTTCGGCTGCAATATGAGCAAGAGTTTAGACAGTACATGTTAAATCTGTCGTTGACTCAGCAAGGGTTTATCTTCCGAGATTTGAGTGAACTGTGGGTCGATCGCTACAACTATTTCTCTGATCCCAGCCACCTCAACCGTTATGGAGCACAAGCCGTTTCTACCCGATTAGCTCAAGATCCAATGATCCCCTGGGTGCAATCGGCTCCCAATCCTTAGTACAACTCGTCGTAAATAGGGGTGGGAATTTGGGGTGCAGGGGTGAAACCCTTGGCTGGGGGCACAGCCCCCACACCCCCCTGGTTTTATTTCTGAACCCTATTTGTGAAAAGAAAAGCAGTACTTAGCAGCTTGCATTAACTTGAGTGTTGTTTTCTGCAACCATCGCGATAACAGGTGAGATGACGATTGAACCAGTCAAGTGGGTAGATGCAATTAACTGTAAAATGTCTGGAGCACAGCCAAAACCCGAATTCGGGTTAATTTAACGTGAATTCGGGATAAGGATTTTGGCGGTTGAAACCGCAACGACAGGAGCAAAACCGACCTGATATGAAATCTGGCTGCTTACTTGTTGTCAGGCTAGGCTAAAACCTTTGCCTGTAGGAAAGTAATTAGTAAGCAACTAGCCAGATTTTATAGGAGTCGGTTCACTCAACCCTTGATTCTCCGTAGTTTGCGAAGACGAACTCCGCTCTGATAGCTGCGAATTTATTCGCTAGGCTCTTAAACCGAACTGACGTTAATTTAGGGTCTTCTATTGATTTAGCGGTTATCCTTCCATTCATCTTTGCTGGAACTATTGCCACGCTTCTTAGTCTCTTAAAGAAAGCAACGGTTTATTTCACTCATTCTTCACATCAGGGCGTTGTAGATTGTGTTGCTGATGAGTTGCATCTCAACCTTTAGCTCCGTTGCAAGCACATTCATTTAATGGCTTTGTGAGCTTCAAAATTGCTCATTCAATGAACCACTAGTTTAGAACGTAATGACTTTACGTCGTGTACAATACGCAGTCGTGAAAATGTCAGTGACCCTTGTCAATGGGCTGAAACTCGCTTAGTGTCATGATAGATGAAGATTGAACGAAAGGTATGCGTCATTGTCATCTGCTCAAAATTGCTGCAATTTGCTCAAGCAAAATCAAACATTTAAATTTCTTCACACTTTAGGGGGAAGCTAAAGAACGTGAGCACAACTTACATTCAATATTGAAACACAATGCGTTTAATACCTTTGAAAGAACTGCCTCCTCAGGAATTATTCCTCAACGCAATGCAGCAACGGAAAGGCAAACGAGATTTCAACTCCGTTCAAAACAGATCTCACCGACAGATTCCTTGGAAGCCTGTCCATGATACAAAGCCTGATTTTTGTTCTGATGCATGGTCAACAGCATTGAGTCCCGATGGTGGCGTGATGGCAAGTTGTCACGGCGATCGCACCCTTAAGTTTTGGAATGTCAAAACGGGAGAGCGGATTAAAACCCTCATTCATCAACAACCGATTTGGGCATGTAGTTTCAGCCCATCTGGTTGGGGGATCGCCACAGCGGGCATAGACGGCATGATTTGGTTGTGGGAATTAGAAACCAGTCGCTGTTTTGGGAAGTTGCAAGGGCACACGGGTTGGATTCATACCCTCGATTTCAGCTCCATAGATGATGTTATAGCGAGTGGCAGCACTGATACGACTGTGCGCTTGTGGAATATTGCGACGGGTAAGTGCCTTGCTGTATTTGAGGGGCACGATCGCCCAGTTCACACCGTTGAATTTGACCCAACTGGTCACTTGCTTGCCAGTATCAGCGACGATCAGGTAATCAAGGTTTGGAATATTCAAACAGGTGAATGTCTTAGTACCCTGATTGGACATTACAACAATTTTGCTGATGATATGTGGGCATTAATTAATTAACCTGAGTTCGGGAAAAGGATTTTGGCGGTTGAAACCGCTAATTTCGGCGATGCTCAGACGTTCGGCGAAGCTCAATCGAGCAGCGGACTTCGCTCTGGTAGCCGCGAATTTATTCGCTGGGCCGCTTAAACCGAACTGACGTTAGTTAGGGGATGTAAGGTCGCAACCCTGGTGGCCTGGGTATTCAGAGGTCTTAAAAGTCTCGATTTAAGTGGCATTGGCAATCCCAGAGTCATTATTACTGACCAAAGAAAAAGCCCAAACTGAATCAGTCTGGGCTAAGTCTTATTGATTCACAATCAGGAGGGAGACTACGCTGTTTCAAGCCAGTCAAAAATTTTGTCTAATTGCTCCAGGGTGACTAGCCCATATTGCCAGAGCACCATCGGCAGTAGGCTGGGGGTTTGTTCTTCGTGGCGCAAAGCAACAGCGATTGAGTCTGACGGAATCGCCAAATCTTCCTGAAGAAATCGAATTAGCCGTGCTTTTAACGACGATCTCATAGCCCCTGCCTTTGAATAAAGGCTTGTTTAGAATGAACCTAGATTAACGAGTAGAACGGGGATCAAACCTCCCTCCATCGGCTCATCCATGAGGGTGAGATTTTAAGCCCAAATTTCTTCGCATCTCTACCAATCGGTAGAGTCTATTTTTGCTCAATTTCATTAATCATGAACGGAGTCTAATATAGGAAACTGAGTAAAGCCAATGACAGCACTGCCAAGCGATCGCTATTTCTGTCCTTGTTGTGGCAATTCCTGTGCTCAATGGTTAGATTTCAGTAGCACCTATCGCAACGTCACCTGCCCTCATTGCGCTTCACAGCCTCGACATCGGGCACTAAAGCTATATTTGGCCGAGCGCACTAACTTATATCGCGATTCCTTAAAAGTCTTGCATTTTGCTCCAGAGTCTTTTTTAAGAGGGGCGATCGCCAACTTACCCAATCTGGATTACATCACTACAGATTTGATGGATCCCTCTGTCGATATCAATTTTGATATCACTCAAATTCCTTATGACGACAACAGTTTTGATGTTATTTTTTGCAGCCATGTCTTAGAACATGTGCCCAACGACAGAGCGGCAATGCAAGAGCTGTTTAGAATTCTCAAACCTGGAGGATGGGCGTTTTTGCAAGTCCCCATCGATATTTATCGAGAGCAAAGTTTTGACGATCCAACCATTACTGATCCCGAAGAACGTCGCCGATTGTATTGGCAAGAAGATCACGTCCGCTTGTATGGGTTGGATTACAAAGCTCGGTTAGAGCAAGCAGGTTTCACGGTCAAAGTTGAGGACTATGCCAAACAACTTGACCCGGCTTTAGTTGAGAAATATGGGTTAGATCTATCTGAAAATTTATATTTTGGTGTGAAGCCAGAGGAAAATCACAGCGATTCTCCCTTTGGAATAGCAGTTTTTCTAGATTCAACTGAAGCGATCACTGAAATAGAAACTGACGAAGAAGAGACTGAAATTCAACAGAATGACCCCCATCGTGAGACGAGCAAAATTCCTCAAATCAGCGTTGTGATTCCCTGTTTTAACTATGGACGGTTCATTCAACAAGCGGTTGAAAGTGTCTTTAGCCAGACCTTCACTGATTATGAGTTGATTGTCGTTGATGATGGCTCCACAGACGACACACGAGCCGTTTTAGAACCCTATGGCGATCGCCTACAATATTTCTACCAAACCAATCAAGGACCAGCCGCAACTCGCAATCAAGGCTTACGGTTAGCCCGTGGGGAATTCATCATTTTTCTTGATGCAGATGATTATTTTCTGCCCAATCTGTTAACCAACCAGATTGCTTGTTTTAATGAGAATCCTGTCTTAGGAGCCGTAGTTAGTGGTTGGCGACTCGTCAACGAAACGGGTGACTACTTATCAAATCTAGAGCTTTGGAAAACTCTACCTCATCTGACAGCAGAAGCCTGGGTCGTTTGGCGGCCTGTGCTACCCAGTGCTACTTTATTTCGGCGGGAATGGTTAGAAAAAATCGGTGGTTTTAGAGGGGAATTTCCTCCGGCTGAAGATGTAGAGTGCTTCTTGAAACTCGCTTTGATGGGGTGTGAAATCGATTGGTGTCGCCAAATTGGGGTGTGTTATCGACAACATGGAAATGCGATGACGCGCAATACAACGCGACAGGCAAAACAGTTTGAATCTCTCTACGATCAATTTTTTGCTCAAGCTGATTTACCTTCATCTTTTCAACAGTTAGAAAGCAAAACACGCTATCACTTATTGGTATGGCTGGCATGGCGGTTTTACCACACTCATTGTTTTAATGAGATGGCTTTTTACTTACAAAAATCATTGGCTTACACTCCTTTTTCACCCATTGAAACCGTCTCAAATTGGGTCGAAAGTTTCATTGAGTGTTGTGCTGGACATGGCTATTCACTCAATACCTATGCCCTCAGCAATCAAGCTGAATGGCAACAGTTGATCCAGTCAGTGCTTTCCACTCAAAAACCGCAGGTGAGTGTGATTATCCCCACTTACAACACAGCAAATTATCTGCAACAAGCGATCGAGAGTGTCTTAAATCAAGCTTTTGATTCCTATGAGGTGATCGTGATTGATGACGGTTCAACGGATGATACCTATTGTGTTGTAGAACCCTATCTCGATCACATTCGATATTATCGCCAACACAATCGGGGTGTTTCAGCCGCACGCAACCGAGGAATTCAGTTGGCTCAGGGTGAGTTGATTGCCTTTTTGGATGCCGATGATTATTTTCTGCCTAATAAATTGACTAAACAGGTGGACGTGTTTACGGCTCACCCAACTGTTGGCATTGTCAACAGTGGTTTTCGAGCGATTAATGTCAATGGGGAGGCGATCGCTGATGTAGAGTGGTGGGGTTCTATGCCGCATCTCACTCCTCAAGATTGGCTGTTGTATAAGCCCGTGTTACCCAGTGCTTTGATGTTTCGTCGAGACTGGCTAGAGCAGGTTGGGGGGTTTGATCCCCACTTGTCAGCAGCGGAAGATTTGGATCTGGTTTTGCGATTGATTGTTGCTGGATGTCAGTCTGCCTGGTTAACTCAAATTACGGCTTGTTATCGGCTACATGATCACAGTGCCTGTAGTCAAAACACGCCCAAACTAGCACGATCAGCGGAAACCGTGTTGCAAAAATTCTTTGCTCAACCCGACTTACCACCCTCCCTGCGATCGCTTAAAGCATCATCGTGTTATCAAACCTTGGTATGGTCAGCGTGGCGGCTCTATTGCACCGACTACACCGATGAAATGGGTGAATATCTGAAGAAGTCGCTACACTACACCCCCTATTCACCAGTCACAACCATTGAAAGCTGGATTGAAAGTTTTACGTCATACTCCAAAAGCTTTGGAAATGACTTCAATACCTATCACTTGGGTCGTCTACCCGCGTGGCAAGAGGCGATCGCGACTGCCATTCAAACGGATGAATGCACTTTAAGAGAGTTGTGCTAATATCAGCTTTAACTAAAGCACGGTATCTTGATAGAATTACCGGATATTCTCCTCCGCTCCTAAAGCTTATGAGCCTCCCCCTCTCAGTTCTCCCCTTTAACGAATCTCGCGTTTACAAGTTTGACTATCGGTCGCTCATTCCCACTCCACCTGGTAGCCTTTGGCGAATTGAATCAGGACTGGTGCGATCGCTCACTTGGCTAGAAGATGGCACGATTGTGGCGTTGGGCTTGTGGGGCAAGGGGGATGTAGTGGGCGACTATTTAACGAAGGTTGAGCCATATCAAGTGGAGTGTTTGACCAAGGTTGAAGCCGTCTCACTATCGCTTGAAAGTTTGCACACGATGGGAGATTTGCTGCTTCAGCACATTCAACTGTCAGAAGAGTTGATGGTGATTCGCAGCTATAAACGGGCTGACGTGATGTTATTAAAGCTGTTGGCTTGGTTGGCAAAGCGATTTGGCAGCGAGGTTGAACGGGGACAATTGATAGACCTGCGTTTGACCCATCAAGATTTGTCAGAGCTATTGGGGATCACTCGTGTGACGATCACTCGGCTTTTGAGTCAATTAGAGCAGCAGGGCTTTATTCAACGCTTATCTCTTCAACGCATCATTCTCAAACAAGAAGAATTCTGGCATTACGAAATCTAGTTTTGATTTTGTGTTCTAAGGGCAACTTGACCCCTTAAGTAAGGACATACGCTAGCCCTCATTTTCATAAGAGCCAGTGCGAAGACCCGGCAGAATCTCTTCGCTGTCTTCAAAGTATTGAGAGACAACACCAACTGCGTATTCATGCCACAAGGTAGCATCGGTGGGAACGTGAAGCACGTTGATGGAACCAAGATTTTCGGTTTCCTGAGGTTTAGCTCTTTCAGCAAAACACACTTTAGGAAATAACCTTTTGTTTCCCTGACTGAACCAACCCGCATCGTGGTTGTAGGCGAATTGGAAGAAGAAGCTTACGCAAATAGCTTGATGTTGCTCAGGATCATCAACACATTGCCTTTCAAAACCTGATTTAATCCATGTGTCATGAGAACCATGAATGCCATCCCTGCCTTGTCCAAGAACTGTTCAGTATTTTCATCGGTGCAGATGATATCCATTTAGCATCCTCTCTCTGAAGCACTTGACAGGCACACACGTAACCGCTCGATCTCTGAGATACTTAAACCCCCAGAATCTCCAAGATTCCGGGGGGTTGATGATTGCTTTAAGCTGGGAGCGTCACCGTGTAGGCATCTCGAATTCCAGGCATTTTAGTGATCTCTGCGAGAATACCCTCTGGCAGGGGATCATCCAAACTCAATGCCATTACTGCATCGCCTCGAACAATTTTGCGTCCAACTTGCATGCTGGCAATGTTGACGTTGTAGCTACCCAGCATAGACCCGATTTTGCCGATGATCCCCGGCATGTCACGGTGCAAAGTAAACAGCATAAAGCGGCTAGGAGGAACGTTGATGGGGAAATCATTGATGTTCGTCACCCGAATTTCGCCATCGCCTAATAAGGCTCCTGTAACCGAGTGATCACCCAAAGGGCCTTTCGCCGACAATCGCAACGATCCGGTGTAATCGCGGACGGTCGCATCACGGGTTTCAATCACTCGAATGCCCCGTTCTTTAGCCTCAATGCTGGCGTTGACGTAGTTGACACGCTCTTGCAAAGCGTGGGAGAGCAACCCTTTGAGGGCTGCAACCACAACGGGTTGGCTTTCGTTGGTGGCTAACTCTCCTTGCAAGCGAATGTTGAGCGATTCTACCCGTCCACCCGCTAACTGACTAATCAAGTTGCCCAACGTTTCTGCCAGTTGCAAATAGGGACGCAATTTTTCTAGCAGGTCAGGACGTAGCCCAGGAATATTAACTGCTGAACGAGCGGGTAGACCCAGTAGCACATCTCGAATTTGCTCTGCCACATCGATCGCCACGTTGACTTGAGCTTCTTCGGTAGAGGCACCTAAGTGAGGAGTCAGAATGATTTCCTTGCCTAGCGATCGCAAGGTCGATTCACCCAATGGCTCGACTTCATAAACATCTAGAGCCGCACCCGCAATTTTGCCTGATTGCAACGCCTCAGCCAGAGCCGCTTCATCAATAATGCCACCCCTGGCGCAGTTAACAATGCGGGCAGTGGGCTTCATTTTGCTCAAGGCCTCGGCATTGATTAGATGCAACGTTTCAGAGGTTTTAGGCAGATGCAGGGTGATGTAGTCTGATTCACGAAATAGAAAATCAAGCTCAACCAGTTGACACCCTAGTTGCTCGGCACGCTCATTTGATAGGAAGGGATCATATGCCAGAAGCCGCATTCCCATTGCTCGGGCGATGGTTGCGACGTGAGCACCAATTTTGCCCAGTCCCACGATCCCCAATGTTTTTTTATAAACTTCGACCCCAGTGAAACTCTTACGATCCCACTGGTTGTTTTTCACCGATTGGTTGGCATCAGGAATATGGCGGGACAGCGATAGCATCATAGCTACAGCATGTTCGGCGGCTGCAACTGTGTTTCCTTCGGGTGAGTTGACAACCAGAATGCCGCGACGGGTTGCCGCTGGAACATCCACGTTATCAACCCCAACTCCAGCTCGACCGATAATTTTTAATTGTGTTCCGGCATCAATCACCTCTTTGGTGACGCGAGTTCCAGAACGAATCATTAATGCGTCGTATTCTGGAATGATTTGCACCAATTGCTCAAGCGTTAGATTGGTTTTTACATCAACCTGAGCAACTTGGGAGAGAATATCGATGCCAACTTGATCAATTGGATCTGAAACGAGAACCTTGGACATGGTAGGTCGGTTGAGTCAACTAAAGGGAATTGCAGCTAATAAAGATTGCAGCGATCGCTAAGGCAGCGCAAAACCTGAATGTTTGTCCAAACCCAAAATGAGGACTAATGGGTTGAAATTGCCACAGTAGGTCATTTTACTTTATAGATGTGACCCACCCACGAGAATGATGGAAAGTTTTTGGGTTTATTTCCTGAATTGGATGGCGATCGCTGTCAATAGGTAAGCATACGGGTAGTTCTCAACAAGTCAAGCATATGGTGTGTCTGCAATATCAAAACACAACCTTGTGAAGCACTACCAGCATGTGGTTTAAGAGGTTTGACCTATGGGCGATCTATCTCTTTTAGCGGTCAGTCTGCTGCATCATAGCTCAGTCACCAAACAGCAAATTCCAGTCAATCTAGCGATCGCCACTGTTACATCGGCCTCAGCGGTGGATCAATTAGGGCAAGATGCCATCGGGCAAACCGTTGTCTCAATTTCTGGGACTGATGTTTCGACTTATGCCCCCGAATTTAGTTCAACAGAGACTGATCTCAGCGATCCATCAATGCCAGGTCAGTTAACGTCAGAGCAGTCTGTCGTCAATCAACCGATTGACTATCCTGAGGAGCAGACGATGGCTCAAAGCGTCTCCCCGCTTCAGCCGCGATCGCTGCAACGCTCACCTCAATCGTTGTCTCGCCCCTCTGCAACAAGTACACCCCTTGTTCCTCAAACTTCCACCATTCAACCGATTCCCACCTGGATAGAACCGTCAAACTTACCCAATCCAGAGTTCAGTGATCCCAATCCTGCGGCGACTCTCAGCACCCCTCGACCTAGCTCAGGAAGCCAACTCTATCGACAGCGGACGATCGCTTTGAGATCTGGACGAACCTATACTCGCTTACCTGCTAATAGTTATTGGGAGAGTTGGGTACAGGCAACGCAGCAACCTACCTATGAACAGTGGGTTAGCCTTTTGTCTCAAGAAGCTGGGGCAATGGCCCGAGGACAAGGCTCCAATCGGTTAACTGTGTTGCTGGGAGATTCATTGTATTTGTGGTATCCACCAGAGCGACTGGCCAGCGATCGCTTTTGGCTGAACCAGGGCATCTCAGGCGACACCACCACTGGGGTGCTGAGACGCTTATCCGCTTTTGCTCAAACTCGACCTGATACGATTCACGTTATGGTTGGGATCAACGATCTGCGACGAGGTGCGACAGATGCAGAGGTGATTAACAACTCTCGGCAAATTATGCGACAACTGCGGCGCAACCACCCCCGCGCTCAAATTATCATTCACTCAATTTTGCCCACTCGTCTAGCCGCGATCCCCAGCGGCCGCATTCACCACATCAACAACACAATTGCGGCGATCGCCAAACAAGAACAGGTGGAGTATCTCGATTTGCTTAATTACTTTGCTGATGCTCAAGGCAATTTGCGCCGAGATTTAACCACTGATGGGTTGCATCTTAACCCACGTGGATATGCTACTTGGCAATGGGCGATGGCACATGGGTGAGGATAGAAAAAAGCAAGCGATCGCCCTTGGTACTCATCTTGGTTTAATTGGGACTGTCAAGAGCGATCGCTTGTTAGCCTAACAACATCGGTAGTCCTAAACAAGTAAAGATATGCCGCGCGGAACGTGGCATATCTTTACTCAAAAATCATTACTTTTAGAGTAGTACCACAAAATCTATTAAGACAGTTGAAAAAGGCAGTCCAAATTAGGTCTAAAATAGTGTATCAGTGAGAAGCTTTAACATGACTGATTCAACTATTAATGGCGATTCAGTAGAGATTCAAAATTACGAAATCGATCAATTGGATCTAAACATTACTGAATATTTGCAAGCCGATGGACGCATTTCTTATAGCTATATTGCCCGCGAGATGGGAGTCCCTGAAGCGACAGTGCGCTATCGGGTAAAACGTCTACTGGATGAGGAAATCATCAAGATCAGTGCATTTATTAATACTGGAAAACTGAAATATGAAAATGTGGCTTATCTAGAGCTTGAAGTGGATCCAAGTTTTTTTGATGTCACATTACATACTTTAGTGGAGATGGAAAAGATTAGTTATATTGCGTCTGTTACGGGTGAGTTTAATGTCATGATGGAATATGTCTATCATGACAACGATGATTTATTAGAATTTTTAAATTTTATGAAAGCCAAGCATGACATTAAACGGCTTCATTCAAGGACGATCTTAAAAATTCACAAGGCACAATATCCAATTCGGGTGAAATCGTAAAAGCGACGCCTATTGCTTCTAAATTTTCCTCACCCGCCAGGAGCAAGCAACCCTTTTATGGCTGCAAAATGGGAATCATGTTTCCTGGATAGGATTCGTTGTCGTTGGCGATCGCATTCCGTTCTAGTACTGATTCTAAATAGCGTTGCAATTCTAAGAAACTGGGATGGTATCGATCTCGAAATTCACTCGCTGCAATTGAGACTTCTTCAATAATTCGTCCTGGGCGATCGCCAACCACAATCAACTTTTGCCCCAACAAGATGGCTTCTTCGACGTTGTGTGTCACCAGTGTCATGGTTGTAGAGGTTTCTTGCCAGATTGCTAACAAAAAATCTTGGAGTCGTCGTCTGAGTTGCACATCTAGTGCAGAAAAAGGCTCATCGAGTAAGAGAACATCGGGTTTCACCGCAATCGAACGGGCGATCGCCACCCGTTGTTTCATTCCCCCTGAAAGCTGATGGGGATACAACTTGCGAGCATGGGAAAGCCCCACATGGTCGATTAAATCTCGAACTAAATGGCGATAGGTGACAGGTTGATCGCCTCTAACGTGAAAACCGAACCCAATATTCTGTTCCACCGTCATCCACGGATACAGATTTTGATCTTGAAAGACCATCCCAATCTCAGGGGTTGTCCGTTTTAAAGTCTGCCCATGAAACAACACCTGCCCCGACGAAGGGGAAACAAAACCACCCATGAGCTTTAACAGCGTCGATTTACCACAACCCGACTGTCCCAAAATAGTGACAAAGTCGCCTGCCGTCAGATTGAGATTGACATCTTCGAGCACAACCGTTTCTTGCTGGCGATCGCCCGAAAACCGTTTATAGAGATGTTGACATGATAAGACAGGTGCAGGGGCTTGATGCATCTCAGACTCTCCACCAAAAGAACTTTTGTTGAATCAGGAGCAGCAACCGATCTACCGCAAATCCGGTAATGCCAATAATGCAAATCCCCAACAAGATCAGATCGCTATTAAAAAGATTGCGCCCTGTCATTACAACTGCTCCTAAGCCATCACGTAGACCTGTCATTTCAGCGGCTAAGACTGCCATCCAGGCGGCAATAAAATTTAGTCGGAGTAAGGTAAACACACCCGGCAAGACCGCAGGCAAAATCACCATGCGCCAGCGATTAAACTCATTGCCACCCAAATTTTCGGCGGTGATTAACAGGTTCTCAGGAATCCGTTTGATCTCTGCCACTGTTGCAATGGTCAGAGTAAAGAAAACCCCCATAAACACAATAAATACCGCCGTCAGATTACTGACTCCAAACACTACTAATGCCAGTGGCACCCAAGCGATCGGTGCGATCGGTGCGATCAATCCTAAGATGGGCAGAATAAAAAGCTCAGACCACTTTGAGAGACTGATCAACATGCCACACAGAACAGAACCTATAAAGGCGATCGCCATTCCCAAAAAGACGCGTACCAGAGTCACAAACACAGACTGGTAAATCGATGCTGATTGAGACCCCAAACCAATTTTGAAATCGCTCTCAAATAAGACGGGTAAAAATCGAGAGGGAGGTGGCAAAACCTGGGTGACAGGATTGGCTGGATTAGAGCCAATCCACTCCCAAATTGCTACTAAAATTAGACAGGAAAAAATTCCACAACTAATCGACAAACTCGATTTTTTCCAACTCTGCCAAACCTGATGTGTATCCATTAGTTAGCTGTTATTGTTCTAACGTCTTAATGATAGAGACATCAAAAATTTTGTTAGCTGGAACATCTGCCTTGATATATCCCAGACTCACCATCTCATCGACCACACTCTGAATCGCTACAAGATCGGGTGTGAAAGTGATAGGAGATGGCTGCGACGTAAATGCTTCTAACAGAACATCATTATCAACTCGGTAATAGTTACCACCATTCAATAAATCAACAGCTTCTTGAGGAGTTTCATTAATGATTTTTGCTGCACACTGAAGTCCTTTGAGGTATGCTTCTACCACGTCTGGACGCTCTGCCAATGTCTTTTCCAACACACTCATGACTGTGTTTGGGGTAGTGGGAGACCAGATTTCGGCGTTGTCAGTAACTACTGTGGCAGTACCATCTTCTACAAATTGTGTAGTGTAGGGTTTAATGTGGCTCAACAAATCAACTTGCCCCTGTCTAAAGGCTTCTACCATTGCCAACAGGTCATCAAAATAAACCATCTCAACGCTGTCTACTGAAATACCTTCTTTTTCAAAAGCATCCAATAAAATTAACTCTAACGTGTCGCCTCTCAAGGTAGCGATCTTCAAACGTGTATCTGGATGGGCCGTGATATAGCTTGCCAAATCTTTGACTGATTTGATCTCATATTCGCTCTTGGCAATTACCTGCATAATGCCCCATCCCCCTGCTGCGGAAATGGTTTTGATGGGAACCCCACTACTAGCCGCAAAAAAAGGTAAGGTGAACGGGTTGACGTTGAAGTCTACTGCTCCTCCAGCAAGTGCCGCATTGTTGTCTCCCGGATTGGTAAATGCCACGGTTTCAACCGCTAGTCCGTTTTCTTGAAAGCACCCTGACTCAACTCCAACAAATAGTGGTGCCATGTCAAGCGCAACTAAATGCCCCACCTTGACAGGAATTAATTCTTGAGTCTCACTCGCCTCTGTTGGGGTCGCCGCAGAGCTTTCAGGGGCAACGCTTTCAGTGGCGGGTTGTGTCGTTGTGCAGGAGGCGATCGCTACACTGACTGCCAGACTGGTCAAGGATAATGTAATTGTTCTTCTAGTCCACATTACTCAAGTTCCCTCAAATATAGAGTTTCGATTAAGAGGCACAGGCTTAGACATCAACATTGGGATGGTTGGCACAGGGATTTACTGTGTAAAGCAATCACTGTGTAAAGCAATCATCCCCTAACCTCTTGACTAAATATGAAATGAAGGTAATTCATTCAAATAACATTTTTTGTAATGACATACACAGAATCAGTGGGGAAATCGCTATTTTACTTAATGAATAAGCAAAACAGATTTAATTTATTGCTTATTCGCTAATATAGAAAATCTAATCCATCGTGCTGTCAATCAACCATGTTGCCAATCAACCATGTTGCCAATCAATTACGTTGTCAATCAATTACGTTGTCAATCACGATTTACCAGGAGCAATGCATTTAATCACATTTAATCAATTGCGGTGATGTGCCGTGATTGCAAGCTCTAGGAGTTATAGCAACTGTCAAGATAGTCGATGTAAGGGGGTTTAGGGACTTTGCCCTTAACCAGTTTTTGGCCTGAGCACTCAAGCCAAAAGGGGCAGAACCCTAACCCTAAGTAACCCTTTAATCGCTATCAATCTCCGCTTGGGTTTGGGTTTCAACTACACTCAACCCACACGACTCATGAAGGCGTTGACTGCACTCAGCACAGTTTCTAAGATGCAAGATCTAAAGTCTGAGTTAATTTATGCATTGATTCATCTCAAATACTGCACCTACCTCAATTCATGATCTTTAGGATAGAAATGACATGGTTTTAACTTTGAATGCCAACTCAACTGCGTTGCTCGTGATTGACTTTCAGCAAGACATTTTTAATGGGGGACCACTGCAAACAGTTGGCTCCACTGAAGTGCTGCCAAAGGCAAAGTCTGTTCTATCAGTAACCCGCAATGCAGGACTACCAATTATCCATACAAAAGAAGTGCATCGCAAAGAAATGGTGGATTTTGGTCGAGAACTGGACGGATCGGAACCTGTTCATTGCCTTGAGACGTGGTCAGGAACTGATTTTCACTCAGAGTTATATCCTCAGGATGGCGAGTTTGCGATCGCCAAGCGGCGTTATAGTGCTTTTTTTGCAACCGATCTTGATCTATTACTGCGAGGACTTAAGATTGATACCTTGGTCATCATGGGAACATTGACAGATGTTTGTGTTCACTACACTACTGTTGATGCACATCAACA
Source organism: Oculatellaceae cyanobacterium bins.114 (assembly GCA_033764315.1). Lineage (GTDB taxonomy): Bacteria > Cyanobacteriota > Cyanobacteriia > Elainellales > Elainellaceae > FACHB-1407. The sequence goes on from JANRJA010000038.1 coordinate 44,849, forward strand.
TGACTACTTTGTCTATGTGATCGAAGATTGTTGTATGGGATCAACTTGGGATGCTCACTGGGCTGCTTTAAACGCAATTAAATATCTTCAACGGAACTCTCGGATTACACATTTAGAATTTATCCAAGCTGTTTCAAACTTGTCAAAAGTTGCCTATTCTTAACAGCACTACCTAAATAGAAGTCGGAGTTTTGAGAAAACTCTGACTTCTAAAAGGAGCCTTAATGTTTATGATCAGATTCACGTTCAGCGAGAAGTTCTGCAATCTTATACCGAATCAATTCTGGCTCCAATAATCCTTTAGCTGTCAGCAGTTTTTCGCATGCACTCACCCATTGTTCATAATAGGTTTTTGTACCAGGAGATTCTTTCTCAGTAGCTGCAATTTCACTGACTAAATAATCAGTCCACTCTGACCAACTGTAATGCTCAGAAGCAACGAGTTGATTAACGATCGCAAATGCGCGGGCTTCCCAGGGAGCCTGAAAAACGAGTTCATCCTGGTCTGTTGGTAATCCTGATATGGAAGATGGATTAGTCGGGGAAGGAGTCATGGCTTAAATCGCTTCAAGATGATCATCAAATAGGTCAATATAAAGGCAGTCTTGAGCGGGGGCATCGGCTCCCCACAACTCTTGTGCAGTAAACCGGACGCTGTAAACGTGCTGAGGTTTTGGCCCTATCCGCTGCCCCATTGTGTCTGGAAACACGTAAACCCCATGATCTTTGGCGATCGCACCAATCTTGCCTCGGACATAACGCGGTAAACGGGTGTAGGTGTGAGGGTGCATCACCTTGGCTCGGACGCGATCGCCCACCTGAAAAAGAGCAGGAGCATCGATCTCTGCCTGACAACTCAGACCGTCTCGTAGCAAGGCTTCAGCCTGTTCAACCGTCATGCATTCATTACTGGTTTCAATGGGCATAGGACTTGATACTCTTTGCTAAATTCACGCTTTAAGTTGTGCAATGCGTTCTTCGATCTCGGCTGGTGTCACTAAATTGTGTTCGGTAATCAATAGCTCCAGGGCATACAGCCAGCGTTCGTAATAGCGGGAACTGAGATAGTCACCTGCTGGCATTCGTTCTGAGGCGTGTCGGGTTTCATCCACTGGGAAATAGTTGCCAAACGTGGCAAAACTCATGGCAAATACCTTCGCTTCCCATTCGGAGTGAAAGACGGGTTCATTCTCTTCAATCGGGATAGCACCCAGGTTATGCATCCCGCCCATATCGTGTGGACCGTTCATCGAGCAATCTCCTAAGCCGCAAGTTCAGTCAGAGAATCGGGAGGCAAAACTTTGGCAGTGCCAATCATGGCATTGCGTGTTACCAGGGCAGCTAACGCCTCTTCTGTCATGCCTTCTGTGCCATGAGGACGTTCTGGTAGCACCAGATAACGTAAGTCGGCATTGCTATCCCAAACGCGCACTTCGACCTGTTCTGGAATGTCTAACCCAAATTCTCGCAGCACACTACGTGGCTCAATCACTGCACGAGAACGGTAGGCAAAGGATTTGTACCAGGTGGGAGGTAAGCCTAAAATCGCCCAGGGATAGCAAGAACAGAGGGTACACACGATCAAGTTATGTACCTCTGGTGTATTTTCGACGACCACCATGTGTTCGCTAGAAAAACCTGTTAAACCGAGTTCAGCGATCGCCCCTGTACCATCTGCCAGCAATCGCTGTTTAAACTCTGGATCAACCCATGCTTTAGCAACGATGCGTGCCCCATTGTGAGGGCCAATTTTGTGTTCGTAGGCATCATTAATGGCATCACGTGTACCGGGATCGACAATTCCTTTTTCGACTAAAAGCGACTCGATCGCTTTGACACGAAGGGCAATATCAGCTTCGGGGGGATGATCGTGAGAACTCATGACAGTTTGTATTACAAGTAGCCGAGAGGGAATGGGAACGGAAGATTTAGACTTGATTTTACCAGGGTTGCCTATTGTGCCAAAGTAAGTTCTGTAGCAGTTCTAAAACATTTTAGAGAGAATCAGCTCCAAAAGATTTTACTGAGATCCAGTAAGATACCTGAAAAGTTAGGCAACTCAACCTGTTCGTGGCGCAATGAAATATGTTTTGATCGATACCCAAACTCCCCAGTTGCTTTCTGATAGGGTTCAGAATATTGCTCTAGGCAGCGATCAACTAAATTCACAATCCAATAGTGTTGAATCTGATTCTCTGCATAGAGCGACAATTTCGTGGTTTGGTCATAATCCAACGATGAATCAGAGACCTCAATGATCAACACAATGTCGTCTGGATAGGGGTGAGTTGATAGATAGAGATCATCTCGAAATCGAACAATAGCAAAATCAGGTTCAGGCTCGCTATCAAGCGGCAAAATAACAGGTCCTTGGTTGCGAACTAAAGCACAATCCCTTAATAAGGGAAGCAATTCATACAACAGACGAGTATTGCAAACCGAGTGAGGGGTTCCCTTGGCTGCCATTTGAATCAACTCTCCCCGAATCAGCTCAATGCGATCGCCCTCTGCAAAAAATTTCAGGTCGATCAGACGGTGATAGTCGTTTAACGTGAAGCGTTTGGGGGTAACAGCTGTCATAGGGACACAACCAAACATCTAACTGCTTTGAACTCAGCATAACGGATCGAAGTCAGAAGCGATCGCGATGATATATGAGCTTAGCAACTTACCCGACAAGATAGCTGTAAGATAAAGAGCGATCGCCCTTCATTATTAATCTCTGCATGTCTCGCTCGGTTGCTCTGCGTTATTACATTCTGTCGCGGATCTTATTAGCACCCTTAATGATTTGGGTGCTGATTACCCTCGTGTTTTTGTTGCTGAGAGCGACTCCTGGCGATCCGGTAGATGTGATCTTAGGGTCGCGTGCTCCCGAAGAGGCAAAAATAGCGTTGCGATCGCGTCTGGGGTTAGATGACCCGTTGTGGTTGCAATACCTTCACTATTTAGGCGATTTGCTGCGGTTTGATTTGGGCACGTCGTTGACGACGCAGGGACAATCGGTGTGGCACATCATTCAGCAATACTTTCCGGCGACAGTCGAGCTAACGGTCTTTAGCATGATTGTCTCAGTGGTTGTGGGAGTGAGCATTGGCGCGATCGCAGCCTCTAAACCCAATACTCCACTGGATGCGGGGGGACGGTTGTTTGGCATCGTCACCTACGCTGTGCCGACTTACTGGTTTGGCATGATTTTACAGCTTATTTTTGCAGTGCAGTTGCGCTGGTTTCCGATTGGCACTCGCTTTCCGTTAACTGCAGATCCACCCGTGGTGCGAACAGGGTTATATCTGGTGGATAGCTTACTTCAGGGCAATCTCAACGCTTTTTTTACTAGTTTGTACTACCTGACGCTTCCCAGCTTGACGTTGGGCATTTTGCTGAGTGGCATCTTTGAACGCATCGTCCGGGTAAACCTGAAGCAAACCCTGCGGGCAGATTATGTCGAAGCAGCACGGGCACGCGGCATTTCAGAACCCCGCATTGTCATCGCTCACGCACTCAAAAATGCCATGATTCCAGTGATTACGGTGTTGGGATTAACAGTGGCATCGTTGCTGGGTGGAGCGATTTTAACGGAAGTGACTTTCTCTTGGCCTGGGTTAGCCAATCGTTTATATGAGGCAATTTCATTTCGCGATTACCCTGTTGTGCAAGGCATCATGGTGTTTTTTGGCATCATCGTGGCGATCGCCAGTATTGTGATCGACATTCTCAATGCCTACATCGACCCCCGAATTCGGTATTAATGGGATGGTTATGGATATCCTTGCCACTTAAAAACTAAGATTCCCTGTATCACTACCTGACACTCCTCTGTATTAATTACGATTTGTGGATATTTAGGATTAGAGGCAACCAATGAAACGTAGTCACCATTTCTGTAGAAGTGTTTTAAGGTCGTACCTCTACCCTCAACCCATGCTGCAACAATCTCTCCATCCTTCAACAAATCAGGGTCATCTACAGGGCGCATGATAACAAACGAATCATCTGTAATATGATCGCCAATCATACTATCTCCAGCCACTCGAAGAGCAAAATCTCCAGGTTTTAGCATAGGACTGAAGATAGGCAACTTGGCATAATTGTCAGTAAATGACTCAGTCAGATAGCCTGCGGCAATTGTTCCCCAAATAGGAATGCCATTTTGACTAACAGGATTGCCACCTTGATTGATAGGAATGCTATCTCGACTTGATTTGAGAATTTTGATAGTGCGAGGCTTCCCACACTCTCGCTCAATGTAACCTTCTAACTCTAAATGGTTAAGGCTATTTTGAATCGCACCCCTTGATTTCTTCATCGCTGCCATCATCTCATCCATTGAAGGAGGATAACCACGGAGATCGATATAGTCTTCCAAATAAACGAGAAGATTCCAGTGAGATAAATGAAGCATTGAAAATTGATGGCTGAACTATTTTTATAGTACATATGTTCGTATCTCTAGACAAGGCTCTTTAAAGACAAAGCCTAAAACTACTTAGAACCTATCCGAAAACGTCTCAATGGGTGAGATGCTTTTAAGAAGGATGTTTCAGGGATTAACGAGCGATGTCCTTCACAGAGATCAACCCTGCCTATCGATTGCCAGATGAGGTATGGGAACGGGTTCATCAT
>JANRJA010000039.1:0-19012 GCA_033764315.1 Oculatellaceae cyanobacterium bins.114
CTATAGCCTTGATGCGCTGATTCCTGGATTGTATATTTGGTTTGGTTCTTTAAAGGTTCGTCTAGGCGGTAGTCTAGCGGAGGATAGCTATTCAGGAACAATTCATAGTTTTGCTGGAATTGCTTTAGTCTTACCAGGTTATCGCATCTTTAGTACTTATCAAGATAGTTATGACCCTTGATAAGCATAAGTTGGATGGAATTGCTCAAATTACAGTTAAAACATTATCGGCACCAGAGTTTGAAGCACTTTTAATTAAAGCAGGATACACCCAAATCGGTACAGCACCTGCAAAAGGTAATCGAATTAAAACCTGGTGGACTCATAAAGTTTTTAGACGCATTGAAACTATCTACAGTGCTGATGGAATGACCGCAATTACCGCCTATCATACTGCTGAGTAATAGGTAGCTAAGCACCTGATAAAACTTCTGAAACCCTGATACGGCAAAATCTAAAGCCTTTCGCCTTCAATTGAAGATACGGGTTAGGTCTAACACAAACCCTGGTAGTACATCCTCTCCTGAAAGGCGATCGGGCGTATCCAAAATCTCGGGCGATCGCCCCTAACGATAGATTTCAACTTGCTGATCTAATGGATTAATCAGCCATCCCAGTTGCACTCCATTACCCATATACTCCTGCATCTTAATGCGTAACGTTTCTAAATCATCTGATTCAGACGGGAGTTCCATGACAAAATCTGGGGCAATAGGTGGAAATCGGCGTTGTTGAGTGGGTGTGAGCGCATCCCATTGTTCCTGCTTGACCCACGCACCATCAGGGGAACGATTGGCTCCATTGGGGAAGAACTAAACACCACACCTAAATTAGTTTGACGATTCCACAAGCCCAAATTGATGATCAGATCTGCTTCACGCTTACCTCCTTCTCCTCCAACGGGTGACATGATGACTAACTCCCCGTTTGCAGTGCGCTCAAATTTAGCATCAGGATTACTCTGACAAAGCTGATCAAAGGCTTCATCGGTCAACTCAAAAGGTGGATTTAGATTAACGACAACAGCCGTTATAACAGTTCATGAGGTGATACTCTTCGGAGACTTCTTGCAACCTGCTATCTATAGCGGCTTTTGTATTACAACCTATTCTTCCTACTCGCTCAATTTAGCACAACGCTGATTATTGAAGTTATAACCGTAATAATAGTGCTCTAACCTTGACTTAAAGCGATCGCCTACAACAATACAAATACCTCAAATGGCTTGTCTCGAAGATTATCAATATCGTTGGGATGGCAGCTTTCCAGCATGGTGTTTGTTGGAGACAAAACCCTGGATTGAGGGTGAAAGAAGATTCATTATTTTTAATTCTCAAAACCCCATCGAATTGCCATACTTACTCCATTTCTGATTAATAAAGTCGTATATTTTAATCATTAATTCGGTTGTGGAGTGATGAGTGATGCATCGACAAACCCTGTTACTATCTATCTCTGCTTTCATGTTTTGTGTCTTGTCAGCGTCTGTGAGCCATGCAGTGCCCTCAAGTATCACGATCGCCGATAGCCAAAGCACATCTGAAGAAGCTTCTAGCAATCGCCTTGCCCTTGTGAGACAGTTTATCCAAGCGATCGAATCCAAAGATGCTCGCATAATCGATCAATTGCTTGCAGATAATGTTGTTTTAGAACAACCTTATTCTCCAGAACAGCCAGGAGGAGTTCGGGTTGAAGGAAAGCAAATAGCCAGTCTCTTTTTCGATCGCATCTTTCGCGAATTCTCTCAAATTCGCTTTGTCGATGTAGTTTTTCGGCAATCGCAATTTGACAATACTGTGATTGTTGAGGCAAGGGGCGATTTTCGATTAGCAGCAGATCAAAGCCCTTATCGCAATCAATATATTGCTGTAATTGAAGTTGTGGATGGTCAAATTACACTCATTCGAGAGTACTTCAATCCCTTACTGTTGCCCAGGGAACCGGGTTCTTAGCTCAAGTGGGCTGAATCGGTGAGAGAACACCAAGGTTTAATGAGCTAACTGAATACCACTAGCAATGAGTTTTGTTGCCCAGATCTCCAAGTCAGGATCCGGAATTGCGGCTCTAAGTTGACTAGAAATCGCTTCCGCTTGAGGCTGGGATTCTGCTAGGGCAAACACCGTCGGACCCGAACCCGACATCATCACCCCCAAACTGGTGAACTGTTGTAATGTTTCGCGCAATTGAGCAACTTTAAGATATTCAGGTAACACGATTTTCTCTAAATCATTGTGCAACAGTCTGCCAATTTCGGCTCCATTGTGATGCGCGATCGCCCCCACCATTGCCCCCGAATGCACCCGTTGTCGGCGTTCCTTTAGCCCTGCATGGTCAGACACATAGGAACCGCTAAACTGCTTGCGATAGGTCTGATAGGCCCAGGGTGTAGACACCGAGAGACTGCGATATTTTGCCAGAACCACATGCAAGGTATCCAGACTGGGTAAGGGAGAGAGCTTTTCCCCTCGTCCAGTGGCGATCGCCGTTCCTCCAGCCACACAAAACGGCACATCTGACCCTAATTTGGCTCCTAACTCTTGAATTTCAACTTGCGTTAACCCCAATCCCCACATCAGGTTGACCCCAACCAAAACTGCCGCTGCATTCGTTGATCCGCCTGCCAACCCTGCTCCCACTGGAATGGATTTGTTGATGGTGATATCAACGCCCCCAAATTGACTAAAGGCATCGGGAAATTGGGTTGCCATCAAAGCAGCGGCTTTGTAAGCCAGGTTACTTTGATCGGCGGGTACATCGGGGTGATCACAATGAACCTGAATGGCTTCAGTGCTGTTGGCGCGTACCGTAATTTGGTCGGCGAGAGCAACACTTTGTAGCACCATTGCTAATTCGTGATATCCATCGGGGCGATCGCCAATGATTTCTAAGTACAAGTTAATCTTGGCAGGGGCAATCAGAGAGTAAGCGTGCATGGGAAGGGAGGCAGGGAAGGGGAGACATTGTCGTGAGAGCATTCCAGACCATAAGCTTACCCCACTGGAGGGACAACAGGAGTACTCTCTTCATCTTCCATCGCCACCAACAGATTGCTCAACGCCACCCACTGTTCTACCCCCAAGTCTTCTGCTCGCACTTGAGGATTAAGTTGGAGTTGCTCCAAGACAGCAGTGAGGCGATCGCGCTCAATCACCGAAGTTAAATTGTTTCGTAGCATCTTGCGCTTGGTAGCAAACCCCAGTTTTACCAGGGTATCGAGCTTACGAGGATTTACCGCCGGAGTCGCGATCGGGCGAGGCTTGAGCCGCACCACTGCCGAATCAACTTTGGGTGGTGGCTGAAACGCCTTCGCCGGAACGTGAGCAATCCACTCACAATCTGCCAAATATTGCACCCGCACTGACAATGCCCCAAAGGTTCGCGATCCGGGCTTGGCACAGACCCGCTCTGCTACCTCTTTTTGAATCAGTAGGACAATGCTGTCAAAGGGCTGAGGATTAGGGGTGGCGATCGCTCCTAGCAGCAGTTCCAGGATCGGTCCGGTGATGTTGTAGGGAATGTTGGCAACCACCTTGTTGGGGTTTTGAAAGGCAGGAAAGGCAGCTAAATGCTGCGGCACATCCAGACTCAAAATATCACCCTGCAACAGCAAAAAGTTGGGGCGACTGCCCAACGATTTAGCTAAGACTTGACAGAGATCACGATCGATCTCCACTGCAACGACTGTCTCTGCTAGTGGCAACAACTGCCGTGTCAAAATGCCCGTCCCTGGCCCAATCTCTAAGAGGCGATCGCTTGGTTGCAACTCCGCTGCCGCCACAATCTGCCGCAATGCCGTGTCACTGCGGAGCCAATGTTGACCAAACTGTTTGCGGGGTAGAGGCATAGGGGGCAAGGATGAAACAGAAAGGATCAAGGATAAGAGCTAAAGGATAAACGATTCTGAACTGTCTAGGCGATCGCTTTAGTTCATCATTACATCTAAGACAGCGGCAAGACCTAAGAGCGATGTTATGACTTCACTGACCTTACCACTGGTGTTTGATCTAAGTCGAGTTCACTTAACCTTGGATAGTCAATCCACTAGGTCAGCAGGTAGAAGTTTATCGTCAAGGGCAACCTAAAGAAATTTGCCAGTTGCCTGCCAAGTTATCAGGCGAGTCGGTTTTGCCGGGATTTTTGCTACGGATAGAGCGATTTGAAGAGGATTAGTGCATCCTTTAGCCTCATAAACCTTATTGCAGCGGATTGCCCCACATTGCTAGTGAAGTTGCAAAAGTCTCTAGCAACCGCTGATTTGGGTTTCTACTCGGTGGTCAATGAGCGAGTACGTTGTCGCTGAATTTTGGTATCTATATTCCGTAATATATTTGCACCGAGGGTGTAGGCATACAGACTAGCTAACTCAAATTCAAAGCGTATTCCCTTATATAAGAAGTTATCATCTCTGATTGTTCGACTAGTGACCTTGATAGGCTGGGATACACCTGGATTTTTTTTCACAAATTCTATGCAGTTGTCAAGTTCAGAGTGAGAATTATAAGGTCGGTCACTCCACTTGACTTCAACGATCCAGGAAGGTGATTGGTGTACTTGATCCAAATGAACAATATCAATTTCTCCTGAATTCCAACGTGCATAGTAAAGCTCAATTATTTTACTGTGTTGCCATTGACTAAAAATTGCAGTCTCAGTCATAGCTCCCATTGCCCCAGAGTCTATTTTAAGCTGCCCAAATAATGCTGCTCGCATTGATGGGTTAGTTAAATACACCTTGAAGCACACTGCTCTTTTAAACCTCTTTACATTTTGATCAATTCTCTCAACACGACGAATTAAAAATGCTGCCTCAAGATATTCGAGATAACGTTTTATAGTATTTTTGGCTACACCCGATGATTGTGATAATCCCTCTAAGCTGACTTCGTTGCCAGAGTTATAGGCCAAAGTAGTGAAAAGTCTATTAAGTTCTTGAATGTCACTAATACCGTAAAGACTTGGTAGGTCTCGCAGTAAAACCTTGTCAATAATGTCACTTTTTATATATTGACCAGGATCTAAGCGGATTGTTTCAGAGAAAACAGCCTCTGGATACCCTCCGAAGTTGAGATAATTGACAAACTCTTTATTTAATTCTTCTGTGTTTCGAGGCGAATATTCATAACCTTCAGCTCCATAATCTTCAGCCTCTATTAATTCCTCTTCTCTCCCAATGAACATCAGGTACTCAGCAAAAGTTAGCGGCGGTAAAACATAATCACTGAATCGACCAGCGCCAGATTCATTACTCTTCAATCGTAATGCGGCTGCGGCAGAACCAGTCGCAACAAAACGGTAGCTAGGAAATGAATCAACAAGGGACTTCAGATGTATTTCCCATTGGCGTAAATACTGAATTTCATCAAAAAAGATAAATAGTTTAGAAGTCCGTTCATGCCTAAACAGTTCTTGAAAGTAATTAAGTATACGTTCTAATGGAAGACCAGTATATATAGGAGTTTCGAGAGATACATATAGAATATTTTCTGCACGAACGTCAGAGTCTAAAAGCATACGAATGCTGTGATAAACCATGACAGTTTTGCCAACCCGTCTCGGTCCCATTAAAACGATCGCTCGGCGCACACTTGTATCTAAAATATTTTGAGAAAAAGTCTCAAAATACTTTCGCCGAGGTGCATCCTCATAAATGATCTTTCCCTGGCGACCTGTTTCCCACCAAGGGTTATCAAATTGAAGACGAGAGATAATATCTTCCTTTGAGATTTCAAGCATGGAAATAAGATTAGTGAATTAATCTTAGCTTATCCAAAAAGCCTATTAAGGTCAATCGATTAATCTTAGATCTTGATTTGTGGGGATATAGACTGCAATAGAAGCATATTGCTGTACCAGGTGTCTAACATTACGTTGGTGCGAACGGAAGAGAGGATATCGGTGAGAGATCGAGGTTATCTCCCGCCGCTGCATTATACCGTTAGCTTTGGATGGAGATTTAGCATTTATCCTCTAAGATGATTCATCGATAAAACCATTCAGGAGCGATCGCCCACACAGGTTGAAGAGCCGTTCTTGTGACGGAGTACCACTGCACTCAGCACTTTTTACTTTTGCGTTTTGCTAAGACATTCATATATTTCTTTAGAAAAGCCTGATTCCGGTAAAACACCTGCCAGATTTGTAGGATATTCATGAACCTGGTGATTTGAGGTGACTCCGTGAGGTACGAAATTCGTTATAAACCAGCGTTCGCCACGATTTTCTTGACGCTAAATCCGGGCGATCGCATTACGACTGAAGCAGGCTCAATGGCGAGCATGTCGGCTCAGTTGTCAATGAATACTGAGTTTTCAGGGGGGTTGATTCCGGGTCTGCTCAAGGCGTTTTTAGGGGGAGAATCCCTATTTGTCAACACCTTCACCAACTCAACTCAGCAACCGCTTGAACTGGTGTTGACCCAATCCACCGTGGGGGATGTGGGCATGATCGAGTTAAAAGGGAATGCCATTTGTTTCCAACCCGGAGCTTATGTCGCCCATACACCAGGAATTCAGATGGGAATAGAGTGGGCGGGCTTTTCCAGTTGGTTAGCCGGAGAGGGCTTGTTTAAGCTCAAACTCAGCGGCACAGGGTTAGTGTTCTTTGGCGGCTACGGTGGGTTGACTCAGCGACAGGTCAATGGTGAATATGTGGTCGATACAGGACACTTGGTGGCTTACGAACCAGGCTTGCAGATGAATATTCGGATGGCAGGTGGCTTGATCGGGTCTGTGACCTCTGGAGAAGGATTGGTGAATCGCCTAACTGGAAAAGGCATGATTTACCTGCAATCCCGCAGTGTGGATGGATTGGTCAGATTTTTGCGTCCCAAAGTGTAGGTGGGAGTGATTGTAATGAAACTCGATATTTTACATCAGCCTGATAGTGCGATCGCCAAGATTGACATGGCACCCATGGAAGAAATGATTGCCCAGGCGGGTGCCATGGTGGCAATGAGCAGCCACATGGAAGTCAACACCACCCTGCGTAAGGGCAAGGGTGGCGGTGTGTTGGGCGGTCTCAAACGTATGTTGGCGGGTGAATCGTTATTTCTCAGTGTGTTTCGGTCTGGCTCAACGCCTGCTGAAATATACCTCGCACCAAAGCTGATGGGTGACATTCTGCCCTACCAACTATCTGGCACGGAATTGGTGATTCAAGCCACAGGATATTTGGCGTGTACTCCCGGAGTCGATCTCGATCTGGGCTTCCAGGGGATCAAATCCATCTTTTCGGGTGAATCAATCTTTTGGCTCACCGCCAGTGGTTCAGGATTAGTTCTCCTGAGTTCCTTTGGCAGCATTTACGAAGTGCAAGTTGATGGCGAATACATCGTCGATACGGGGCATATCGTTGCCTTTGAAAAGAATTTGAGCTTCACCATTACTAAACCGGGGACAAGCTGGTTGGGCGCATTCTTAGGCGGAGAAGGGTTTGTCTGCAAGTTTCAGGGCAAAGGTCGTCTCTTTTGCCAAACGCACAACCCAGGCGCGTTTGGTCGCTTAGTGGGCAGCAAACTGCCACCCCGATAAACTACACCCTTTTGTAAGTACAGACGCGATTAATCGCGTCTCTGCCAACACATCACTCATCTAATTGAAGACCTATGTCAGAAATTGCATATACGATCGAACATTCCCCCGCGTATGCGTCGCTGCAACTTCAGTTGCAAGCAAACCAAACCGTTTTGGTTGAGTCAGGCGCGATGGCAGCGATGGACGCCTGGATCAAAATGAAATCTAAGGTTCGGGGCGGTTTAATGAAAGGGTTGGGTCGCATGTTGGGCGGCGAATCTCTATTTCTCAGTGAGTTTACCTCTGAGGGCAAACCGGGGGAATTGTATGTCTCTCCAGGCGTTCCTGGTGACATTCAACATTATTACCTGGAAGGCAATAGCTTGATGGTGCAGTCGTCGGGGTTTGTGGCAGCCAGTCCATCTGTTGAAATGGATACCAAGTTTCAAGGGTTTAAAGGCTTCTTTAGTGGTGAATCGCTATTTTTACTCAAAGCCACAGGTAGAGGCGATATCTGGTTTAGCTCCTATGGGGCGATTCTGGAAATTCCAGTGTCAGGAGACTATGTGGTCGATACGGGCTATATCGTTGCCTTTGAAGACACTCTGAATTATAAAGTTGAGGTGTTGGGTGGTCTGTCCTTTAAGAGTTTGAGAACGAGTATTTTTGGAGGGGAAGGGTTGGTGTGTCGATTTAGCGGCACAGGTAAATTGTGGGTTCAATCTCGACAGTTGAGTTCCTTTATTAATTTTGTCAATCCCTTCCGTCCCGTTAAGAGTAACTAGTCAGGGTCAAGCCATGCCGATCGAACTGCCTCCTGGAACCGCGAGTTACAGCGATCGCTCTTCTCCCCCAGAAAAACGCCAATATCTGGTGTTGTTTGGCATCACAGTGGCCATTGTGATCGCTGCTTTTTGGTTGTTTAACGCCCTAGTCAATGGCTTGGTGTGGGTTATCCCTCCTGGTATTGAGCGACAACTGGGGGTGTTAACAGTGCCCACTTTTGAGCGATTGGCAAAGCCTTCTCCAGCGCAAGACACACTGAATCAACTTCTCGATCGCCTGGAAACTCACCTTCCAGCAGAGCAACGACAAGATCGCGATTATCAGGTGTTATTTGTTCCAGACCCAACCGTAAACGCGTTGGCAATTCCGGGCGATCGCATCATTATCTACAAAGGCTTACTCGACAAGATGGAGTCTGAGAATGAGTTGATGATGGTGTTGGGTCATGAATTGGGGCACTTTTCTAATCGTGACCATTTACGGGCATTGGGACGTGGTTTGGTGCTGCAACTGGCACTGGCAACCTTCTTGGGCGATATCGGTTCACTCCAGACGATCGCTGTTTCGGGGGTGACGGCTCTCAGTGATGCTCGCTTTTCCCAAAACCAGGAATATCGCGCCGATAGCGTTGGCTTAGATTTGCTTCAGGCTACCTATGGACACGTTGCTGGAGCCACTGACTTCTTCGCTGAATTGAGCCAACAACTCGAACTTAACATTGAGTTTCTCTCGACTCACCCTGCCTCTCAAAATCGGGTGAAACGACTCGAAGAGGCGATCGCTCAACGCGGCTATAGATTGGGAGAAAAACGTCCGCTGCCTGCTGCACTTGCCGGGGAGTAGGAGAGACGCGATTAATCGCGTCTCTCCTACTCCATCACCCATCCCCCTTTCAACAATTCAGTTTAGTTGCGGTAGAGTTAGAAGAACGAATGTATTCCTGACGAATCATCATGTTAACCACCTCCCCTACCCACACCGTTGTTTGGGAAAAGTTACCCGATGATTTTGTGTTGCCGGACGATCCTGTGGATAACATCAATCAACCTGCTCTTGCGGCTGCCTTAACTGAAAGCCTCCAACTGGCTGAAAAACTACCTGAAACTGCCCTAACTCCGACAAACTACGGCATTTGCGCCACCGTGAACAGCAAGATCGTCGTTAAAGCTCCTGACTGGGCATACATTCCCAACATCACGGTGACTCGCGATGAAGTTTTCCGTAGCTATACCCCTCGATTGCAAGGAGAGATTCCGGCGATCGCGCTAGAATTCCTTTCCGATACCGATGGCACAGAATACTCCGTTAAAGAAACCTATCCCCCTGGTAAATTCTTTTTTTACGAACAGATTCTACAAATCCCCAACTACGGTATTTTTGAGCCAGAAACTGGAGCTTTGGAATTGTATCGCTTGAATGAAGCCAAACGCTATGCGTTGGAACCCATCAACGAGCAAAACCGTTTTTGGATACCAGAGATGCAGCTTTTTTTGGGAGTCTGGCAGGGAACCCGCGAAAACCGTCAGGGCTATTGGCTGCGTTGGTGGGATGAGCAGGGCAACTTGCTGTTGTGGAGCACAGAGCAGGTTGAGCAAGAACGCCAACGAGCAGAGCAAGAACGCCAGAGGGCAGAACGACTCACTGCTCAACTTAGAGCCGCAGGCATTGAACCCGATTTATAGCTACATTGCTTGCAGATCACACTTCTATCCTTTGAGTAACAGATTAAATACCAGAGGCAGATGAGCGATCGCCCTCATTCACCTAAACTAACCAAATAAAGCTTCCAATACCTTCATTTGAGGTGCTGTATGGATTTGCTTACTTGGCTAATTGTCGGATTGATTGCAGGTCTGTTGGCTAGTGTTGTCGCTGGGGGCGTTGGTTATGGTCTTCTTGGCGACATTGTTATAGGAATTGTCGGTGCTTTTGTCGGTGGTTGGCTCTTTAGCCAGTTAGGAGTGGCAACCCCCTTTGCAGGTCTGGCTGGCACGATCTTTGTGGCGTTTGTCGGGGCTGTGGTGCTGCTGTTTGTTCTCCACTTGCTCCAGCGATCGCGTGTTTAAAACCTATAAACTTAATAGCGATTTTCTGTCGGGTGGGCACTGCCCACCATTCTCAAAAGCTTGTTTAACACATATGGGTGAGCACTGCCCACCCTACGATTTGTGATGTGATATCAACATCACTATCAGAACCGAGATTGTCTCTTAGCACAGAACCAAACAGATAGAACTCTTGTATCTTCCAGCGTTGGCAAAACTCAGCGATCGCCTCTTGTGGTAGCGCAACTGCTACCGGACGAGAAAACGGTTTGAATCCCGAACTGCTAACTTCTTCCATCACGACCTATTGAACTGAGCTAGCAACCTTTGCAGTTCTGTCAATCTCCAACGATTCTACCCGTTGATGATGTTGCCAAAACTCATCCAAGAGTTGAAAGAAGCGATCGAACCCGACTTGTTCATCATGACAAGACAACATAATGAGTTTTGCCCAGGATGCAACAGATGTCATGTTCAGTCTTTGCTGTAACCAGGGTTGAAACTCATCATAAAATGCTTGTTCCTGAGCGGTGAGATCAATCCCTAATTCACTTCGGGAAAACTCGTAACCTACTAGAAACATAAATAAATCGCTCACCGAGGGTCGCCCAAGATAAACTCCCGGTCTGGCTTTAATTGCTTCTAAGGTTTCAACTAGTCCAGCCATTTTAGTCTCCTTGTTCAGCCCGACCTGTTTAGTGATTGTAACTCTTCAATCAAAAACTGTTCACTACGGCAATGAAAGTCTTGCAACCATTCATCTCTAGATAAACCTACCGTAGATAGGTTATCAAACACCTGTCCTAAAACTTCAACACCGTAGTGAGTGCCGTTTTCTGTGATTGATTCATTGGGAGTGTGGCGATCGCTAGTCATAAAAAGTTCACTGCGTCGCTTGGTCTTAAGTCGTAAGATTTTACCTTCAATTCCATGCTCTACTAACCACTCCATGACTGCTCTAGCACACTGAATACACTCCAGCAGCGAGAATGGTGCAACTATTGTAAGAATCTTTTGATAAATTTCCTCGGTTGATAGCTGGCTCACATTCTAATTGATTTAATAAAATTCAATTGAGTAATAGTCTATGTCCATTCTGATTCTGAGGTTATTTCCTGTTGCAAAAGATCTTCTGACCGAGACGCTAAATCAGGAGAGCCAGAAAATAAACCTATCAGCGATCGCCCCTTTCCCTTTTTCCACCAGTACAGACGAGATTAATCGCGTCTCTCCTTTGCCCTTTATCCTTACTCCTTTTTCTCTCTTACTTCCCAACCCTTTGTCTTACCTGCTCTCGCTCCTCAACTGCCCACTGCAAACTAGGGTCAAGCTCGATCGCCCGATCGAGATTAGCAAGCGCCTCTTCATATCGCTCCAGCGCACGATAGGTTTGTCCTCGTCTACCCAATGTCCAGGCATCTTCACTATAAAGTTCTAAAGCACGGTTAAAATCTGCTAATGCTTGCTCGTACTGCTCCATCTGTCGATAAGCTTCACCTCTAGCAGCAAGTGTCCGAGAATCGTCTGGGTATATCTCCAAGGAACGTTCAAAGTCGTTTAAAGCTTCTTTATAATATTGCATCTCACGGTAAGCTATTCCCCTAGATGCTAATTCCCGATGATAATTAGGCTCCAAAACCCGATTGAAATCTTGTAAAGCTTCTTCGTAAGAACCCATTAGAAGGTAAGTTTCTCCCCTTTCCCCAAAAATAGGGGTGTAATCAGAATTAGCTTCAAGAGCGAGTGTAAATTCTCTGAGAGCCTCTTCATATCGCCTCATTAAGCGATAGACTCTACCTCGACTGGTATGAGAACGACAAGCACATTCAACATGAAGCGATAAAATTTCATTAAAATCATTTAAGGCAGCGTCATAATTTCCAAGTTCCTCATTTACATAACCTCGAAACTCGAGAGCACGAACGTTCAATGGTTCTAATTGAAGAGCATTGTTAAAGTCTATTAATGCTTCTCTATAATTTCCCAATTGGTAGTGAGTCATTCCTCGTCCAACATAGGCTAAAACATATTGAGGACTAATGTCTAATGCACGATTAAAGTCATTTAGCGCTGCTATGTAATTTCTAGCTCGGTAATAAGTTTCTCCTCGACTAGCTAGAGAATATGCATTTCTTGAGTTGTTGTTAATAAGACGATTTAGTATGTCGATCGACTCGCTATATCTTTCTTGAGAACGCAAACTTTCATTTTGACGTAGTATTTCTATTATTTCCAGTTCTACCTGAGCATTGGAGAGCCTGGTCAGTGCTCGATTTGCTCTGCCCTCTGCATCTCGTGCTTTGCGGTTAGTGGCTTCGAGTTGTCGGTTGGTAAGTTGAATCCGCGCTTGGGTGGCTTGTTGTTCCGCCTGGGTGTCGTTGAGTTTTGCCTGGGTGTTGGTCAGGTCGGTGTTGGCTTGCTCTACGTTGCGATTAGCAATGTCTAAAATGTGTTGAGAGGCAAGGGTCAAGATACCGGCTTGAGAACGAACAGTATCAACCTCAAACTCGGCTCCTTTGACTCGTGCTTCAGCGGTGTTGATTTTGCCCTGTGCCCACAACCATGAGCCGATCGCCAAGGCAACCATGACTGCTGAAACGGTGGAGGCAATGCCGAGGCGTTGTTTGGCGGTGTGGTTGGCAGTGGCGAGGATGTGGTTTGCTTCCATTTGGGCATCAAGAGCCAGTTGCACATCGCGACGGGTGATGTCTTGACTGGCGCGGAGAAATTGGTTGTCGTCATCGCTCAAGCGTTTACCTGCTGCCCATGCAAGAGCATTTTCCAGGGTCTGTCCTCGCAATAGGCGAGAGTCGTCCGTACGGTTGGAGGCTAACCAGGCAGTAATGGCATCTGCGTAAGGACGCAGGTTAGCGAGAATGGCTTGCACCCAATCAGCGTTGAAGACAGCGGCATAGATGGGGTTATAGACACGCAACATGCCCTGACGCTCAACGACTAGCCCGGTTAGTCTTAGCTCTAGCTGGTCAGCCTTGGCAGTTGCGGGAATGTCGATGTCCTGTAATAGGGATTGATAGAGTCCGAGTAATTGGGCTTTTTGCTGGTCGTCTTGCAACAGGCGATCGCGAATGGTCCTGAGGTGCTCTGGCTCATCCTGAGATTCCCAGTTGTCAATAATGTGAGTTTGCACGAGGTTTGAGACAAAGGGCAGTTCTTCACCGAGGGGGATCTCAGCATCAGTGTTGCTGATAAGGCGACAGACCTTTTGCGTCAGGAAGGGTTGTCCCCCAGTCCAGGTGAGGACGGCGTGTAAAACGGCTTGGGGATCGCTGCTGGCAGCGGTTAAGCCTTCTGCTAAAGGTTGTGCCTCATTCAGTTGAAAGCCATTGAGTTCGATCGCCCGTCCAATGTTGAAAGGCGTGCGGCGTTTGTCTTGAATCAGATCAGAGGGGGTTGCGACTCCCAACAGGCAAAAGGTGAGGCGATGATAGTCGGGTTTGTCTGCCCGTTGGTTGTAGCAATCGCGAATGACGGCAAAGAAATCATCTAGAGAGAAGGGTAGGCTAAGAACGGTGTCGATCTCATCGACAAAGACGACGAGGGGTTGGCTGGTTTCGGGGAGCAAGACGGTTTCCAGGAACTCGCTGAACCGTTGCACGGCAGAGAGATGGTCGCGATCGCGCCACCAAGTTCTCACGTTGATGCGATCGGATAGGTCAAAGCTATTCACCAAAGTTCGCACGACTCCGGCATACCATTGATCGGGGGTGACGTTTTGACTGCCAATGCGGGTTAGGTCGATGACAGCGCAGGCAATCCCCTCTGCGATGAGCCGTTGCATGGTTTGCACTCGCAAGCTCGACTTGCCCATCTGTCGCGAGTTCAGCACATAGCAAAACTCTCCGGCTTTGAGTCCGGCACAGAGGTCATGGTCTGCCTGCCGGGTGACATAGCTGGGCGCATCAGCGGGTAAACTGCCCCCGACTTGATAGTTGTCGCTCATGGATTTGTCTTCTCTGCCCCTGCTTTATTCTTCGCTGATGTAACGTGAACCTTCGTGCATGAACCCCTTACCCATCACCGTTGATGCTTAAAGTATTGTGCGCCCTGCTCAGACATTCACCATTGATCGTTAAACTATCGTGAGCGCAAGTTGAACTATCGTGAGCGTAGGTTGAACTGTCGAGCGTGAACCTCAGAGGGTGTGTTGGTGTAACTCAAACTATCGTCTGTGCCAGTTAAACTCTCGTGGGTGATACTTGAGCGATCGCACTTGATTCTTTGACGTTCAACGGCTAATTTTTATGCTGAGTATTTCTCGTTATGTATGTTCTTAGACACAACTTGAGCAACGAGTAAGCTATCTCATCTTTCCTTGCCTCCTCAAGCGATCACTAAAATATTGCCGATACAACGGGCAACGTGGCACGACTTCATTGCCCTGTAAATGCACGATACCCATACTGTGGAGTTGAAAAGCTTGCACGGCTTCCAGACGGGCAGGGTGTTGGGTGGCAATGACGGTTTTCATGGCTTCGACCATCTCTGGGCGTTGTTGCAGGTTCCACAGGTGTCGTCGCAGGTGGTCGCCATACAGTCCCGCTTCGGTGGGGGCGGTTTGCAGCAGTTGCTCCAGGCTGAGTTCCCGGCGAGTAATGTGATAGAGCGCGACGCGCACCAGATAGGGATGTCCTCCCACCATTGCCATCAAGTGTTGGACGTGTTCTGCATCCCAGTGCAAGCCATGCCGTTCCGCCAGATCCAACACTTGCTCTGGGGTGAATTCGGGCAATTCAATCGGCAGTCCCACATTAAAGGGCGACTGGTTGATATTCATGGGAATGTAGACTTCGGTGGAATGGACAATCACCATCCGCAGTTTCTTCCACACGTCTCGCGTCTTACTCTCCTCATGCCAAGCTCGCAGCAAGCCAAAAAAGTCAGAGGCGATGGTGTGGGGTATTCAAACACCATGTCTACTTCGTCCAGACCCAACACCAGGGGAGCGGAGATCTCCGCCAACAGGTATTCCTCAAAGTAAGCGGTGCAGTTGTCCTTGCTGCCAAGGATCTCCTCATCCCAATACTCGGCTAACTTGTTGGGCAATCGCAGGCGTCGTCCCACACTGGCACAAAACCACCGCAAGCATTGGTTCAGGTTGGCAAAGATGGCAGCATCCGCCAATTGAAAGCTGAGGGAGATGCTCAGACAATCCTGATCAGCTCCATGCCGCAGAATGCGCGACATTAGAGAAGTCTTGCCCATCTGTCGGGGTGCTTTAATGCGAATCAGTGCTCCCGGTTTCAAGATCGCTTCATAGCAGTTTGCCTCAATGGGCGATCGCTCCACATAGAACTGCGAGGCAAGATCCACCTGACCACTGGGAAGTTCCGGTTCTGCGACGGGCAGGGGTGGTAAGTCATTTACTACATCGTTTTGATCCACCCTAACCTCCACAAGGGGGGTGCCGTAGGCGGGGGGATCGAATGGCTCCTCTGGCTCTGAGGTTAGAGCCGTGGAGGAGCGATCGACCTCAGTGAATGTGCCTGAGATGATCGCTAAAATCTCTTGGGCGATCGCGGTTGTGTCTTGTTCCGACTCCCATACCCGTTGCTGAATTCGGTTCAAATATCCCCGCAGGTCATAGTTCAACGGTGAACTCATGGGAAACTGCACCCGAATCGGCAAGATCAAGGGCTTGCGGCTAAAGCGAGTATCCCGCAACTCTCTAGCTCGTCGTACTTCCTCCGTCACCATTTCACTGGTGGCAGATTTGGGGGAGAGCAGCAACAAAAAGTAATCACACCGCTCTAACTCCAGATCAATGCGCTTTGACCAATCATCCCCAAACCGGATGCTTTCGGCGGCCATAAACACCTGATGTCCAGCCGTCTGCAACGTCGCATAAAACGCTTTGGCTAACGCCTGGTCAGGGTCTTGACTGCGATAACTGATAAAAACGTGAGCAGGATTGCCCATAAAGGCAGTGCAATAACTTTTCTTTAAGAGTAGTATACTCAGTTTTCTTCTACCGCCACCTCGGACTGCTATATGCTGCTAAGGGAAGTAACTTCCTGAATCAAACCACTATGACTCTTGATTTGATCTTCGATAGTGCCAATATCTTTGTCTTACCCTTTTGGGCACTGATGATTCTGCTGCCTAACTGGGGAGTAACGTTATATTGCTCGCTATAGTGAAGAACCAATTTGGCTAACTGGCACTTATGGCCAACCATTGCCCTAAACAGAAGTAAAATCTCACATTCAAACGGTTGCAGGGGTACGTTGTTGCCCTGCCAATTGCAATAATCTCTGAATGCGTTCTTGAGTTGATGGATGAGTCCGAAACAGAGATTTCAGCCCTTCTGCCGATAGGGGATTGATAATCAACAAAGGAGATAAAGCAGGGTTGCCATTCATTGGAATCTGGCTGCCAATGGTTTCTAGTTTTTCTAGTGCATGAGCCAGAGCGATCGGATTGTTGGTAATTTCGGCAGACCCTTGATCGGCTGAGAACTCGCGAGTACGAGAGATAGCAAATTGAATTAACATGGCTGCGATCGGGGCAAGAACAATCAGAAATAAAACCGCCAGTGGATTGTTACCTCGACGGTCATCCCGACTGACGGGATAATACAGTGCCCCAAAGCTTAGCATTCGACCCAAAAAGGTAATAGCACCTGCTAGAGTTCCGGCGACAGCTTGTGTCAGGGTGTCTCGATTGCGAATGTGAGTTAGCTCGTGGGCGATCACCCCATCTAACTCGTCAGGTGATAGCAGTTCAACAATGCCTTCTGTGACAGCGATCGCCGCATGGTTGGGGTCGCGCCCTGTGGCAAAAGCATTCGGCGATTGTGTGGGGACGACAAACAACTTGGGCATGGGAATGCCAGCGCGATCGCTCAACCGTGCCACTCGACCAAATAATTCTGGGGCTTGTTCTCGTTGCAAGGGTTGCGCCTGATAAGCGGCTAGTGCGGCTTTGTCAGAGTAAAACCAGGAGCCAAAGCTACTCAATCCGGCAAATACCAAGCCCAAGTAAAGCCCCTGCTCGTTACCTAACAAATAATATCCAGCTAAGACCAAGACACCGCTTAGTAAGCCTAATAATCCCGCTGTTCTAATTTGATTGCTACCTAACATACGCTTTCCAGTTATCTATCACGACATCGCTCATAGGCTCTCAAATTCTTTTGTTCTCTAGGCTCTATCTAATGAGCGAATCTTTATTCTGTCGTTGCTCTGGTTGATTATCTTCTGTCTGAAGAACGAGGGCGATCGCCAAAAACACTCATTACCTTGCAGACAGAAGCCTTGATACATGGGAGACATTCTATCTGTGATTGTTCATTTAACGGATTCTGGTTGGCAAGTTATTTATCACCGGGCTCATGCATTGCTGGCCGCCCAACTTGCAGGACATTGGCAGCGATCTAATGCGCCATTGCGGTTGTACGAAACTCTAGCAGCGATTTCTCACCACGATGATCTAGAACGGGAATGGGAGGGTGATCACTTAACCGAAGCAGGGGCACCCCTCGATTTCACGGTCACAACGCGATCGCCCGACGTCAATTCATCTATTCCTGTTTTATCTGATTTAGTCACAGGTGCCCGTTATCGCGGACGTTGGGTGGCGATGCTGGTTTCGATGCACATCTATTTTCTCAATCAGGACAAGCATGGAACAACACCAGAGTGGGATCAGTTCTTGAATGAACAGATTCAGTATCAGGAGGAGTGGCGTAAAGGTTTAGGAATTGAAAAAGATGAAGCGGAACGAGCCTATCAATTTATGCGTTGGTGCGATCGCCTCTCGTTGATTTTGTCGCAAAACCAATTACCTGATGCTCAAAGGGCCTTAGAAATTACCTCTGGGATTGATGGTCAACGGTATGATGTGAGACAGCTTGAAGACGAGAAAGTCACGGTTGAACCGTGGCCGT
This sequence comes from Oculatellaceae cyanobacterium bins.114, assembly GCA_033764315.1. Classification (GTDB taxonomy): domain Bacteria; phylum Cyanobacteriota; class Cyanobacteriia; order Elainellales; family Elainellaceae; genus FACHB-1407. Next base: position 18,249 of record JANRJA010000039.1, read on the forward strand.
TTGAAGAAGAACAATTCACTGTGAATGTTGAAGCTTGTCATCTTTCTGATTTGAAATTTGAAAGTAATGAGGCTTTAACAAAAGCTCTTCAAGAAGCACCAATACAAGTGGTGGAATGGACTTTTGTTAAGCAATGAAGTATGAAGTTGAAGCATAAATTAACGTCAGTTCGGTTTAAGAGCCTGGCGAATAAATTCGCGGCTATCAGAACGAAGTTCGCCTTCGCGAACTACAGAAAATCAAGGGTTGAGTGAACCGACAAACCGACGCAGGTCGGTTTTGCTCCTGTAGTTGCGGTTTCAACCGCCAAAATCCTTATCTCGAATTCACGTTAAATTAGCTCTATTTTTCTCTCTTTCTAAAATTGCTCAGCAGGTGGATGGACTCACTGTCAGATGCGTTTTTAACTCTGCTGAATACTTAAGCACACTCTGTTTATATAGCAACCCGCCCATCTCACAACTGATTTAGGACTGCTATAGATTGAGCGAGGTTGAGTGAGTTAAACATCAATAGGTGGGTGAAATTAAATATAAGAGGATGTCAGTTGGATCGAAGTGCGAAACCCAGTTTCTGGATGAATTATGCGATCGCCAGCTCATTCTACAAATAATTTCGCCTTCCTACTTAGAACCTATCCGAAAACGTCTCAATGGGTGAGATGCTTTTAAGAAGGATGTTTCAGGGATTAACGAGCGATGTCCTTCACAGAGATCAACCCTGCCTATCGATTGCCAGATGAGGTATGGGAACGGGTTCATCAT
>JANRJA010000040.1:0-13720 GCA_033764315.1 Oculatellaceae cyanobacterium bins.114
ATGATGAACCCGTTCCCATACCTCATCTGGCAATCGATAGGCAGGGTTGATCTCTGTGAAGGACATCGCTCGTTAATCCCTGAAACATCCTTCTTAAAAGCATCTCACCCATTGAGACGTTTTCGGATAGGTTCTAAGAACCTAGCGAATAAATTCGCGGCTATCAGAGCGAAGTTCGCCTTCGCGAACTACAGAAAATCAAGGGTTGAGTGAACCGACTCATATAAAATCCGGCTAGTTGCTTACTAATTACTTTCCTACAGACAAAGGTTTTAGCCTAGCCTTACAACAAGTAAGCAGCCAGATTTCATATCAGGTCGGTTTTGCTCCTTTAGTTGCGGTTTCAACCGCCAAAATCCTTATCCCGAATTCACGTTAATATAGCCATAGCCAACTTCGTCAGGACACTCCCTTACGCCTTGATCTGTCATTCCCATGAAAGCGAGAATGACGCTATTCCGACCCAGGTGTCATAAGCAAAGGTGGCTGCTTATTAGTGGCGAGATATTTCAGCAACAGGGGCGGTTATTTCTGTCCTAGCAGGAATTTTGGTTTTGATATTTGACAGAAGAAGCTTTAAAGAAACGGGGTGGCTTTTAGTCGGGACAGGTATTGTGCTGGTGTTTTTGAGTGGAGGAGTGATCCTGCGCCCAACGAGTTTATGGACTTTCTTTCTAGCATTTGTTGCAATGATGGCTGGATTTAAGTTGATTACGACTGGGCGGGTCGATTTTTAAGCTTCACTGTTCTTTATTAAAAAGCATAAAAGCTTAAATCTTTGGTAAAAATGGTATCTATTGATACAGTTTTTATGGCAAACCTCTTATGATTGGGTAATGATAAGCCCAAGCTTTAACATTACTGCTCACCATTCCAAAGAATGAAGCATGTAGGTTGAAGTCATTAACAGTCCTTCAAGAGGTTGATATGGCAGACATTACTTGCACTGTTCCCACCCCCAAAACTCCTCAAGAATTGGAACGTGCGATCCAGCATTACAAATCTAGCGATGTCAGTGGTCACGAACTCTTTTGTCAGTGGGAAGCTATTCGCAACGCCTCCCTACAACTCCAGTTACCAGAGCCTGAGGGCGATCGCGTTCCTGGAGCAGATAGCTACTAACTAACTCATCTGCCCACCATTGACAATTCACGTTGGGTAAGACTCACTTAAGCAGTCAACATAGAGAGTCAGCACATGATTGGATGACGCGATCATGAGTGATTCTGGCTCTCTCACACTCTCGTCATCCTGATCTTTCTAAAGCTATGCATTAGTTGTAGTTGGTTGCTTCAACAAGTAACGGAGATGACACATCATCTGAGTTCATCACTCGCTTGTAAGCATTGGCAGAGAGTTGGGCAGACTCTTTTTGCAGATACTCTAAAAACGTGCTGGCAACGACCGAAAGCTGTTTGCCCGCTAGATAGACAACATACCACTCTCGTTGAATTGGAAACCCTTCTACATCTAACACAGTCAGTTCCCCAACGGTGTCAGGGGTTAGTGTATGCCGAGACAAAACAGCTATCCCAAGCCCTCCAGCGATCGCCTGCTTGATCGCTTCGTTGCTGCCTAACTCTAACCGCACTTTTACCGAAAGACCCTGACTATCTAAGAGTTTTTGTAATGCACTGCGAGTTCCAGAACCGGGTTCTCGCATAATAAATGTTTCCTCTGCCAACCGCTTTAGCGTGATGTTCTTTTCTTTGGCCAGTGGGTGAGTGGCAGGAGCAATCACGACTAAAGGATTGTCTAAAAATGGATGAGCTTTAATTTCAACATGATCAGGCAACTGACTCATGACATAAAGATCATCCTGGTTGTTCGCCAGACGTTCAATTACTTGTTCGTGGTTAGTCACGGTTAGTGAAACGTCGATGCCGGGATATTTTTGACAAAACGGCCCCAACAGACGCGGCATGAAATATTTAGTGGTGGTAATGACAGCAAGGCGCAGGTGCCCCTGTTTCATGCCTTTCATGTCTGCCACTTTCATTTCAAGCTGCTCTAGATTGCTAAAAATCTGTTGACAGGTTGAAAATAACTCTCGCCCTGCATCTGTAAGATAAAGCCGTTTACCCACTTGCTCAAAGAGCGGCAATCCGATTGCTTTAGTCAACTGTTTGACCTGCATGGATACCGTGGGTTGTGTCAGAAATAGTTCTTCTGCGGCTCTTGTAAAACTGCCATGACGGGCAGTTGCCTCGAATACCTTAAGTTGATGAAGCGTGGCATGAATCACCCGCAAATCTCCTAAATTACAATAGACTGAATTCTATCATAGACCTATTAACTAATGATTTTAATCTATGATTTTTGACGTTATGATTTTTGTAATGGCAACTAAAGTTCCCTTCCAGGAGTGTTGTACCTGGCACATAAAGACAATCTAAGATGACACCTTGAATTCCTACTCCTGCAAGTCAAATTATTGGGTTCATCTTGGTTTGTTCTTTGTTCACGTACAGCACTCTTTCCTAATCCCACTTAATTGAATATGGCATTGAATATGGCAACTAATAGTACTGACTCTGCTGGTTTGGGCAACATCTGAGAACCATAGAGTCCACAGTTGGGGGGTTAACTCTCTGCACCTCCCGCCATTTAAACATCTCGGCCATAACGATATCTATAGAGCGCATTCTCATCAAGCGATAGGTCAGCTAAAGGGGAATAGTTTGAAGTAATTTTGACAAAGTCTGCGCGATCGCGTCCGGACTCAGTGTTAACTTGATTGGAGTTGATAAGACACCGAGAAATTACTGGTTTATTTAGGCTGGCTTATTTAGGCTGGTTCATTTAAGTAGGTGGGTGTCATCAACTATAAAGATGCGTTTCGGACGCGCTCAATGCTCTAATCTCTCTAACAGCGGGTTGAGCGGAGTCGAAACCCGAATAAATTGAGTTTAATGAGGCTCTCCTACTTGTCTATTCGGTTATTGATGACCAACATCATACGCCAATCCTCTTACCTCAAGTTCTACTATTCTCTTCGTGAGAATAATAATAACTGGGTTTAGAGATAGCCCTCAATCCCAAATCATTACCTTTAAAGGGCTACTGATTTAGGTATGAACTTAGGTATTGAAAATTGCAGTAACTTTTTCAGTATTTCTCCGTCTATTGACTCGTTAGTTTTGTTTTTAAGGAATGTCATCGCTCATGCAGGTGCACCGAACCGTGCGATCGCTGTATCAATTAATTTGGCAACCCAAACCAGATGCCCCGATTCAGTCTGCTCAATCTAGCAAATGGCACTCGGCGATTCGTTGGGTGTTACCCACAGATCTTGCCATAGGGTCACTTCCCAAACTGGGGTCAAGGGCTTCTTTGACCGAAGCAGGTATCAAAGCAATTCTCTCGTTGTGTGCTCCCTCAGAGGGGCAGTTACCAGAAGAGGTCGTTCAAAACTTCCGCTGTCATCGCTTTATTTTGCCAGACAGCCAATTTATTGCAGGGCTACAGGCTCATCAACTGGCTACCGCCGTTGAGATTATTCATCAAAGCATCCAATCAGGTGAACCGATTTATGTTCATTGCTTAGCTGGAATTGAGCGATCGCCCACCGTTTGTATTGCCTATCTCTGCCGCTATCACCATTTAGAATTGTGGGAAGCGATCAATTGTCTAAAACAGGCTCATGCGCGATCGATGCCAACTAATGCTCAGATTCAAGTCATCCGCGAGTTTCTTGAGATTCGACCAGCCGCCGCTGAAGAGGAGATTGCCCACTGGAACTGAAGCTAAAAAATAGACATTGATTCTAAGAAGCAACAGACCCTATCTCGTCTGACTTTAAGGGCTTGTTAAACAAGCGGTAATTAACCCCTCTAGTTAAACCATCAATTAAGCAAAACCCCAGCGATTGGCATTCTGCATAGAAGTAATGGGGTTAATCCAAGAGATTTTAGTTACAAAAATTGACAGAAGCCTGCTCAACCAACTGCTTAAGCTTAAGAACTTATTAAGACAAGCAGAGAATTTGATTTATGCGCTTAAATTAAATTCAAGATACCTCCTAACTGCGTCTCCAGCCTCATTTTTTTTACTCCAGAGTGAATTTGATGAGGCTGATATTTTTTGGAGATTTGATGTATATCTTTTAAAGGTTGACGCCTACATCTTCTATGAGTAAGTCAGTCTCTAGAAGGATTGACGATCGCTAGAAGCAATGTTAACTTATCGTTTAATAACAAGTCAGCCTAATCTAGCTCCTCCTTGCACTTAGTTCGATTGCAGGAGAGCCAGAGCGGAGGAACCAAATTTTGGGGCTAATCTGGATACCTATCCTGCATAAAGCAGACGGGAACTACTTTCCTTAAGCTTTAATTGGTCTGCTATCCAGAGGGACACCTCTCAGTCCTAGCCCGTCAGCTAACTCCGTCGGCAGTGAGAGGAGACTGAGGAATCAGCATTTATATCGCTTGATCTTCTTCAGTGTCCTCAAATTAGTGTGAGCAATGCTTCATGTCTTGTGAGATGAAGTTGTGTCGATAGTTTGCGATCGCTCTAGCCACTGAGGAGATACCTAAATGATCCTGCAATCGGGTGTTCAAGCCGTTTCTACGGCTGCAAATACAAGCTGGAGAAAAGTTTTTCGCCCTGCCTTACTGCGAGATACGATTCTGTTACCATTCCTGGGGTTTGCCTCACTCATTCTAGTATGGTGGATTGCAGCAACTTTCTTTTCAACCTTACTGCCTACTCCACTTCAAGCATTGACCGATAACTTTGACTATGTTATCCATCCGTTTTATCGACGAGGCCCCGGTGATTTAGGCATTGGCTGGTTATTGTTAGCCAGTCTACGACGAGTGTTGACTGGGTTTTTGTTGGGTTCTTTGGTGGCTGTTCCCATCGGCTTTTGGATTGGCACATCCAAACACGCCATGTTAGCCATTAACCCAATTGTGCAAATCTTGCGTCCAGTATCTCCTGTAGCCTGGCTGCCGATCGCTCTGGCCGTGTTTAACCAGGCAAATCCCTCTGCCATCTATGTCATCTTCATTACGTCTCTGTGGTCTACGGTAATCAACACCGCACTGGGAGTGTCTAGCGTTCCCAAAGATTACATCAACGTCGCTCAAGTGTTAGAAATGCCTCGATGGCGACAGATTTATAAAGTAATTTTGCCTGCTAGCTTGCCTTATATCTTTACAGGCTTGCGAATCAGTTTAGGGATTGCCTGGTTAGTCATTGTGGCCGTCGAGATGTTGACCGGTGGGATTGGCATTGGCTTTTTTATCTGGGATGAATGGAATCGCCTCTCTCTCAGCTCAATCTTCTTGGCCATATTAGTGATTGGTTTGACAGGGCTAGTTATGGATTGGCTGTTGATTAAGTTGCAACAAGCCGTTACACACCGACCTGTGCAACACACTTAACAGGCTTTCGGGCAACCATTCAAAGCTCATCTTGCGTTTTTATCCCATTTCCTGCAAGCGTCACTCTGATTTTGGCTAGAGCACTGTCTATCGGGTAGATCTTGATGGCAGCTTTGAGAGGTAGCCGAAATGAGAGGCTTCTCACCCACCTACTTTTTCTCTAACCCCTATGAATAAGATCACTCGGCGATCGCTTTTATATGGCATTGGTGGTTTTGCAGCCACAACTGCTCTATCGTCCTGCGGTAAAACAACTAGCATTCCAGGATTAACCGAAGAAGCCCATGCCGTAGAGCAGCTTGTAGACCCCAGTACCCTAGAAAAACCTAATTTGACCGTCGGTTTTGTACCCGTTAATGACTGTGCCCCGTTTGCAGTGGCTTATACCAAAGGGTTTTTCTGGAAGTATGGGTTAAACGTCCAGTTGAGCCGAGAAGCCAGTTGGGGTACATCACGAGACGGTGTCATTTTTGGACGGCTCGACGCCTCCCCAGTGGTATCAGGAGCAGTCACCAACGCGCGAATTGGAGCAGAAGGGGCACGTCACGCCCCCATGTGTGCAGCGATGACAATTCACCGTCACGGCAACGCCATGACCATGAACCGAGCCATGTGGGATGCCGGAATTCGTCCATTGCAAAGCTATAACGGTGATTTAGAAGCCTTTGGGCGCGATTTTCGTCGCTATTTTGAGAACTTGCCCCCCGAACGACGCATCTGGGCAGTGGTGCTCAGTTCTTCAATTTATGAATACTTTGTGCGTTATCTGTCAGCGGCAGTTGGCGTCAACCCGATTGAGGAATTTCGCATCATTATTATTCCGCCACCTCAAATGGTCAGTAATGTGCGAATCGGCGCAATGCAGGCATACATGGTGGCAGAACCGTGGAATACTCGTGCCATCTCAGGCAATGAAGGAGTCGGTTTTACCTTTGCTCAAGGTAAAGAGATTTGGCAAGGACACCCCGATCGCGTTCTTGCCGTAATGGAACCCTTTATTGAACAAAATCCTAAAACCTACCGCTCTCTGGTCAAAGCCATGATCGAGGCGTGTCAGTTTTGCAGCGAACCCGCTAACCGACAAGAGGTAGTAGAAATTATCTCCAGTCGCTCTTTTACACGAGCCAAAGCGCAATATACTAAACCAGCGATCGTGGGGGAATATAACTACGGTGGGTTTGATAATCAACCCCGCATCACAAAAGCAGAAGATACCACTGTCTTCTTTAAAATGCCTGCTGATCTGCCCCACCCAGAAAATGACCATTCCACATTTCTCTGGCAATCACACAGTTTATGGTTGATGACCCAAGCGGCTCGTTGGGGACAAATTGACGAGTTTCCTGCTGATGCAGAACAACGGGCACGTCAGGCATGGCGCACTGATCTATATCGCGAGATTGCCGCTGAAATGGGCATTGCTTGCCCTAGCGACGATTACAAAGTTGAACCCGCAGAAGTCTTCATCGATCGCCAAGCCTTTGACCCCAGTGATCCCATTGGCTATCTCAACCGCTTTGAGATTCGAGCCAACCGACCAACCTCAATCTATCTCAGCTAAAGCCATTGAAGAGTTGATGCAGGAAGCACCGCAAGCCCTCTTGTATCAACTGTTTTGACGGTTGCCATAAGCACTAATCACTCAAAAAGGCGAAAAGGGTTCAGCTTAGCACTCAGTATTGACCATTGCAAATTTCATCCTCACAGGACTTCACCATGATTAAGCCATTTGCTCCCTTTCCTGAAACAACCAACAACGCCATCAATAACAACCAGTTTTTAGTAGTCGAAAACTTGCAAAAAACCTATCCCAGTCCAGATGGAGGAGAAACCATTGTTCTCGACAATATAAACTTGACCATCGGTGAAAACGAATATATCTCCATCATTGGTCACTCTGGCTGCGGCAAATCTACATTGTTAAAGATTATTGCGGGGCTAGAGCGGCTGTCATCAGGGTCAGTTCGTTTGGAGGGCAATGAAATCTATAAACCTGGTGCTGAACGCATGATGGTCTTTCAACATTATTCGTTGTTGCCCTGGTTAACCGTTCGGGGAAATATTCGCTTGGCAGTGGACGAGGTATTAGATCACGTCCCTCCTAAAGAAAAACGACGCATTGTAGATGAGCATCTGACAATGGTGAATCTGATGAGTGCAGCAGATAAATATCCGGATCAACTATCGGGTGGCATGAAACAGCGAGTGGGCATTGCTCGGGCGTTGGCAATTCGCCCCAAGATGTTGTTGATGGATGAACCCTTTGGAGCGTTAGATGCTCTTACTCGCGGTAAGCTGCAACGTCAAGTCCTTGATATCTGGGAGAGTCACCGTCAGGCCGTCCTGATGGTAACTCATGATGTAGATGAAGCACTTTATATGTCTGATCGGATTATTATGATGACAAATGGACCTGCGGCGACTATTGGCGAAATCGTCGAAGTACCGTTCCCCCATCCTCGCAATCTCCAGGAAATGCGTAAATCTCGTGAATATTATGAGCTACGCAACTACATCCTAAATTTCTTGGATCAGCATTTTAGTAGCGACGAATAAAGTTTGTAGAGGAGAAATAGAGGAGGATAGGGGATAGAAATTTTCGCCAAACAACCTCTTGCTCGATTGCCTCTCACTCGATTCACTGCTTCACCCTAGTTTTAGGGTCAATTGAATACTCACGTCCTCTATTACTCCTCGCTCCTCACTCCTGACAAGGAAGGTATACGCTGTGAAAATTAAACCGATGTTGGCACGTCTAAAGAGTGCACTGGGTCAAGATCATCTGGTTGAACAGATGATCTTATTACCAGGGCAGTTTGCCTTTAATGTTGATGGCAATCAATCTAAAGAGACGGTTGATTTAGTCATTGGTTATAGCGGCTCAACCAATAGCCAAGCGGCTCTCGATTTGACGCTGTGGATTGCCCATCAAACTCGGTTGGTGACTCAAAAACAGGTCATGGTGCATGTTGTATATGTCGTCGATCGCAGCCATAACCATGAAGTGACTCACCGAGGGGCTAGTGCAGCGGTGCAGTTGCCTCGTCACATTCGATCTGCTCCGTTACAGCTAACCCGAACTAAAGGAGGCAATACAACCTATGCTCAGGCTGAACGGATGAATGGGCGATCGCCCCTACAGACCTCATGTTCGAGTGGCTGCTTTGACCTAGAACCTTCACCCACGGCTGTGTTAGAGCAGGCTGATTGCGTCTTGTGGCAAGCTCGATGCCTCGCCGAAGAGTGGCGTGGCTCGTTAGAGGCTCATTTACGCTTTGGTACTGTTGCAACTGAACTTCGCAATGTCGTCGAGGCAGAATCTGCCGATTTACTGGTGTTGGGTTGTAGTTCTTGCAAACACGCCCTGGTTCAGCAGTTGACAGCTCAATTTCCTTGCCCTGTGTTAGGAATTCCCACTCTCTTAGGCATTTCGTAAAATAATCTTAAGGTTTTATTAAGGCGCGGCATTAGACAAGAACCTCTGGAATAGTTGCAAAATTTTTGAGCCAAATGCCGCACCCTGATAGTTCAGCCAATGTTTTTTGGGGTAGCAACTGGCTACCCCTCTGCCATCTCTGAACCCCTTAATCAGGCTTGTTTAAGGGGAAAACTTTCAATTTACCTGTGGAGAATCTGGGTTTTCAGTAGAGTGCTGGGGATTCCCCAGATACAATAGTCAACAGAATCCCGGATTTGACACTGACCATGACTGCCCCTTCAGACCTTAAAACAACCGAACCCACGCAAAACGGCAAATCCATTGTTGATCCTGCCGCCATTGACGATGAGATCATTGAGGATGAGGCGATCGACGATATTGAGATGTCGCTGTTTGACCATTTAGAAGAGCTGCGACAACGAATCTTTTACGCCCTAATTGCGATTGTGCTTGGCATTGTGGGCTGTTTTGTCTTTGTCAACAAGATTGTGCAACTACTTGAAATACCCGCACAGGGAGTTAAGTTTTTGCAATTATCGCCAGGAGAATATTTCTTTGTCTCGATTAAAGTAGCTGGCTACAGCGGCTTATTGGTCGCCAGTCCTTTTGTGCTCTACCAAATTATTCAATTTGTACTGCCAGGGTTAACCCGTCGAGAGCGTCGCTTTATTGGGCCGATTGTCTTTGGTTCAAGCTTTTTGTTTGCGGGTGGTTTGTTTTTTGCCTATGTTGCGCTGATTCCGGCAGCACTCAACTTTTTTATCAATTATGGAGAAGACGTCGTTGAGCAGTTATGGTCAATCGATCGCTATTTTGAGTTTGTCTTGCTGCTACTCTTTAGCACAGGGCTAGCCTTTCAAATTCCTGTTATCCAAGTTCTGTTGGGTCTGCTAGGCATTGTTAACTCTAAGCAGATGCTATCAGGCTGGCGATATGTGATTTTAGGCGGTGCGGTGTTAGGAGCCGTCTTAACTCCTTCGACTGACCCTGTGACTCAAAGCCTATTAGCAGGTGCGATTTTGGGGCTATATTTCGGTGGCATTGGCATGACTAAATTGATCGGACGGTGATTTTTAAGGCAAAAGGCAATAGAAAATCACGATTTTGGACAGAGACGATTCATCGCATGATTTTTAAGGATTAATCGTACAGACGCAATTTATAGCGTTTCTAGCGTCTCTAAACGCTCAAAACTCTTCTAACAGCCACTCTGAGGCACGTTCTCCCAAATCAATGGGGATGTTGACCGCTTTGCCTGTGCGGGGGCGATCGCTCGTCTGTTCAATAAAAACTGCCACTTGATCAGTGCTTCCCCAGGCGTTGAGATAGTTTGAGATGGCATCTAAATGTTCTAAATATTCGCTTTCAGAAAGGGGGAAAGATGCCTGCTCCAGGTATTTCCACATAATCTGAACAAAAATCTTACCTTGAGTACGACGCAGTTGAATGTCGTACGATCGCCCCCATTTGCTGAGTAATAGTTGATGCAGATCTTCCCCAGTCATAGTGCCCTTTAATAAATGTCAGTTCGGTTTAAGAGCCTGGCAAATGAATTTGCAGCTATTAGAGCCAACGACAGCTCGACTGAGCATTGCCGAACGTCTAAGCATCGCCGAACGTCGGCGAGTTTAACTGCCAAAATCGTGATCTCGAACTCACATTAGCTCATAAGTCGCACTGAACCCCTTTGGACTTGGCGATTGTTTACGGAACCTCTGCAAAACCTAGTGCATTCATGACCGATTAGGTCAATTGCTTACTAAACTTAATCCAGCTTATACACCTGAACACTTTCTTGTTCATTTGGGTCATTGCGAGATACTAGCGCGATCGCCTCTTCGGTACTACTGAGATTGACAGGTTGATGAGGCACCCCATTCGGAATGAAAATAAAATCTCCTTGCTGATTTACCACAGACTTAGAGAGATTTTTGCCATAAAAGGTTTGCACATTACCTTTTAGGAGATAGATTGCTGTTTCAAATCCATCATGAAAATGAGGTTCTGCCTTTGCACCTGGTGGAATAACTACAATATTCATCGATATGCCAGTTGCTCCAGCCGTTTTCTCTGAAATACCAACATAGTTTGGTAATCGTTGAACTGTATCGACCGCTTCCGAAGGTCTGACTGTCACTATATCTTTGTCTAGATTCACTGAAATACCTCGCCTGTAATCATTGTGCCGCTGGCACCGTTAAACAATTTGAGAGGATTTTAACCTAACACAACTCACTCGGTCAGTTTGAGCAGATGAACTGGGTCAAAAAGTTATCTCCGTAGAGGCGTTTGTCCAAACGCCCCTACCGCTGATCTATAGCAGTCCTAAATCATGTGTGAGATTAGCAGGTTGTGAGATTGCTCTGTTACCGTTATTTGTTGCATTGACATCACTACCGACACCCCCACCCCAAGATGAACCAAACTTTTTGATCCCGAAAGTCTTCTCCACTGAGTCCGGGGGATTCGTTTCAATGAGATAATTAAGTTTTAGGTTTTACAAAGCTGTAAAATACTTCTAGAAAAACTGTAAACCATCGCTTTCGGTAGCGAATCGCTTCCAGTCGGAGCGGTAATTTTACTCGCACTTCTTATCTTGATTTGTCCATTCTCGATTTAGAAGCAAGCTTCAGAAAGCAATAGGACTAAGTGCCTAACTACTAATTTCATTTGTTCCTCATCCATCTTCTCGTTCAACTATCATGGCTCAACTCTCTGGAAATCCTGATGTACCCGATTTGGGTCGTCGCCAATTTATGAATGTGCTCTTGCTTGGGGCTGGGGCAACCACCGTTTTAGGTGCGCTCTACCCTGTGGTGAAATATTTCATTCCCCCTTCAAGTGGTGCGACCGGAGGTGGTGTTGTTGCTAAAGATGCTCTGGGTAAAGATATTGCCGTCAGCGATTTTCTAGCCAGCCATGCGCCGGGCGAGCGTGCTTTAGCGCAAGGGTTGAAGGGCGATCCCACTTATATTGTGGTTGAGAGTTCTGATGCGATCGCCAACTATGGCATCAGCGCAGTCTGCACTCACCTGGGTTGTGTCGTGCCTTGGAATGGCAATGAAGGAAAGTTCATTTGCCCCTGCCACGGTTCTCAATATGACGGCACAGGTAAAGTTGTGCGTGGCCCTGCTCCTCTCTCTCTGGCACTGGCTCATGCTAATGTCACTGACGATGGCACAATTGCTCTGACTCCTTGGACCGAAACCGATTTCCGTACAGGCGATGACCCCTGGTGGGCATAACAAAGTGCTTTCCTGTCTGCGGCTAAACCCCCTCCTCCTGTCTAAATCCTTTGATATTGAACACACACTACACATGAAATCAACGTTTTGGTCAACGCTGTCGCTTCAGAGCGGTAAGGTTGCGATCAAGAGTGTTTTAGTGGCGATCGCCACCCTCACCCTCCTGTTAACCAGCGATCTCGCCCTACCCCAATCTGCTGCTGCTTACCCATTTTGGGCACAGCAAAACTATGAAAGCCCTCGTGAAGCCACTGGGCGGATTGTCTGCGCTAACTGTCACTTGGCTGCAAAGCCAACTGAGGTAGAGTTGCCACAAGCCGTATTGCCCGACACGGTTTTCAAAGCGGTGGTTAAAATTCCTTATGACACCAGCGTCCAACAAGTTCAGGCCAATGGTGAAAAAGGTCCCTTAAACGTGGGTGCAGTTTTGATGCTGCCTCCAGGGTTTAAGATCGCCCCCGAAGACCGTATTCCTGAAGAGATGAAGGAAGAAGTCGGTCCTAGCTATTTATTCCAACCTTACGCTGAGGATAAAGAAAACATTGTTTTGGTAGGTCCTTTACCGGGCGACCAATATCAAGAAATCGTTTTCCCAGTCCTCTCTCCTGATCCAAACGCTGACAAGTCGGTTTCCTTTGGCAAATATTCAGTCCATGTCGGAGCCAACCGAGGTCGGGGTCAAGTTTATCCCACTGGCGAAAAGAGCAACAACACGGTTTACAACGCATCTGTCAGTGGCACCGTGACTCAAGTTGCAAAAGGAGATGATGGCGGCTACAAAGTCACCATTCAACCCAAAGATGGCATGGCCGTCGTAGATACCATTCCTCCTGGGCCTGAGTTGTTGGTTGCTGAGGGTCAAGAGGTTGTCGCAGCGTCTGCTCTCACCGCCAACCCCAATGTGGGCGGGTTTGGTCAGGTTGATGCCGAAGTCGTCTTGCAAAATCCGATTCGTGTTGCTGGTTTAGTCGCTTTCTTAGCAGCCGTTACGGTGACTCAAATCATGCTGGTCTTGAAGAAGAAGCAGGTTGAGCGAGTTCAGGCCGCTGAAATGAACTTCTAAGCTGACACTTTTAGACGGTCACTCAAATTTTTCTCCGCTAGGTGGGCGATCGCGCTCACCTTTATTTTTTGGGTATCAGGCATGGGTTGTGGGTTCTACGATTTTGGATTTTGGATTTTGGATTTTGAAATGCCTATAAGGAAATGCTTCTATAGTAGTCCTAAATCATTTGTGAGATTAGCAGGTTGTGAGAGGCGCACCCCGGAGGGGTGCGCCTCTCACAACCCATTTGGGGTTGCTATATAGCTTTTCCCACTTTGGTGCAGTACAGGCAAGGGGTTTAAGCTCTTTGTTCTAGAGCCTTTGATGTACTTCACCGATTCGAGAACTGCTATAGTCCTCGCTCTGCCCAATTTTCAATTTCAATCGGTATCAGGTTGAGACTTCAACTCAAAACTCAAAACTTAAAACTCATAACTCATAACTCATAACTTAAAACTCAAAACGTAACTACTCAGGCTGAAGAATTAGGGGAATGGGATGTCCCAGGAATAGCTGTTCTAGGGCATCAAGTAGAGGATGCCCCTGCTTTTTAAGAGTGGAAAGATAGCCCCGAATCCGACCAAAGCTTTGTGCTCCTGCCTCT
>JANRJA010000016.1:0-32204 GCA_033764315.1 Oculatellaceae cyanobacterium bins.114
ATTTTGCAATTGTCCGAACGATTGTCGTGAATCTGTTTCGGGGACACGGGTATAGCTCAATTACTCAAGCCATTCGTCGGGTTGCCCATGATATCCCTCGCCTTTTTTCCTTTTTTCAGTAGATCAGCCCTGCCTTGAAAAGGGGAACTTTGACTCCGATCCCCTCCTTTTTAAGGAGGGTTAGGGAGGATCAAACCCAGCCCAGGCTAAATCAGAAGACTTGTGTGTACACGGTAGCCTTAGAAAAGGGGACTTTAGACCTTACTGCATGAGAGTGGGATAGATCCTCGATCTTTGAATCGACTTGAACATAAGCCGCTACTCATATGAGCAATGCTTGAGGGTTACTCGATAACATTCAAGCTTTACTTGATTCAGTTCAAGTGTTACTCGATAACATTCAAGCTTTACTTGATTCAGTTCAAGCGTTACTCAATAACGTTGCTCCAACTATAAGAAACGTTTAAGTGTTACTCAATAACATATAAGCGTTACTCGATTCAATTCAAGTGTTACTTGATAACGTTGTTCTAACTATAAGAAACGTTTAAGCGTTACTCAATAACATATAAGCGTTACTCGATTTAGTTCAAACGTTACTTGATAACATTCAAGCGTTACTCGATTAAGTTGTAACGTTACTCGATTCGATTACAACATGACTCGATTCAGTTCAAGCGTTACTCGATTCGGTTGCGGTGTGACTGGATGCGATCGCCAGGTTATCGAATGCGATCGCACTGCAACTCATACTAATTCTAGAAATTACTACTACAGCTCATACCCCACCGCCTGTGGCACCTCCCCTTACCAAGGGGAGGTTGGGAGGGGTCAAATGTGTAGCCTTAAAAAATTGAATCGATATCAGTAACCCTGTCACTTTACCCCCCAACCCCCCCAACTTGGGAGACTTCCGCTCCGGTTCCCTCCTTCTGTAATGTGATTTATCTCTCGTGCCAGAGGCTCTGCCTCCAAATCTAGGGTTATCGGAGGCAGAGCCTCCACATCCAGATTCCCAGCCTCTGGCTAGGAACCAGGAAGTAGCACCTGATTGAGCAAATTTTATCTCTTGCCAATTTATAATCTTTGTCAGAGAATTTTATTCAAGGTTTTGCACCAACTGCCAAGAGGTTGTGACGGACTGGGGTTTGGTTTAGCAGAGTCTCTATTTGGTTTAGCAGAGTCTCTAAAAGTCGGTGTAGTCTACTGTTGAGGTGCGTTATGAAATGGAAGATCCCTTCTCTTTTTTTGATTGCTAATAGTCTGATAGCTGGTAGTCTCTTCTTGTCTTCATCTCTGTCTACAATTGCGGCGACCGACACTCAGGAGACTGTTCCTCAACTCAATAGAGAAGAAAATTTTAATCCTGTCCGTCGTCTTTTGGCTCAAAATGTGGCTGCTGGAGTGCTTACCCGAATCGATAATTTGGGGGGACAGGTAACCTTGAGAGGCAGCAACGCCAATCGCAGTCAGTTGATGAGAACCCCAGAAGATCGGTTGAGGGTGCCAGCCCGATCGAGTGCCAATATTGGGTTTCGTCTTGATGGGAACAGCGGCACGATCGCCGGTTTTTTGATGCAAGCAGGCAGTGCTATACAAGCCACCGAATACTGGTATCCCTGCAATGGACGCTATGGCAGGTTTGTGATCGGATGGTCAGCAGGGCGGGGCACACCAACCTGTCAGCAAGTGAATTTGGGATCAACCTTTCGGATCTCCACTCGTACCAATGTCAACAGAGTGATAGTAGGAAGTGCAACGCGATCGATCGCAAATGATTCACTCAAAGCTAACTTTTCCGATACGCAAGGTCATTGGGCTGAAGCTGAAATTGATGCTTTGAACAATATGGGCATTATTTCGGGCTATTACGGTGGCACCTTTCGCCCCGATGCTCCGGTGACGCGAGCAGAATTTGCGGCGATGATCAATAAGGCTTTTAGCGATCGCCCTGCCATTCGCTCTGGACAAGATTTCTATGATACCGTCTATCACTGGGGTAGTGGGGCGATTCGCACGGCTTATGCGCTGGGCTTTATTTCCGGCTATCCTGAAGGGGATTTTCGACCCGATTGGAATGTTAGCCGCGTTGAGGCAGTGGCAGCACTTGCGACCGGGTTAGGGCTATCAGGCTACGCCAGCCTGGATGGATTTTATTCCGATGCTGCTCAAATTTGTGGCACTTCTGCAAGCTACTGGTGGGCTTGCAACCAAATCACCGCTGCGACCAGCAACGGGATTCGTATCCAGGGTCCCTTTTCTAACTGGTTTGTCCCCGCTCAACAAGCAACCCGGGCAGATATTGCCGTCTTTATCTATCAAGCGTTGCAAAACAGTCCTACCGGAACAATTAGCAGTGAAGAATCTGATATTCTCCTGCAACCTCTTGATTCAAATGCGGCATGGGTTCTAGCGGATGTAACCGAAGATCGAGTGGAGGTAACTGTGTTAGGAGGAAACGTTGCTGTAGGTTCCGCGACGGCTCCAAAGAATCTTTCTGCTGGACAACGTTACATTCTTGAAAGCCCTCCTAACGGTCTCCCTCAAGAACAAGTCGTCACCCTGTCTCCGCAAGAGCGAAATGCGATCGCCAATTCCTCTGAAGTAACGACTTTCCTCAGCCCTGATAGCTGGTTGCCAGAAGACAGTGCTGCTTTATCCCAATACAAAGACTATTATGCTGCCTTGTTGGGGAATGTGGCTGCCCAACCTCCTGATTTCGATATAGAAGAGTTCAAAATCGAATTTATTGAGCTTGAGCAGACTGGGCCGCTGCGGGGTCGAATTCGCATTGTGGGAACGGTGCGAAATGTTGGCGGACCATTTGTCGGCAGTCCAGGACAGCAGCGGTTAGTGTTAGGTGAAACACCACAACTGACCAATAATGAAACCCCTGTCACTGTTGCTAGCCAACCCTTTGACCGTGTTGAGACTGGGCAAGTTATTCAAGTTGTGTATGAAAGAGAGTGGGATAACCAAATATACAGACAACCGGGTTCTACCGCTATCGTTCCTCGCTACTGGGTTTCCATTGAACGGGAGTACTCTCCAGGTAACGATCCCAACGCTGATGCTAATCCCAGCAATGATATTATCGCTGGTTGGTTGAGTTCTCCTGCAAGTGAAGCGACCTGCTTTTTTGGCGGGTGTAATTGGTAGGTGTAATTTTAGCCCTGACTTTGTTATGTTTATTTACCCTTTGTTTAAGCACCCACTCGGAAGTTTTGTTGATAAAGAGCATGGCTATCCACGAAGTTTTACCAAAGCTCATTGTCATACCTTTATTCAGCACATCTTCATTTTTAACTAACATCAAGAGATGGCAATATCCTGCTTGGATGTGTTTGGTGATATTGCTAGAAGTGGTCGTAACACCTGTGCCGTCCTTGGCGCAAGATTGCAGTGAAGCGGCGATCCAGCAGCACCTGAAGGAGATGATGCAGACAACGGAATGGGAAAAGGCGGTTGAGTTTATACAGTTCAGGAGACACCTAATTGAGCAGGTTTTGCCTTTCGTCAAGGTATAATCGCTATCAAATTCTTTGATTCAAGGCTTTGCACAAACGATCAGATGGTTTTGACGGACTAAGGTTTGGCTTAGCAGGATCTCTGAGTGCAGGTGTAGCTACTATTGAGGTGCCTTATGAGATGGAAGACTCCTTCTCTTTTTTGGATTGTCAATGGTCTGATAACTAGCAGTGTCTTCTTGTCTTCGTCTCTATCTGCAATGGCAGCGACCGATACTCAGGAGGCTGTTCCTCAACTCAATATAGAAGGAAGTTTTGCTCCTGCCCGTCTTCTTTTGGCTCAAACGGTGAGTGCTGGAGTTCTCACTCGAATTGATAACGCGGGGGGACAAGTGACCTTGAGAGGCAGCAACGCCACTCGCAATCAGTTGATGAGAGTTCCAGAAGATCGGTTGAGAGTTCCGGCGCGATCGGGAGCCAACATTGGATTTCGCCCTGTTGGTGGAAGTGGGACTATCTCAAACTACTTAGTGCAAGCAGGTAGCCCCACAACTCATACAGAATATTGGTATCCCTGCAATGGTGGAAGTGGACGGTTTGTGATCGGCTGGTCAACCAGAGGCGGCACCCCAACCTGTTCACAGGTGCGATTAGGGCAAACCCTGCGAGTCCCAGCCAGGGGAAATACCACTGCTCGGCTGACTACCCCAACCTTATCAGCACCCTCCAGAATCCAGACCTTCAATTCACCTACCGCTAACTTCCCAGACACTCAGGGACACTGGGCTGAGGCAGAAATTGTTGCTTTAAGCAACCAGGGCATTATTGCGGGCTATTACGAGGATGGCACCTTTCGTCCAGATGCCCCCGTCACCCGTGCTGAATTTGCGGCAATGGTCAATAGGGCGTTTGGAAATCGTGCCCCCCTTAGAGACGAACGAGACTTCCCAGATACCCAGGGGCACTGGGCTAACTCTGCCATCCGCACGGCTTATGCCCTGGGGTTTTTCTCGGGTTATCCTGGGGGAGTTTTTCTACCACAAAGTAGCATTACCCGCGCCGAAGCGGTCGTCGCCCTATCGAGTGGTCTAAATCTGTCAGGAGACGGCAGTTTAGAAGGGTATGCAGATGCTCCTCAGATTTGCGGCAGTGGTGCCCCCTACTATTGGGCTTGCAACCAGATCAGGGCTGCTGCCAGCAATGGCATTCGCATCAAGGGTCCTAATGTAGGACAGTTTCGACCATCCCAGCGAGCGACACGGGCTGATATTGCCGTGTTTATTTACCAGGCATTGGAGATCGGCTCTGGGGTCCCCACGGTGGATGGAACAGACGTTGTGATTGAACCCACAGATGCAGATATCGCCTGGGTTTTGGCAGATGTGACCGAGGAAAGAGTAGAGGTCACGGTATTAGGGGGTACTGTTTCAGTCGATACGGAGACGGCTCCTGCAACGGAGGTTTCTGCTGGAGAGCGTTATACCCTTGAGCAGAATGAAGCTGCTGTGGTTGCCCCGCTTTCCTCTGAGGAGCGTGGAGCGATCGCCAATTCTCCTGATGTTGTCATGTTCCTAGACCCAAATAGTTGGTCGCCGGAGACGGCTTCTGAGTTGAGTCGATATCAGCTCTACCGTGATGATTTATTTCAGCCCGATGTAGCCATCAAAATCCATCCCACTCTGGTTACACGAACCTCTCAAAGCACTGGAACAATCCAGCTTGTAGCTACGGTGGTTAATCAAAGTAGATCGTCTTATGTACCTGGTGCCGTTCAGGAGTTCACATTTGATGAAAATCGAAAAAATGATGATCCCAATTCAACTGCTCCAGCCACGCAGAGAAACTTAGGTAGACAGAACTTTGAAAATCTTGCTCCAGGAGAAACTATTCAGATAACTTCTGAAATTCCCTGGGATGTTTCCTCTAGCCAATCTATCAACGGTTATGTGGCGTGTATTCCTATTCCTATTAACGATCCTAACTATTCTCCTGGATCTGGACGGTGTAGATGGCTTTGGCGCGATGATATTAACAATTTATTTCGCTAATGCAACAGGATGAAATAACCTGTGTAGGTTGGGTTGAAGGATGAAACCCAACGCCTCGGAGGATGTTGAGTTTCGCAGGCTCAACCCACAAAAGCTAATTTGCAAGAGATTCAATAGTCATGGCGAAATTAGTTATGAGCCAGCGATTTGTTAGCCGAACGCCGTTGCAGACCATCCAAGCTTTTGGCTTGAAATACCTCGCGACTCCCGTTGTGTTGATATTGGGGGCACTCACGATACCGAGCATGGCGATCGCTCAAACCTGTGGAGAACCTGAAATTAGGCAACATCTCAAGGAGATGATGCAGACAACGGAATGGGAAAAAGCTGTCAACACAATTGCTGCTTGTGAGGCAACTGCCCTTCCCGGTTTAGTGGTTGCACTGGAGCAAGGTAGCCCGAATGAACAGTTAGAAGCGATCGCTGCCCTGGAGAAAGTTTTTGCATCCCCCGCCGCCACTGCTGCTTGGGTAGATCAAGCTCCCCAATTGACCGATATTTTATTGACTCGCTTACAACCCGATGCCGATGAGCAGGTACAGGGGCGAGCCGCCGCCGTGTTAGGAACGGTTGCCTATCTTTCAAAGGATACCTCTCGCCATGAGGCGATCGCCCAAGCCCTGATCGCCGCTTTGGCGGATAGTAACAATCTGGTTGCGGTTCACATCAATGCGGCTTATGCTTTGGGACAGGTGCCCAATCAAAAAGACCCGATCGCTCAGGCGTTGTCACCGCTTTTAACCAAGCCTCAAACCGATCTGGGGTTGCGGGAAGCTGCGGCGCGATCGCTGGCAGATTTGAATGTGGTTGATCCATTGATCGCCGTCCTGCAAAATCCGGCTGTTGGGGATGATGTGACGTTGTCCATCGTTCGAGGGTTAAGGGGAGTCACTGCGCCGACTCCAGCGGTAGTAGACACGTTAATTCCGTTTTTGGGGGCAAGCAATCCCGAACTGGTGATTGAGTCATCTACAACCCTTAACACCATTGCTCAAAACCAACCTCAAGAGACTGCACCCCTTTTGCTGCCTCACCTGGATGCGCTGGTGGCTCATCTGGCGAACCCAAATTTGACAAGTTTGAGCAACACGGTGGGGCTGTTGGCAGTGGTGAGTGATCACATCGTTCAAGCTAAACCACCCCAAAAAGAACGAGACGGCTATCTCAAAACCCTCAACCAGGGCTTGCAAACTCTGGAAACCAACCCCAGCACAACAGACGAACTACGGCGGGAACTACAGCAGGCTGTCAGGTCAATGGAGGCGGGCAACCCTGCCTTGGAGCAGGTCATCGCGCAGATGGCGCGGACGGGCATGACGACACTGCTGATCCATAGCCTGTTTTGGTTAGCACTGGTGGCGGTGTATCCCGTGTCACCTCAAGTTCAGGCGATTTTCTTCTGGAACCCCAAAGTCCGCACCATTTTTGGGCTGGGTTATGTCGGGTTAGCCCTCACCTGGATTCCATTTTTGCGTGCCAAGCTATTTGCTCCCTTTCGGGCAAACCTGTTGGCGGAGGCGGATCTGGATGAATCAGACAGCCAACTCTACTTTGCTGGGTCAGATGTGGTGCTGCAAGGCAAAGGGCAACGCATGCCAATTATGGAGGCGGTTCCCGATTTAAAGGGACAGATTGTCTTAGAGGGAGAATCGGGTCTGGGCAAAACGATGGCTCTCAAGTATCTGGTCAGGCGCAGCCGTCGTCTCGTGGTGTATTTGCCTGCTCGGAAATGTGCGGCTGGGGTGATTGAGTCCATCCGCGATCGCCTCCAGGGTCCAGCGCAAGATACCGACTTTCTGCAAAGCTTGATTTACAGCGGGGCGATCGACATCTGCATCGATGGTCTGAATGAGGTCACTCCCGACACCCGCGCTAAAATTACGCTGTTTGCCGAAACTTACTTCAAGGGCAACATTGCCATCAGTACCCAACCGATGGATTGGACACCGCCGACCAATGCTAAAGTCTACCAGTTGCAACCGCTAACATCTGAGCAAATTGGGGATTTTTTGCGATCGCGTCAATCCACTCTATCCCCTAAAGCTCCCGTACAAGGTGCCCAATATGAGCAAGCCTGCCAGGTTTTTCTGGCTAATCTAGACCCCAACCGCCTAACCACAGAGGCGATGACCCAAACCCTGTCTAACCCAATGGAGTTGACAGTCGTTGCACAAATGATTGCTGACGGCAAACAGCCCGATTTACTGAACTTGCAACAGCAACAATACGACGCGATGGCAAGCCGATATCAGTATGTCAACCTCAACCAGCCGTTTCCCCTTGAGGCATTCGCAGAAATGGCTTACCAGATGCGTCTCAAGGACGAGTTCATTATTCCAGCAGATGCCTGGTTTAAGGAACTGAACTGTATGGAACCCTATCGCATGGTGTTGAGTCGCCAACTCTCGGATGCTCAAGGAGGAACCGTGACCGAGTGGCGATTCCGCCATGAAAAAATTCAAGATTTTTTTATTGTGCAAACCTTCTGGGGACAGGGGAACGAACGCCCAGATAAGCACCTGGGTGATCCTCGTTTTCGGGGAGTATATCTGCTTTTGGCGACTCAGCTCCCCCTCGACAGTGCTCTGCAACTTCGGGAAATGCTGATTAGCCATGCCGTTAAGACGAAAGATCATACTGTGAGCGATCGCTTTATTGAACTGATTAAAACCCGACAACCACAGTAAAAAGTTATAGGGATTGACGATTGACCAATCCGCTATGATGCAAAACAGCGAGTTTGGGAAAGCAGATGGCGGTAAATCTCAGTTTTTGCATGATTGTCAAGAATGAGGCAAAAAACTTGCCCCGCTGCCTCAACAGCGTTCGCACTGTGGCGAATGAGTGGGTGGTGTTAGACACAGGTTCTACTGATGAAACCGTAGCGATCGCCCAATCATTTGGGGCACAAGTTCACCACTTCACCTGGAACCATGACTTCTCAGCGGCTCGCAACGAAGCCCTCAAGTATGTCAGTGGTGATTGGGTGTTGGTGCTAGATGCCGATGAAGTGCTGACAGCCGACAGTGTGCCTCTGATTCAGCTGGCGGTGCAGCAAAAAGACTGTTTGGTGATCAACCTACTGCGACAAGAAGTGGGTGCCGTTCAGTCTCCCTATTCGCTGGTGTCGCGGTTATTTCGGCGGCATCCTGACATTTGCTTTAGTCGCCCCTATCATGCCATGATCGACGACAGCGTCACTCAACTGTTAGTGCGAGAACCCCACTGGCAAATTGTGGATTTATCGGAAGTGGCAATTTTGCACTATGGCTATGAACCAGGGGCGATCGCCAGTCGTGACAAGTTTCACCAGGCTCGTACCACAATGGAACGGTTTTTGGCGTTGAACCCCGGTGATCCCTATGCGTGCAACAAATTGGGTGCTTTGTATGTCGAGATGGGCAAAGTCGATTATGGTATTGAACTGCTAGAACGAGGCTTGGCGAGCCAACGCCAATCGACTCCGTTGGATGCAGCCGTGTTATTTGAATTGCACTATCACTTGGGCATTGCTTACAACCGTCTCAAAGACACTCAACGAGCAGAGCAGCACTACAACGCTGCCACCCAACAACCCATCTTAGAACCCTTGAAACTGGGAGCCTATAACAATCTGGGCAGTTTGCAGCAAGCTCAGGGCAACTTTGAAGGGGCAAAAGCCGCCTATGAAGCTGCTCTAGAAGCCGATCCAGAGTTTGCGATCGGGCACTATAACCTGGGTATGACTCTCAAAGCGATGGGGCAGTTAGAAGACGCGATCGCCCATTATAAAAAAGCCCTGCAACTCAACCCAATCTACGCTGAGGCACTGCAAAACTTGGGCGTGGTGCTCCTCAAACTCGGTCGTGTGGAAGAAAGTATGGCGGCCTTTCAACGAGCAATCTTGCTACATGAACAGCGCAACGTTCAAGAAGCAGAGCGGCTGCGATCGGGCTTGCGACAAATGGGGTTTGAGCTTTAGGGAGCTTGGGTTTCAAGAAGGCGATCGCTTAAGTCGGCGTGACGCTTAACGTGTAATTGGAAGCCGAGCCAACAATGCCGGGATAAACCCGAATGTAGTAGGTATCAAATGGGGAGAGACCTGTCAGAGTCACACTATCGTTGATGGTTCCCCCATTTCTCGACTGCGCCAGCTTTTGAAATGCCCCATTAAACACCTGAATATCAACGTCATCGCTTAACCCGCTGACCGTCGCTCGCAGACTGGTAATGCTAGAGTCCAGGTTCAGCACATAAAAATCATTGGTGTCGGGTGAGACGCCTACCCCGTTGGTGATCGATAGACCCGTCGCAGTTAGGGTGCCACTGCCTAAGATCGTGCTATCCGTGAAGTTGTCATTGACGCCATCGGGAGGAGATGAAATCAACGAGAGCACATAATTGGTTGTGCTGCTGCTAAAGGGGATGACACGCGCATAATAGGTTCCCGCTGCCAGGTTGTTGAGGTTCACCGTGTCTGTATTGGCTTGATTGCGGATAGAGCTGCCAAGTTCGTTAAAGCTGCTGTCATAAATTTCTAAGTCGGCATCTGCCGTTAATCCCGAAATGGAGACACTCAAGTCGCTGGCACTGCTCAATGAAAAGCGGTAGTAGTCATTCGTATCTCGACCTGATGCACTCGTAAAGCCAATATTATTAGTGATCTGAGTGGGTGTAACAGGCGATGTGCCTGAAATATTGGTCGGGTCAAAGCGGGCAACATTACCCAGGTTAGAAGCCGTTGCAAAGCTGCCACTATCTGTATCTTGTGAAAGGATAACGGAGAGGCGATAGGCGGTGCGTGCTCTAGCAATGCCAGGAAACACCCGCACATAATAAATGCCTGGGGCTAGACCACTCAAATCAACTGCATCTGGAGTGGTGCCTGCCAATCGAGAAAGACCGAGCGATCGCCGAGAGGAGTCATAAACCTGAATATCAGCATCTTGCCGGAGCTGATCCAGTCGGACGACGACATTGCTGCTACTGGCAACCCTAAATTTAAGGAAGTCGTTGCCATCGCGGACAAAGCGTCCATTCTGGTTGAATCGGAAGCCAATCGTGCCCCGTCGGGAGAGAGTTCGAGTCAAGTTACCCAGATTTTGAGCCGTCCGAATCGTACCGTTGCGATCGGGGTCTGCCATGACTGTGCCTCCTGATTAAAATCGGTTAGCTTCAGTCTAAGGGGGGCAATCCCAATTTAAGCAGTCTTTATAACAAATTATTCAGGGGGTTAAGTGGCAGAGCCACTTAGGATCGTAGATTAAATAACTTCAGAAACCTCACCCCGCCTACGGCACTCCTCTCCGACTCGGCTACTGTGTACACAGATCTCTGCTTCTTTCCAAATTAGGTGCAGGGTTGTTGCAATCGGGTAAAAACCAGGCATTGGGGGAGACTCCCCCAAACCCCCATTGGGGGACGCCACTGCCTCCCCCAAACCCCCTAGCAGACAGTGTTTTAGTTCACCCAAAGACGCGCTTCGCATCGGTTCCAAGTTCGGGTGTTTTGGGCGGGAGCAAGACCTTTGACAAAGGCTCAAAGTCTCCAAATTTAGGAGATTTAGGAAGCTGAGAGAACTTATGTATACACGGTAGCTCCGACTCGGACAGGGGCAGGGCGTGAACTCAGTCGAACGCTATACGAGCAAAATCGACTTGCGTCGGTGCAGTAAACCTTTGATTTTGGTAGTCCGCGACGGCGGACTTTGCTCTGGTAGCCGCGAATTTATTCGCTGGGCTGCTTAAACTTTTAGGCAAGCAACTGGGCGATCGCCGACTCAATCCAGGCTGTATCAGCGGCGTTATAGCCTGGGCCACCCGCCGCATGTCCCCATGCCGATGGCAGCACTCTCAATTCAGCGTTTGGCATGTGTGACACTTCGATCGCACTATCGTCTGGTGGAAAGTACAAATCAGTTTGACTGGGCATAACGATCGCCTTGGCTCGAAGCGATCGCAGTGCCCGCACAAAATCACCCTCATACAGAGGATTGGCACTGATGTCAGCGTGTTGCCAACTCCAGATCATGGCCAACAGATTATTTGCATCCCAGGTTAAATGGTCGTCTTCCCACCATTTCAGCAATGCCTCAACGGTTTCAAACCCCAGGTTTCGATATAGCCCTTCTCGATAAAACGTTTGTGAATACGCCCAACCTGCATAGACTCGGCCAAATGCTTTGAGTCCTGCTATGGGTGGCTGAGTATAACGGCCGTTTTGCCAGGTGGCATCGGCGGTTAAAGCCGCTTTAAGCCCCTCTAAAAACACGCCATTATGCACTGAGGTTTTTGCCGAACCGCAATACGGGAGAATGCACTCAACGCGATCGGGATAGAGGGCTGCCCAGTGATAAGCCTGCTGTGCCCCCATCGACCACCCCAACACCAGCCTGATCTGCTCAATGCCAAACTGTTCAGTCACTAAGCGACACTGACACCGAACATTGTCGTACAACGTCACCCCTGGAAACGCTGTAGAGTCTGCCAGATGACTGGGCGAGGACGACAGCCCATTACCAAATAGATTGGGGATGATAATGAAATAGTGATCGGGGTCGAGGGCACGTCCCGATCCAATCAAAGCGGCATTACTGCGATGAGTGCCGCCATAGTGGGTTGGAAAAATAATAACGTTATCTTTTTGAGGATTCAGTGCACCGTAGGTTGTGTAAGCAAGCTTTGCATCCCGCAAAATCTCACCCGACTGTAGCCGGATATCGCCTAACTCGTATAGTTTGTAATCAGTGGTCATCGGTTAACGTGAATTTGGGATCAGGATTGTGGCGGTTGAAACCGCAACTACAGGAGCAAAAACGACCTGCGTCGGTTCACTCAACCCTTGATTCTCCGTAGTTCGCGAAGGCGAACTTCGCTCTGATAGCTGCGAATTTATTCGCTAGGCTCTTAAACCGAACTAACGTTCGGTTAGTGATTGGTCTGGTCTGCCCAGGGGGTGAGTAATGCCGAAATCCATTTCAACCCGTAGTCAATCAACACCCCAATTAAACCGATCAGGGCAATGCAAAAAAATACTTTCTCAGTCTGCAAAAACCGTTGAGCCTGCCAAATCTTAAAGCCCAAACCATATTGGGCTGCTACTAACTCTGCAATCACCAGATAGTTCCAGGCTCCAGCAATATTCACGCGCACTGTGTCGAGCACATTGGGAAACGTTGCAGGCAAAATTACCTTCAATAAAACATCCCGGCGATTGGCTCCTAATGTATAAGCCACGTTGATCAGCTCATTAGGAATAAATTTCACCGCATCCGCAACCATCATGGTGTTATATAGCACGACTCCCAAAAACACAATTAACACTTTGGCATCTTCACCCAACCCAACCCAAATAATGATCAGGGGCACAAATGCCATTACTGGCATATAGCGAACGGTGCCAACAATGGGTGCAAACAGGCTATCCATGCTATAAAACGTGCCCATCGCAATTCCCATTGGCACGCCAATGATCACCGACAGCAAAAATCCACCCGCAACGCGTCCACAACTGGCTAAGACATCAATCATTAGCCCTTCTTGAAACATCGTAATCCCCGCTTGCAACACAGCAAACGGAGTGGGTAGAAACATATCATTGACCCACCCGGTCATGCTGATGGCCGTCCACAACAACAGGGGAACGGAGAGCGATAGCGTCATGATCAATAGGGATAACCACCGGGGAAATCCTTGGCGAATACTCCAGAAGACGGATGATTTTAAATATCGTTTTTCGGAAGGAGATGATGAGAGGGGAGTGGTAAGGCTGGATTGCGCCACGGTTTATGTTTCCTCAGTGAGTATTGAAATAGAAGGTGAACTAGAAAAACTTGAGATATCGCTGAATCTCCCAATCTGAAATGTGATTGTGATATTCCTGCCATTCCTCTGATTTAAACCGGACGTAAGTTTCATACATTAAGGGGCCCATCACGGTTTCACTCAGCGGGTCAGTCGCGAAGGCATTAATCGCATCTCCTAATGTGCGTGGTAAAGAATTAATACCCTTTTGAGACAGTTCAATCAGTGAGTAGTTATACATGTTTTCGGTGTGAGGTTCCCCAGGGTCGAGTTCTTCGCGAATGCCCTCTAGACCCGCTGCCAAAATCATGGCGGCTCCCAGATACAAATTTGTCGAGATATCGGCGGCACGACACTCGACTCGTCCACCACCTAAGGGAATCCGCAGCATGTTGGTGCGGTTATTGTTGCCATAGCAGATATAGACAGGAGCCCAGGTAAAGCCAGACATATTACCCTGTTTTACCAATCGCTTATAGCTGTTGACGGTGGGGGCAATCAGGGCACAAATTGCAGGCGCGTGCTTAAGAACCCCAGCAATGAATTGATAGCCCAATTTAGATAAGCCACACTTGCGGGGGTCATTGGGGTCAGCAAACAGGTTTTCTCCTGTTTTGGCGTGTGCCAGTGACATGTTGTAGTGGGCACCGCTGCCAGTGCGATCGCGAAAAGGTTTGGGCATGAAGGTGGCAAAATAGCCATGTTTTTTGGCGATTTCTTTGACCATCAACCGGAAAAACGTGAGCCGATCCGCCATTTTGAGGGCATCACAGTAGGCAAAGTCAGTTTCAAATTGTCCATTACCATCTTCATGGTCAAAGGAATAGACATCCCACCCTAAGTGGTTCATGGCCTCGACAATTTCTGTCACCCAGACGTAGTTATCGAGTAGCGCAGGCAGGTCATAGCAGGGTTTTGCCAGAGTATCCAGGTCACTGATTGGGGCAAAACCATCGGCTGTCTCTTTGAGGATGTAAAACTCGGTTTCGATGCCCAGGTTAAAGGTATACCCCATGTCAGCAGCTTGGGCGAGCACTTTTTTGAGAATGCTGCGACAACAGGCTTCAAAGGGTTCGCCTTTGAGATATAAGTCGCTAGCAAACCAGGCAAATTTAGGATTCCAGGGCAACACCATCACCGAGGACAGATCAGGACGGGCAGACACTTCTTCGTCGCTGACATCCTGAGGTACTCCATCAAGGGCTGCCCCGGTGAATAGCTCGGAGCCTGCCACCATCTGTGATAAATGGGAGAGGGGCACGGCTTTGGCTTTGCACATGCCGTGAATATCGACAAAGCTGGCGAGGGCATATTTGACGCCTTGCTCTTCGAGGGAGGTTTTGAGGGTTTGCAGTTCTGGGGTGAGATAGTCAGCCATGATTCAAAAACGAAGAGTGAAGAACGAAAAACGAAGGAGAAGAGATGCGATTAACCGCGTTCCTTCTCCTTCATCCTTCCATAGGTGGTGGCATTTCTTTTAAAGGGGTGCCTTCTTTAAGGGCGTTTTGAAGTGGGGTGTTGAGGTCACGCATATCGGTTGCCAAGATTTGGGGTCAAAGGGTTCTTCTCCTACTTCCTGCCTTTTCCCTGAATCGCCTGCATGATCAACTCCTGAAACAGGTGGGTTCCCATTTCCCGTGTTGGGGACAGTCGTCCCGGTTTGTAGCCAAGTGACTGCACTCGTTTTTGGATTTCGGGCAACAGACGCAGGTCTTCTTTTTGAATTTTGTCGCCAAAGTCGATTAAAGGCTGAACGTTGTCTTGTGAGGTGGCGATCGCCGTATTGGGCACCAGCCAATCCCAACGAATGCGAGTCTTGGTCGGTCCTTGTGGGTCGATCAGATAAATAATGGCGTAACCGGGTGAGAGAATCCAGGCAAAGTTAGGGAAAAAGCTCATGACCGCGAGCCGTTTCATCTCATCTGGGTTTAGACCTGGCATGTGCAGATCTGGGTCGGCTAAAAACCATTCATCGCCTTCGGTCAATGCGGGGGTGAATTGTAAATAGTGGTGATGGCGTGCCTCCGCGATGTTGTGTTTGTAATAACGAATCAGGCTGGGGTGAACAATTGGTTCGTGATAATATTCGGCATTGTTTTCGACATAGAGCTTCCAGTTGGTATCTAGCCAATAGTCAATGCTGTGAACCCGGGCCCAGGTGTCGAGTTGATAGCGTTGAAACAGGCTAGGGAGGTCACCGAGTTGGGCTGCCAGAGATTGAGCCTGGGGGTCGAGGTTGACGAAAATGAACGGGCCCCAAGTGTCGATTTGCACGGAGGTCAGCCCATAGTCGGTGGCGTCAAAGTTTTCAGCCGCCTCCATATCGGGGATGCCGCGTAGATTGCCGTCGAGGTCAAAACTCCAGGCGTGATAGAGACACGTGAGGTGATTACATTTGCCACTTCCCAGGGCTAGTGGCCCAGCCCGATGAGTGCAGATGTTAAAGAAAGCCCGCAGTTCTCCTGCTTTGTTTTTGAGAATAATCAGGGGTTGTTCGGCGACATCAAGGGTGAAGTAAGAGCCAGATCCCTCAAGTTGGCTAATGTGCCCAACGTAATACCAATATTTACCAAAGACATACTGTTGTTCAAGATGATAAACATCAGCAGAAAAGTACATTTCTGCGGGCAGAGATACTGCTGCTTGGTGGAGCGATCGCGGCTGCCATGTGCGTAACCAGTCTAATCGCGACCCAGTCTCTGGTTGCGTTTGTATCGTCATAATCGGCAAACCTTCACACCAATATTTACGGGTTTGATTTCAGCTTAAATCAACATAACTTAATGTGTTCCCCGAATAGTGTATAAGGCTGTGGGTTGATTTTTGTATTACAAAATACTTCTAGTCGAGGAATACACCCTGATCAATACGGAGACTGTTTTTTTGACATCCAGACAAGTGTATCGGAGTTAACACTTGATCTCGCTTTCATCCGCTTAACTGAGAGAGTATTATCGATCTACTTCAGGCTCTTGACCGGAATCTACCATGTTAAACGTTCGCCCTTTGCATGTCGTGGGAAAGCCCAATGCTCAAGCTATGTATGATGTTGATGGGTTGCGATCGCCTCATCTTCCCAAAATGCAAGTGCGCGATGTTTACAAGTCTTTTTCGGTGCAGGGCAAGCCATTGATGGTGTTGCAAAACATCAATTTGCAGCTCTATTCCAGAGAGTTTGTTTGTTTAGTCGGCACATCAGGGTGTGGCAAATCGACCCTGCTCAACATCGTCGCCGGATTAGTCTCACCATCGGCTGGTCAGGTGTTAGTGGATGGGGATGTGGTGGCAGGCCCTGGTTCTGATCGGGGCATGGTGTTTCAAGGCTATACCCTCTATCCGTGGCTGACGGTGGCTGAAAATATTGCCTTTGGCTTGCAGTTAAAAAGAATGCCCAAGGCTGAACAGCGAGAGCGAGTAGATTATTATCTGGATGTGGTGGGGTTGACTCAGTTTGCTCATGCCTATCCTAAGCAGCTTTCAGGGGGAATGAAACAACGAGTGGCGATCGCCCGTGCCCTGGCCAATGAACCCGAAGTGCTGTTGATGGATGAACCGTTTGGGGCACTCGACGCGCAAACCAAAGAGCAACTGCAACAATTTTTGCTAGATCTGTGGGAACGCACTCACATCACTGTGTTGATGATCACCCATGATGTCGAAGAGGCAATTTTTCTGTCGCAACGAGTGTATGTAATGAGCAGTCGCCCCGGTCGGCTCAAGTTAGAGGTGCCGATCGCTCTGCCAGAACACCGTGACCTGGAGATTAAGCTCTCGCCTGAGTTTGTAGAGATCAAGCGAGATATCATTCATGCCTTGCGGGATGAAGCGTAAGAGAGTGAGCACGATAACAACTACCCGTTTTCGGTGGGGCGTCCTCCAGCCATTGATAACAACGAGATTTTGTTACTGCAACTCGACACTCCACTAAACCTGGATCTTCGGGTTGGTGCAGCCGCCCTCGATCGCGATATTACTCAGGGGTCAGCTCGACGAGATCTTTTGGTTGGTGATGCCGATGTAGACGACTTTATGTTTGGGGGTGGCGGCAACGATCGCCTTAACGGGTTGGGTGGCAATGATCAACTCTATGGCGATCGGGGCAATGATCTTTTGATTGGCGAAAACGGCAACGACTTTTTTCGGGGTGGATTGGGTCGGGATGTGTATGTGGGTGGTAGTGGGCGCGATCGCTTTGTATTGGCACTGGGCGAAGGAGCCGATGTGATTCGTGACTTTAGTCGGGGCGATCGCATCGCTCTGGCAGGCGGGCTAACCACTTCGCAAGTCAGAGTGCGCGATCGGGGAGATAACACCCTGATCTTCTCAGGCAATCAACTGCTGGCAACGCTCATCGGGGTTGACGCTAGCGATTTAAGCCGATCTAGCTTTGTGACGGTTTGATTTAACCGTTAGGAGTGAATCGGTGTGGGCTTAATCTACACCGATTCACACGTCTAAAACCTATCAATGGCAACTATCGAGGCAGTTGAGACAAAGGGGGTAAGGGGCAGTGACCTCAGCCAGGGGTGGAGCCTCTTGTGGGTGCGTCTTCTTCTATACCTTCTTTAGATTGGCTGCCATTGTGCTGTCATTGTATTGATGCCCTGGATGCTTAGTACAACTCGTCGTAAATAGGGGTGGGAATTTGAGGTGCAGGGGTTTTATCTGCGAACCCTGTCTGTGAAAAGCAGTACTTAGCAATTTTGATCCTGGAAAACAAGGATTGATTAATCTTCTTATTACAATCTTCAAGATTTTGTGAAGTTCAGTATAATCGCATACGGTTTAACGAAGCCATAGAGCGTTCTTAACCTAAACATGAGATTTATATATTTGGGCATACGTGAGATTACCGAGTAATTAATATGCCTTGGGTTTCTGGCGTTTTTCCTAGGTTTTTTAGGTCAGATCGTCGGGGAGTAGTCCTCACTAATCCCTGAACTCTAGCTTTCAAGAATTTTATCCGTTGACCCACAGCAGATTGTTCCGATAGGGACGCTGACAATGTCTGCTGCCCATTTGTTTTGCGCGTTTTTTTGAATTTGAGGGCGATCGCCCCTGTCTCACAGCAATCTTGCTCACTTTACAAGGAGTTCTTTATGCCGCTCAATGCTGGCGATATCGCTTTTGTCGGTTTTAATGCTGATGGCAATGACAATATTGCCTTTGTTGCACTCACTGATATTAATATTGGCGAAGTCATTATTTTTGAAGACAACGAATGGAACGGTACGACCTTTGTTGACACTAATGAAGGCGCATTTAGCTGGACAGCCACGACTCTGGTTTCTGCGGGGACTATCGTTCGGATTGACAATATTGGGACAGGCACGATCGCCGCTAGCACTGGAACGGCGGCAACTCCCGTCACAGGACGAGGCACAAACCGAGGAATTGGGGCAAGTGGCGAGACCATTTACGCCTATCAAGGCTCTGCTACATCTCCTACCTTCCTTACCGCGATCACTAATGGTGGGTTTTCAGCAACCAATGGTGTGTTAACCAACACTGGTTTAACGGCTGGGAGCAATGCTATTGACCTGTCAACTGTTGACCTTGATGCTGACATTGCTGCCTATACAGGTTCTCGCACTGGGCAAGCAAATTTCAGTGGGTATCGATCGCTGATTAATAATGCGACAAACTGGATTACTCAAGATGCTACTGGAGATCAGAGTATTGATAGCACCGCTCCCGATGTTCCCTTTAGTGCCACTGCGTTTACGACCGATATTGTGGTTGCAACCCCAACAGTCACGATCGCCGCGACCGATGCCACTGCTGCTGAAACATTAGCCTCAGAAGCATCTAACCCTGGTACCTTCCGCATTACTCGCACGGGCGACACCACCAACTCTCTGACGGTGAACTATACCGTTTCGGGGCAAGCGACAAACGGCACAGATTACACTCCAAACCTGACGGGTACTGCACTGATCGCGGCTGGTCAGTCTTTTGTTGATGTCACGATTACGCCAGTTGATGATGCTGACTTTGAAGGGAGCGAAACCATTACCCTAACACTCGTTGATGCGGCTGATTATGATTTGGGTGCAACAACTGCGGCAAATGTGGCGATCGCCGATAATGATGTTGCTCCACCTACTCCAACGCTGATCATCTCTGAAGTGCACCCTTCTGGCAGCGGTAACGGCACCTACGCCGCTGACTGGTTTGAAGTAACCAACACGGGCACCAGCGATGTAGACATTACTGGCTGGAGGATTGACGATGGCTCCAATGTCTTTGCCTCAGCGGTCGCACTCCGAGGCGTAACGACCATCCCTGCTGGAAAGTCAGTGATTTTCTTTGAGGGCAACGCGACGGGCTCAACTGATGCCGCGATCATTGCGGCTTTCTCCACAGCTTGGTTTGGCACGGCTACACCGCCCGCTGGCTTCCTGATTGGGGCCTATGGGGGTTCGGGTGTGGGGCTGAGTAGTGGAGGAGACGCTGTAAATCTGTTTGATGCAAGCGAAAACCGCATTACAGGGATCAGCTTTGGGGCTGCCAATAGCACCACAACCTTTGATAACGCCGCGGGTGCGGGTAGCACGATACTCCCATTACCAACCGTTTCTACGTTAAGTGCCACTGGGGTCAATGGTGGGTCGGTCTCATTTAATGGAGCAGAAACCGGATCGCCTGGTGCGATCGCCAACTCAGCCCTGCCGACTGTAACGATCGCCGCGACCGATGCTACCGCTGCTGAAGCAGGACAAGATCCCGGCACCTTCCGCATTGCTCGGACAGGGGCACTAACCGATAATCTGATAGTGGCATACGCATTTGTCGTAGGAACCGGGCAAGCTAGCAGCGACGACTACACCCCTGCTCTGACGGGTGTAGCGACGATCGCAGCGGGGCAGTCGTTTGTCGATATCACCATCACCCCTGTAGACGATCTAGACGTGGAAGGGGCAGAAACCCTAACGCTGGT
The DNA here is from genome assembly GCA_033764315.1 of Oculatellaceae cyanobacterium bins.114. Lineage (GTDB taxonomy): Bacteria > Cyanobacteriota > Cyanobacteriia > Elainellales > Elainellaceae > FACHB-1407. The sequence goes on from JANRJA010000016.1 coordinate 20,237, forward strand.
GCTGTCATCCAGCCCCAGCTATAGCCTTGGGGTTGCCACCGCTACCGTGACGATCGCCGATAACGATGTCTCTCTCAATGCTCCTCCCACGATTCAAGAAAGTACAGCAACTCCGTTTGTTAACTTAGCCACCACCGGATCGGGTTTTGTTAGCGGCGTGATCAATGACCCTACCGACCCTGCTAGCAGCCTGGGCATTGACTTTGCGATCGCCGATCCCGATACGTCCACTGGCAACCTGACCGTCACGGTCAGCAGCAGCAACCAAGCGGTTGTCTCTAATGCCAACCTGACCCTCAGCGGCACAGATGCTACTCGCAATCTAAAAATTACTCCCAGCAGTGTTGGCTTTGCCGATATTACCGTCACCGTCAGCGATGGCACCAGCACGGCTAACTATGTGATCAACTACGCGGCGTCGGCAGCGTCGGTGAATCCTTTGACAACCCGCTTTCACACGGGCACCAGTGATGCCTCCACCGCGATCGCCATTGATGCTGACTATATGTTGGTGGCGGATGACGAAGACCAGACCATTCGCCTGTACGATCGCAACGATTCGGGTCTGCGATTAAATTCCTTTGACTTCACGGCTAACTTGGGCTTAAGCGGCTCTAGCGAAGTCGATATCGAAGGGTCTACCCGCGTGGGCAACACGATCTACTGGACGGGTTCCCACAGCAACAACAGCAGCGGCAACAACCGCGATAACCGCGAGCGGATTTTTTCGACCACGGTATCGGGAACGGGGGCTAACACCACCCTCAGCTTTGGCGACTATTACTCCTTTTTAGAAGATGACCTGATCGCCTGGGATAACGCCAACGGTCACGGTTTGGGATCCGGAGCACTGGGCTTGGCGAACAGTGCAGCCGATGGCGTACTTCCAGAACAGACGAGCGGCTTCAACATTGAGGGGTTGACGATCGCCCCCGATGGCACTACCGCCTATGTCTCTTTCCGCGCTCCGCTAGAACCCACCAGCACCCGCACCAATGCGCTGATTGTGCCCGTCCAAAATTTTGCCAGCTTGATTGATGATAACAATGTCGGTAGCCGTGCCGCTGGTTCCGCTACCTTTGGCGCACCGATTTTCCTGGATTTGGGTGGACGCGGCATTCGTAGCATTGAACGCAACAGTGCTGGGGAGTACTTGATCGTGGCGGGTACGGCAACGGCTGGAAACGACTTCAAACTCTATACCTGGACGGGCAACCCGGCGAATGCTCCAGTGGAGCGATTGACCAACCTAACAGCACTGCTGGCCGATGGCAGCTTTGAGTCGATTGTTGAAGTCCCCGATAGCTTGACCACGGGTAGTGCCATTCAGGTGTTGGTGGATAACGGCGATAGCGTTTGGTACAACAACGGCACGATCTCTAAAGACCTGGCCCAAGACAACTTCCAGAAATTCCGCAGCGAAACCATAACGCTGGGAGCCGCCAATATTCCCAATCCGGTGATCAACGAGTTTGTGTTTGACCACACCGGAACGGACACAAACGAATACATTGAAATCTTGGGTGCGCCTAACACCAACTATTCCAGCTTTAGCCTGTTGGTGATTGAGGGAGATAGCGGCTCTGCCATTGGCAACATTGACCGGGTTATTCCTCTAGGCACAACCGATGCCAATGGTTTCTTTGTCGCATCGTCCAACAATGTCCTGGAAAATGGCACCCAAACCCTGTTGCTGGTTGAAAACTTTACTGGGGTAGTCAACACTGATTTAGATACCAACGATGATGGCGTTTTAGATGCCACGCCTTGGGGCACCATTGTAGACAGTGTGGCAGTGAATGAACTCAAAGCGGGCGATCGCACCTACTCCCCCGTTGTGCTAGATCAGTTCTTTGACGATGCCGCCTTCACGTCCACCTTTGAGCCAGGTGGTGCGTCCCGCATTCCCAATGGCACCGATACAAACTCAACCAGTGATTGGGTTCGCAACGACTTTGATTTAGCGGGTATCACCGGGCTTACCGGAACTCCCGCTCCTGGTGAGGCATTCAACACGCGTGGAGCGGTCAATGCTGTGGTTCCTGTCCCTCCCGGTATTCGCATTGCTCAGTCGGGTGGCAATACTCAAGTGAGTGAAGCAGGTACCACTACCGATACCTATACGATCGCTCTGGCAACCACTCCCACTAACTCAGTCACAGTGCAGATTGGCTCAACGGTTGCGACCGCAGGGCAAGTTCAACTCAGCACCGATGGCGTCACCTTCTCCAATACGGTCAGCGTTACGCTGAGCAACACCACCCCAGTCACCATCACGGTTCGGGCAGTGGATGATGCGATCGCGGAAGGGGCGCACACTGCCGTCTTGACCCATACGGCAACAAGTTCTGATGCATCATATAACGGCATTACCGTGACGGATGTAACCGTAGGCATTCAGGATGATGAAGCTGCAATCACTGCCATTAACCAGATTCAAGGAGCGGCGCACATTTCGCCTCTGCAAGGTCAAACCGTTGTCACTCAAGGGATTGTGACGGCTCTGTTTGCCAATCCGCCATCGGGCTATGGTCGCGGCTTCTACTTGCAAAACCCCAATCCTGATGCCAATGAGGCTACGTCGGAAGCCATCTTCGTTTTTGTGGGCGCATCAGGCGCACTGCCCACCGTGGGTTCCTCGGTGCAAGTCACTGGACGGGTCGATGAATTCCGCCGTGCCAATAATGCCAACAACCTGACGGTGACTCAACTGAATGCTACTGTTGCGGGTGCTTCGGTGAATGCGATCGCCTCCTTAGGTGCGATCGCGCCTACCATTCTTGGCAACGGGGGACGCGCCATTCCCAATCAGGTGATCGACAACGACACCACAGGCAACATCGAAACGGGCACGACCACCTTTGATCCGGCGCAAGATGGCATTGACTTCTACGAAAGTGTGGAAGGGATGTTGGTGCAGGTTAACAACTCAGTAGCCACTAGCCCTACGGCTACCTTCACCAATAACCGTGAACTCTGGGTTTTGGCAGACAACGGCGTGAATGCCACCAGCCAAACCGCTGAGGGAGGCAGCCTGATTACCGCAACCGACTTTAATCCCGAACGGATTCAGTTGGATGACGTGTTAATTCGCTCTGCCACTCCGCTGCCGGATGCCAATGTTGGTGCTCAAATCAGCACGGCAACTGGGGTTGTAGACTACAACTTCCAAAACTTTGAAGTGTTGTTGACCGCTGGTGTGACTCAAACCACGCCTAGTCCCATTACCAAAGAAGTCACAAACCTGACCTCGACAGACCCCAATCAATTGACGGTTGCGACCTTTAACGTCGAGAACCTTGACCCCGGTGATGGCGCAGCCCAGTTTGCTGCACTGGCAAATGCGATTGTCAATAATCTGAAGTCGCCCGACATCATCAACCTGGAAGAGATTCAAGATAATAACGGTGCAACGAATGACAGTGTGGTGGATGCGTCTGTCACTTTCCAAACGTTGATTAATGCGATCGCCGCGGCGGGGGGGCCCACCTATGAGTTTCGTCAGATCAACCCGGTGGATGACACCAATGGGGGTGAACCCGGCGGCAACATTCGGGTAGGCTTCCTCTTTAATCCAACACGGGTTGATTTTGTCGATCGCCCCGGTGGAACGGCAACCACTGCCACAACCGTCAGCAATGTTGGTGGAGTGCCCCAACCCTCTGCTAGTCCTGGTTTGATTGACCCGACTAACTCTGCCTTTAATGCCAGCCGCAAGCCCTTAGTCGGTGAGTTTCTCTTCAATGGTCAGACGGTGTTTGTGGTGGGCAACCACTTCAACTCCAAGGGTGGCGACCAATCTTTGTTTGGTCCCAACCAACCTCCGACCCTCAACAGTGAAGTGCAACGCAACCAGCAGGCAACGCTAGTGCGCGATTTCGTTCGCAGCATTCTAGCAATTAACCCCAACGCTAACGTGGTGGTTGCAGGCGACCTCAATGACTTCGAGTTCTCAAACCCGCTGACGATTCTTGAAGACAATGGTGCTCTCAACACCCTGATTGAAACCCTGCCTGCCAATGAACGCTATACCTACAACTTCCAGGGCAATGCTCAAACCCTCGATCACATTTTGGTCAGTGACAACCTGTTGACCAATCTAAGTGGGTTTGATGTGGTTCACTTTAACTCTGAGTTTGCCGATCAGATCAGTGACCACGACCCGATCGTGGCTCGGTTTAACCTGCCTGTGCCCAATGCGGCTCCGACAGCGGTTAACCTAACGAACACAGTCACGACCCTGGCTGAAAACACCAGCACCAACAACCGCATCTTTGTCGCTGATATCAGCGTCACCGATGATAGCTTAGGCACCAACGGTCTCAGCCTCAGCGGTACTGATGCAGGCTTCTTTGAAATTGACGGCAATCAACTCTTCCTCAAAGCCAATACAGCACTCAACTTTGAAGGTAAGCCCAGCTACGCCGTGACCGTGAATGCGGATGATGTGACGGTGGGCAACACCCCAGATGCCAGCACCAACTTCACCCTGAATCTCACCAATGTCAATGAGACCCCGGTTGCGGTGGATGACAGTGTCAGCACGACTGACCTACAGGCAGTGGTCATCTCTGTGCTTGCAAATGATGACGATGTCGATGCCAACGATCCATTGGTGATTGACTCGTTCACTAACCCGGCTAACGGTTCTCTCGTCAAAAACGGTAACAACACCTTTACCTACACACCAACTACAGGTTTTGAGGGTAGTGACAGCTTCACTTATACCCTTAAAGATGTGGGCGGTTTAACCTCCACTGCCACAGTCAGCATTACCGTGACGCAAGGTGCAAATCTGATTATCGGAACCAACGGCAACGACAATCTGACGGGCACCAATCGGGCTGATGAGATTCGAGCATTGGCGGGCAACGACACCCTGAATGGTGGATTGGCAGCCGATATTCTGAAGGGTGGACTGGGTAATGACACCTACATTGTTGATGCAGGCGATGTGATTGTTGAGAACCTCAATGAAGGCACTGATTTGGTGCGCTCTTCTATCTCTTGGACGTTAGCTGACAACGTTGAGAACCTAACCTTGACGGGTTCTGCTGCCATCAACGGTACAGGTAATGACCTTGCTAACGTGCTCACGGGCAACAGCGCAAGCAACACTCTGAGTGGCTTGGGTGGCAATGACACCCTCGACGGTCAAACTGGCAATGATGTGATGTTTGGTGGCTTAGGCGATGATACTTACATCGTCAATAGTTCCGGCGACGTGGTGAATGAAAACCTTGATGAGGGAACTGATCTGGTGCGTTCCTCAGTTTCGATCGCCGCTTTAAGTGACAATGTTGAAAACCTGACCTTGACGGGCAACAATGACATCAATGGCACAGGCAACGACCTTGCCAATGTGATCACAGGGAATGATCAACGAAATGTTCTCACTGGCTTGGGTGGCGATGACATTTTGGAGGGCAAGGGCGATCGCGATACTCTGATCGGAGGTCTGGACAACGATACCTACATCGTCAACAGTTCTAGCGATCGCACCACTGAAAACTTCAACGAAGGCACGGATCTGGTGCAATCCTCGGTGTCGTGGACCTTGGGCAACAACGTTGAAAACCTAACCTTGACGGGCACTAGCTCGATCAACGGTACAGGCAACTCGCTGGATAACATCATCATCGGCAACAGCCGACGCAACGTTCTCAGCGGACGCGATGGCAACGACACTCTGATCGGTGGCAGTGGTGATGATGAGTTGATCGGGGGCAGCGGCAACGACATCCTGATTGGAGGGAGTGGCAACGACACGGCAACAGGCAACAGTGGCAACGATACGTTTGTCTACACTGCCTTTGGCGATCGCACTGACCGCATCACCGACTTCAACACCACGCAAGACACCCTTGACTTGAGTGCTCTGTTGGATAGCCTGCCCTATGCTGGTTCTACGCCTACAACCGATGGATTCCTACGGTTTACGCGCTCTGGCTCCAGCACATTGGTGCAAATTGATCAAAATGGCTTAACGGGTGGTGCTAGCTTTAGCACCCTGGTGACACTCAACAATGTCAACCCCAGCAACCTGGTTGTTGGCGGCAACGTGCTGGTGTAATTATCCTGCGCTTGTAACTTAGACACCGGGGTTCTTTAAGAACTCCGGTGTCTTGCTAAGGCAAATATTTTTGCACAACGATCCACCCGGACAGACTGACTAGCGTAAATCCCACCAACAACACCAAATTCGTGCCTATATGCAAGGTGCGTGCCCAAGTACGCTCTGGATTAATTTGAGTCGCACTCCAGCCTGAGAGCAGTGTCAGCAACACGACAATAATTCCAGCGGGCAGATGAGCCGAGTGCCCCAAACTGCCAAAGTGCCCCAGTGTCCCAACAATGCCAATCGCCAGCAACAGCAACACCAGGCTAATCATCGTGATGCCAATGCCAAAATGGAGCGATCGCAACCAATCGGGTCGTGAGCCACCGCTCGAACGGCTATAAAACATCCCTGTGCCTGTGGCAGCTAAAAGCACATAGGCGAGCAGTGACAAGCCCATAGACCAGGCTGCAATTCGCCAGAGCCATAAAAATGATGGAAGATTCAATGGAGGTTGCAGTCCAACTCAACACCCCTTTATTATGAGGTCTAAATTGAACTTAGACTCGGCATCACACCTGGCTCGGCATTAAATAAACTGACTGAAAAGAATAGTGAGAAGAATTGGAAAGAGTCTTGAGAAAGGACAGATGGAGTTTTGATAAAAGAGAAAACCTTAGAGAAGCAATCTTGTTAAGAGGGAACACACAACTTTGATCTAATTAAATCTTTAGACTATGTCGGCAATACTTTGGGCGATCGCCAGACTAACGGCACCAACAGGGTATGAAAACTTGTTTTTCTACGATTAGAATCTTATTCAGCAAGAACAGAAACAGCCGTGCGCGTTTCCTGCGCTATTTTACTCAACCCCAACCCCGTACCAATTGGTTCAACAGCAGGTGCTGCTTCTTCCTCCTCTTGCAATTGCAGCCGATAGCAGGGAATGGTGTCTGATAAAATGGCACTCGCCATCATTCCAGTGTGGATTTCTAGCAAGCCCTGAGGCATTGCCTCAAAGAGCAATCGTTGCCCTGGAAAAACAACTCGTTCAAAATACCAGTTAGATACATTGGTAATGCGAGCAATTTGAATTTTGCTCGTAGCGTTGACGTAACAGCAGAGAATTGGGTCAGAGCAATCTGGAGGTAAGGGATCAAAGATTTGAGCCATGACAGTTGAGGAGCTTAGCACCAAAAGGAACGATTATAAGCAACCCTAACATCGGCTGATCCCTGTTAGCTGTAAACCCGACTACCAAGCATTTTTTGGTGAGCAATGCAATTTCTATAGCTCTCCTCGATTCCTTGCTATATATCGATCCCTTCTATCCCTGTGCACGCAACAAAAGTCAGTGGTATCGTAAAGTTATATGAAATTTAATTAATGAATCTGGTTTTTCTTGTCTTGTACAGGCTCCAATGGCAAAAAATCGCATCCTCTACGTTCGCCTTCCCTGCAATCCAATTTTTCCAATTGGGGTTGTTTACCTAGCCGATCACGTCCATAAGTGCTTTCCTGATGTAGAACAGCAAATCTTTGATATGGGGACGGTTCCCCCGCTCGATTTTGCCTCTGCACTGGATCGTTGTATTGATGAGTTTCGACCGACGTTACTCGTGTTTTCGTGGCGTGATATTCAGATCTATGCTCCCGTTGGGGGACGGGGTGGCAATCCGCTGCAAAACGCCTTTGAGTTTAACTACGCTCGCAACCCCCTGCTCAGGCTACGAGGGGCAATGGGTGGGTTGCAATTGATGACCTCTTATTACTCTGAGCTATGGCGCAACTTGGGGTTAATTAAACGGGGGCTAAAACGGGCAAAACGCTATACCTCAGATGCGCGTTTGGTCGTGGGGGGTGGTGCTGTTAGTGTCTTCTATGAACAGCTCAACAGCCTATTGCCTAAGGGCACCGTTGTCTCAGTGGGTGAAGGGGAAAGCTTGTTAGAAAAGCTGTTGCGCGGACAAGATTTGTCAACAGAGCGGTGCTACATCGCTGGAGAGACAACCCCACGCGATCGCCTGATTCATGAGCAACCCACTCCCTTTGAAAAAACAGCCTGCAACTACGACTACATTGCCAGTATTTGGGCGGAGTTTGACTATTACCTCCAAGAGCGTGATTTCTATGTCGGGGTGCAAACCAAACGAGGGTGCCCGCATAACTGCTGCTACTGCATTTACACCGTGGTGGAGGGCAAACAAGTTCGGATCAATCCGGCAGACGAGGTGGTGCGAGAAATGCGCCAACTTTATGATCGCGGCATCCGCAATTTTTGGTTTACTGATGCTCAACTGATTCCAGCCCGCAAGTTTATTGCTGACGTCGAAGAATTACTGCAAAAAGTCCTGGATGCTGGCATGTCCGATATTCACTGGGCAGCGTATATTCGGGCTGATAACCTGACCCCTAAACTGTGTGACCTGATGGTCAAAACGGGCATGAATTATTTTGAGATTGGCATCACGAGCGGCTCTCAAGAGCTAGTGCGAAAGATGCGGATGGGGTACAACCTTCGTACGGTGCTGCAAAATTGCCGTGACTTAAAAACAGCAGGATTTGATGATCTGGTATCCATCAACTACTCGTTTAATGTGATTGATGAAACGTTTGAGACGATTCGCCAAACGATCGCCTATCACCGTGAGCTAGAGAGCATTTTTGGAGCAGACAAGGTCGAGCCTGCTATTTTCTTTATTGGGTTGCAACCTCACACTCATTTAGAAGACTATGCCTTTAAAAAAGGTGTGTTGAAACCGGGCTATAACCCCCTCAGTCACATGCCCTGGGTGGTGCGTAAACTGTTGTGGAACCCAGAGCCACTGGGGTCGTTTTTGGGTGAGGTTTGTTTGCAGGCATGGCAACAAAACCCCAATGATTTTGGGCGCGAAGTCATGGACATTTTAGAACAACGGTTGGGCAAGGCTGATTTAGAAGCAGCTTTGACGGCACCCATTGACGCTCCACGAGAACTGGCAGGGGTTGGGTGAATAAAGGGATGATGGGAGCACTCAGCACATCTCTTGACCCGCCTAATCGTTGAGTGCTCACATCATCTAATGTGCTAATGTGCAACTTTTCTGAAACTCCCGCTAGTCCTCACCCTATCTCACCGGAAAGGGTGCTGAAATCGCTGAAAGCCCTTCCTTCGTGGGAGAAGAATGGGGATGAAGGTCAATGAGTTGCACATCGCGTCAAATACTATCTTTCATCCTTGTCTCTGTCAGTTTGACGACTTTGGTAAATCTGCGATGATAGGAAGTATCAAAAACTCTGATTATTTCCCTTGAGATCCATCTAGTTTGTCCACAGTAAAAGAATTTTTTGCTCAATTGTTTTATGTTAAAAGGCTCAATTTTACAAACTCTCAAGGAAGCGCATCAAACCGCAGAACCGGGCAAACGATCTTTAAATTTTGGCGTGTATTACAAAAACACACTGGTGTCTTTGTGTCATGCTCTGGAAGATTCTATTTTGACCGATGACTTTTCACCGCTTGTGATTACAGCATTTCAGCGAGGCAAGTGGTATTTAGAAGAAGCCGATCGCTATGCTGAAATTGCCGATCACGCCCGACAGATTGTGATTATGGCGGCTCCCGATGCAGGTTTTTCTGAACATCCCACTAGCCAGCGACCTAATGTTGCTTTGGTGGGTCTTGATCCTAGCGATCCAGTTGCTCAAGAGTGGCACTTGATTATTGCCTCACCTCGTTACACCGCAATGGTGTTGTGTCAGGAGTTGAGTCCCGAAGACTACGGCGCAGCGGGGGTGCCCCATGTCGATCGAGAACGCAAATTTTATGGGTTATGGACGTTTGAACCAACCCTGGTGCAAGAGACGACTGAGTTGGCGATCGCCCACATTAGTCGTTATAACCCTGCCCTGAGTGATCAACTCATGGCTCAACTGCAAGCGATCAAAGCACAGCCTCAGCACCCCAATGAGTTGCTGGGGGTGTCAACGGCGGATCGATTGGGAGACATTGTCTCTCGTGTGGTGAGTTATTTGCAGACCACTCAACACGAGTTGCTGCACGATGCGCCTTCCTATGCTTACCCAGGGCAAGGATTTCTCGATAACAATCTGGTGTCTAATGAGTTGCAAGCTTTTTTACGCATCGCTCAACTGACTGACCAAACTGACATTAGCAATCCTATGACAGCGGCTGAGGTGGCGACCCTGGCAGAAACCTTGGGGCAGTTGCTTGACCTCCCCTCTTGGCAACTGCATCGGTTGCGATTAGCAGGGCTGTTGCACCGTATTGGTGCTCTGCGTCAAGATACAGAGTTGACTCCTGATTCGGCTAAACGCCCTGACCCCGAAGCTGTTGCCCCATCTTGCCCCTTGGTTGCCGGAGCACAATTGTTGCGAACGATGAATCGGATGAAGGCGATCGCCACGATCATTACTCACCAAACGGAGTGGTGGAATGGGTCTGGGCTGCCTGCCGGATTAGCCGGAGATTCGATTCCCTTAGAGTCTAGGTTATTAGGATTGGTGGCGCAGTTTCAGGCGCATCTTGCGTCGCATCGCACAGCGGATACTGAAGCGGGTGATTTTACCTCCTATCCTCAAGAAGCGTTTTCCCAGGCCTTGGCTACCTGTCAAGCTGAAGCGGGCGATCGCTGGGATCCTAAACTTGTGGAGGCACTTACTCTATTGGTAGGTGGGTTGCAACAGGGATTGAATCTGCCTGTTAACTTGCCCAAAATTGCAGCTGGAATCTGGCTTTTAGATTCTCACTCCGATGATGACTTGCTGCACTACACTGACGAATCTAGCTCGACTCCAAGCCCCTCTGTGAGATAAAACCATTATGGATATTGAAGCGATTCTTGCCGGGAAGTTAAAACACTTAGCGGGCGTTGATCTGGAGGATGAAGATCTGCCAAACGCTAACTTAAGCGGAGTTAATCTGGCAGGGGCAAACCTGGTAGGGGCTAATTTAAGTGGGGCTAAGCTGACAGGGGCTCATTTAGAAGGGGCCAACTTGATTGGGTCTCGGTTGGTTGGCACTGATTTGCGGGCAAACCTGCTGGGGGCAAACCTAATGCAGGCTGAGTTAACTGAGGCAGACCTGCGAGGCAGCAACTTGCGCGGAGCCAATTTAATGCAAGCTAGTCTACACAACACCTGTTTTGCGGGTGCTTTTTTGAGTGGTGCCAATCTGACAGGAGTCAATTTGCAGGGAGTAGACCTGCGCGGAGCCGAGCTGCGCGGGGCAAACCTCAACAGTGCCAATTTGCAAGGGGCAAACCTATGTCAGGCAGATCTGCAAGGGGCATTATTAAGTGGAGTCAACTTAGAAGAAGCTGACCTGCGGGGGGCAAACCTGGCAGGAGCCAATTTGAGCGGAGCTAATTTGTTATGTGCTGACTTGGCAGGAGCCAACTTCAATGGCGCAACCTTGACTGATGCCTGTCTAGTGGGTACGGAGTTAGCTGAGGAAAAGTCTTAGATAACCCTGTGTGCGACTTTCCCCAGATCCCCGGTTGCTGTGACGCAAATCAGACTATTTTGAGGATGCTGAACGAGCAACCGGGGATCTAAACCTCTAAGTTTCACATCGCGTTAGATAGCAAAAAGTAGGGATATGGTCTGCCATGTCCCTACAGAAATTTCACAGCAGAGAGTTCAAATTTGAGCTGTCAACTGTCTTAACAGGTGACACAAGGGTTTGTCAGGGTAGAACCCCCATACACCGCCTTAACCCGTTTTGCAGTGGCTAAAGATCTCAAGAGGACAGTTTGGTGAAGCAAGCTACTAAGAACCTATCCGAAAACGTCTCAATGGGTGAGATGCTTTTAAGAAGGATGTTTCAGGGATTAACGAGCGATGTCCTTCACAGAGATCAACCCTGCCTATCGATTGCCAGATGAGGTATGGGAACGGGTTCATCATGCG
>JANRJA010000017.1:0-6849 GCA_033764315.1 Oculatellaceae cyanobacterium bins.114
CGCATGATGAACCCGTTCCCATACCTCATCTGGCAATCGATAGGCAGGGTTGATCTCTGTGAAGGACATCGCTCGTTAATCCCTGAAACATCCTTCTTAAAAGCATCTCACCCATTGAGACGTTTTCGGATAGGTTCTTAGGGCACTCGCCTGTGTAGCTCTGATGCACCAAAGGGTGAAGGCATAGGCTTGATAGATCACGCGATCGCCTTGAGTACTATACTTCAAACAGTTGTCCTAAACTGTTGACAACAGCGATACTCTGAAATATTAGAGGAGGCGATCGTAACGATCGCAGACCTGATGCAACAAGAGCAAATCGCTATATTATGGCAGGGTCACCATTCATATCCATGCTGGTCGAATCCCTATGAAACTCCAGAGAATCGCACCGATCGCACTTCAGCGGAGACTGCTCACTCTTGTGCTGCTCAGTGCAGGACTCTTTGGGGGCAAAGCGGTTCTCCAAGAGAGAGGTTTTGCCAACGCGCAAACTCTACCGTTGCCTCCTGACCTGATTGCTTTTAACTCTCCTCAGGGTGAAGAACTCCTGATTGAAAGTGAAGCGAGAGACGATTTCTGGAATCTTAGTTCTCAGTTTGTGACGCAGGTCAATCAGGCTTATTGTGGCGTTGCCAGCATGGTCATGGTGCTCAACAGCCTGGGCATTCCTGCCCCGGAAGTCCCTCAATATGCGCCATACCACGTTTTTACTCAAGAAAACTTCTTTGACAATCCAGCTACTCGTCAGGCACTTAGCCCTGATGTAGTTGCCCAGCAAGGCATGACTTTAGATGAATTAGGGCAGTTGTTATCGAGCTACTCTGTGGGTGTACAGGTTCACCATGCTGCTGATACAACCTTGGAGGCGTTTCGCCAACAGGTCGTTGAGAACTTAGACCAACCCGGAAACTTTGTCCTTGTTAACTATTTACGTAGTGCCATTGGGCAAGAACGAGGGGGGCATATTTCCCCCATTGCTGCCTACAACCAAGAGAGCGATCGCTTCTTAATTTTAGATGTGGCTCGTTACAAATATCCTCCGGTTTGGGTTGAGGCAGAAGACCTCTGGCGGGCAATGGCAACGGTTGATTCCACTTCAGGCAAGACCCGTGGTTTTGTGTTAGTTAGTCGCGATCGCTAAATCTTGAAGAATTGACGCGATGTGCAACTTAGAGGTTTAGATCCCCGGTAGCATCCTCAAAGTAGTCTGATTTGTGTCACAGCAACCGGAGATCTGGGGAAAATCGCACACAGGGTGAATTTGGTTATTGAGTGATGACTCGACCCGCTGTTAATTTGAGGTTGGCAAGGATTAATTGCACACACCACAGTCGTTTACAACTTCCCATAACGCGCTTGCTCCTCTTGAATGCATTGAGGACAAAGTCGAAAGAATTTCGGGACATGAATAGAACTTGCTCTAACCCCTACTGGTGATGCCTGAAATCAAAGATAGGTTAGTTGGGTAGTGCTCCATACCTGCGTAAAGGGACAAAAGACGCGATCGCCCCTTTTCTTCCGGGCACCATACAACTATCTACTCACATTAGAGGATTTTGTATGACCATCAGCCCAATCAGTGCTGCATTGACCCAGAGCGATCGCGATGCCGTGATGGATGCAGTAGCAACCATTAAAGCGAAACTATCGTTTTTAGTAGACTTGAGTGCCGAAGAGCGAAAAGCTCTACCCAAGATGGGGGATAAGAGTCGAGCGTTTGTCCGTAAGGCATTAGAGATTGCAACCCAGAATCCAGACTTTTTGCCAAGGTCATTTGACCTGGAGGAGTTGCGAAAGGATGTGCAATTGTTTGAGGCGTTATATCCGTTGTTGCTGTCGATGAACCAGCTACAGGAATTGTTGGATGATACCTGCTTGGCAGTGGGCAGTGAGGCGTATGCGGCAGCGTTGCAGGTGTATAACTACGCCAAGGCGAGTGGAAATGTGGGTGGGATGGATGCGGTGGTGGGTGAGATGGGGCAACGGTTTGTCCGCAAACCCCGGAAGGCGAAGAGCCAGGAGGCAATGGTCAAGAGTGGAGGGGCAGCGGTTTAGGAAGATCCCCCTAAATCCTCCTTAGAAAAGGGGACTTTTGACTGCTGAAGCTGACAATTGAAGCTCAGAACTTGAAAGTTGGAGTAATTTGCTCGACGTTTTGGGTTCTGAGCTTAATTTTTGGAGTAAAAAGGCTCAAATTCCAGGTTGGGATGTTGAAATGTCGAGTTTAGAGGTCGGGAATTGGAGCAAAAAGGTCAATATTTCGAGTCGGGAGCTTGGGGTTTTGCGTTCTAGGGTGAAATTGCTCTTTTCAAGGGGCGAAAGCTTGAAACTCCGTAAAGCTTTTAGTACATCCGTTTCTTTTTAAGATTTTTCGTCGCAATATTAAGAAAAAACCGAAGTATACTGCAAACTTTAGAAGGTGATTTCTCTAAAGCGATGACTGAAGACAGACTACCGTTGACATCCCAAAATGTGCTGGAAGACAAGATCGCTGCCCTGCAAGACCTCTTCCCGGAGGTATTTGCTGAGGGCAAAGTTGATTTTGAGCGACTGAAGCAGGCGTTAGGGGAATCAATTGATGAGGGACGGGAGCGGTACGGGTTGTCTTGGGCGGGAAAGAGTGAAGCAATTCGGAACCTGCAAGCGCAAAGTGTAGGAACGCTGACCCCTGTACCGGAGGAGTCGGTTAATTTTGAGACAACAGAAAATATTTTTATTGAGGGTGATAATTTGGAAGTGTTGAAGCTGCTGCAAAGGAGCTATCACAACCAGATCAAGATGATTTATATTGACCCACCTTACAACACAGGGAAGGAGTTTATCTATCCTGATAATTTTCGGGAAGGGTTAGAAGACTATTTGCGATATTCGGGACAAAAAAACGGTGAGGGAATTAAGCTAACAACGAATACAGAAACCGATGGGCGGTTTCATTCTAAGTGGCTCAATATGATGTATCCTCGTCTATTCTTGGCTCGAAATCTACTGAAAGATGATGGGGTGATTTTTGTCAGCATTGATGATCATGAAGTTCATAGCTTAAGAACTTTAATGAATGAGATATTTGGTGAGGAAAACTTCATAGCATCGGTTATTTGGCAAAAAGTATTTTCACCCAAAAATTCTGCCCGACATTTTTCAGAGGATCACGATTACATTATTGTCTATGCCAGAAATGCAGAAGTATGGTTGCCTAATTTATTAGCTCGGACTGAAGAAGCAAATGCCCGGTACTCAAATCCAGATAATGATCCAAGAGATGTATGGAGTTCAAGTGATTTGACGGCTAGAAATTACTATGCTGATGGACAATATGAGGTGACTAGCCCAAGTGGCAGAAAATTTAAACCTTCAGTAGGCAACTATTGGCGAGTTAATTATTTAAAGTTTATAGAGTTAGATCAGGACAAGCGTATTTGGTGGGGTGAAAATGGTGATAGTATGCCCCGACTCAAGCGTTTTCTTTCAGAGGTTAAGCAAGGAATTGTCCCTCAAACACTTTGGAAATATAGCGATGTTGGACATACACAGGAGGCAAAGAAAGAACTTGTTGAATTTGTTCAATTTGAAAATACTGACAATGTTCTAGACACTGTAAAGCCTACCCGTTTAATTCAACGAATTTTACAATTAACAACAACACCATCAGCGAATGATTTAGTTCTAGATTTCTTTTCAGGGAGTGCGTCTACCGCTCATGCTGTCTTAAAACAAAATAAAGAAGATGGTGGAAACCGAAGATTTATCTGTGTTCAATTACCTGAATATTTACCAATAGCAGAAACTAAGCTTAAAACCATTGCAGATATTGGCAAGCAACGTATTCATAATGCGATCGCAAATCTTGATGAGACAAGAAATGGTGATCTAGATCTAAATGGTGTAGGGCAACACGATCGCGGCTTCAAAGTTTTCAAGCTGACTGAAAGCAACTTCAAAATTTGGGATGGTACTGCACCACAGGATGTTGAGCAATTGAGCGTATTGCTTCAAGAATTTGCAGAAAATGTCCGTCCGGGTACGACAAAGTTAGGAATGCTGTATGAGATCTTGCTTAAGGCTGGATTCCCATTAACGGCAAACGTTGAAAAACTAGAGATTGTCGGACAGGAAATTTACGCCATTGAAGACCAGGAACTATTTATTTGCCTGGAATATGAGATTTTAGAAAATACCGTTCGGCAAATTCTCACCTATCAGCCCAAGCCAAAGCAATTCATTAGCCTAGATTCTTCATTTCGAGGCAATGATCAGCTCAAAACCAACACACAGCTACAAATGCGTGACCACGACATTAAATTCCGCACCGTCTAAAGATTTAACATGAAGATTCAATTTGATAGCCAACAACAATATCAATTGGATGCCGTTAACGCAGTCATTGATGTGTTTGATGGTCAACCCTTAGCAGGGGGGCAATTTGAAACCAGTTTGGGCATCGGGTTTGGTGGCGCAATGACCGAGATGGGGTTTGGCAACCAGTTAGAGCTATCACCCGAAGAAATTCTGACAAACATTCAAACTGTTCAAGAACGCCATGAAATTGAACTTGTAGAACCGGGAACAGATACACCCCTTCAACATGGGATGAATTTTTCCGTTGAAATGGAAACAGGCACCGGGAAAACCTATGTTTACCTGCGAACTATTCATGAACTCAATGCCCGTTATGGGTTTACCAAGTTCATCATTGTTGTTCCCAGTGTGCCCATTCGGGAAGGGGTGCTGAAAAACCTGGAGATTACAAAAGAACATTTTCAAAATCTCTATGGCAGTCAGCCATTTGATTACTGGGTTTACAATTCTAAGCGAGTCTCCAATCTGCGACAGTTTGCAAACTCGAATCAATTGCAGATTCTTGTGATTAACATTGATGCGTTTAATAAAAAGGATATTAGCGTCATCTATAAAGAACTCGATGGGTTATCTGGACATCGCCCCATTGAATTTATTCAGGCAACGAACCCCATCGTGATTTTGGATGAACCGCAAAACATGGAATCAGACAAAGCGAAAGAAGCGATCGCCAGTTTGAATCCACTCTGCACATTACGTTATTCTGCAACGCATAAGAACTTATACAACTTACTTTACAGGCTTGATCCAGTAAAAGCTTATGACATGAGGTTGGTTAAACAAATTACCGTCACCTCTGCCGTTGAGGAAAACAGCTTTAATCAACCCTATGTTCATTTAGAGTCTATTAAAGCAACTAAAACAAAGATTACAGCGAAACTCACGATTGACGTACAACAACAAAACTCTCCAGCTCGTAAAAGTGTATCGATTAGCAAAAATGGAGTTGATCTCTACGAGCTATCGGGTGGTCGAGAACTCTATAGAGGTTATATTGTTGACTGCATTGATGCAGGTTTTGGATATATTTCCTTCACAAATGGAGTCAGCCTCAATATTGGGGAAACCATTGGCAACTACGGCGATGATTTGATGAAAGCTCAAATCAGGGAAACCATCAAAGAACATTTAGACAAAGAGTTGGCAGTTAAACGGCAACTTTCCGATCGTCCACTTAAAGTTCTATCGCTGTTTTTCATTGATCGGGTTGCGAATTATGCTGCAACGGATGGCAAACTTCGCCAGTGGTTTATTGAAATTTACCAGGAACTCTCTCAACTCCCCCGTTATCAAAATCTTGATCTCCCTGCGGTTGAAGATATTCACAATGGTTACTTTGCCCAAGATCGACAGGGCAACGCTAAAGACACCAGTGGTTCGACTGCGGCAGATGATACAGCCTACGAGCTAATCATGAAAGATAAAGAGCGGCTATTGTCACCCACAGAACCCCTGCGTTTTATCTTCAGTCATTCAGCATTACGAGAAGGTTGGGA
Organism: Oculatellaceae cyanobacterium bins.114; assembly: GCA_033764315.1. Lineage (GTDB taxonomy): Bacteria > Cyanobacteriota > Cyanobacteriia > Elainellales > Elainellaceae > FACHB-1407. The sequence goes on from JANRJA010000017.1 coordinate 5,856, forward strand.
CAATCCCAACGTCTTTCAGATTTGTATGTTGCGAGAAGTTCAATCAAAAGTTGAGCGGCGACAAACGATCGGTCGAGGATTGCGCTTACCTGTGGATGCAACTGGAATTCGGGTCTTTGATCCAACCATTAATCGCTTAACCGTGATTGCCAATGAAAGTTATGCTGACTTTGCTCGTGCTTTGCAAACTGAGATTGAAGAAGATTGCGGTGTCAAGTTTGAAGGACGAATTAAAAACAACCGCGATCGCCAAACAGCCAACCTCATCCCCAAATGGAGAGAAAACACTGATTTTCTAGAACTCTGGGAACGCATTAAACATAAAACCCGTTATTCTGTGGAATACGATACTCAGAGATTGATTGACGATGCAGCAGGACAAATCAATCACATGCCTGCTATCACTGCTCCTCAAATCCGTCTAGAGAAAGTAGCACTGGGTTACGCAAATACAGGAATTACTTCACAGCTTTTATCTGTTACCAGTAGCAGAACAGAATCTACAATCTCCACTATTCCTGATTTAATTAGTTATCTACAACGCGAAACTGAGTTGACCCGTGAAACGCTTTCCAGCATTCTGCTAAAGTCCGATCGCTTGTCAGATATATTTATCAATCCTCAGCAGTTTCTTGATCTTGCAACCCGCGCAATCCGTTTTACTATGCAGCAGTTAATGGTCAACGGTATCAAGTATGAGCGCATTGCTGGAGAAGAGTATGAAATGCGTCTGTTTGAAGACAAGGAAATCTCAGGCTTTATTGACAATATGCTATCTGTCAATCACTCAATCTATGACGCGATCGAGTATCAATCTGATACTGAACGGCAATTTGCTGAAATTTTAGATGGACGAGAAGACATCAAATTATTCATCAAACTTCCACCCTGGTTTAAGGTGCAAACTCCACTTGGTACTTACAATCCTGATTGGGCGATCGTCAAACAAGTTTCTGAAGACGAGCAAAAGCTTTATCTAATTCGAGAAACGAAA
>JANRJA010000119.1:0-40308 GCA_033764315.1 Oculatellaceae cyanobacterium bins.114
CTGAAAACAAATCAGCATACAGTTGGCAATACTCATCGACAAAGCGAATCGTTGGTCGAGCCTCTCTTGACGCAGGCATAGGATTCCTGGCACCCTCTCAAATGGTCTATCCCTATTCTAAATTCCTCTCATTAATGTGACCAAAGAGGGTTACGAACGGTTCAGCAACTGATGCGAGGTTGAGGAATGAGTGCCATTCAAGCTGCCGATCGCCCCGGAGTTGCAGAGCCAGGGCAACCCAACGAGCAACAGCCCGATCCATTTGCGATCGCCACTTTTTTAAGACAGCACAATACTCATCCAGATATGAGTGTCACCGTCTGGAGACATGGCTGTATATGCATTCTGTTGGAGGGTGACGCGGTGCCTCCCCAAGCAGCCGCAACAACGTGGCTCAAACGCAGCCTTAGCCAATTCTCTGAGCTTAAAACAGTGCGCGTCTATGCCCGTCAAATAGGGCAAAATTTGCCGATTTGGCACGATAATCTCAATCTCAGTCAGAGTGCGATCGCTGTATCTCAGCCCTCCTCTCTGCTAAATTGGCTCCATCAAGGTGACAGAGGTTCAGCCCCGCCAGCTACCCCAGCCGTCGATCTAGAGGTGACGACTCAGCAAACCCGCTTTCTGCGGTTTTATTTAACGGAGCAAGAGACCGCTTTGCTTGCTCTAGAGTCGATTCAAGAGGTGTTAAGAGTTTCAGTTGACAATATTCTACCCGTTCCCGGCACTGCCGATAGTGTATTAGGGGTCTATGACCACCGAGGTGAAATTTTATGGTTAGTAAACCTCAGTCAACCATTAGGTTTTCCTGAGGCAGATGGGCAGTTCACGACGATATTAACAGTCATTGTTATAAAACAGGATGGAGTTTCTTTAGGTGCAGTCGTTAGGCGTGTCACTGATATTGAAATGCACGATCTTCAGCATCTACAGCCTGTATCTGCTGATTTATTTTCACTCCCCCTGCGATCGTTTTTGCAAGGGTATTTTTTGCAACCCACTAGCTTCGTCTTAGATGCCCAAGCTCTGATTTCACACATCACATCGTCACCCGCTGTAACACCCTAATTGACGTAATTTCCGACACTTCAGGTGCATTACCATTTCTTCCGGCTTAAACCACCGAATCACACCTGAATGGAGTTTTCTACATGGTTAATCAACTCAGACCTGATATGCTCAACGAATTAGATCACATGGCAACCATCAATGAAATGGATGCTATGGATCACTCTCAATCTAGCTCTGCTAAAGCATCTGGAAACAATGCGTTAGGTAATGCATTAGGCAATGTCACAGGTAGTGATACAGCCTCTATCGGCAGCAATGGCGACAAACAAGATAGCACCTCACCCGATGGGAAAAACAGTTTAGATATCCGCCAAGCAACTACGGCTTTGATCGCCATCAAAACAGAGTTAGAAAAGACTGGGGCACTGGAAAATCCAGAGATGCGCGAGAAGATTCAGCATCTTCTCAATATCATTCGGGGAGCGCATCAAACCACCAAAGGTCAAGTGAGTGATGCTGTACAGCAACAACTTAAAATGACTCGCCAGCAAGTCGAGGCGATCGCTCAACAGTTGCGTCAAGCCGTTGAGTCTGACACGCTGCTTTCAACCCTGGCTAAAACAGTCCGTGAGACTCTCAGGGCTGATCGAGCTGTGATTTATCGGTTTATCACCCCTGACCAAGGCACAGTCTCTGTGGAGTCGTTGACAGACGGTTGGACTCCCATGCTGGGAGAATCGCTGAAAGCTTTTTGCTTTGGGTTAGGGCAAGCCAGCGATTATGAGCGACAAACAGTGGTGATTGAAGATGTCTATCAGCGATCGTTCTCACCTTACCAAATGCAATTGTTTGAAAAATTTCAAACCAAAGCTAGTTTGAGCCTTCCCATCATGCTCAACCAGCAAGTTTGGGGCTTATTGGTGGTGCAACAGTGCAGCAAGGCTCGCCGTTGGCACGAAGTCGAGATCACACTTTTGCATCAATTGGTGGCTGAATTGGTAGCTATTTTGCAACAGCTAGAGTTTCATCACCATTTGAAAGAACAACTAGAGCAAGAACAGGCCATTCTGCGGGTGACCAACAAAATTCGTCAAGCCAAAGATGCTTTTACAGTTCTGCGAGCCGCCACTCAAGATATTCGCTATGCCTTGAAGTGCGATCGCGCGGTGGTGTATCGCTTTAACCTCGATTGGAGCGGTGAATTTATTGCAGAGTCTGTGGGCAGTGGATGGGTATCTGTGCTCGAAGAGCAAAAGCATGAAACCCTGTTGCAAGGTAACCGCACTGAAAGCGATCGCTGTATCTTAAAAAATTGGGGTGAGTTTGGTGCACTCGATCAAGACACCTATCTCAAACAAACCAAAGGCGGCAAATATGCAGTGGGCGAAAAGTTTACTCGCATTGATGATGTGAGCAAGGCGGGTTTTTCTCCGTGTTATTTAGACTCGCTAGAGAAATATCAGGCAAAAGCTTACTTAATCGTTCCCATTTTTCAAGACGATACGTTGTGGGGTTTGTTGGGGATCTATCAAAACTCAGGCCCTCGCACCTGGCATGACTATGAAGCCAACTTATTGTTGCAGGTGGGGGTTGCCATCGAAGTGGCACTGCAACGAACAGACTACATTAAGGCGATCGAGCGAGAACAAGCGATCGCCAGAGTGATTAACAAAATTCGGCGTCCGGATAATGTTGAGGGAGTATTTCGGGCATCGGTTCAAGAGGTACGACAGTTGTTGGCGTGCGATCGCGCCGTGGTATATCGCTTTAACCCCGATTGGAGCGGTGAATTTGTAGCAGAGTCGGTTGGCAACGGTTGGACCTCTATGTTGCAAGAACAGGACAACAGTCCCACCCTGCGAGACAATATCAGCCAGTGCAGCTCAGAATTGCTGCCTAAAACCTTGTCCTATGACGACACCTACCTCCAAGCCAGTCAGGGAGGTTCGTTTAATCAGGGAGAGCTGTTTCGAGTTGAAGAAGATATTTACACCGCAGGTTTTTCTCAGTGCTACATTGATGCGTTAGAGAAGTATCAAATCAAAGCCTACATGATTGTGGCGATCTATGCTGGGCAAACCTTGTGGGGTTTACTAGCCGCCTATCAAAATTCAGCTCCGCGCCGCTGGCAAGATACAGATAAAAACTTGGTGGTTCAAATTAGTACCCAAATTGGTTTGGCGTTACAACAAGCCGCATTTGTCGCCCAACTGCAAGAAAAATCGGCTGAGCTAGCCAAAGAAGCAGAGCAAGAGAGAGCCGTTGCCAAAGTTATTGACCGAATTCGCAAAACCCTTGATTTGGATGCAATTTTCAACACGACAGCGCAAGAAGTCCGACGGTTTCTCAAAGTAGAACGCCTGACAATTTACAAATTTCGTCCAGATTATTTCGGTGATTTTATTGTTGAAGCAGGAGCGGGTGATTTAAACCGTCTGGTGGGTAGTGGGTGGGAAGATCCTTACCTATCAGAGCATCAAGGAGGGCGATTCCGCTATAACGAATCGTTGGTAGTGGATGATGTCTATCATGGCAATCTGACAGACTGCCATGTTGAAGCGTTGGAAAACTTTGGGGTTAAATCCTGTTTAGTTGTTGCTATTTTTCGCGGTAAAGAGTTGTGGGGATTGCTATCGGCGTTTCAGCACAGTGGTCCTCGCCATTGGGAAGAAAATGATGTGCAATTCATGCATCAAATTGCAGCCCAGTTGGGCATTGCGCTGCAACAGGCAGAATATTTGCAGCAAATTCAAACCCAGTCACAGCAATTGGCCGCCGCGGCTGAACGAGAAAAAGTAGCGAAGGAAAAGCTGCAACAGGATGTGATTCAGTTGCTGTCATCCGTTCGACCAGTGCTGCAGGGCGATCTGACGGTGCGGGCAATTGTCACCGAAGACGAAGTGGGCACTGTTGCTGATGCTTATAACAACACCATTCAGGCTCTTCGTCGGATTGTGACCCAGGTACAAAGCAGTGCCACCAAAGTAGGGCAAACATCAAGTGAAAACGGGATGGCGATCGCCGCTCTATCCCAACAAGCCCAACAAGAAGCGCAAGAAATCACCTCTGCGTTAGCTCAAATTGAGGTGATGGTCAACGCGACTCAAACGGTCGCCGCCAACACCCACCAAATGGAAACCGCTGTGCAGCAGGCTAACCAGACGGTGCAGCAAGGCGATGCGGCCATGAACCGGACAGTGAACGGCATTCTCACCATTCGTGAGACGGTGTCTGAAGCCACCAAAAAAATCAAGCGTCTCAGCGAATCGTCGCAAAAGATCTCGAAAGTCGTGAATTTGATTAACAACTTCACGACCCAAACCCAACTGCTTGCCTTGAATGCAGCGATTGAGGCAACCCGTGCCGGAGAATATGGACGAGGATTTGCAGTGGTGGCAGATGAGGTGCGGTCTTTGGCGCAGCAGTCAGCAGAGGCAACAACCGAGATTGAAAAGCTGGTGCAAGAGATTCAGGCAGAAACCAGTGCCGTTTCTATGGCAATGGATACGGGCATTCAACAGGTGGTGAGCGGCACCAATTTGGTGACCGAAACGCGCCAAAGCCTGAATGCGATCGTCACTGCGACCGGACAAATCAGTGAATTGTTGCAGGGCATCACCCAATCGACTCAGGCTCAAATTCAACAGTCTCAAACGGTGATTCAGACCATGCAAAATGTGGTGGCGATCGCCAACAAAACCTCGGCTGACTCGACTCAGATCTCAACTTCCTTCCAAGATCTACTAACCACTGCCCAAGAACTGCAAGCCAGTGTGGGGCAATTTAAGGTGTCAGCATCGCTATAGCCATCGAGACAGTTGAGACCAAGGGGTGTGGGGGTTTCTCCAGCCAGAGGTTCCCCTACACCCCCATCCTAACTAACCCTTTGATTGCTATAGATGAATGACGGGAGAGGGAACGGTTTTACCCCCCACTCTCTCACTCTCCTACCCTCCCACTCTCCTACCCTCCCACTCTCCCCTCATGTCTTCTCCTCGCCCTGAAAATTACGCCTACTTTCTTGAAGAAGCTCATGACCTGCTGCACGCCATTGAGCAGGATTTATTGAGTTTGCGAGCCGATCGCACCATCACTAAAGTTCACAATCTGATGCGATCGGCACATACCCTCAAAGGAGCTGCTGCCAGCATTGGTTTAGAAACCATCAAAAACATATCCCATGTTTTAGAAGACATCTTTACGATGTTTTACAACCCAGATGTTGTGATCGATGCTGAGGTTGAGGCATTACTGTTTCAAGGATACGAATGTTTAAGAATGACCCTGTCTGCCGAATTTACAGGGGGTTCGGTCAATGAGTCAGATATGCTCGATCGCGCCGCATCGGTGATTGCCCAACTGCAAGACAAGTTAGGAGACTGTTTTGATCGAGAGGCAACGATTCCCACATCGGCTGATTTGGGGTTCGACATTGTGCAATCAATGTTTGAAGCGGGAGTCAATCAACGACTCGAAGGGTTGGAAGAGGCTCTCCAGCAAAACAATACTCAAACATTGCAAACCACTTTGCAAACCACAGCCGAGGTGTTGTTGGGTTTAGCCGAGTCATTAGAATTACCAGGTTTTGAGGCGATCGCCCAAACAACATTAACGGCGTTAAACCAGCATCCCAAGCAAGTAGTGCAAATTGCTCAGTTGGCGTTGCAGGATTTTCGACAGGGACAAAGTGTTGTGCTCAGGGGCGATCGCACCGAAGGAGGGGCACCGTCTCAAGCCTTGCAGCAATTGGCAGCGACAGCCTCATCTCCCCCCGTAGAAGCACCTCCCTCATGGCAAGCAACTGCCGCAGAAGGAGAAGCTGAAGCAGATTTGTTTGAACAGATTGAGCACGAACTCGATCTCTTGTTGAACCCCGATGCTTCTGTCAGTGCTGTCTCAACAGCGGCAACCGATACAACGGCGATGCCCACCACAAGGGGTGTTCAGCCTGCTGCAGTGCCATCTAACAGCACCAGTCAGACGGCAGCCAGATCAGAGCCTATCATGTCAACTCGCTCTACCCAAACGATTCCAGCGATCGCCACAGAGCTTGAACCTGCCGACTCAGATTCCTCCGTTCTCAATCCAGATCACCCCAAGACCATCTATCCAACTCCTATGGATGGGGCAAAATCAACGCATTCTGGTTCTACAGCATCCACCGTGCGCGTTGAAATTGACCAATTAGAGCAGTTAAATTACATCACAGCCGAGTTGTTGATCCATCAAAATCGCCAAGTCAGCCAGGATGACTCGTTGCGGTTTATCGTCAAGAAGTTGTTGTTAGATTTGCAAAAACATCAGCAACTGATGGGAGATTTGCAAGATTTGTCTGAGCAGATGTTAGTCAGAAAAGGAACATGGGGATCGCCCGCTATCAAGGCAAGCTCTCCCTCTTTCTATTCACCAACAACCGCATTTGATTCACTAGAGCTAGACCACTACAGTGATCTTCATGTTTTAGTTCAACAAGCGTTGAATCAATTTGCTCAACTAAAAATGATCTCTGATGAGATCGATCAATCAACTCGACAGGCTCAACAAGGGCGATCGGCACAGCAACGGTTGCTCACCGATATGCGAGATGGGTTAACCGCAGCTCGTATGCAAGCTCTAGGAGATTTGTTTAATCGGTTTCCGCGCATGTTGCAGCAATTAAGCTCTGCCTACAACAAGCCAGTTGAGCTAGTTTTGAGAGGCACCGATGTTTTAGTAGACAAGGCGATCGCCGAGCGACTGTATGACCCCCTGCTGCATCTAGTGCGTAATGCCTTCGATCACGGCATCGAACCTGTTGAGGTGCGGCGGGCACGGCATAAACCCGACGTTGGACGCATTGAAATCTGCGCTTATCATGATGGCAATCAAACCCTAATTGAGGTGCGTGATGATGGCGGGGGCATTGCCTTAGAGCGAATTGCCCAGCGGGCAACCGAGCTTAATCTAGTATCAGCTGAACAATTGCAACAGAGTTCTAAAACCGATTTGCTCAATTTGTTGTTTGAGCCGGGTTTCTCTACCACCTTGCAAGTCAATGAGCTTTCAGGGCGTGGAGTGGGTTTAGATGTCGTGCGGGCACAGCTAGAAACCCTCAAAGGACAAGTCAGCATTACCTCTGTGCCCCAACAAGGCACAACCATCACCCTGCGCTTACCCATCTCACTCACTATTGCAAAACTGCTGGTGTGTAGTGCCGATGAACAGGTCTATGCCTTGCCCGTAGATAGTATCGAACAGGTCATTGCTATTCGTTTAGACCAACTGCAACAAACGACTCATCAACAGTTTGCTCTACAGTGGCGTTTTCGAGGCACAGACCAATTGATTCCAATTCATTGGCTCTCAAAGTTAATGACATATAGTGCCAACCCCATTAGAAAACAAAGTGCTTATCGCCTGCCTCAATCGTTTCACACCCCAGAATCAACCATTACCGATTTATCAAAAGCTCTGACAGGGGAGCAACCCTTTGCAGTGCTTTTGCTCCACACAGCCGAGGGACTGAGTGGATTGGCCATCGATCAGGTGTTAGGCGAACAAGAACTGGTGATTCGTCCTTTAGGAGCCGCGATCGCCTCTCCAGCATATGTCTATGGGTGCTGCATTTTAGGGAACAGCCAGTTGGCATTAGTCATCGATGCCCGCAAATTAATTCAACCTCAATCGGCTTTGCCACAGTTGACAGATAACCATCTTGCCCGATCGTGGCTACATCGCACAAATCAACTCAACAGTGCAAAAGCTAGTGAGCAACCCAGCATTTTGCTTGTGGTGGATGACTCGTTAACGCTCCGACAAACCCTGAGTAGCACACTTAACAAAAAAGGCTTTCGGGTGTTGCAAGCACAAGACGGGGTAGAGGCGATCGCCTATTTACAGCAGCATCCTGACATTGCACTCGTCATTTGTGACATTGAAATGCCACGGATGAATGGATTTCAATTTCTCCACCAATCTCGACAAGACGGACGGCTCGCTCAGATTCCGGTGGTAATGCTCACCTCTCGTACCGCCGACAAACATCGCCAACTGGCTCTAGAGTTAGGAGCCACCGCTTATTTGACCAAACCCTACGCCGAAGATGAGTTGTTATCTACCGTCACTACGCTGATTCATACTAATTAATGTTGATGGATAGCTACTATGTCTGATACTCTGATAGCCTTGACCTCTCAACCCACCACTCAGCCCCAAGAGACCTGCAAAGCAATTGTGTTTGCGATCGCCAATCACCTTTTAGCCTTGCCTGTTTCAGCCATCTTCAAGGTCGTGCAATATTCTCCGGCGTTGAGCCACAGCATTCACACCAAAGAGTTGATTTTGTTCTATCAGCAGCCCCTCACCCTATTAGATCTGCATCCGGTTCTGACTCAACCCTCTGACACGCCTCAGGAGCGATCGCCAACAGAGTGCTTGATTATTGCCCAAGCCCAACAGGGGTTGTATGCTATCCCGGTCGATCAACCCCCAACCCTGCAAGAGTTAGCCTTTTCTAGCATCCATCCACTGCCCACCCACTACAGCAAAGCGATCGCCCATATCGCTAGCCATTTTGCTCTGCTCTATCAGCACGATGCAGCACCTAAAATCTTGTTGCTCGATCTCTATCAAGCCTCTCATCAGGAATAAGAGTGTCTCACAAATGATTTAGGACTTGCTATTGTTAATTCAAATTGTTAAGGCTTTTTATACTTTTTTAGAAAAAAACAACTTCTTTTTTCCATCTCTTTTCGATTCATCAAGAGAGCCATCAAAATCATGGATGAGGTTCCTAAATTGTTATACTAGCAGGTGCTTCACAACCCAAAACGATTTATTTTCAAAAGAGGTAAATAGTAAGCTCTAGGCTTTTGCGATCGCTCAATTATCAGGATTTGTTCAGTAGAGCTACATCAACCAAGTAGCGTTATTGCAATGGGTTGAGTGAGAGCCATGCCCTTATTCTCCACAGAGAAATGAATGCTGAGTATTCGATCTAATCAGTACTCAGCGATTGAATGCCTAAGTTGTTCAATCATAAGAACGGTCTTAATTCACACAACGATGATGGTGGACTCTCTTTGACTGAGTCTGCATCTAAATGAATGACGGACGACACAGGCTGTATTGCCAAAGATGAAGACATTTTCGTCTGGTAAAGCCCCTCAGTGTTTACACGAGCCAAACGCATTCAAAACTGATAAAGTTCCGTAAACCTGCGTATTTATTTGGCTCAACACCTTCTTATGATTTGAGTCAACTCTGCCCTCAGTGATTCGTTTAGAACACTCAACCTTCCCTCAGTAGGTTATTTTCTCTATTCATCATCAACGCCTTTTAATTCTCTACTTTGGGCTTTTAATTCTTTCATTGACTCACTTCTTTACCCCTTTGTAATCTCGCTACCACTGTAAATGCACGACACCGACTGGACTGTTATTGAAACGGCTGAATCAACCTTCAATCCCACTCAGCTACATCACAAAGAGACTGTTTTTACACTCGGAAATGGCTACTTAGGCACCCGTGGTGCTTTTGAAGAGGGTTATCCGGGAGCCTGTCCCGCAACTTTAATTAACGGCATATATGACGATGCTCCGTTGGTGGCGACAGAACTGGCAAACTGCCCAGATTGGTTGCCACTGGTGATTATCATTGGGGGCGATCGCTTTCGGTTAGATCAGGGCGACGTTTTGAGTTATCAACGGTGGCTTGATCTACAACGGGGTGTGCTCAACCGTCAGGTGCGTTGGCGCAGTCCATCAGGGCACACTGTAGAACTGCTTTTTGAGCGGTTTGCGAGCCTAGCCGATCAACATGTTTTGGCATTACGCTGTCAGATCACCTCGATTGACTATACTGGGGCGATCGAAGTTCATACTAGCTTGAATGGATACCCAGATAATCAGGGGTTAATGCACTGGAACATCCTGAATCAGATGGCTTGTGGTCACGCCATTGGTTTACATGTGCGTTGTCGCCACTCTAAACACGAAGTAGCGATGGCAGCTCAGTTGCAGGTGGTTGGTGTAGACGACATCGACACACGGGCGATCGCTTTTCAAGGGTTTCCTACGCTGGTAACACAGTTTGAGATCCAGGTGGGGCAAGCGGTGACGCTAGAAAAACGGGTGACAGTCTTTACCTCCCGTGATAACCGAGTTCCTTTTGAGGCAGCTCTCGACAAGCTTAATCACCTGCCGGGATACGCCATTTTGTTAGCTAGCCACATTACCGCATGGGCCAAGATTTGGGAGAGCAATAATGTTGTGATTGAGGGCGATGCCACCGCTCAACTCGCCATTCGCTATAACCTGTTTCAACTATTGTCAGCGGCTCCTCGTCACGACGATCGCGTCAGCATTCCAGCTAAAACACTCTCTGGCTTTGCCTATCGAGGACATGTCTTTTGGGACACTGAGATATTTTTGTTGCCCTGTCTCAACCTGACTCAACCGGCCTTGGCCCAAAATCTGCTGACCTACCGCTATCACAGTTTGCCAGGGGCACGCCGCAAAGCGCAGACCCAAGGCTATGAAGGCGCGATGTATGCCTGGGAAAGTGCTGAGACGGGGGATGAAGTCACTCCCACCTGGGTGCCTGGTCCCGATGGCAAAGGCTTAGTGCGCATCTGGTGCGGTGACATTGAGTTGCACATCAACACTGACATCGCCTATGCCATCTGGCACTATTGGCACGTCACTGGAGATGATGCATGGATGCGGGCGTATGGTGCAGAAATCATCCTCGATACAGCCGTGTTTTGGGGCAGTCGGGCCGAGTGGAATCCAACCCATCACCGCTTTGAAATCCGCGATGTGATTGGGCCTGATGAATACCACGAACAAGTTGATAACAATGCCTTTACCAATCGCATGGTGCAGTGGCATTTACAGATTGCTTTAGAGACGTTGGAGTGGTTGCGTCAAGTTGATCCAACTCATGCCACAACGTTAGAGCAACAATTGGATCTGGGCAGCACTCGCCTCGCACACTGGCGCAACATGATTCGACATTTGTGGGTGCCCACCGATTTAATCACTGGATTGATTGAGCAGTTTGAGGGTTTCTTTGCGCGAGAAGACATTGACTTGATGGCATATGAACCTCGCACTCGCTCAATGCAAGCCATCTTGGGGATTGAAGGAGCCAAGGAACACCAAGTCCTCAAGCAAGCCGATGTGGTGATGCTACTGTACATGTTGCGAGATGGGGTGTTTGGGGATGGGGCGGTGCATTACGATCGCCAAATTTTGCAAACTAATTGGGACTATTACGTTCCCCGCACCGATCACACCTATGGCTCATCTTTAGGTCCTCCAGTTCACGCCGTTCTGGCTTGTGAGATGGGCAAACCCGATGAGGCATACGAACACTTCATGCGCTCTGCTCTGGTAGATTTAGCAGACGTACGAGGCAATGCAGCGGAGGGAATTCATGCCGCTTCGACTGGAGGGGTGTGGCAAGCGGTGGTGTTTGGCTTTGGCGGTGTGCGGCTAACCCAAAATGGTCCTGTGGCAGACCCTAAACTCCCCCCTCACTGGACTCGCTTGCAGTTTAAGTTGGTGTGGCGCGGACAACCCTATGAGTTTGATTTGCGACCCTCTCTGCCACTCACGGTTCCATCTGATATTCAACCCAGAGTAGAGCGATCGCCCCTATTGCCAATCCAGGGTGTGATTTTTGACCTGGATGGAGTCCTCACTGATACCTCTGAGTTTCACTATTTGGGCTGGAAACGCCTCGCCGATGAAGAACATCTTGCTTTTGATCGCACTGCCAATGAAGCGTTGCGGGGTGTCTCTCGACGTGATTCTTTGTTGCGACTGTTGCAGGGACGCTCTGTCAATGAAGATGAGTTGCAAGCCATGATGGCACGTAAAAACCGTTATTATCTGGACTTGATTCGTACCATCACCCCTGACCATTTATTACCGGGTGTGAAGCAGTTGTTAACTGAGTTAAACACCGCTGGAATTCAGGTGGCACTTGGCTCTGCTAGCAAAAATGCACGAGAAGTGATTGAGCGATTGGGCATTGCTCATCATATTCAGGCGATCGCTGATGGTCACAGTGTGGCGCAGTCAAAACCTGCCCCAGATGTGTTTCTCTATGCCGCACAACAACTCGATTTAGCCCCTGCTAATTGCATCGTCGTTGAAGATGCGGCTTCTGGTATCGAGGCAGCACTCAGAGCAGGCATGTGGTCAGTCGGGTTAGGGCCTAATGAACGAGTCGGGGCGGCTCATCTAGTGTTGCCCAACCTGGCAGAAGTCCGGTGGGAAACATTGCTCAACCAACTAAGCCACGCTGTTTGTACAACCGCGATCGAGTTGTCAGTGCAAAATCTAGTACAACAACGACGTTAAATCAGGCAGTGAGCGTTTAGTAACGTAGCTTTACGATGAATGCTGGATAGCATCCTTAATTTCACGTCAGTTCGGTTTAAGAGCCTAGCGAATAAATTCGCAGCTATCAGAGCGAAGTTCGCCTTCGCGAACTACAGACAATCAAGGGTTGAGTGAACCGACGCAGGTCGGTTTTGCTCCTGTAGTTGTGGTTTCAACCGCCAAAATCCTTATCCCGAATTCACGTTAATTTCGGTGTTATCCGGTATTTCTAATAATCAATACCCTTTCACGAATTGTCGCGTCTCCATTCAAAAGATGAAGTTCAAGACGGTCTGCGGCGGGTGTTGTAGCTGTGCTAGCTAACCTAGGACAAAGGGGGTGTGGGGGCACCGCCCCCAGCCAGGGGTTCCACCCCTGCACCCCGTCCTAACCTAAATGACTACAGCTATATACCAAACCTCAAGGCAAATCAGCTATCACACTCGACTATACAACTGTGTTAGCTGACGTAGCCGTTGGCTTAATTCATCTGTTAGCAGATCTGAACTGGTATATCGCCAACGCCAATTGCCAGGAATTTTGCTGGGGTCATTCATGCGGGCGCGATCGCCCAACCCCAACAAATCTTGTAGAGGCAAAATGGCGGAGTTGGCTACTGATGCTAATGCCATGCGAATCAAAACCCAATTGATGTCGTGGATATCATCAGCCCTAGCGTAACCGAGATAGCTTGCCAAGTGATTTTTGGCTTGAGCACTGGCTTGATTCCACCAGCCAATTGCTGTGTCATTGTCATGCGTCCCCGAATAGACGATGCAATTTTGAATGTAGTGATGGGGCAAATGAATGCTATCTGAACCATCAAAGGCAAACATCAAAATCCGCATGCCGGGGAAGTGAAAGCGATCGCGCAATTCCTCAACTTCGGGGGTAATGATGCCCAGATCTTCGGCCAAGATTGGTAGGCTGCCCAATCGTTTTTGCAGCGTCTCAAAGAACTCTTGACCGGGGGCTTTGACCCACTCCCCATTGATGGCGGTGGGTTCTCCAGCCCGAACCTGCCAGTATGCCTCAAACCCGCGAAAGTGGTCTACCCGGACTAAATCGACATATTGCAACGTCGCCTTGAACCTCTGAATCCACCAATCAAACTGTGTTTGTTGCGATCGCTCCCACTCGTAAACCGGGTTGCCCCACAGTTGCCCTGTCTCACTAAAGTAATCGGGCGGCACTCCAGCAATATAGGCGGGTTCCAACGTGTGTGGATCGAGCTTAAATAGCTCTGGGTTTGCCCAAACATCGGCACTGTTGTGACACACATAAATCGAGACATCTCCAATAATCTGGATGTTGCGTTGATTGGCATAGGCCCGTAATCGCGACCACTGCTCAAAAAATTTGAACTGCAAAAATCGCTGAAATTGAACACTGTCATGCAATATCCTGGCCTGCTCTTGCAACGCCGCCGGATCACGTCGGGCAATACTAGACTCCCACTGGCTCCAGGGTTTGCCTCCGTTAGCATCGAGCAACGCCATGAACAAGACAAAATCATCTAGCCACCAAGCTTGTTGTTGACAAAACTGCTCAAATAAATGGTTTTGTTCGTGGGTGAGGGACTTCTGAAAGCGATCGCCCGCCCGTCTCAAAAACTCAAACTTATAGGGAATGACCCGATCAAAATCCACCTGCTCTGGATTTGTATCTGCGAATGGCACCAGTTCATAAGCATCGAGTAATCCGTCTTCTGCCAATTGCTCCAAGCTAATTAACAGTGGATTGCCAGCAAACGCACTGAAATTCATGGTGTAGGGCGAATGATCATACCCTGTTGGCCCCAATGGCAAGATCTGCCACAACCGTTGACCACTCCGCTCTAAAAAATCTACAAACGCATAGGCAGATTGCCCTAGATCTCCAATGCCAAAGGGACTGGGAAGAGACGTTGGATGCAACAAGATTCCACTGGCGCGTTGAAAACCCATGATTTGTGTGGTGTAAACGAGGTGTAAACAAAGATAGAAGGAGTGGGTGAATATAGTGCTTCTGAGCAAACCGAAGTTCGTATCAACTCTAGTACAGGCAAGCTGGGGGCGAGATCTACCTAGAGGCTACCGTGTTCAGTTCACACCCAAAATAACTCGTAACTCCTGACCCACATGTGACCCATACGGGACTTACAGCGGTTGTGCACTTGTATAAGCCACACGTGCCTATCTACCCAACCACTCATCCACACTGCGTATTGGTGGTTTACTCATCCGAAAATCACTGTGTAACCGTGACCACTGCGACTTAACATTGCAGGTCTCCTACCTCCGCAAGATGGGTAATGCAAAAATTTCGGTTATTTTCTTATCGGAAGTATAGTCGGCTTTGTTAATTGTGATCTCAAGAAACGATCCACTTTGGTTCAAAAACGCCATTATTTACGAAGTTCCCGTTCGTGCCTTTGCAGATAGCAATGGGGATGGGATTGGCGATTTTCAGGGATTAACTGAAAGGCTCGATTATCTTCAAGAACTGGGAGTTACCGCCCTTTGGATTTTGCCCTTTTTTCCATCGCCGCTGCGAGATGATGGATACGACATTGCCGACTACACCAGTGTTAACCCAATTTATGGGACGATCGCCGACTTTAAAGCGTTTCTAGAGGCAGCACACCAGCGCGACATTCGGGTGATCATCGAGTTGATTGTCAATCACACCTCCGATCAACATCCCTGGTTTCAGCGTGCCCGCAGAGCACCCAAAGGCAGTCCAGAACGTGACTTTTATGTGTGGAGTGACACGCCAGAGAAATATCAGGAAGCGCGTATCATCTTCCAAGATTTTGAGTCGTCTAACTGGGCCTGGGATCCGATCGCCAAAGCCTATTACTGGCATCGGTTCTACTCTCATCAACCAGACTTAAATTATGACAATCCAGCAGTTCAGCAAGCGGTATTTGAGGTACTCGATTTTTGGTTGAATATGGGAGTGGATGGGCTACGGATGGATGCGGTGCCCTATTTATATGAGCGAGAAGGGACGAACTGCGAAAACTTGCAAGAGACCCACGACTTTTTAAAGCAGTTGCGGCAACGGGTTGATGCTAACTATCCCAACCGCATGTTGTTGGCGGAGGCAAACCAGTGGCCCGAAGATGCCGCCGCCTACTACGGCGATGGCGATGAGTGCCATATGAACTTCCACTTTCCGCTGATGCCGCGTTTGTTTATGGCATTGCGAATGGAAGACAACTTTCCCATTGTGGATATCCTTCAACAAACGCCGCCGATTCCTGATAACTGTCAGTGGGGGCTGTTTTTGCGAAACCACGATGAGTTGACCCTGGAAATGGTGACAGATGAAGATCGCGACTATATGTATCGCGTCTATGCCCATGACCCAGAAATGCGGTTGAATTTGGGGATTCGACGACGGTTAGCCCCTTTGCTGGGCAACGATCGCCGCCAGATTGAACTGCTCAACAGTTTATTGCTATCGCTTCCAGGCACTCCGGTGCTATATTACGGCGATGAAATTGGCATGGGTGATAACGTCTATGTGGGCGATCGCAACGGGGTACGCACTCCCATGCAGTGGAGTCCTGATCGCAATGCGGGCTTTAGTCGAGCCAATCCGCAGCGATTATACTTGCCCCTAATTGTCGATTCCGAGTATCACTACAACACAGTCAACGTAGAAGCACAACGGGCTAATGCTAATTCGCTATTAAACTCAATGAGACGGTTAATCGCCACCCGCAAACGATTTCAAGCAATGGGGCGAGGTGATTTTCAACTGTTGCACCCCAACAATCGCAAAGTGCTTGCCTTTACACGCACCTACGATGATGAGCAAATTTTAGTGGTGGCAAATTTGTCTCGCTTTGTGCAAACGGTGGATCTGGATTTGTCTGGGTTTAAAGGATGGATACCAGAAGAAATCTTTGGGCGGACAGAGTTTCCAGCGATTGAGGACATGCCCTATTTCCTCAGCATTGGGCCTTATGCTGTCTACTGGTTTAGGTTGAAACTACAACCGAGTGCGTTGCCCTCTAAAACCCAGTCTGAAATCCCCACTCTGGCAATTACAGGTGAGTGGCAGTCTATCTTGACTCAAGCCGATGTGAGAAGCAAATTAGAGTCGCTGTTGCCAGACTATTTGTCAAACTTTTGGTGGTTTGGAGGCAGGACTCGCACCGTCCAAACCGCTCGAATGATTGAAGCGATCGCCCTGCCCTATGAAGACAAAACAGCCTATATTGTGGGGTTTCAAGTCGATTACATTCAAGGCGATCCGCAAATCTATCTGCTGTTTCTCACTGACGCCAAGGGAGAACAAGCCCTGCAATTGCTCAATGACTCTCCACAATCGGTCGTCGCTCGATTGCGCGGCGCAGGACAAGATGAGGTTGCTATCTTGATCGATGCGATCGCTGATAAACCCTTTTTGAACTCGCTGCTCGATCGAGTGGCTCACACCCAAACCTACCCCGGCAAAATGGGTGAGTTGGTCATGGTGCCGACTGACTTATTTCACTCCCTCAGCGGCAGCGACGACGTAGAGCCCACTCTCTTAAAAGGCGATCACAGCAATATCTCGGTGATTTACTGGGATCCCATGAAAGGCGCAACTTCGCCTCAACTCATCTTGAAACTGTTTCGCAAGATTGAGGAGGGTATCAACCCCGATTTAGAAATGCGGCAATTTTTGGATACCGATCAACGCTTTGCCAATATCACGTCGATCGCGGGCTATCTAGACTACCATCGAGAGAAAGCAGCACCCGTCACGGTGGGCATCTTGCAGGAATACATCCCCGATGCTCGAAACACCTGGGATTATACCCTAGACAGCCTGCGAGACTATTTTGAATATGTCCTGGTGCAGCACACTGATCTGGCTGAGGTGCCAGTGCCATCAGAGTCATTGTTAGAGCTGCAATCTGTGTTTGCAGCCGAAGCCAAGATCGAAGAAACGGGAGCACGGGGACATGGCGACACCGGGGCACTGTCAGCCGCTCATTCACTCCATGCAGCCGCAGGAATTGATGTGCAAACAGGCAGACTATTTGCCGCTCAAATGGTCGGTTCCTATCTAGCCAATGTGCAACTGTTGGGACAGCGAACCGCTGAATTGCATATCGCTTTAGCATCTGCCCCAGATATCCCTGATTTTGCCCCAGAACCCTTCACCTCGTTGTATCAGCGATCGATCTATCAATATTGTCGCAATCTCACCGGACATGTCTTTTTGCAATTGCGCGATCGCCTCCACACCCTACCCGACGATACCCAAGCTCTGGCAAACACAGCGTTGAGTCAGCATGAGCGATATCTAGCGCGATTCCGGCTGATTTTAGACCAAAAGATAACAGCCAAACGGACTCGTTATCATGGCGATTACCATTTAGGGCAAGTGCTTTATACCGGCAAAGACTTTATCATCATTGACTTTGAAGGCAACACAACTCGCACCCTCAGCGAACGACGAATGAAGCGATCGCCCCTGCGAGATGTGGCTGGGATGTTGCAATCCTTCCACTATGCAGCTAGCTATGCATTACAGAGTGAGGTAAACAGTGGCATGATTCACCCCGATCAATATGCTCGAATGCACCAATGGAGTCAGTTTTGGGAGTATTGGGTAAGTGCTGCCTTTTTGCATACCTATTTAGCAACGGCAAACCAGGACTCTTTCTTGCCTACAAATCAACAAGAGTTAAAAGTGTTGCTAGACCATTACCTGTTAGAACGAGCCATTCAAGACCTGAACTATGAACTCAATAATCGTCCAGAGCACATCAAAATTCCACTGCAACGCATCTTGCAATTTAAGTAATTGACATCTGCTTAGACGCGATCGAGCGGTTGATGGGGTTCTGGAGGCAGTTCCACCCGAATGGCATCCCCCGGAAAAACCTCACCACTCAGCGAGACAATGCCCATAATGCCAGCCTTGCGGATCAACCGTCCCTGTTCATCGCGGCCTAACACGGCTGCCATCAATCCCGGTTGAAACTGATCCAACTGAGCACAGGGGTTGCGGAGTCCTGTCACCTGAACAACTGCCGTCTCACCCAAGTACAACCTGGTGTCTTTGGGTAACTTGAGCAGTTCAATGCCACGGGTGGTGATATTTTCACCCATCTGTCCTGCCGAGACGACAAAGCCAGCCACTCGCAACTCATCATGCAATTCGCTGTGAATCAAATGCACCTGGCGTAAGTTGGGCTGAGTTGGATCAGCAGCAACTCGCGATCGATGTTTAACGGTCTCGCCCAGATGAGCATCCCCCTCAATGCCAAGCCCAGCCAGCAGTCGAATGCTCTCCTGAGTAGATTTGGCGAAGGTATGGGTAGCACTGCGACTGACTGCAACTACAACACCACGCATTCGTATTCTCCTGACAGCCATGAGCCAATCTGCTGCTTAGAATACCAGCGTCCAGCCTTGATCGGCAATCTCTGCTTTGGTGTAAGACACACCATCCACTTTGGTGCCCTGTGCATCGAGCAGCGTAATCATGCCTCCTTGATTAGAGAGTTGTGCATCTCTGCCAGAGAGTTTAACCGTCACAACGTCACCAGCCGCTACGGTGACTCCAATCAATTGATGCTTGCGCTTCAGACCATCCGCGATCGCCCACCCATCTAGATTCACCGTTTCTGAGGAGCGGTTGATTAACGTCACCGATTCCTTGCCAACATCATCGCCCGCCGGATTCGCCAACGCCGCAACGATTTTCACCTTGGCTTTTGTATCAACAATATCCCCTAAAACATCTCCGCTCTGGTCATGGGTATGGGATGCCTGAGACGCAAACTTAAAGAAGACAGCTACCCAGGGTTGGGGAGACGACGGAAAGTGAATCAGCAGTCCTCCGTCTTGCCAGACCCCGTTTTCTTTGGAAAAGTCTCGTTTTCCAGAACCTGGATCAGGCTTGGGGCTACCCTGATTCATGTGAAGGTTATGCACCCCTCGACCGGGCTGAAAGTGAAACACTTTGTCGGGTTCAGGTTCTGGTCCCCACGGTTCGCCAAATGCATAAATCACCGCATCCTCTGACCGCACGGCTCGTTGAATATACAAGTCAAGCAACTCATTCAAATCGTTGGGTGCTTGAGTGCTGCCACCTGAAACATTGAATGGCAAGGGGGTCATTTGAGCAATGTCAAATAGATTTGCCCGAATGTAATCTAAGGCAATGCCGCCGGGTTGGCGATCGCCCTTCTCAATGGCAGTAAAACCAAACGCTAATGGTTCTAGTTTTGCCGTGATGGGGTGCTTAAAATCAGGATCTAACCAATACAACAAGTCATAGGGCTGTTCTACAGAGCGCACATTAACCGCTAGTCGATATGATGCTGAGTTATCTTTTACATGCACTTGATAGTGAGGAGACTGGGTCTTAAATTCCATCTCACCCGCGATCGCTCGACCCTTTAAAACACCATAACCTTCGCTCAAACCATTCCCCATTGTTCTTCTCCAAATTAAATAAGGGTTATTAACTAAACACGATGTACAACTAAAATTTCTCCCACTCGGTGCGAAGGGGAGCAGATCTGGCTTTAGCCCCTCTCCCACTCTGGGCTACGGTGTACACAAGTCCCTAAAAACCAACACCCTCCTCAGGCTCTGCCTGGGAGCATAGATTTGGAGGCTCTGTCTCTATAACGTTCAGGAGGGACTTGGCAGTGCTAAGCCCGTAGGAATCTGTCGTGGTTTCAATTCAAATTGGTATCCGTTAAGAGCGATCGCGACATCACGACGCGGTCGAGCATTCTGCCCTTTCCGAAATGCAGCCATGTTGCAATCCGAGTCGAGTTGGCATTGTCTTGACCTGTCCAATGATTGTCGTATCCCCTGCTTTAAGGATGCGATCGCATCACCTGTAAGACAGTACCCAGTAGGGTACTTCTATGATCAGTGACAATTGAGTCAGTTTGAGCAACCTTATGAAGAGCTTGTCAGCATCGCTTGAGTGACTTCTATAAACTGATGAGGATGCTCCGGTGTAATCAGCAGCGGTGGCCCAGGCGATCGCTCAATCAAAATCAAACCATCAACCGTTGAAACATAGAACTCAACCAATCCTCGCCTTCCAGTCCACAGCCAACCAAACCCACCCCACAACCCTCCTACCCCAATCCGAATTGCCCAGCCAAACTCCTGGTTAAACTGCTCCTTGCTGACCCAATGAATATGGGATATATCTCTCATTGCAATTCTGCGTCGCCATCCTGGAAACACAATATCTAGATGATTTTGAGAAACTACAAAACGAGAGGGTCGGCACCATAGCCAAACAGCAATATATAAGGCAATGAGAAACAAAAATACACCAACCGGAGTGGGTTCGCGTGAGATTAATGCCCAAACTCCAAACAGGGGTGGCAATAACAAAAGGATGATTGTTATGCCTTTAATTGCAGGTGACATCGGTGCAAACGCAAAGCTCTGGCTCATATATAACAATCGCTTTAAGCAAATTAATGTAATTTCATTGGTAGTCCTCAACAAGTAAGGATGTGCCCCGCGCTGCGGGGCACATCCTTACCCCAAAATCATTACTTTTAGAGAAATACCATTTCATTAAAGTAATTTCATCAAAATTACTGGTAGAAATAGCCTAAACGATGTCACCGCTAACGCTCTTGTTACTTAAAAAACTCAACATATCTAGAGGCGAGTTCTTATGATCCAAACTTCTGTTTGGCTTGCTCATACACCTCAACCGTAATTTGAGTTGCGCCTAACTCCTGCGCTAACTTCTCAATTTTTTTACGAGCAGCCGGACGCACAAAAAAAGGAATTTCCTTTAGACGGGCTTCGGCTTCGGGTGTCCATTCCACTGCACTACTCATATCACTGCGATCGCCATATACAACTTCTCTACTTTACCTGGGTTCGCCTACGCATCCAATGCAGGGTTAAAGGGTGCGATCTACTGAGTCTCCATCCAAAGCAGGCACTTTTGCATTTGTTCGGCCATCGTTTGGCGATCGCTCTGATAGCGGCGACCATGCCCCGGCAATACCCACTCAAATGAGTAGGTTGCCAGTCGTTTCATAGATTGGAGCAGGTCTGTCCAGGAATACCAGCAGGCTCTCCGAAACGCATACAAGTGCTCTAGCTCAGGAGACCAGGCAAGGTGATCGCCTGTAAACAAAATGGTGTTGTTGTAGAGCAATACAGTGTGCCCTTTGGTGTGACCAGGCACAGGAATAATCAAGAGATCGGGCTCTAACTGCATGGGTTCAATGCCCGATGGTTGAATCTCAACCGCTTGCGTGGAGCGATTAATCTCATCTTTGTGCAGAATGCGATCGCAGCCAAAGTGCTGTTGAAATTTGTCATGATCTGCCACATCATCTCGGTGAGTCAGATAGAGATAACGAATACCCCCCATCTCCTCTAAGCGTTTCACCAAAGGAGGGGCAAAACGAGGCGAATCGACCAACACGTTACCCTCTGGGCGTTGAATCAAATAGCTGGCAGCCCCATAGGAATTGTCGGCATGATAGCCGCAATGATAGACCGTTTCAGTAATGGGAATCGGAAAACTGTGCTGTGCCTGCTTAACATCGTGCGGTTTTTCGATCGTGCCAATAGATGCGGTCGGGCAAGCCAACAATGCCTGCATTGCCCGCAGACGTTCTGCTGCATTAGTAGGTTGATGGTACACAGCAGATTGATCGTCCGCTTCGTAAAATGTTTCTGGAGCCATCCACCGACAGGTATCGCAGTTAATGCAAGTGGAATCAACGTAGAAGTCACCACTCACGTTTTCAGAACGGCGTTGAGTGAGGTGTGCCATAAAACTTAGGGTTTTGAAAAGACAAGGTTGTGAAAAGACAAGGTTGTAAAAAGACAAGGCTGTGAAAAGACAAGGCTGTGAGAACACGATGTAGTGAGCGTTACTTCCAGGCTACACATTAAGGCTCATTTTGTGGCTCATTTTATGGCAATCCTTCTCAATTCAGCGATGGATAAGAGGAGTTGACCGTTCCCTCAGTTGACTCTGGTAAACCACTTTAGCCACAATCCGCAGCCAAGGGTGTGCCATCCTGCAACTGGCTTCAACAGTTCAGGCTAGTCAACCCACTATTTCAAAAGATGATCACAGGAGTGCTGGCACAGCGCAAAATCAGCGATCGCTCATCTTCAACTACATCCCGGTCAATTGCCGCCATATTTAACGGCAAGGCAGTTCAGTTCTTGTTGCATTTGGTGACGCACCTGCTCATAGCAGTCATCAACATAGGGGCGATCGCGAGCCGCATCCACCCCATAGCGATCAAAGTAGATTGGCGTACCGATCCGCGTTGCGATCGGGCAAGGCCAGGGAACATTGGGTAACGGCCCAATGGCAAGCCCCCAAGGAAGACCCAGGTAAATGGGAAAAGTCTCAGGATCAATACCAAACAACCAGGGCATGCCCCGTTCGTGGAGTTGCTGCATCAAGGGATAGATGTTGGCTAACACTACCAGCGTATCGTGGGCACCCCAGGAGACCATAGGAATGATAGGCAGGTGGCGTTGAAGTGCAATTTTGATAAAGCCTTTGCGATTTGCCAGATGGATCTGATCGCGTTGGTAAAACGGTCGAAAGACATCTTGAGCACCACCAGGATAAACCAAAATACTGGCATGGCGGTCAAGGGCAGCCAACGCCATTTTAGGATGAGCCGCGATCGCTCCGGTGCGTTCTGCCATAAAAGCTAAGGGAGGGTAGACTTTCCATACATGAGGATGCATCAGACCATAGACAAGTCGATCTGTACCAAATCGCTTAAACCAGTCATAGAGCATCATGAACATATCAGGAGCCGCAAATCCACCATTGTGAGATCCGACAAACATCACCTGACCATCGGGAATCTGGTTCCACCCTTCAGTCTGGACATGAAAGTAGTGTTCATAGAACCAGGCCCATAGCGGCTGAAAGGATTGAATCAGGTCAGGATTACGCAGATCTAATGACCAACCGGGACGATGCGTTGCCATGTAACCGTAACTTTTCATCTAACAGTATTTGCTAACCATACTCTAGACAGATGCATTTTTCATTTTTGAGAGGCGATCGCCATTGACAGCCGTTTTATCCAAACCTTTCACCGCCCTTTCACCGCCAAGTAACTCACCCTGTCGGGCTAAATTTGGCTGAAATGGAGGCATGATCAGCCCAACCAATTCAGATTGGTATAGGTTTTAGTTTTTAAACACGAGATGCAAGTTAGGAGTTTAGATCCCCGGTTGCTGTGACGCAAATCCAGACTACTTTGAGGATGCTGAATGAGCAACCGGGGATCTGGGAGACAGTCGCACATAGGGTTTTTCAAGGTCAAACGTATGGCCGTTAAATCAGCAGAGTCAAGCCATGTTGATAAAGTGTATTGAAAAATACAGTTTTTCTTTTATGACTCTATATCCTGAATACTGTATACAATAGCTTTGTAAATAGCATCTATCTGAAATGCCTCAATTCAACGTCGTACATAGTTCTCTAATGCCTCACACAACTCACACCTGAGCGATCGCGGTCTTGCTGATCGCCAGTGATTAAAGTGTTTAGAAGTTAGTTATGGCATTATTCTGTGAGGTGCAGCGTTAATTAGTCAAACCAATCTGACAATTCATAAAGTTCATAAAGTATTTAACGATTCAAACGATTAAGAGAAATCAAAATATTGTCTAAAGAGCAACCGACTTGACCACATTTAGCAGGCAATTCAAGCAATTATGTATCACCTCAAGGTTGTCATTATTGGGGCAGGCATTGGTGGGTTAACCACCGGAATCGCCCTTCATCAGGCGGGCTATCAAGTCGAGATTTACGATCGAGTTAGTCAACTGCGCCCAGCAGGGGCGGGCATTTCACTCTGGTCTAATGGGGTCAAGGTGCTCAATCGGCTGGGGTTGGGCGACAAGATCGCCAAAATCGGCGGGCAGATGGATCGAATGCAATACATCCGCTACACCAACGAGTTGTTGAACGATATTGACCTGCATCCCTTGATTGAAACGGTTGGACAACGCCCCTATCCGGTTGCACGAACTGACTTGCAGCAGATGTTGTTAGAGGGGTTTCCAGGAGAGGTCAAGCTCAATTCTAAATGCGTTGGGGTTGAACAGGATGGTCAAAGTGTCACGGCAATTTTTGAAAATGGACATCGGGCAACAGGGGATGTGTTAATTGCGGCGGATGGCGTTCGCTCGATTATCCGCAATCAGCTTTTAGGAGAGCCAATTCAGCCTCGCTATGCTGGGTATGTCAACTACAACGGTCTCGTGCCTGTCAGCGATGATCTGGGTGATAAAAACTCTTGGAGCATTTATGTCGGGGAACACAAGCGCGTTTCCATGATGCCTGTCGGGGGCGATCGCTTCTACTTCTTTTTTGATGTGCCCTTACCCAAAAGCACAGAACCGCATCCTGATGGCATTCAGGTCGAGTTAACTCACTATTTTCAAGGCTGGTGTCAGCCAGTTCAAACGTTGATTCAACGGCTTGATCCGGCTCAAACCAATCGGTTAGAGATTCATGATGTCGAACCCTTTCAGCAGTTTACACAAGGCAGAGTGGCATTGTTGGGCGATGCTGCCCACAGCACTACGCCAGACTTAGGGCAGGGCGGTTGTCAAGCGATGGAAGATGCGGAGGTGTTAACGCGCTATCTGCTCACCACCAATTTAGGCGTTGCCGATGCCCTCAAACGCTATGCCGCTGAACGGGCTGAACGGGCTAATGCGATCGTCTTAAAAGCCCGCAAACGCGCCGATCAGATCCACGGCAAAGACCCGGCTATTACAGAAGCCTGGTATGCCCAGTTGCAAACCGAACCCCCCACCGAAGTGACAGGGGCGATCGCCAAAACCATTTTAGGAGGCCCCCTGCGATAAGCCAAGGATAAAGGCTAAAGGATGAACAATAAACATTAGAGTTGCCCTTTTATCCCTTATCCTTCATCCTTCAGCCTTTATTTCTCATCCTTTAGCCTTTGTTTTTCGTCCTTTTCTTCTCTTTTTCCTTCTTCTTTTTTCTTTACTCCCTGCTTCCCTATGCTAGTTACCAAACAACCTGTTTTTCAACGATTCTGGTATCCTGTCATTCCGATGCAACAGTTAGCCGATGGGCCGCAAGCGTTTGAGCTATTGGGGCAACCCATTGTGGTGTGGCTCGACGCTGAGGGCAACCCTGCGGCAGTGCGCGATCGCTGTTGTCATCGCACCGCCAAATTGTCGTTAGGCAAAGTGATCGATGGCAAGTTGGCCTGTGCTTATCACGGGTGGGAATTCAACGGCACAGGAGCCTGCGTCCATGTTCCCCAGTCCAAGGATGGCTCCATTTCCCCCAGCTATAAAGTCACGGCTTATCACTGCACCGAGCGTTATGGCTATGCCTGGGTGTGTTTAGGAGAACCACTGACTGATATTCCTGCGATCGCAGAAGCGACTGACCCATCGTTTCGCTTAATTCACGAGTTTTATGAACCGTGGGCCTGTGCGGGTTTACGGGTGATGGAGAACGAATTAGACCTGGCGCATCCTACCTTCGTCCACACCACCACCTTTGGTAGTGAAGAGCACCCAACTCCTGATTTCGTAGAAGTCACAGAGACCGACTTGGGAATTCATGTGAGTGCCACATTAGGAGTGGTCAATCCATCATTGCAACAGCAGAACTTGAAGATGGAGGACACCATCACCTATCGCACATTAGATATGGATTGGATCTTGCCATTCACCATTCGTTTACGGATCAACTATCCCAACGGCATGTCTCATATCATTGTGAATACAATGACTCCCATTAATGATTCAACATCGCAAATGGTGCAGTTTTGTTTACGTAACGACACCGAAGTCGATACTAAAGCGAGTGATGTGATCGCGTTTGATCGGGCTGTGACATTGGAAGACAAACGTATTTTAGAATCAACTGATTACGATGTGCCTCTCGCATTAAATGCAGAAGAGCACATGTTCACAGACAAACCTGGCATTGTTATTCGCAAAAAGATTGCAGCGTTGTTAAAAGCACATGGTGAAGTAGAACAAACGAAGCATCAATCCACTTCTGAAATACAACCAGCGAGTTACAGTGAAGCTAGTGAAACACGAGTGAAACAGTTGATTTAGAGACAAACACGATCAATGTCAGGAAAATTAACCACTCATGTCCTGGACACCGCACACGGATGTCCTGCCGCTGCGATGACCATTGAACTGTGGTCTATCGATCTCCACTCACCCGATAAACAACTCCTTAAAACCATTCAAACCAACGCCGATGGACGCAGCGATCGCCCCCTCTTAGCCGATGCTGAGTTGCAAGTGGGCATCTATGAGTTGATATTTGTGGTAGGCGAGTACTTTGCTCAATGGGAGAAAACCTTACCACAACCTCCGTTTCTCGATCGCATTCCAATTCGCTTTGGCATCGCCGATCCAACCGTTCATTACCACGTTCCGTTGCTAGTTTCTCCCTGGTCATATAGCACCTACCGTGGTAGTTAATTCAGCATTTTTTTAACGTTTCTGTAGGCTTAACTGCCTATAGTAGTGGTGTTGCTATTAGCAGAACCCTCAGTCGTGATCTTTTATGTATTAGAGCTATTAGGAGTTGCAGTTTTTGCAGTCAGCGGCGCATTAGCGGCAGGTCGCAAAAGTCTCGATTTACTAGGTGTCGTTGTGATTGCTGTCGTCACAGCGATCGGGGGCGGAACCTTGCGCGATGTGTTGCTCGATCGCCATCCCATTTTTTGGATTGAAAATCCGCTTTATTTACTTGTTATTCTTGTCTCAGCCGCTCTCACCCTGATCTATACTCAATTTCGCCAACCTCCTAACAGAGCCTTATTGATCGCGGATGCCTTTGGGCTGGCCTTGTTTGCCATCAGTGGTGCTCAGTTATCAGAACGGGCAGATCTGACCGACATCATTGTGGTCTTGATGGGAACTATCACAGGCGTTGCAGGGGGTGTCATTCGAGATGTTATTCTCGCCGAAATCCCCCTGATTTTGCGTCGAGGCAATATCTATGCCACAGCCGCGATCGCCGGAATCATCGTCTATCTCATCCTGCAACATATTGGGGTCGATCGCTCCATTGCCTCACTGATTGGCATGACCACGATCGCCACTCTGCGACTGATCGCTATCACCTGGGGCATCACACTTCCCGTCTATAGCCTGCCGCATGACCCATAACTCATGCTCACAAGCATTCAAAATCCAAAATCCAAAATCCAGAATTCTCACCAATGCCATACACCATCCCCGATCTCAACAAGATGAACCAGACCGACTTTGTTACGGCGATCGGAGATGTGTTTGAACATACCCCCGCGATCGCCGCTGTTGCCTGGAGCCAACGTCCTTTTACTGATGTCACCCATCTCCATCAAACACTCGTGGCAGTCATGCAAAGTCTCGATCTAGCCGAGCAGTTAGCCTTGATTCAGGCGCACCCCGACCTGGGGAGCAAGGCAAAGATGGCAGAAGCCTCGGTTCAAGAGCAAATTGGAGCCGGGTTAAAGCAACTCTCTGCCGATGAATATGAACGGTTTTTGCACCTCAATCAGTCTTATAAAGACAAGTTTGGGTTTCCGTTTATCATTGCCGTCAAACATCACACCAAAGCCAGCATCTTAGATGAATTTGATCGCCGTTTACTGAACTCAACTGAGGCAGAAATGCAGCAAGCGATCGCTGAAATCGCTGAAATCGCTCGTTTTCGGCTCTTGGAGCGGGTGGCATCTCAACCATAATGATTGCGTCTAAAAAAGCAGCATTGGCGACTCCTCAGCCAAACGCTACAAAACCAAAACCTGCCTCCGCAAGCTACAGAAAGCCTGGATTGGCTTGAATCTGCAACCGCAGACTTTGTTTTTGGGCGTTGCTGAATGCAAGTATGATTTCCCTCCTCGTGAAGCCTACTGTGTACACAGATCTCTGCTTCCTTCCAAATTAGGTGTAGGGTTGTTGCAAACATGTGACAATCAGGCATTGGGGGAGTCTCCCCCAAACCCCCATTGGGGGACGCCACTGCCTCCCCCAAACCCTCTAGCAGACAGTACTTGGATTCACTCAAAGACTCGCTTCGCATCGGTTCCAAATTCGGGTGTTTTGGGTGGGGGCAAGACCCTTGGCAAAGGCTCGAAGCCCTCCAAAGTTAGGGGATTTAGGAGGCTGATAGGACTTGTATGTACAAGGTAGTCCGCGAATCGAGGCAAAAGAGAAAGGCTCTAGAATCCGGTTCCCTCCCCCGTTGGGAGAGGGTTAGGGTGAGGGCGGCTCGGCAATTCATATCTCCGTTCAGCAACACTTGTTTTTGTAGTCATGGTTTTAGTGGTTTTAACCGCCACATCTTTATCCCAAACTCACGTTAATCTACACCTGATCTAGTCATTACCCACCAAATTCAGTTTCCAATTCACGCTTAAATAGGTAAGGTCTGTTCAACATCCCTTATTATTTGTGACTGAGTCAAACAAACCCTCTCGCTCTCTCGCTGGCATTGCCGGAATTGTCGCGATCGCCACCCTGGTGAGCAAAATTTTTGGACTAGTGCGTCAACAAGCGATCGCCGCCGCTTTTGGGGTAGGTGCCGCCGCAGATGCCTACAACTATGCCTATGTGATTCCAGGGTTTTTGCTGGTGTTGCTGGGAGGCATCAACGGTCCCTTTCACAGTGCGATCGTCAGTGTCGTTGCCAAACGCCGCAGAGAAGACATTGCCCCCCTGGTAGAAACCATTACTACGCTGGTGGGTGCAGTGTTGCTGGTCGTCACGGTGGTGCTGATTGTGTTTGCAGAACCACTAGTAGATCTGGTCGCACCCGGTTTGGGGCGATCGCCAGAGGGCTTAAATATTCGAGCGATCGCCATTCAGCAGTTTCGCATCATGTCACCGATGGCACTGCTAGCGGGTCTGATTGGCATTGGCTTTGGCACGTTGAATGCCGCCGACCACTACTGGCTTCCTTCCATTAGTCCCCTGTTTTCTAGTGTGACGGTGTTGATTGGGTTGGGGGTTTTAGCGATACAACTGGGTGGCAACATCACCAATCCTGAATATGCTCTGTTGGGGGGCTTGGTGCTCGCCTGGGGCACGTTAGCCGGAGCCGTATTGCAATGGCTGGTACAAGTGCCTGCCCAATGGAAAGCGGGGTTAGGCAAGTTGCGATTGCGGTTTGACTTCAACCAACCTGCAATTCGTGAAGTCACCAAAATCATGGGACCCGCAACCCTCTCATCGGGGATGATGCAAATCAACGTTTACACGGCTCTGTTTTTTGCATCCTTTATCCCTCAAGCGGCAGCGGCTCTGGGATATGCCAATCTTTTGGTACAAACCCCATTGGGGATTATCTCCAACGTCATTCTGGTTCCCTTGTTGCCGATCTTTTCACGGTTAGCCGCACCTGAACATTGGCCGGAGTTAAAAGGACGCATTCGCCAGGGATTAATTTTAACGGCTGTAACCATGTTGCCGTTGAGTGCGTTGATGATTACCCTCGCCTTTCCGATTGTGCGGGTGGTCTATGAGCGGTTTGCCTTTAACGAAGATGCCTCACAACTGGTCACTTCCGTGCTCATCGCCTACGGCATTGGCATGTTCTTCTATTTAGGACGGGACGTTATTGTGCGCGTCTTTTATGGGTTAGGGGATGGCGATACTCCGTTTAAGGTCAGTGTCATTAACATTTTTCTTAATGCGCTGCTCTGCTATCTGTTTGTCGGGCCGTTTGGGGCACCGGGTCTAGTCTTTGCTACCGTTGGTGTCAACTTCTTCTCAATGGTGATGTTGTTGGTTTTGCTCGATCGCCGTTTGAATGGATTGCCGTGGCGCGAGTGGCTCATTCCCACCGCTGGACTCACCCTCAGCAGCGCGATCGCTGGAGTTGCCTGCTGGGGCACATTGCAAGGCTGTGAAAAGCTGCTAGGCACCGAAGGGTTGCTGATTCAACTGACTCAACTCGTTGTAGCAGGCTCAGTTGGGGTGATTGTTTTTGCCTTGTGTGCGCTGCAATTGCGGTTACCAGAAGTCGAACAGGTGGGCGATCGCCTCCGTCAACGGTTCTTTAGAAGCCGCAATGGAAACTGATCCTGGCTGAAAGAGGCGCGATTAATTGCGTCTATTCTGTTGAAGGCTTGAACAAGAAAAAAGGGGCTGTACAAGACACCCCCAGGAGACAGTTTTTCCCAAGGCTTAGCTGTACTAAGCCTTGGCAACTCAAGCTCTGGTCTAGACGGTGACAGGCACCTTTGCCCCAAAATAGGCATCTTGCTCTGCCCGTAGCTTGTCACACAAGCGTCCTTCAGGAATTTCTACGTCGTCATAGGTGAGTGCTTGATCTTTAGCGATATCCCGCTTCAGGCGGCAACCCTCGGCTAAACCGATGGGCAGCAAACGCTCTGCTTGAGTGATTTCAGCCTTTTCACACTCTCCATAGGTCATGTAATAGCCCAAGCCGTCCAGGGTTTCGCCTGCTTTGAGATCGATCTTAGCCATCGTAATGACATCTACCTTGGGTCCGGCGATCGGAGCCATCACCGCGTCCTTAAAGAGCACCACCCGTGCAACGGATAGGGGCACTTCAAAGTGGCAGAGGTGATAGGGAGTGTAGAAGCTGTAGAGCGGGCCAGTACCCAACTTATAAAGGTTGAGGTAGTGCTGTTGTTTGGGGTCGTCATGCGTACCAAACACATATACCCCAGGGCCGGGACGAACCCCGACGACGTAATCAACAATGCCACCCAACTCCTTCAGTTCATCGACATCATACAGTTTGGTGCAGTCGTCGATGTGACCGGTGTAGTTGAGGTTAAACTTCTCGATTAACTCGTCTTTGTGGCGGTTAAAGTCATAGCCATACATGCCCCGTTTGGCAACCGTCATGCCTGTGGCGTTAGCGACGATCGCCTGTTCAAAGGAGATCTTGGTGCCATCGGCAAAACTCGTCACCATGTGGGCTTTTTGTCCCCACTGTTTGGCGAAACCCTCTTGGGTGGTGGGGTTGCGGTAAGGGTCTTGCAGACCTTTGATATTGCCGCAGAGCAGGGGGGTAACGCCAATGCTCTTGACAAACCGATAGAGGTTCATCTGCACACCGGGTTGGTCGCCATCGCACGCCGAGAGCACAACTCCCGCTTTGTCAGCATAGACTTTGAGGATGGGGCCAATGGTGCCGTCGAGTTCAGCATTCATCAAGACCACATGCTTTTTGTGGGCGATCGCCTCTAGCACCACCTGAGCACCAAACTCGATCGCGCCTGTCACTTCCACGATCGCGTCAATGCCCTCAGCCTGACAGATCAGCATCGCATCATCGGTAACGGCATATTTGCCTTGGGCGATCGCCGCTTCTAATTCACCAACGGTTTTGACTTCGCGCACATCCTCAACACCCGCCTCGGTATAAGCACGCTTTGCCCCATCAATGCTGCGATTGAAAATCGCCACCAATTCCATTCCCGGAACCGAGTTGACAATCTGATTACAGATGCCTCGTCCCATAAAGCCAGCACCGATCATGCCGACCCGCACCGGATTTCCCGCTTCAGCACGGGCTTTTAACGCTGTATCAACAATAAACATGATTAAACTCCTACTTTGGCGGGTTCAAACGGTGCCCAGGCTGCATCTTTATCAGAAATCACAGCAACAGGCATAGGCCACTCAATGTTAAAGGCAGGGTCATCATAGCGAATCCCACGCTCATAGCCAGGAGTGTAAAATTCACCCACTTGATAACCCACTTCTGCGCCATCGGTCAGTGCCAGATAACCATGAGCAAACAACTCAGGCACATAGAGTGCTCGACGATTATCTTCGGTCAACTCTACCCCGATGTATTCCATATAGGTAGGAGAGTCAGGTCGCAGGTCAATAATGACATCGTAGATCGCACCACGAGTACACCGCACTAGCTTGGTTTCTGCCGCCGGAGGAATCTGGTAATGCATTCCCCGCATCGTGCCTGCTTTGTGGTTAAATGACAGGTTGCATTGCGCCACGGTGGGCTTTAGCCCGTGAGCTTCAAACTCGTTAGCACAAAAAGTGCGGGCAAAGAAACCGCGACTGTCTTCCCGGTGCTCTAGATCCAAAATAAAAGCACCTTTGAGTTTGGTTTCAGTAAAAATCATGGCTTGCTCCAGAAGAAGTCTTTATCAATTTGTTGAGTGCGAATCAAGTATTCCAACTGTTTCAGACGAGTGAATCCTCTTGATTCAAACACGTCTTTGGTCATGTCAATCTGTTGGAACAACTTGTAGAGTTGCTCTGCGCCCCGACGAGCATTCCAATCGCACTTAAAGCCCGGTAGTTGAGTGTTGATCTTCTCAAACGAAACGCGGTAGCTGCGGTTGTCAGCCCCTTGATCGCCAAAACTCAAAGCACAATCTGGAAACACATCAGCGATGATTTCTGCAACTTCTTTAACGCGATAGTTGTTAGCCGTATCACCCACGTTAAACACTTGATTGTGAATGATGTCACGCGGTGCTTCTAACACACACAACAAGGCTTTAGCGATATCCAGCGCATGCACCAGGGGTCGCCAGGGTGTGCCATCGCTGATCATTTTGATTTCTTTGGTTGTCCAGGCAAGACCCGACAAGTTGTTCAACACGATGTCAAAGCGCATCCGGGGAGAAGCCCCAAAGGCAGTCGCATTGCGCATGAAGGTGGGCGAGAAGTTGTCGTCTGCCATGGGTTTAACGTCGCGTTCCACCAGCGTTTTGCACTCGGCGTAGGCAGTCTGAGGGTTGACAGCAGATTCCTCGGTGACATCCCCTTCCGTTGCAACGCCATACACGCTGCAAGAGGACATATAGACAAAGCGAGGCACTCCCGCTTGTTTGGCGAGTTCTGCTAACCGCACAGAGCCTTTGTGGTTGATGTCGTAGGTGATGGTGGGAGACAACTGCCCAGTGGGGTCGTTGGATAGCTCCGCCATGTGAACGATCGCATCAACCCCTGCTAAATCTTCAACCGCAATTTCACGAATGTCTTTGTTGAGAGTTTTAGGAGTGCGATCGGTGGCGTTATAGAGCCAACCCACCTTATAGAAACCTGTATCAACACCAATCACATCGTGTCCGTGCTCCATTAAAAGAGGAGCAAAAAGAGAGCCAAGATAGCCTTCTGTTCCAGTTACTAATACTTTCATGGGTATTCCTATACAAATGCAGGTTTTAGATGATCAGGAGCGGGAACTTTCTCTACAACTGCTTTACCAATCTCTAACGAAGAGGTGGCAGCAGGAGAGGGAGCGTTACACACATGGATGGAGTTTTCTCCTTCAACAATTAAGAAATCATCGACTAATTTGCCATCGTTCATCAGTGCTTGTGCCCGCACTCCAGCGTGAGTTGGAATCACATCTTCAGAACGGACTTCCGGAATTAAACGCTGCAAGCTTTGAACGAATGCCGCTTTACTAAAGGAGCGAACAATCTCCTTGAAGCCCTCGTCATAATGTTTCGCCGCTAATTTCCAAAATCCGGGATAGGTCATGACTTCTGCGAAGTCACGCAGGTCAATGTCGGTTTTATGATAGCCTTCCCGCTTGAGACTCAGAACCGCATTTGGGCCCGCGTGAACGGTGCCATCGATCATGCGGGTAAAGTGAACCCCCAAGAATGGAAAGTCGGGATTAGGAACAGGATAAATTAGGCCCTTGACTAAATGCCGTTTTTCAGGAACCAGTTCGTAATATTCTCCTCGGAAGGGGACGATTTTGGCTTCTGGATCGACGTTGTTGAGTTTGGCAACGCGATCGCTGTGTAGCCCTGCACAATTGATCACAAAGCGAGTCTCAAAGTCACCATTGGTTGTCTCTAACACCTGTCCTTTAGAGGTTTTGACAATTCTCAGAACCTTGGTGTTGAGGCGCAGGTCACCCCCGTGTTCACGAATCAAGTCAGCATATTTTTGGCAGACCTTCTTGTAATCTGCGATACCCGTAGACTCGACATGAATCCCGGCGATCGCACTCACATGAGGCTCATACTCCAACACCTCTTCACCCGTAATTCGGCGCACCGGAATGCCATTTTGTAGCCCCCGTTGAAACAAATTTTCGAGGAGGGGCAACTCCTTTTCTTGAGTGGCAATAATCACCTTGCCACACACTTCATGGGGAATATTGTATTCCTGGCAAAACGCCACCATCGACTGGCAACCATCACGGCAAAACTTTGCCTTAAAGCTACCTGGTTTGTAATAGACCCCAGAGTGAATCACCCCACTGTTATTGCCAGTTTGGTGAAACGCCCAGCGACTTTCTTTTTCAAGCACTAGAATTTTGGCATCAGGATAACGCCGACCCAGTGCCATTCCGGTGGAGAGGCCAACAATGCCACCACCAATAATTGCAAAATCGTACATAGCTGTCCTGCTTGATTTGAATATTGAATTAATTTGGCTCTCTACTGGTTAACCCGACGATTCGAGTAAAACATCAGGGAAATCCCTGAGTAGCTAGGGCGTGAGCCACCCATTATTATTCCCGCTCAGTCTTACTGCCACACCTTCCAGGGAGCTTTATTACCTTGCCACAGCCCTTCTAAATAGTTTTTGTCCTTCAGCGTATCCATAGGTTGCCAAAAGCCATCGTGCTTAAAGGCAGAGAGATGACCATCATGAGCCAACTTCTGAAGAGGCTCTTGTTCCCAAATTGTGGAATCATCTGCAATGTAGTTAATCACCTCTGGCTCTAGCACAAAATAGCCCCCATTAATCCAGGCTCCATCTCCACCGGGTTTTTCATGGAAGCTTTCAATTTTGGTTTGCTCTTGTCCTAGAGAAATGGCTCCAAAACGACCAGGAGGTTGAACCGCCGTTAACGTGGCTAACCCACCTTGAGTTTTGTGAAATTCGACTAATTTCGTAATATCAACATTGCTTACACCATCTCCGTAGGTAAAGCAAAAGGTTTCGTTGCCAATGTGCTCACGCACCCGCTTTAAGCGGCCTCCAGTGAGCGTAGATTCACCCGTATCTACCAGCGTTACGCGCCACGGCTCAGCATAACCAGAGTGAATATTCATTTGATTAAATCGCATATCAAATGTGACATCTGACATACGCAAGAAGTAATTCGCAAAATACTCCTTGATGACGTAACCTTTGTAGCCACAACAGATAATGAAATCGTTAACTCCGTGGGCAGAATAAATTTTCATGATGTGCCAAAGAATGGGCTGTCCACCGACTTCAACCATTGGCTTTGGTTTAATAGTAGTCTCCTCGCTCAGGCGAGTTCCCAGTCCTCCAGCCAAAATTACTGCTTTCATGCGATTAACCTCATGGCTCACAAAGGGGTCAGAATCATTACTGATCTACAGTGAGGTTAGCAAGAACTTCAAAGATAGGCTATGAAGTCCCAGTGAATAAACTGATTATCTATGTAAAAACTGCATGAAAGCTCTTGATCAGAGGCTGAAAGATAAATAGGACTGATTTAACAGTAGAACCGCAGGATTGAAGCAACAGTTGGCGAACAAGTTGCAAAGCGATGGTGCACATATGACCGAGATCACCATCACTTTACTTAAGCTTTACAGATTTGGTAACAAAAATAGCAAATGTATAAAGAGTGCATAAAACAAATTCTTGCCCTATAGATTTCTTTTCTGCGTATTCGTTACTGTAGGACTCACTGATGCGTGACTTTACGCAGAGATTATTTTTCTCATGATCGTGAGTAATAGCTCAATGTAGACAATGTGTTTTCACTGTCTTAACTGAGTTCAATCTAGGTTCTCTCAGGTTTATATTCTAATTTTCATCCAAGGGTTGCTTCTCATTTCTGAGGTAGTACTAATCAGGATGATTTAAGTCACAGTTTCAGGGTGGTTGAACGTTGGTTCCCAATCCAGCTTTAGGCTTTGGGCTGCTGTCTCATAGCAGTCTAAAACTTGACTCTGAAAATTCGATCGTGTTGTGCAGAGTTAGAAGTGGATTTACATTATGTCGTCAAATTTTAGAACTACAGTAGAGCAGTTGGCCACAGGTGCCAACTTGAGTCGTAACTTAGAACGCTCTGATGCCTTCACATCAACGAGCTTAACTTCTGGTTTTAGTTTTAGATCCAGTGCTGACGCGGCAAAAGCAGTCACCGGTACAGGGCGCGATCGCATCGCTCCTCGTGCTGCGTTGGCCACT
Source organism: Oculatellaceae cyanobacterium bins.114 (assembly GCA_033764315.1). GTDB lineage: Bacteria > Cyanobacteriota > Cyanobacteriia > Elainellales > Elainellaceae > FACHB-1407. Next base: position 36,512 of record JANRJA010000119.1, read on the forward strand.
GGAGCCGTCACTACAGCAGGAGCCACCAATCATACTTTTCGCGTGGTCTTTAGCGATCGTAGTGGTTTAAATCGTCGCACCATTCGTTCTGGCAATTTACTTGTCACTGGACCCAACGGCTTTAGACAAGTAGCAACATTGGTGGGTAAAGCCGTTTTTAATCGTCCAGGTACACGGGCTACAGCAACTTACCGCATCAATGCACCGGGTGGAACCTGGGACTCTGGAGATAACGGAAACTACACCATTGCTGTCCTTCGTAATAAAGTGAGCGATATCAATCGCAACTTTGTCAGAGCAGGAGCATTAGGGCGTGGATTTCAAGTCAATGTGGTTAATCCTAACCAAAGCCCAACGGCTGTCTTAGGCACTGGCAATTTAGGTGGCAATAACTACACCTTCAACATTACTTATTCTGACGACGTTGCAATTAATGCTGGCAGCTTAGATAACGGCGATATTCAAGTCACTGGACCAGGCGGTTTTAGCCAGTTTGCTCAGTTTGTTAGTGTTAACCCCGCAGGTGACGGCACTCCTCGCACAGCAACGTATCGGGTTAATTCACCAGGAGCATCCTGGACTGCCGCAAATAACGGGACTTACACGATAGCTGTGGTCGCCAATCAGGTGAGTGATAACGCAGGGGCTAGTGTGGCAGCAAGTAACCTGGGCACTTTCGCCGTTGAATCGGGTCGGATTCCACCTACAGCGACTGTGACCGCAAGCAACATCACCAGCACTGGCGCAACAACTTACGACTTCACCGTTACCTATACTGACAGCGACTCTGTGAATGCATCCAGCCTTGGTGCAGGAGATATTCGCATTACTGGACCGAATGGCTTTAACGAACTCGCTTCATTTGTAAGTGTTGATGTTAATAGCAACGGCACACCCCGTGTTGCAACTTACCGCTTCAATGCTCCAGGAGGTCGTTGGGATGGCCCCGATGCAGGAACCTATACCATCGCGATGGAAGCCAATCAGGTCACTGACACTGTCGGCAACGCCGTTCCAGTGGGCAGCCTGGGCACCTTTGATGTGACAATTGAGTCAACCGCGCCCACGGCAACTCTCACCGCAGGACCTGTCTTTAACTTGGGTAGTGGGGCTTCCTACATCACGGTTAACTATGCCGATGCCGCTGGAATTACCCCTAACTTTGGTTCTCGTAACGTGCGGGTGACAGGGCCTAATGGATATAACCAGTTCGCTGATTTCGTCAGATCAGACGGATCAGGTAACGTCACTTACCGCATCAATGCGCCAGGGGGCATTTGGGATGGCACGGTGGCTAAAGATGGCACCTACACCGTGGCACTGCAAGCAGGACAGGTGGTTGACCTGAATGGTAACTCAGCCCAAACCACCATCGGCGAGTTTCAGGTTCGTCTAGCCCCCTTCCGGGTTGAGGCAGAAACACTGACCCTGACCAACTATATTGTTGAGCAAGCCGTCAATACAGGGGTTCCCTTCTTCCCTGGAGTTGCATCAAACAATGGCTTGATTCGTCTGGCTGGCAACTCCGGCACTAACATCACAGGGAGCGCAACCACTACCTTCAGCGGTCCTGCTGGAACCTATAACTTGGTGGTGGGCTACTTTGACGAAAACGATGGAATTTCTAGAGTGCAAGTGCGGGTTAATGGTGCACTCGTAACTGGAGGTGAGTGGGACTTTGATAATGACTTTGGAGTCAGCAATGTCAGTACACAAGGCTTTGCTCGTCGTCAAGTCAGCAATGTTCAACTTACTCCTGGTGCCACGATTGAAATCCGAGGATTCCAGGTTGCTCCTGGAACCAATAGTGCTCAAGAAACAGCCCGCGTTGACTATATCGATTTTGTTCCTCAAAGCAACACAGCGGGACCTGCTAACAGCGCACTTGGCGTCATTTTAGGAACAGCCGGTGACAACACCGTCACAGGAGGAGTCAATGCTAACACTGTTGACTATTCTCAACTCGCAAACGGCATTATTGCAAAACTGGCTGATAACGAAGTGTTTAAACCCATTTATGGTGGTTTGAACACAGCTCGGATCTTGCCCGTAGGTGACTCCATCACATTAGGAGAACACAACGCCACCCCAACCTATCCCGGTGCATATCGGATTCAACTTAATACTCGATTTACTCAAGAGGCGTTAGATATCGACTATGTCGGTTCCGTTGTGCAGACGACTGTCCCTAATAACCTCCTAACTGATAAAGAGGTTGAAGCTTATCGGGGTTCGCAAGGTGGAACGCTGGAAGGTCTAACAGCGATCGCTCAAGGAGCATCGTTTGGGTCTGGGGATCCAGATGTGATTTTGTTAATGGCGGGCAGTGCTAGCTCAGGTGGCTCTCTCTTCCAAATGAAGGCAAATCTAGAGGCACTCATCGCTGCCATTACCACCAAGCTACCCGACACTAAATTGTTAGTGGCATCCATTCCGCCAACGAACACATTCTCAATTCCAGCCGATCCAGGTAGTCCTTTCATTCCTGGAGATCCCAATGCAGTTCCACCCATTCCTGATACTCCTGCGGTGCCGCCCAGCCCAGCGGCACAAAATGCAGATGATCTGGCTCGGACAGCTCGAACACTCGATTACAATTCACTCATTTCGGGCATCGTCGGCAATGCAACAGCTCAAGGTTACAACGTATCCTTTGTTGACATTGGCAGTCAGTTAACTAACAGCGACCTGATTGAAGATGGCGTTAACCTCAAAGCATCAGGTCACACCAAAGTTGGCAATGCTTGGTATAGTGCCATCATCGACAAAGACACCCTGAGCAACATTCAAAATGTGGTAGGCACAGCCCTGATCGACACCATTGTGGGCAATGCCAACGCCAACATTATCGAGGGTGGTCTTGGTGCAGACAACTTATCAGGTGGCAACGGTGCTGATACCTTTGTGTATCGCAGTACGGCTGAAGGTGGCGATACTATCACTGACTTCACTGCAACTGACTTTATCCAGATCTCGGCCTCTGGCTTTGGCGGAGGGTTGGTCGCAGGAACAGCGTTAACAAACGGCACTGCATCGGCAACAGGCACCTTTGTGAATGGCAATACCGCTGTTGGCAATGGACCAAATTTCTTGTACAGCGGTGGTGTATTGAGATTTGATGCAGACGGTGCAGGAGCACAAGCCGCGGTGACGATCGCCACTCTAACAGGTGCGCCAGCTCTGACAGCTGCTCGAATCAACATCGTCGCCTAATTGAGGTTTTGTAGAGAGACAATCAGTTGTCTCTCTACAGCAGTTGGGGTCAACGTGCGGAGGCAGATGACTAGTAACAGATTACAGACGTTCTGTAGGCTGTTCTACTAATCACTGCCTCCCTTTTCTGCCATAAATTTTTAAATTGCGCCACCTCCAATCTCTGGGTGCGTTTTGAACCCTGTTGTTAAACAGTTCAACCACTCACACCCAAAGCTAAATCGGGAGTTATAACCAATTCTCCATATGGGAGCTATTGATCAGACTGCCTTCGACTGCGCTCGGTCAGCGTCCTCTGAGCGTAATCAAAGGAGACATCTGTAGCACTTTTTTAGGGAACTAGTATTCTGCCATTAGCCCCAAAATTTATTTCGGGGTGAGTGAGCAACGAAGCAATCAACCTTTCAAAACATTTATCAGTTAACCCGGTAAACAACTATAGCAGTCCTAAATCATTTGTGAGATGGGTAGGTTGTGAGGGGTGCGTCTCTCACAACCCATTTGGGATTGCTATAGATGATGGAGTTAAGACAATCCATTGATGCTCAACAGGTTTTATCAGGCTTTCCCATTAAAATTACTGA
>JANRJA010000120.1:0-45688 GCA_033764315.1 Oculatellaceae cyanobacterium bins.114
TCAGTAATTTTAATGGGAAAGCCTGATAAAACCTGTTGAGCATCAATGGATTGTCTTAACTCCATCATCTATAGCAATCCCAAATGGGTTGTGAGAGACGCACCCCTCACAACCTACCCATCTCACAAATGATTTAGGACTACTATAGCTGTTGGTCATTATTGAGCAATCAGTTGGGTCTCACTTGAGATGACGACATTGCATTTCACCAACATTTTATGTATCAGCAGTTCTCAATTTGGCAAAGAACGGAGCTATCTCTAGCACTATGACTTTAACTTCTTCAGCTTTTATCAAGCCGTCCATGCCCGATAGTTCAACCTATCGTAGTGGGATCAGTAACTTGTTTGAGCAATCTCCCGTTCAATCGACTGCAACCTCATTGAGTTTACGGCTTAGCTCCAGTTCTAATTCTGATCCTGCCAAAGCAGTTACTACCACTAGCAGTCGAGATGCGATCGCCCCTCGTGCTCGTCTCGCTGTAACGAATGTCGCAACTGCAAGCACAACCTACTCGTTTAGAGTGACCTACAGCGATCGCGGCAAACTCAACAAACGCACCATCAATTCCAGAGATATTTTAGTCAGCGGAGTCAATGGGTTTCGTCAACTGGCTCAGTTAGTCAGCACCCGACTCAATCGAGCAGGCACCACTGCCGTTGCCACCTATCGCATCAATGCCGCTGGAGGAACCTGGGATAGCACAGATAATGGTGCTTACACGGTGTCAATGCAACGGGCACAAGTGAGTGACCTGAGCCGAAATTTTGTGAGAGCAGGCAGACTGGGCGGATTTCAAGTTAGCGTTCCAGGTACTCAAGACCCACCTCCTGTTGATCTGCCGCCAACTGCCAGTCTGACAGCATCCAACTTTACCCCTCAAGGAACAACCACCTACAGCTTTAACGTTACCTATGCGGATGATAACGCCATCAGTGTCGCCAGTTTGGGTAATGGAGATGTTCAGGTAACAGGTCCCGGTGGTTTTAACCAATCTGCGGTCTTAACAGCCGTATCACCCTCTGGCGATGGCACACCTCGCACGGTCACCTATCGAATCAACGCCCCCGGAGGCAGTTGGGATACGGCTGATATAGGAACTTATACGGTCTCCCTAGTCGCCAACCAGGTGAGTGATACCAGCAATAACTTTGCGGTGGCAGGGACGTTAGGCACCTTTACAGTGGTCACTGAGCTACAGGCCCCTACAGTCAGTGGTTTCTCGGCTCCAACGATCGCGGCAGACAGCGGAGATGCTCAATTTACAGTCACCTATGCTGACAACGATGCGATCGCCTTTGCCAGCTTAACCAACGGCGATGTGCAGGTAACAGGACCCAATGGCTTTAGCCAGTTAGCGACTTTGGTAAGTGTCAACACCACGGGCAATGGCACGCCGCGTACCGCCACCTATCGCATTGGTGCCCCCGGTGGAAGCTGGAGTGCCGTTGATAATGGTACTTACACCGTGTCTGTCCTGGTTGGGCAAGTGAGTGATGTGAATGGCAATGCGATCGCAGCTGCTAATGCAGGCACCTTTACAGTCACTCTGTCAGGCACCGATGACACTCTCAATGGCAGTGGCACCAACAACAACACCGTCACCGGGGGAACCGGAAATGACACCGTTAGCTATGCTGCACTCTCTCAAGGCATCAGTGCCAACCTGAGCACCAACACGGTTGTCAAGTCCTTGTATGGCAACACAATTTTGCCGTTGGGTGACTCGATCACCTCAGGACAGCACACCAACGCCGTGCCAGGGGCTTATCGCGTTGAACTCTACAACAACTACATCAGCGATGGATTTATCAATCTTGATCTGGTTGGAACGCAACAAAATGGTCCAAGCAGTAATTTCGATCAAGATCATGAAGGCTATCCGGGTCGAACCATTGACCAATTGAGAACCATCGTTAGTGCTTCTGGATATTTTGATGCATTCCAACAGTCGAATGTTGTTTTGCTCATGATTGGCACCAATGACACCGGTGGTTCTTTTGTCTCCCAAACGGAGATGACCAATGACCTTACTGCGCTGTTGAATGAAATTACATTAGAGCTACCCAACACCCAGATTCTAGTCTCTACGATTCCACCGATTACCGATGACCCCACTCGCAACTCGCGTCGATCGACCTATAACAGCGACATCCAAACTGTTGTTAACAGTTTTGTGAGCCAAGGTAAAAAAGTTGCACGGGTTAATGCTGGCGGTGGTTTAGCCAATGGAGATATTGGATCTGATGGCATTCACCCCACTTCTAGTGGCTACAACAAACTGGGTGATTTGTGGTACGACTTCCTCACCGATCGCGACACATTAAGCAGCATCGAAAACGTGATTGGCACTAACTTTGTTGACACGATCGTAGGTGGCACTGGAGCTAACATCATCACGGGCGGAGCAGGGGGCGATCGCATCACAGGTGGGGGTGGAGCCGACACCTTTGTCTACCGCAGCGCGGCTGAAGGAGGTGACACGATTACTGACTTCACCAGTTCTGACTTTATCCAAATCTCAGCCTCTGGGTTTGGCGGTGGATTAGCCGTTGGGAGCAGCTTAAGTGAAGGGATCGCCGCTGCAACTGGGGTGTTTGTCAACGGTGCAACCCCGGTCGGCACCAATGCAAACTTCCTCTTTAGTAGTGGCATCTTAAGCTTTGATGCCGATGGGGTTGGAGCGGGAGCCGCTGTGGCGATCGCCAACTTGGGCAATGTCACCCTGACCGCCAGTCAATTCAACATTGTCGCCTAAGGGTTGGGACGCGATTCATCGCACCTGTACCGCAAAATCAGGGCTGAGAAGCTTTCAAGTTGTCTCGTTTGTCTAAGTGGTGTGTCAGGATAAGGAGTTTCGGCTGCTTATCCTGACCTTTTCTAAAACGCCATCTCACCTTGAAGATTTAGTAAAACACTGTGTTTTCTCGGATCTCACTCAGAAAACGCGGTTTATAGTTGCAGAGAATTCGGTCGCTTTCAGGAGTAACCCTACCCATTCCTGGAGTGAAGGTCTTTGAAATTTAGAGACAATCCCGATTTTTTTCGGCAGACTAAAGTAGTTGATACGGTGTCAAGTCTATGTTTATCGACGCTCGCACCCTTCTCGCCAACGATGTGATTGAAACCGATGTTTGTATTGTTGGGGCTGGTCCCGCAGGCATCACACTGGCACGAGAGTTTGCAGGTCAAGAGTTTCAAGTTTGTTTGCTCGAAAGCGGAGGACTAGAACCCACTCCAGAAGCGCGATCGCTGCTAGACGGGTCGATTGATCCCAAACATCGTTATCCTTCAGACGAGTTAATAGCAGGACGCGATCGCCAATTTGGTGGTTCTGCAAACCTCTGGTGCATTCAAGTTGACCCCACTGAAACTCAGGCCAATGTGCGCCATGTCATTCCCGATGACATCGATTTTGAGGCACGCGAGGGCATTCCCTATAGCGGTTGGGCAATTCGTAAAGCCGACCTAAAACCCTATTACGAGCGGGCACACCAAATCTGTCAGATTGGTCCCTGCACCTATACCGCTGAAGCGTGGCAAACCGATGGCAAAAAACCCCTACCGTTAAAGGGCGATCGCCTCCAGTCGAGTGTGTTTCAGTTTGGCCCACAGGCCGTCTTCCCGCGTGATTATCAAGCAGAGTTAAGTCAAGCAGGAAACGTCACAACCTATTACAACGCCAACGTGTTGGAAATCGAAACCAATGACACGGCCAGCACAGTCACCCAGGTGCGAGTCGGGGCGATCCCTGGACATGAGTTTAAAGTCAAAGCACGGATCTTCATTCTGGCAACAGGCGGGTTTGAAAACGCCCGCTTATTGCTGCTCTCTAATGCAGTTCAACCCGCAGGGTTGGGCAATCAACACGACTTGGTAGGCAGATTTTTTATGGATCACCCCGGTTTTCGGATTGGGGTCTTTGTGCCGAAACAACATCAGTTGTTTGATACAACAGAATTCTATGATTTGCACCGAGTCAATGGAGTGCCCGTGATGGGTAAATTAACGCTCAACCCAGATCTGGTCAAACAAGAACAACTGTTAAACATTTGCGTCATGCTCGTGCCACGTCCGTTGGGATATGAGTCGCGAGCGGTCAACTCTTTCCGACAATTGACCACTGCCCTCAAACGGCTGCAATTTCCTAAAGATGGACTCCAGCATCTAAAGCACGTCTTAACCCATCTCGATGAAGTTGTCACCTATGCCACTCGACGTGCCCAAAAGCAGGAGTTTGTCTACAGCCCTCGCTATGGGGGATGGTCGCGACGACCTGATGTGCGGCGATCGCTCAGAGCCTTTGAGGTAATTGCCCAAGCCGAACAAGCTCCTAACCCTGACAATCGGGTCACACTCAGCCAAGCGTGCGATCGCTTTGGTCGTCCCCTGGTTCACCTGCACTGGCGTTGGAGTGAGGTAGACCTCCGCAGCATCAGCCGATTTCAACAACTTTTTGGAGAGGCGATCAACGCAGAGGGGTTAGGAGAGTTTCATTCTCGCGATGAGATTGAAGGGGGTTTCCCTCGCTTTGGCAGCACTCACCACCACATTGGCACCACTCGCATGCACCCCGATCCAAAACAGGGGGTCGTTGATCAAAACTGCCAGGTGCATGGCCTCGCCAATCTCTTTATCGCTGGAAGTTCTGTTTTTCCAACCGGGGCTGGATATGCCAACCCCACACTGACCATCGTTGCTTTAGCGGCTCGCTTAGCCGACCACGTTAAACAAACCATGACAGCCAACCTGGCAACGCTTCCTTAATATCTAACTGACCCACTGAAATAACCGTTATGCTAATTGACGCTCGTACGCTTGCCCCCAACGAAACCGTTGAAACGGATGTGTGTATTATTGGTTCTGGCCCTGCTGGCTTAGCTCTAGCATTAGAGTTTGCTGAGCAAAATTTTCGAGTATGCCTGCTCGAAAGCGGTGGGTTAGAACGGAATGAAGAAGTACAATCCCTCAGTGTTGGTAAAACCTCTAAACCCTATCCAGAGATTGCTGTGACGTACAATCGTCAATTTGGTGGCACAGCTAATATCTGGCATATCCAAATCGGCAACCAGGAAACGGGCGCTCGGTTTGTCCCGTTTAACGAGACAGACTTTGAAGCACGACCTGAAATTCCCTATAGTGGCTGGCCCATCACCCGCGCCGACATGGACCCTTACTATGAACGAGCACAGGCTTTTTGTAAGTTAGGCCCTTATAACTACACCCCCGACTTTTGGGCAGATGAGGAAGCCCCTCAGATGAAATTTGCCAGCGATCGCGTCAAAACGATCATGTGCCAATTTATCCGCTTGACCACCTTTACTCAAGATCACAAACAGTCGGTTCAGAAAGCAAGCAACATCACCACGTATTACTACGCTCATGTCATGGAGCTTGAGACGAATGACACTGCCAGCACAGTTAGTCGGGTGCGAGTCGCAACGGCTCCAGGACGAGAATTTGGTGTTGTGGCAAAGATTGTAATTTTGGCTGCTGGTGGGTTTGAAACTCCACGCCTGCTGCTGTTGTCTAACAAAGTGCAAAAAAATGGCTTGGGTAATGAGCACGACTTGGTTGGGCGATTTTTTATGGATCACCCCTGCTATTTTGGTGGGCTGCTGTTCCCCAACGACAAATCAACCTTTAATACCTCTAATTTGTATGATATTCGTCGAGTCAGAGGCACTCCAGTCATGGGGCGGTTAGCCTTGATCGAAGAGGTGGTGCGTCGTGAAGGCATCATGAATGTGTTTGGGTTCTTCCATCCACGCGTGGCAGGCTATCGTTCCAAGTCATTGCAGTCTTTTCGGACTCTGACCCAATCTCTCAAACAGGGTAAGTTGCCTAAAAATGCAGGTCAACACCTGGGTACGGCGATCGCGGGTATTGGTGAATTAGCCCATGCCGCCTGGAGCAAGCTGACCCGCCCTAAAATTGACCTGACCATCGCCGATAAGGGCGGTTGGTCTTATCTGTCAAACAAGGAGAAGATCTTTAACTCCTTTGAATTTTTCCTGTCGGCTGAGCAAGTGCCTGATCCTAACAATCGCGTCACGTTGATGGATGAGTGCGATTTCCTCGGTCGTCCCCGAATTCACCTGCAATGGGATTGGAAACACCCAATCGACCTGCACACTATCAAACGAGCACAGGAAATCTTTAAAGAAGAGTTTGAAAAAGCTGGCATTGGGCGACTCGAAGTTGAGCGAGATCAAAATGACATGCCTTACATGACAGCGGCTAGCGGTCATCACCTGATGGGCACCACCCGCATGCATGTAGACCCCAAACAGGGAGTCGTCGATGAAAACTGTCGAGTGCACGGCGTCTCTAACCTGTTTATTGCCAGCAGTGCTGTCTTTCCAACGGGGGGGCAAGTTAACCCCACTCTCACGATCGCAGCGATGGCAATTCGATTAGCAGACCACATCAAACAAGTGATGGCAACTCAAGTCGTCACCGCAGAACGCTAAGAAGATATCTGAGCAGTTTTTGGCGGTTAAAACCGCGACTACAAAACCAAGTCCGCTGTTATAAACTCAAGCCAATCCAGGCTTTCTGTAACGCGGAGACAGGTTTTGCCCTTGTAGCGTTTGGCTGAGAGAGAAAAATACAAAGAGGTCGGAGTTCTTAAAGAACTCCGACCTCTAAGCAGTATCAATCAATCCCTTAAACTTCAACCATCGTGTTTTGGGGGACAGGTTTGACTTGATCAAGCAAGCTGTGCAACTCCGGTCCTTCAATGACTTCGGTTTCCAACAGTTTGATCGAGATTGCCTCCAGCAAATCGCGGTTGTGGTTGAGAATATCCAACGCGTGCTGATGAGCTTCTTCTACGATCGCTTTGACTTCTTGATCGATCGCCTCAGCGGTTTGAGCACTCACCATACGCCGAGGATTCGGGGCTTCACCCCCCAAGAACATATTTTGCTGTCCTTGTTGATAGGCTAGTGGTCCTAGCACTTTGCTCATGCCATAGGTGGTGACCATGCGCTCTGCCAGGTCAGTTGCCCGTTGCAAGTCATTAGAGGCACCTGTGGTGATGCTGCCAAAAACCACTTCCTCTGCCGATCGCCCCCCTAACATGGTGGCAATTTGCCCGCGCAGTTCGGTTTCACTTAACAAAAACCGATCTTCTGTTGGCAGTTGCAGAGTGTAGCCCAACGCCGCCATACCACGGGGCACAATAGAGATTTTCTCTACCTTGTTGCTACCGGGCATAATTGAACCAACCAGAGCATGTCCGACTTCGTGATAAGCAACAATCTTTTTCTCTTTCTCATTGAGAACACGGCTCTTTTTCTCTAGACCTGCCACAACCCGTTCGATCGCCTCTGCAAAGTCTGCCTGAGCCACATCTTGTCGTTTATTACGAGCTGCCAACAGGGCCGCTTCATTCACCAGGTTCGCCAAATCCGCTCCTGCAAACCCTGGAGTCCGAGTGGCGATCGCCTTTAAGTCAATATCTTTGCCCAATCTGACCTCTTTGGCATGGATCTCCAAAATAGCCAGTCTTCCAGAGAGATCGGGGCGATCGACCAACACTTGACGATCAAATCGACCCGGACGCAACAAAGCAGGATCAAGGGTTTCAGGGCGGTTTGTTGCAGCCAGCACAATCACCGTCTTATCCCCAGCAGCAAAGCCATCCATCTCAGTGAGCAACTGGTTCAACGTTTGTTCACGCTCATCGTTGCCACCATAAAACCCATTCGATGCGCGTGATTTACCAATCGCATCTAACTCGTCAATAAAGATGATGCAAGGGGCTTGCTTTTTCGCTTGCTCAAACAAATCACGCACTCGTGAAGAGCCAACGCCAACAAACAGTTCTACAAATTCAGACCCAGAGATACTAAAAAAGGGAACTCCCGCTTCTCCAGCCACAGCCTTGGCTAGCAAGGTTTTTCCGGTTCCTGGAGGGCCAACCAGCAACACCCCTTTAGGAATACGAGCACCAATTTGGGTAAATCGCTTGGGTTCTTTAAGAAAATCTACGATCTCAACCAGTTCTAGTTTGGCTTCTTCAACCCCAGCCACATCAGCAAAAGTGATTTTGTTAGCATCACCCTCGACATAGACCTTGGCACGACTCTTGCCAATCGACAGAACGCCTTGCTGTCCACCTGAACCGCGATTAATAAAAAACTGCCAGATTGCCACAAAAATAAGCGGTGGAATCACCCAACCTAGTAAGCTTGTAAACCAACCATTTTTTGCAGGTGGAGCGGCTGCAAACTCAACGCCTTTTGCCTCTAACAGTTTCGGCAATTCGAGATCAAAAATTGGCGTTGTGGCTAAAACCTGATCGGGCTGTTCTGCATCTGGCTTGAGTTGATAGCGAATTTGTTCTTGACCCACTGACACCCGTGAAACCTCACCTTCCTGAACTTGATGGATAAACAAGCTGTAAGGAACTTGAGGAATCTGAGGCCCCAAAAATAGGGGTAAGACAATATTCGCCAACAAAAATAAGCCAGACACCAGCAACAGGATGTTGCCAATGACGCGAGAGCGAGGGGGCTTGGGCTGTTCTTTAATCGGCATTTTTATTTAATGCTCCCTTTTATGAGACGCTTCACAAATTTAAGTTAACAGTCGCATCTAGGAGTCTCGCTAAGACCAGAGAATCACTAAATACTGAGAAGAGCTACGGTTTGTAAATTCCTCTCATCAACCATTTTAGAATGCTCACCCTGATTGGGTTGGACATTTTAGGCGATCGCTGGGTGTTGATAACCGGACAAGGGAGAGGAAGGGAAAGGCTAAAGGCTAAAGGCTGAAAAGATAACAAGATGACGGAATAAACGCCCTCTCGCAGGTATCCCGCAGAGATCGCTTACCGCTTTTTTATCCTTGATTTTTTATCCTTCATCCTTTCAGACTTCTAGACCGTCTCCATCCAATCAAACACTTGATTCAATTGCTCTAAGGTAATCAGTCCATATTGCCAAAGCACCATCGGCAAAAGATTTGACTCGGCATCTTGGTGTCGTAGCCCCATAGCGATCGCCGCAGCGGGGACAGCTAATTCATTCTTTAAAAAATTAATCAGTAAGGCTTGTTTTGTAGATTCGAGTGCCATAGTTTCTATCCCTGAAACAGGTAGCTAGATTTGTAAAGTTTTATATTAATTTCTCAGTTTACATTACGGCGATTATAACGAGAAGATGGAACCTTAGGAAATTAAGTAGGAAACGAAGGTTGAATGATGCCTCTCCTTAACAAAGCTCCCCAACTTCTTGAAGAAGTCGGGGAGCTACTAACATTCACAGATAGGGTAGTGAAATCTAGTAGGTTTCAACGTGCCAGCGTTCTTTAATCGATCGCTGATATTCCTTCCACTTGATCCCCTCTTTAGCCGCCGCGTTGGTCATTGCCTCATCAATCCCATCTTCCATCCCTTTCAAACCACAGATGTAAGTATGGGTTTTCTCTTCTTTGACCAGATTCCAGATCTCGTCAGCGTGTTCTGCAACTCGGTGCTGAATATACATTCTGCCACCCTCTGCATTCTGCTGCTCACGACTAATGGCATAGGTGAGTCGGAGGTTATCTGGATATTTGGCTTGCAGTTCTTCTAACTCTTCTTTATAGAGGATGTTAGGAGTAGTAGGGATACCAAAGATTAACCAGGCAAACCCTTTGAACTGATAATCAGGGTTGGCTTGTCTCTCAGCATCTTTAAACATACGCCAGAGATAAGCTCGGAAAGGCGCAATGCCTGTTCCGGTTGCCAACATAATGATTTTTGCATCGGGGTCACTAGGCAAGAGCATTTCTTTGCCAACAGGCCCAGTGATTTTGATATCCGCCCCAACGGGGAGATGACACAGGTAGGTTGAGCAAACACCATACACAGTCTCATTGGTTTCAGGGTGCTTGTATTCAAGCTGACGAACACACAATGAAATAGTTTTGTCATCTACCGCATCACCATGACGAGTCGAGGCGATCGAATAGAGACGAAGTTTGTGAGGTTTACCCTTGTCATCGGTGCCTTCTGGAATAATGCCAATACTTTGACCTTCCAGGTAACGCAAGTCTCCAGCGGAGATATCAAACGTTAAGTGTTGGACGATGCCAATCCCACCTTCCTGAACCAAAGGCTCATTTGAGAGGCACTTACCGACGAATGGGGCATTCGGACGGTAAATGTTGACTGGGATATCAGCGGACTTAGCTTTTGCTTGAGTCATGGGCTTTTTCTCTGCTGGTTTCGTTTGTTCTGGTTGAGCATCTGACGTCGCTACTGTGCCATTTGCTACGCTTTCAGCAGTTATGGGGCGGATACTGACAATTTTGCCCCCCATCCGAGTAATTCGTTGCATTTCCTGATTCATGCGGGAGTAGGGCACAGTGATAAACACGCTGCCGCTGCGCCGAATCGGATATTCCATATTGTCAGTTGCTTGATTCTGGCGTAGCCCTTCAACTTCATAAATAAAGAGACGGCTACCAGAGGGGGAATTTGCAGACCCACCTGCTGCGCTTTGATTGTACATTTTCTAAATCAGTAACTCCCTTGACCCAAAATAAGCACAGGTATGATTTTGTGCTTTTTCACCGCATGTCAGTCCCATTGACGGAGCTTATCCGCAGATATATAGTCCTGACCTGTAATAGCGTAGCATTAGCGACGTCTGCGACTAAAGATAGCAATCGTAGAGAAATCTAACGGTTACTCCCGCTTTAGGATAGCCAGCCATTTAACAAAAGAATGTCAATCTCGGATCAATTTCATCTTTTTTAAATGCCCCATTGCCTTTAGCATAGTTATTAGGCAATATTGATTTTCCGGTTCAGGTTTTAACCTTGTTGCGGGGGATCGCATTCTGGTAAGATTTACGATATTGGTTAGTAGTAAATACCTACCAATAAAGTTTTAAACCCTCGTGATCGCAACGGTGATTGAGGGTTTTGTTACTGGCTTGCCGATGCTGGGTTCAGCGAGTCAAGTCTTAAGATTTAAAGAAGGGTGTACAAGGTTCTCTAACCGTACTTGTGCACGTTACTTCTTATGACCTCAAGGTCTGAGGTCGATTTAATCAGGAGTTGGTTCAGCAAGTTGTTTTATTTGTTTTAGAGGGAAGCTATGACCAGTCAGCCAGATCGTGTGGTTCTAATTGGTGTTGCCGGAGATTCCGGATGCGGTAAATCAACATTCTTACGTCGTTTGGCAGATTTGTTTGGGGAAGAGTTGATGACGGTGATTTGCCTAGACGATTACCACAGTCTGGATCGCAAAGGACGTAAGTTAGCGGGTGTAACAGCCCTAAACCCTCAAGCAAATAACTTTGATTTGATGTATGAGCAGATCAAAGCACTTAAAGAAGGAAATGTGATCGATAAGCCGATCTACAACCACGAAACCGGAATGATTGACCCCCCTGAAAAGGTCTATCCTAACCGGATTGTCGTGATTGAAGGCTTGCATCCCATGTTTGATGAGCGGGTGCGATCGCTCCTTGACTTTAGCGTTTACCTCGACATTGATGATGAGGTCAAAATTGCCTGGAAGATTCAGCGTGATATGGCAGAACGGGGTCACACCTATGAAGACGTGCTTGCCTCTATCAATGCGCGTCGTCCTGACTTCATGGCATACATCGACCCACAAAAGCAACACGCTGATGTGGTGATTCAAATTTTGCCGACTAAGCTGATCAAAGACGACAAAGAGCGCAAGGTGCTGCGGGTTCGTTTGATCCAAAAAGATGGGATCGAAGGGTTTGAGCCTGTTTACCTGTTTGACGAAGGCTCCACGATTGACTGGATTCCTTGCGGTCGCAAGTTGACCTGCTCGTGGCCTGGTATCCGCATGTTCTATGGCCCTGATGCCTACATGGGCAATAGCGTGTCAATGCTAGAAGTAGATGGTCAGTTCGATAAGCTTGAAGAATTGATCTACATCGAGAGCCACTTGAGCAACACGTCCACCAAATACTATGGTGAGATGACTGAATTGCTGTTAAAGCACCGTGAATATCCCGGTTCTAACAACGGCAGTGGTTTGTTCCAGGTGTTAGTGGGGTTAAAGATGCGGGATGCTTATGAGCGGTTGGTGGGTGCTGTACCTGCTGCTGCGGCTGCTTCCAACTAGTCTTAGTTTCCACAATCTTTAGATCCCCGGAATCTTAAGATTCCGGGGATCTAGTGCTTTATAGGATCTCATGAGGTTCAGAATGTCGATCGCAGAAGATCTGTGGCAAGCCAATCATGATTTGGCGATCGCCTCTCTCAAAACGGCATTTGTCCAGGGGATGGGTGATGGCACGCTGGCACGAGAAAAATTTGCCTATTACGTGGGGCAAGATGCCTTTTTTCTAGAAGCCTTTGCCCGTGCCTATAGCATTGCTGCGGCTAAAGCCCCCGATTGGGAGGGGTTTGGTGTCTTCCACCAGTTAGCATCAGGGGTGTTGCAGGAGTTGCGTCTGCACAAAGGCTACGCCGATCAATGGGGGGTAAAGATTCAAGATGTCACTCCGGGAGTCGTAACGCGCCGCTATACCGACTTTTTGTTGGCGATCGCCTGGAGCCAAGACGTAGGAGTAACAACGGTCGCGATGTTACCCTGCATGCGTCTCTATGCCTTTTTGGGGCAACAGTTAGCACAACCCACGATTCCTAACCACTCGTATACAGATTGGATTCGCACCTACAGCAGTGCAGCGTTTGAGCCGTTAGTGCAGCAGTTAGCTCAACTGACCGATCGATACACGGTTTCCAGTGCGCTAGCCCAATCTACCTACCGCTATGCGATGGAGTGTGAACGTGATTTCTTTGAAGCCGCTTGGCAATCGAGTTAGAGGAGGACTCTCAACCTGAAGTAATGGCATTTAATAAGCCGGGCTAGCCAACCAGGAAATGGCTGCACCTAACAATGACCCCGCAAAAACCTGAACTGGGGTATGTCCCAGCAACTCTTTAAGGCGATCTTCGTTGATTGAGCTATCGTGAAACAGTTCATCTACGATTTGGTTGAGCAGTCGGGCTTGCTTACCTGCCGCTTGCCGCACTCCTGCTGCGTCATACATCACAATCACTGCAAAAATGATGGCGATCGCAAATTCTGAGGTTTCCCAACCCACCGTTTG
Source organism: Oculatellaceae cyanobacterium bins.114 (assembly GCA_033764315.1). GTDB lineage: Bacteria > Cyanobacteriota > Cyanobacteriia > Elainellales > Elainellaceae > FACHB-1407. The sequence continues at coordinate 13,098 of JANRJA010000120.1, forward strand.
CCCCACCCCAAACGCTAGGGCCGTCACCAACGCAGAGTGAGCACTGGGCATTCCTCCAGTCTCAACCAGAGTGCGAAAGTTGATTTTGCCGTGACGGATCAACTCAACAACCAGTTTAAGCACCTGAGCAACGAGACAGGCAATTAATGCAACCAAAAGGACATGGTTGTCGAGGATATGGCTAATGTCCTGCATAGGAGTTGTTTGTGTCTAATGAGTGCGAACGGTAATAAAGTCAGCGATCGCCATGAGTGGGAGAGCCTTCTCTCCAAACCCCTCTAGTTGCGCTTTTGCATTGGTCACTAACTGATTTGCCTGACGTTTTGATTCATCAATTCCCCAAAAGCTAGGATAGGTGGCTTTTTGAGCTTGCAGGTCTTTCCCCGCCGTCTTCCCGAGTTGTTCTTGAGTTGCCGTAATATCTAGCACATCGTCCACAATCTGGAAGGCAAGCCCAATATCTTGAGCATAGGCAGACAGACGCTGTTGATCTAGCTCTGATGCCCCCGCTAAGATCGCTCCACAGACCACCGAGGCTTCTAAGAGTGCCCCCGTTTTATGGCGGTGAATAAAGTTGAGTGTTTCCAGCGATACGTTGGGATTGCCCTCAGATTCCAGGTCTACCACCTGACCGCCGACCAATCCTGCGGCACCCACCGCTTTACCCAAATGAGCAATCACTTTCAAAACGCGATCGGCAGGCACGCCGCGAGTTTGAACGGCGATGAATTCAAAGGCATAGGCTAGCAATCCATCGCCTGCCAAAATTGCAATATCGTCGCCATACACTTTGTGATTGGTGAGTTTACCCCGACGGTAGTCATCGTTATCCATCGCGGGCAAATCGTCATGAATCAATGACATGGTGTGAATCATCTCCAACGCGCAGGCCGTTGGCAATGCCATTTCAGTTGTGCCACCCACTAACTCACAGGTTGCCAGACACAAGATTGGGCGTAACCTCTTGCCACCTGCCAGCAAGGAATAGCGCATCGACTCATAAATTTTGTCAGGATAGACGATCGCAATAGACTGATCTAAAGCTGACTCTACTGTCGCTTGCCGTTGAGCAAGATAGGTTGACAGGTCAAAGGTTGACGCCAAAGAGATTGAGTCTGTTATCACTGTTCCTTGATGCTGTGAACTCGTCATATCCTCACCACTGTTTCAAACGCTGCGCTTTAGGTTAACACCGACTGGTTGCCGCAAATCACGTTACTAAGCTTCCATAATCGCATGTCTGCTACAGCCGTTGACGATAACTCCACACTGTATTGTGTAACAGCATAGTTACAGTCATGGGGCCTACCCCACCCGGAACCGGGGTCAGCCACTGAGCCACCTCTTTGACAGACTTAAAATCTACGTCTCCTACAAGGCGATGCGACGCAGTTTCTCCATCAGGAGAATCGCCCTGTTCATCTTTGATGCGATTGGTACCCACATCAATCACCGTCGCGCCAGGTTTCACCATCTCTGCGGTCACCAACCCCGGACGACCCGCCGCTGCCACCAAAATATCAGCAGTGCGAGCCATGCCGCTTAAATCAGTCGTGCGAGAATGGGCGATCGTCACCGTTGCATCAGCGGCCAACAACATCATTGCCAATGGCTTACCCACCAAACTACTGCGTCCAATAATCACAGCATGTTTGCCTTTTGTCTCAATCTGATATTCCTTTAAAAGGCGCATAACACCAGCAGGAGTGCAGCTCTGGAGTCCTGGTTCGCCACGCAACAACCGCCCCATATTCAACGGGTGCAGCCCATCCGCATCCTTATCTGGATCAATTCGATTGAGCAGGGCTGAGGCATCTAAATGGTCAGGGAGGGGCAATTGCACCAGAATGCCATCTACGTTGTCATTGTGATTGAGATCGGAAATGGCTTGCTCTAGCTCAGCCGCACTCGTCATCGTAGGAAAATGCTGGCCAAAAGAGGCAATCCCAACCCTGGCACAGGCACGCTCCTTATTTCTCACGTAGGCAACGCTAGCAGGATTATCGCCCACCATCAGCACTGCTAAACCGGGAGGACGAGCTATCTTGGGTTGTAGGATTTGCACCTGCTCTAGTAGATCAGCCTGGATTTTTTGGGCAAGTCCTTTGCCATCGAGAATATCAGCCATGTCAGAGTCAACCTCAGTTCCGGGAAAAACGGCTAAGCCGTTAGTAGATTTAGATTACAAAGATGCCCAATCAAATAGCAGGTTAAACGACTAAAACTGCTAATTTCTGGGACGTTATAGCCCCAGTCAGAACAGAAGTTAGCAGTAACCCGTAAACAAAGAAATACAAAACATTATTAAAGCAAGCTTAGGAGTGTAATGGTAAAAGATAAATTTTGGCAATTCAGTCAGCTACTGGTTGTGATAGGAATATGCGGCTGTAGTCAGCTTGATTTGGGGGTGCTGGGGTTACAACTACCTGGAAGCGTCAGACAAATACAAGATTTACAGAGTAACCCAACCGTTAATTCTGTGGTCTACCTACGAGGACGGGTGGGCGATCGCGTTCCTCTAATCGAAGCTCAAGTTTACCAATTGAGTGATCCCACTGGCAGCATTTGGGTCTTTACCACCCAGCCAATTCCTCAATCAGGCGATACGATCGCCATTCAAGGACAAATCCGCTTTCAGAGCATTCCCCTGGCTGGGCAAGAGCAAGGAGAGGTGTATATCGAAGAACAAAACCGCTGGATAGAAGAAGGGAGAGGGGAGTAAACCGGTGAAAGGGTAAGAGCCATGTCTCAAAGGTTAACGATTTATGCTTGACGACTCACGATTAACCATTAACGATTAACGATGGACGGTTGATCACTAACCTAACCCCTACTATCTTGATCATGCAGACTCATCCAATAGAAGTAGCGATCGCCATCTTGCACCAAGACAACCAGTTTTTGATGCAACTGCGGGACAACATTCCGGGGATCATCTATCCGGGACATTGGGGATTTTTTGGGGGGCATCTTGATCCCGGTGAATCTCCAGAAGAAGCGATGTGGCGTGAGTTAGCCGAAGAAATTGAATACACCCCACCTCATCTGGCAAAATTCAAAACGTATGATGCAGATCCTCAAGTCATTCGTCATGTTTATGTTGCGCCATTGGCAGTGGCAGTAGATACACTGCAATTACATGAGGGCTGGGATTTAGGGTTATTGTCAGTAGAGGATATCCAACGAGGCGATCGCTACTCTGTCAAAGCCAATCAAGTTCGCCCTTTGGGTAAACCGCATCAGCAGATTCTGTTAGATTTCATTACCCAGAGTCTCTAAGGAGTACATTTTTGCATGGTACAAATGTACTATATTTAGTAGGCAACTGGCTCATCCCTGGTGAGCTGCTCTAACTCTCTTGAAAGCTTGATTCTGTGAAACATCCTCAGACCAAATCCATTGTTAAAGCGGACTATCGAGTTCGAGTCAGCCCCAAAGCAAAACACGTCTGCATCAAAGTCTCCCATTCAGGCGATGTAGAAGTGGTCGTGCCAAAAGGGTTTGATCAACGTCATATTCCCGATATCGTGCAGCGGCGGCGCGATTGGATCGCCAAAACCATTCAACGCATTGAAGCAGAACGGCAGGGTATGCGGACTGAGCCAGGTGACGCGATGCCTCAGGTCATTTCCTTGCGATCGCTTCCTGAAGAGTGGACTGTGACCTACCGACCCACCTCAGAGCCTCACCTCAAAGTGGTGTTGGCGATCGCCCCTAAAGGGGAACTGCTTCGCACCACCCATCAGCTTGTGTTGCAAGGACCAATTCAGCACCTTGATTTGTGTCAGCAAGTCCTGCGGCGTTGGCTGCACCGCAAAGCTCATCTTCATTTAGTGCCCTGGTTAGAGCAGGTGAGTGACCAGATTAGATTGCCTTTCTCAACCGCTTCAGTGAGGGGGCAAAAAACTCGATGGGCAAGCTGTTCTAACAAAAAATCGATTAGCCTCAACTACAAACTGTTATTCCTGCCACCCCATCTCGTCCGCTATGTCTTGATTCACGAGTTGTGTCATACCATCCACCTCAACCATTCCTCGGCATTTTGGGCACTGGTAGAAGAAAAAGAACCCAATTATAAAAATCTAGACTCTGAACTTCGCACGGCGTGGCGATATGTGCCGGAGTGGGTGGAACAGTCACCAGACTATTAATTTTTGTCAATTGTCAAGAAAAACAAGAAACAGTAAAATACGATACAGAAATAGGAATGAAATGTTCTTTTATTTCTGCCATTTTTGCTGAGGCTACTTTTTTAACGGGCGATCGCATACCTTTGCCTCACTGGGGTTGCTAAATGGCATGGCTTTATCTCTATATAAAGCCGTGTGATCTCTAGCCGCATGTCGCTGACAACTTAAATCATCTTTAGGGTGGAGAAAACTATATGAAACTGACATACCGGGGTGCGGCCTATGACTATGAGCCAACTCCCGTTGACATGACTGAAACTGGCATTACAGGTCACTATCGGGGCCAAGCGTTTCAATTTGCTTACCCCAGACACATTCCTGTGCCCCAACCCCCGGGAGACTATCAATATCGGGGAGTGGCTTACCACAAAACATCGACTGGGGCGATCGAGTCTGTTGCGGCTCCGATCGCAGTTCTAACCCCAGTTGTTACCCCAACAGCACCCGTCACTCCAAGCCCAACAGGGCTTACCTATCGCTCGGTAGCTGCTTCTCGACTTAACTTGCAACGAGAGATTGCAGGCAAACATCGCGACAACATTCACCGTCGCTTACAACACCGCCTTGAAGTTGCCAGAGCCAAAGGGGATCAAGCCTTGATTAATGAACTTGAACGGGAAATGGAATACACCTCTCGATAACGCCGAGGTCAACTCCCAGTCTGATCATCCTGTAGTCTTCGCAAGACTACTCAAGACTCATCATGTTTGGGGGAAAACATGATGACACCAATAGGGGCACTGGCTGTCGTGCCCCTATTGTTTGCCCTTATGGTTTGTATGCGACACTAGATGGGAAAACATTGATTTGTTAAAGCCCCACATCATCATGACTGCCACATTAAAAGAGTTTTTAGAAGCCTGTCACACCCTTGGCACTTTGCGAATGATCGTCACCAGTAGTGCTGCTGTTTTAGAAGTGAAGGGGGCGATCGAAAAATTATTTTATGCAGAGCTGCCCAAAGGCAAATACGCCAATATGCATCAAGAGGGGTTTGAATTTCACCTGAATATGGACAGAATTACTCAGGTGAAATTTGAAACGGGGGAAGCCAAGCGAGGCAACTTTACGACCTATGCCATTCGTTTATTAGATGAGACCTCAGAACCCGCTATGAGCCTGTTTTTGCAATGGGGCAAACCCGGAGAATATGCACCGGGGCAAGTCGAGGCATGGCACGCCTTAAAAGAACAGTATGGCGAAACCTGGCAACCTGTTCCTCTAGAGACGCTATGACGCGGCAAATGCAATGGGGTTGGTTGTGGCTGATCAGCCTAGTGCTGTGGCTGATGTGGAGTAGCCCAACTCAGGCAGGAGAATTGGCCGATCGCCTCGCTCAGTTTCCAGATTGGCAAACAAAGCCTGCCGTTCAAGCGGCTAAAGGAGATCTAGCCTATCCCGATTGGTTTGCTGGAGAGTGGCTCGCTACGACAACCCTGGTCGATCTGGTGGCTCCGATTCCAGACCTGACGACCCCTGGTTTTGAGGGCAATCGGCAATACCTGAATCAGCCTGTCCCTTTTCAAGCTCGATTTGTAGAGGCGCGATCGCTCTACCCATCCAACCCTTCTATCCTATCGATGCCATCTGTCTTACCTCAAGCAAGGCCACCAATCGTCTCCGATCGCGCCTTTAACGGGTTGAGTTTAGCAAAAGCATATTTGGGCAATGAATCAGTGGTTTCAGTGCGGGTTGATCCCACCAATCCCAATCGCCAAATCACGCGATTGAAAGACAATCTCCAATTCATTTCAACGATTGCGGCTCGTGCCACAGAAGCTCCCACTCCCAACGATTTCTTAACGACTGAAGTATTTCTGCAAGAGTTTCGAGGAGCCCCACAACTCTATTTCAATCAGGTGGAGACGACAACGGCCTATCATCGCAACGTTGGGTCTGATCCGGCGATCGCTGCTGATCAAGTCACGGCCATCTATTTATCTCCGCAAGACCCAAATTTCTTTAAGGCAGGCGATCGCCCCGTTGCGCTCTATCGCTATCGCATGGAGTTTTCACCACTGCCCCAGGGCAAGCCGTGATCACAAATTGACAGAAATCGCTTGTACTGGGCAAACCGGCACACACTGCTCACAGACGATGCAGCGCGATCGCGTGAAGTTGAGCCGAAAGGTTTGAGGATCTAGATTTAAGGCTTCAGTGGGGCAAATGCCTGTACACAAGCCACAGTGAACGCATACCTCTTCATCAATCAAAATCTCACGGCTTGCGGTAGAAACACCAATATCTTGGGTTCGCAGCCAATCTAGAGCAGCGTCCAGTTGATCAATATCGCCCGACAGCTCAACCACCAAGGTGCCAATTTGGTTAGGGGCTACTTGTGCCCGAATGATATTGGCCGCGATGTTGAAGTCTTTTGCCAATCGATAAGTAACTGGCATGTGCACTGCACGTTTAGGAAAGGTCAGGGTAACTCGCCGTTTCACAAGCTAAAGCCATAGAGAATCGGTAGACTAAGAATAACAGTCAGGCAAGCCCATCCCACCTTGCTGTTTCAGTCCCTTCCAGTGTATCGTTCAGCCCAGATTCTTGTTATGTCTGAAAAACTTCATGACCCTGCCCCAATACCTGATGCAATGCCTAATTCTGACTTGGCAACTCGCATTCGGAATTTGTTGATTGTATTTGTGGCAGTGGTTCTCAGTACAGCGATTTTTCTGGGTCTACGTACCGAAACCGGGTCTGCCTCCTTGAGTGCGATGGCAGATACCGCTATTCCCCTAGAGGTGGCAACTACCAATGGCAAGCCTTCTTTGATCGAGTTTTATGCCGATTGGTGCACCAGTTGTCAGGCAATGGCAGGAGACATGAACAGCCTTAAAGAAGAGTATGGCGATCGCGTCAACTTTGTCATGCTTAACGTTGACAACAGCAAATGGCTCCCCGAAATGCTGCGCTATCGGGTGGATGGCATTCCCCATTTCGTCTTTATCACCGGAGCAGGAGAGGCGATCGCCAGCACAATTGGTGAGCAACCCCGCACCATCATGGCAGCCAACTTAGATGCTCTGGCTACGAATGCCGCTCTCCCCTATGTGCAAACCAACGGGCAATTCTCTAAGGTTGAAGCCCCTGCGGTCTCTCCATCTCGTAACGCCGATCCTCGCAGTCACGGCAGCGATGTGCAATGAGCTAACTGGAGTTAACTGGGGCACTCTGATAGAGTTCCTCTATGTCTCATCGCTATGACGATGCGAGACTTCATCCTGCAATTTTTTGAAATACTCACTTTCCGTAATTTGAGCCACTTCCTGCTCTAGTTTTTTCTGATCAATTTCAATTCTCAATTCTTCGATGGTGCGTTTCAACAGTTCTTCTTCACGCTTGCGAGCGGTCACATCTTCAACAATGCCCTCAAAGTAGAGCAACTTGCCATCGTTTGCTCGCACAACACGGGTGTTTTCTTCGAGCCAGATAATAGCACCGTCTTTGCGATAAATCTGGTAGGCAAAATGTTTGACCTCGCCCTGTTCTTCTAACTGACGCTTAAATTCAATCTGACTGGCAGGGTCAACATAGACTTGGGTGCCTCGATTGATCAAAGCACTCAACATCTCCTCTGAGGTGTCATAGCCATATAGTCGAGCCATCGCTGGATTGACGTTGATAAAATATCCCTCTGGACTCGCTTGAAAAATTCCTTCTAAAGCATTTTGAAAAATACTGCGGTAGTTTTCTTCGGCAATCCGCAATTCCTCATTCTTGGCTTCCAACGCTGTAAAGGAATCCTTGAGTTGCCCCGACATGCTGTTAAAAGCATTCGAGAGCCGTTCAATTTCTTTGATCTGACTGGATTTGAGATGTTGATCAAGATTGCCATCCGCAATTTCTTCAGAGGCTTGAGCGACCTGGAGCAGGGGTTGTGAGATCTTGTGTGAGGTAAAGATGCCCAGAGCGATCGCCCCTACCAAGGCCGCCGCACAAAGCAAAATGCTATTGCGGGTATTGGCTTGAATCTGCCCCATAAAATCTGATTCAGGCACCACCACCACAATCAACCAATCAATGCCACGCCCATCTTGAAACGGCAACACCTGCACAAATTGTCGTTGCCGATTAAGAATAAACTCTGTCTGGAGCGATCGCTGAATTTGAGTAAAACTACCAAACTGGCTCTGCAACTGGCGAGCCGTCTCTCGAATCAGAGGTTCACTGCTCTCAGTTGCCTGCAACAGCTTGGCGTTTTCACCTTCCCCCGAAATCAACGACTCATCCGTAGAACTGGATAAGATCGCTCCCGATCGCTCAATCACAAACGCCTGACCCGATCGCCCAATGGAGAGGTTAATCAAAAAATTGCGAAAATCTTTCGGCAAAATAACATCAGTGGCACACACTCCTAACAATTGCCCACCTGACTCTCCATACACGGGTTGGCTCGCTGTAATTGTCGGCAACTGGGTTGTAAAATCAAGGTAGACCGGACTCCAAACAGGACGCTCAGCTTGAACGGCAGCCTTATACCAGGGGCGAATGCGGGCATCATATTTACCCAACGCCTCCACAAAAAATCGACGGTTGCCCAGATTGTCCACACTATAGAGATTCATGCGCCCTCCGGTTGCGTCGTTTCTCAGCATGATCTGAAAATCAGCTTCGTTAAACACACGCGTTACACCGAGAAATGTGCCTTCTCGTTGGGTGCCACAATAGACGGCATCGACATAGGGAGAAATCTTGACCTGCTGAAAAAATTGAGCCAGGTTTTGAGCATTGTCAAAGTCAATGTCTCCTTGCACAAATGCCACAGCATTCAAGCGGTTGAGCGAGTGGGGGCTTTCAAAATAGCCTTGTAGCTCTCGTTGAATGCGAAATGCCAGTTCGGTTTGCAAGGAGGTCGCCACCTCACTGACGGCTCTCTGCCCACTCAAAAATGACAACCACCCTACCAACCCCACAGCAGTCACAATTTGCAACACAAAAGGCACTACTAACACGCTTTGTAAGCTAAACCTTCGATGCTTTAAGATGGCACGTTTGAGGTCAATCATGGTCATCAAGCCAGTAAGTCGTGAGAACTAATCAATAATGGCATGATTAGAATTTCACGAACTAATTAAGTTCCTTGAATTCTAGAACGCTCTGCGGGAGAACTTAACCCTTTTTAGCAGGCAATATCTTAAGAGAGTTAAACCCATATGCGACTTTTCCAAGATCCCCTGGTTTTGGGCAATGTGAATCAGACTCTCTTTAAAGATTAACCCCGTGTGCGACTTTCCCCAGATCCCCGGTTGCGGTGACGCAAATCAGACTTCTTTGAGGATGCTGAACGAGCAATCGGGGATCTAGACCACTAAGTTGCATATCGCATGATTTAGGAAGTGGTTAGGGACGGGCAAACCAAAAAATACCTATGACGCAAGTTTTGGCCCCGCTCAACTCGCAGATTGGGAGGGCTGAGCGAAGTCGAAGCCCGGTGGTACAAGATTTTCTTGCAACTCCCTTAGCGGTCATTCATCCGAGGTTACGAATGATAGAGGCTATAGCAGATGGATTATCTCTAAGTCTCTGTCATCCGTTTCAACAGTTGCTTCACGATCGCAGCGTCCTCAGCCATCGGAGCACTGATTAAATAGTTCTCTAAATCCTGAGTGGCTTCGACCCATCGCCCCATCTGGTAATACAAAATGCCGCGATCGCGTTGTTCAACGGGGGCTTCTGGAAAGACCAATAACAGACGTTCAATCACGGCTAACGCTTTTGACCACTCCCCTCGATTCAGGTAGATCACCTTTAAGTTTGTCAACATTCGACCTAAAAAGCGGCGTGGGGTGACGGGTTCTAAAAAGTTGACGTCAAAGCGAATCGTTTTTCCATGAACCTGACTGAATCGTTCTTGACAATCTTCTGAAAAGAGAATTTCTCCCCCGTGAAACGGGTCTACAAACACTTCCATCTCTTCTGCCACAGGACGAATCAAGAAATGCCCTGGCATTCCCACACCGGCCATCGGAAAGTCAAGCCGACGAGCAATCTCAAGATAGACCAGCGAGAGCGTAATGGGAATACCAACTCGGCGATCAATGACTTGATTGAGATAACTGTTCCGAGGATCGTAATAGTCTTCCAGGTTGCCATTAAATCCTAAATCTTTGTAGAGATAGTCATTGATAGTTTGAATGACGCGCAAAGGATAGCGGGTTGATGGCAATCGTTCCTCAACTTCGTCTGCCATCGTATCCAGAGCATTTAAATAGTCATCGGGATCCAGATTTGGGTATTCCTCTTGGGCGAAAAATAAAGCAGCTTTTGCCAGATCAATGGTGTTGTCAGATTGATGAATTTCTTGATAGAAACGCTGCCGTGATAAAGGAAATTCCATTTAATTAGCGTCCTTTCAGGCGATTCAACATCCAGTCTAGTCTGGCTTCAGCCAGTCTTAAACTATCCTCTAGATAGTGATTTTCTTCGGCTGGCAGAGCTTGTGTCTGAGGTGAGGCTGGGGTTTCCTTTTGATAGCCCAAGCGACTGACGGTGCTGCGTAAGCGATCGGAGAGAAAAATGGCAAGGGCCTGATAGAAGTGCGATGAAAATGACAAATCTTGTGCTAGCTTTGCAGCGAGTTGCGATCGCGGAATCGTGAATACTAACGCATCTTCGAGGGCTTTCACCGTTGCTGATGGGCGACGAGAATCGACAAAAGACATTTCCCCAACGACTTCACCGTTTCCCAAGCGGGCGACTTCTTCCCCTCCGAGAGATTCAACACACACCGCTAAGGTGCCTTCTAAAACAATATAGATGGCATCAATCGGTTCTCCTTCATGAATTAGAACCGTGCCTGCGGTGACATGTTTGCTTCTGCCAACAGAGAGAATCCACTCAAAATCGCGATCGCTAATCTCTGCCAAGATATACAGTGCTTTTTTCATAACCCTCCCTCATGTTGATGCAACAACCCCTATTGCCCGCCCAATCTGTCTAACTTAGAGGACGGTTTTAAGAGATCTCAAAATAATAGGCAACACCCGCACACCCATCTCATTAAATTCAACTATGTAAATGGCAAAGAAACTCTTTTTTTCTTCCTTTCTACCCTAATTTCCTATGTTTCTGTTTCTGTCTAAGTTATTACCCCTGTTCATCTACCCACTAGGTCTAGCGTGTCTATTTCTGTTAGTTACCTTGATCACCCTCTGGAAGCGACCTCGCATCGCTGCTCTGAGTAGCATTGCCGCGTTAGTTGTGTTGCTAATCGGCAGTAACGGTTGGGTTGCTGCGCAATTGGTGCGATCGCTAGAGTGGCAATATCTCCCTACTGCAACGCTACCAAATGCAGAAGCAATTGTGGTTTTAGGCGGCGGCATTAAACCTCAAATTGCCCCTCGTCCCTGGATAGATGTGGCAGAAGCGGGCGATCGCACTATTTATGGAGCGCAATTATATCAACAAGGAAAAGCCCCACTAATCGTTTTAAGCGGGGGGCGGATTGAGTGGAAAGGGGGTGGGCCTCCAGAATCGGAGGATATGGCAAAGCTTGTCGAAGCATTGGGGGTTCCCAAAACGGCGATCGCCCAAGACCCCAACTCACTAAACACTTACGAAAATGCGGTGAATGTCAAACAAATTTTGCAGCAACGAGGCATTAATCGGGTGTTGCTCGTCACCTCTGCGATGCACATGCCCCGATCAATGGGGATTTTTAAGAAACAGGGGATAGAGGCGATCGCTGCTCCTACTGACTTTGGCATCACAACCCAAGAACTGAACGAGAATCAAAGTACAGTTCAGGGGTTCCTATTGAACCTGCTGCCCGACGCCGAAAAACTGCAACAAACCAGTCGCGCCATTAAAGAGTATGTCGGGATTTTAGTTTATCGACTCAAAGGGTGGATGTGACATAAACGGTAGGGGCACGATTAATCGCGCTCCTACCGTTCAATTACAGACCTGACATCACAGCTCGCGCAGCTTCTAGGGTGCGATCGATATCTGCTTCAGTGTGTGCTAGTGAGGTAAACCCTGCTTCAAATTGAGACGGAGCCAGATATACTCCCTGCTCCAACATGCCCCGGTGAAACCGAGCAAATTTGTTCAGGTCCGATTTCTTCGCATCTTCGTAGTTGTAGACGGGCCCCTCTGCAAAAAAGAAGCCAAACATGCCGCTAATTTGTCCACCAGACGCAACATGACCCGTTTCTTGAGCCACTTGCAACATCCCATCTGCCAATCGTTTAGTGATCTGGTCAAGCTGCTCATAGGTGCCTGGACGTTGCAGCAGTTCCAAGGTTTTAATGCCAGCCGTCATCGCCAGAGGATTGCCAGATAGCGTTCCGGCTTGATACATCGGCCCCGCAGGAGCCACCATCGACATAATGTCTTTGCGACCACCATACGCGCCAACCGGCAAGCCACCTCCAATAATCTTGCCCAAGGTCGTCAGGTCAGGAGTAATCCCAAATTTTTCTTGAGCACCCCCATAGGCAATGCGAAAACCCGTCATCACTTCGTCAAACATCAACAAAGCATCGTTTTGCTGAGTCACCTCGCGCAAGCCTTCTAAAAAGCCAGGTTGAGGCGGGATAAACCCTGCATTGCCGACGATCGGTTCTAAAATAACCCCAGCAATCTCACCGGGATTTTCGGCAAATAGGGCTTTGACCGCTTCAAGGTCGTTAAATGGAGCAGTCAAAGTGTTGGCGGTAGTCGATTTGGGTACCCCCGGAGAGTCAGGTAAACCCAGGGTTGCGACCCCAGACCCCGCTTTCACTAAAAACATGTCGGCATGCCCGTGATAACAGCCCTCAAATTTGATGATTTTGTCGCGTCCAGTAAAGGCTCGCATCAGACGCAACACAGCCATACACGCTTCGGTGCCGGAGTTGACAAAGCGCACCATTTCAATGCTGGGAACAGCAGCAATCACCATTTCTGCCAACACATTTTCGAGATAGCACGGTGCACCAAAACTGGTGCCCTGATCCAGTGCTCCATGCAATGCTTGAATCACATCCGGATGGGCATGACCACAAATTGCAGGCCCCCAAGTACCAACATAGTCAATGTATTGATTGCCATCAACATCCCAAACGTAGGCTCCTTTGACGTGATCAAACACAATGGGTTGTCCGCCAACAGATTTAAATGCACGAACCGGAGAGTTGACTCCACCCGGCATGAGGTGTTGAGCTGCCGCAAAAATTTCTTCTGAACGGGTGGTTTTTAACGAAGATGTAGTTACCAAAGTATTTTCCTCTTATCAACACATTTTTTAGGAGTAGGGCAGGAGGAGTGAGGTTCACATCTAACCCTCTACTCTTCACCCTGCTGCCGTTTAGGGAGCGATTCCCTATAGGAGAGCTGCTTCGCATTGCACATTTTATTATCCTATGCATCGCGAATGACGGTATTCAAAACTTGTCAAGTTTACGGTTAAAAAGGCTAATCGAGTCCACTGCCTTGAACGACATGTTTAACCGTAGTAAGGGTTTCTAAGCTAATCAGCCCACGTCGGTGTCCTTTTTGATTAGACATCCCCAACGAAATGGGACTACCTCGCTTAGGATTGCGGTAAAACCGGGGAGAGGCGTTGATGTAAGTGATGGCACTATTAATGCCCAAGGCAAAATGACGGCTCTCTTGATAGGATTCAGTGGCTAAACAGTCGGCATGTCCGCTGCTGTAATCATTAATCCAGTCGATCGCCTCTTCTAGCCCATCCACAAACTTAAAGGCAATGGTGCGATCGAGATAGGGTTGACTCCACTCTGACTCGTCTGCCAGTTTGATCTCAGGAAAACTGGCTACCAAATCAGCATCTCCCCTGAGTTCATAGCCTTTTTCTCGGAGAGTCTCCCACAACAACGACAACATCGTGATGTTTTGATTGCGATGAATCAACACTTTTTCGATCGCATTTACCGGATCAGGCTCACTTTGATGACTGTCTAAGATCATCCACCGCGCCACATCAATTGCCCCAGAGGGCGACCAATAGAGATAGCAGTTGCCGATCGCTGTTTTAAGCACAGGAACGGTGGCTTGGCGAATCACCTGTTGCACCAGGCTATTGCGCCCATAGGGAATGACTAGATTAACGTATTGGTCTTGGGTAATCAGTTCTCGTAACAGGTCACCCTGATCAGACGACAACAGTTGCAGACAACTCGGAGGAAGCCCTGCATCTTCGATCGCATTTTGTAGAGTTTCAACAATGACCTGGTTAGAGTGACTCGCTTCAGAGCCTCCTTTTAAGATCAAGCTGTTGGCGGTACGGAGACACAGCCCTGCCGCGATCGCCCCCAGCTCTGGAAATGCTTCATAAACCAAGGCAATCACCCCCAATGGAGTCAATTGGCAATAGGTTTGTCCCTGTTCGACTTGGTAAGGCGTGTGTAACACCTGCCGAGTTGGATCTGACAGCTCACTCAGGCGTTGCAAAATCCGCACCGAACTTTGAAGCCGTTCGGGGGTCAGTTTCAGCCATTCTAAAATCAATTCTGGGACTGCCATCTCACGACTGGCTTCTAAATCCAATGTGTTGGCATCTAAAATGTCGTCTTGGCGGTTATTGAGTGCGTCCGCCATAATCTGTAAGGCTTGACTGCGGTCAGTGCCCTTGAGTGCTGCCAGTTCTAAGGAGGATTGATAGGCCTGTTGAACTGCGGTGCTTAAGTAGGAAGAGGAATACAAGGAGTCCGTCACCATCGATTAACGTCTACAAGCTAACCAAAGCATCAGAACTAGCATGGTTGAAAGAATTAGTGCTGCGATCGCCTGAAACGCCGGTTCCTTGAAGCCGCCCAGGTAGATGAACAACATTAAAAAGACTATTCCCAGAATAATAATGAGCGTCAGGGGCAAATAAGCTTGACCCAAACCAGAATGGGCCGTACTCCACTGGTTGCCAGTCCATCGCCAAGCCTTTTTATAAGGGTAGTTAGCGGAAAGCTCTTCAATTACATATCCGCTTTCCTGAACCACAAAGATACGCTGGCAGCGATTACAGCCAAACGCCTCAGTTAAGGCGATCGGCGTGAGGTTGCCCCGACGATGGCAGGGACATGGATAGTCAACGGATAAATCGATTTTTTGAGCTTTTTGAGTCTGCACGAGCGGTAGCAGGGCAAGGTGAATTCGATTTAGAAGGGCAGGGAACGAGGACTTGGGGAATAGCCAGCCCAGTTAGCAAGAGCCGTGTTGCAAGTGAGTAGAAATTGACCTGGGCAATCCATGTCTTTGATCAGTCCGATTCTAGCACCCCTAGATTAGGCAGAACCCAAGCTAATCTGCATCTGCGAATGTGTTTGGGAGTTCATCAAGACTAACCCAAGCATTGAGAAGCGTCAGGAGAATACACAGAAAAATAAATATTTTTGAGCTATAACCCTTAACGCCCAAAAATTTGCTGAAGCGTATTTGACCTGCAAAACAAAAGCGGGTAACGCGATTCGAACGCGCGACATTCACCTTGGCAAGGTGACGCTCTACCACTGAGCTATACCCGCAAATAACGCATTTACTATAGTGTCAGATACTTGGGAGTCTGTCAACTACTTTGTTTTTTCTGGCAATGAGCAAAATTTTTTTCCCCTCAATACAAGGTTTTAGTCCTTGTCTTAGGCAGATCAGATCTCGCCCACTGCCTACTGCTAACCCCATTTAACTAGGGCTTTCAACAGGGTCATCCACCGCTTCAGCACTTCTGAGAGAGGCAGGTAAACTCTGAGAGCTGGGTGTTCCAGCGATTACTCCAGTCGGAGAACCGCCTTGCATCACGCCATTATAAGAGTCAGGAGTAATGGTTTTTACCTGACGCATCAAACTAGCCATCTCAATCGCATTCATGGCATAGTCCCACCCTTTGTTACTCTTGATGCCTGCTCGCTCTAAGGCTTGCTGCATCGTATCTGTGGTGAGCACTCCAAACACGACTGGAACGCCAGTCTGAAAGGCAGCGGCAGCGATCCCTTTAGAGACTTCAGCCGCTACATAATCAAAATGAGGAGTTTGCCCCTTGATCACTGCGCCAAGACAAATAATGGCGTCATAGCGTTGAGTTAGAGCAAGCTGACGGGCCACCAAGGGGATCTCAAAACTCCCAGGCACCCAAACATAATCGACCTGAGTGCCATCGGGATTGGGATCAATCCCGTGGCGTTTTAAACAATCTTGGCAACCCTCTAAGAGTTTGGTTGTAATCAGATCGTTAAAACGACCGATCACTAGTGCCATGCGCAACGGATCGGTTTGGGTAAAGGTGCCCTCAAAAACTGCCATGATATATCAATACAGGCGATCGCCTGGTTTAGACCACAGTTAGACCACTAGATAGTTTAACCCACCCACGAGTAAGACTAACGCGACCCAAACAAAAGACCCTAACAAAATCAGCCGTTTGGATTGATCCCAGTTTTGGGGGCTGGCATAGGCAACGGGCACACCAATCACCATTGCGAACGATATCAGAACTAAACCAATCAGAGCAAACTGGAACAAAATAGACATTTAAAAATTCCTCTCCCAGCACAGCAATGGATGTACATCAGGTGATTAACCCCTTAAAAGGGAACTGCTTCGCATCGCACCAACCCGCGTATCATCCCTAGTAAGTAACCTATCAGAAATTGAACCCCCTTCAGCACTTTCTCTGTCAAGATCGAGAAGAAGGGGATGGGGATTTGGGATTGGGGATTGGGGATTTGGAAATCCCATCTTCTCAACCATTCACCTATCTCACCCTCCTGCCCTCTACCCCCTATCTTTTGTTCTCCGCCCCTTTTTCCCTTCCGTACAGACGCGATTAATCGCGTCTCTGCCTCCCCTCTGCCCTCTGCCTCTCTCATGGATCTCATCCTCTGCCATACGACTGCTGACTTTGACACGCTGGGGGCAGCGGTTGGGTTAACGCGGTTACACCCCGGAGCACGCGTAGTGCTAACTGGAGGAGCGCATCCAGCGGTGCGAGATTTTTTAGCCTTGCATCGAGATGAGTACGCTTTAATTGAGCGGCGATCGGTCAATTCAGCTGAGGTGCGATCGCTGAGGGTGGTCGATACGCAATGGCGCGATCGCTTGGGTAAAGCCGCAGAATGGCTCGATTTACCAGAGGTTGACATTAGCCTCTATGACCATCACCTGGGTGCTGATGGCGATATTGTGGCCCATCATCAGGTGATCGAGGCGGTAGGTGCAATCACGACCCTGGTGGCAGAGCAACTGCAAGCCCAACAGATCACCTTAACGGTGCCCGAAGCCACAGTCATGGCACTGGGAATTCATGTGGATACCGGATCGCTGACCTATGACCACACAACGGTGCGTGATGCGGCGGCGTTGACCTGGCTGATGACCCAGGGAGCCAATTTGGGGGCGATCGCCGAGTATGTAGAACCGGGATTGTCGCCAGAGTTTCAAGATCTATTGGCGATCGCTCTAGAGCAGATGCAAACCGAGACAGTGCAGGGCATTACCCTCGCATGGGTGTTGTTATCTACCGAAGCCTTTGTACCCGGATTATCCCATCTGGCATCCCGGTTGCTGAGTCTGACCGAGAGTGATGTTTTGTTATTAGCAAATTATTACAAGCCCACAGAGTCAGGAGATTCTCGCTTGACGGTGATTGGGCGAGTGCGCAGTGGGTTATGGGATGCCTCTCAAGATATTGACTTAAATCAACTGCTCAAACCGTGGGGCGGGGTGGGTCATCCAAAAGCAGCTGTGGTGATGTTGCGAGGCAATGACCCACAAGAGTTGTTAGGGCAGATTCTAGAGCAGATCCGCACCCAAATTCCCCATCCACCGCTGGCACGCGACATCATGTCTGCCCCAGTCCGCACGATTCGCCCAGAGACCACGATCGCTGAGGCTCAACGAATCCTGCTGCGATATGGGCACTCTGGCTTATCTGTGGTGAATGCCCACGACCAGTTAGTAGGAATTATCTCTCGTCGAGATATTGATATCGCCTTACATCATGGGTTTAGTCATGCACCAGTGAAAGGCTACATGACCCCTAGTTTAAGAACGATCGCCCCAGAGACGACCCTCCCTGAGATTGAGTCGTTGATGGTCACTTATGACATTGGACGGTTGCCTGTGATCGATCGCGAGAAGCTAGTCGGCATTGTCACCCGCACCGACGTGCTGCGGCAGTTGCATCGCGAAAAGACCATTGGCGATCGCAGCAATCCTCTAATCAATCAGTCGTGGCAAGCCTCACTCTCCTCTGGGATCGGAGTCAACTCTCATCGCCTGTGCTGGTTGCCCCACGTCGTGCAAAATTTACTGCGGCAACGGTTAGTTGATCCACTCTGGCAGGTCTTAATGACAGCCGCCGAACAAGCAGAGCAGCGGGGATGGCAGCTCTATGTGGTGGGTGGGGCTGTGCGTGATTTGCTGTTGGCCGACCCACAACAACCCCTCTTGATTGATGATATAGACCTGGTCGTGGATGGGTTTCATCAAACCGCCGATGATGCCGCAGGTGTGGAGTTAGCACGAGCCTTGCAGCAGACCTACCCAGATGCCCGCTTGCAGGTGCATGGCCGATTTCAAACCGCCGCTTTGTTGTGGCATCACGATCCAGCCTTAGATTCTCTGTGGATTGACATTGCTACGGCACGCACCGAGTTCTATCCCTATCCAGCCGCGAACCCAGAAGTCGAAGCCAGTTCGATTCACCAAGACCTCTATCGCCGAGATTTCACCATTAATGCGTTGGCGATCCGTCTTACCTCACCTCGTTCAGGGGAATTGTTGGACTTCTT
This sequence comes from Oculatellaceae cyanobacterium bins.114, assembly GCA_033764315.1. Lineage (GTDB taxonomy): Bacteria > Cyanobacteriota > Cyanobacteriia > Elainellales > Elainellaceae > FACHB-1407. The sequence continues at coordinate 32,014 of JANRJA010000120.1, forward strand.
TGGTGGCTTGCCCGACCTGCAACAAAAACAGATTCGCGTCTTACATGCCAACAGTTTTATCGAAGACCCCACCCGCATTTATCGGGCCGTGCGCTTTGCAGTGCGATTGGGGTTTCAACTGGAACCCCAAACTCAGAACTATATTCACCATGCGATCGCCAGTGGCATTTATCACCGAGTGCAGGCAGAGATGGATCGCACTCCGGCCTTACAAACTCGTTTGCGGCGCGAACTGAAATACATTCTGGAAGCACCCTATTGGAAGCAAGCCCTACACTTGTTGGCTGAGTTGGGTGCATTAAAATGCTTGCATCCCAGCTTAGAGCTGACAGCCGAGTTGTGGTGGCGACTACGATTGAGCGATCGCTGGTTAAGCCGATTTGATCGTCAGGGAACGCTGCCCCACTGGCAGATGTTATTGGAAGTGTTAATCGTTCACCTTGATCCCGCTGACCGGGGCAGAGTGGCAGAAAACTTGCAACTGCCTGCTGAGAGCGTAGAGCGGTTGCGCCAATTTGCCCAAACTCAGGCGGAGGTGACAACGGAGTTATCAACACCCTGTCCTCCCAATTCAGTCCGCCCCAGCCAAGTGGTGCAACAGTTAAGTGCCTATAACTTGCCTACTCTGACTCTGCTTGGCATTCACAGCCCTCGTCCTGTGCGGCACTTAATCTGGCGTTATCTAATTTGCTGGGCAACCGTGCAAGCCCCACTGAATGGTAACGATTTGAAGGCAATGGGCTATCAACCTGGCAAACACTTTAAAGCAATGTTAGAGCAACTGCGGGTAGCCACCTTAGATGGCGTCGTGAGCGATCGCACCAGTGCTGAAACCTTTTTAGCAAAGCATTTTCCACAAAAATAGGCAGTGGGGATCAAATGTGGGGAATGGGAGTTTGATCCCAAATTCTCCCGATTAGAAGTAGCATAAGTGGGAAGATCTGATAGTCCTCAAGACAGTTTTTATGAGTTTGACGGCTGGTACCCCGTTGCAAAACGGTAAATATATAATTCAAACCGTGTTGGAGCAGAGTGACTTTGGCACAACCTATCAAGCTGCCCATGTTTTTTTAGACCAGACCGTCATTCTGCAAACGTTAGAGAATAAACACTCCGATCCCGAAAAAGCCGCTCGGTTTGAGCAGCAATTTTTGGCTGGGGTGCGTCGCCTCAGCAAAGGGGGCTATTCCTATGCGGGTCGAGTATTGGACTATTTTAGTGAGGAGCACAGACCCTATGTGGTGCTGGAATATATTCCAGGGCAACCTCTGCCTAAGATGTTGGACTGGCTGTTGTCGGCTCAAGCCGCACAGGGTGAGTTAAATGGGGTTCAGGATAGAGCCAGAGAGCCAGCTGAAGATGTCAACTCAGGGGCAACTGTTTCTGATGTAGGCGTTCCAACGATCGCCCAGGTGACAACGGCCCTGCAACAACCCAATGGGGCTACAAGCAACGGCTCTACAACCAGTGGCTCTGCAAGCAATAGCTCTGTCACTAATGGAGCTTTGAGCCATAAAACGGGTCTTCCGACTCCACCCCATCCAGACCCTGCAACCGTTGTCGTTGCTCGTTCAAGCCCAGAGCGATCGCCTGCTCAATCGCCTGCTCAAGTCATTGTCGGAGCTAAACGTAAGACAAGCCCCTGGCTACCTGCTTCGTTGTTGATGACAACCGTCATAGCAGGGTTGGCAGGTGCTGGTCTAGGGGTGACATTGCGGTTTAACCCCTCTGCTCAAAATCATCCTATTTTCAGTCATGAACAAGACTTTCCCCCATTAGAAGGGTGGCCCATTCAAGAAACCACAATCGACCAATCCTCTACATTTGACAGAGAGCGTCCCACCTATCGGCTAGACGAGTCTCCACTAGACGATCGCTACATTACCCCAGAGGTCGCCCCCATTGATCCGGTGGATCCAGAAAAAGTGACGCTACCCGACGCAGATTCTATTCCCAAAACCCCCACCGAGTTTGAAGGTGGTGATCCACTGGCTCCAGAAGCACTGCCATTGCCCGATCCCGCTGCAGATTCGTCGTTACCCCCGACGGAGCCAGAGAGTGTCCCCCCTAGCAATTTAGGACAAGAGCCCACTCCTCTGCCTGACGTTGAGATTCCCCCTGGTGTTATTGATCCGGCGACTCAGCCTTAGAGTTCAGGAAGACAAGGGAGTGCAGGTGGGTGAATGGGTAGATGCAATGACGCGATGATTTAGAAGAGGCGATCCAAAAAACCATAGAAATCACGGCTTAACCTTGATACATTGGTACTAGCCAGATTTTAGGGTTAAGGGATCTTCCCTGACTCATTTTTTCCTATAAGATGCGATGCCCTGCCATTCATCACACTATCCCTAGAGTCTTTACTTTTAAAAACCTGCTAGATGTAGTAATCTGGACTCAATCCTTCACCTTGGTTGAGAAAAATGTCGTTTGTTGGTCTACACATTCACAGCGACTATAGTCTTTTAGACGGTGCCAGTCAGTTGCCGGACTTAATTGATCGGGCAGTAGAACTGGGAATGCCTGCGATCGCCCTGACGGATCATGGGGTGATGTATGGTGCTGTCGAATTGTTGAAGGTCTGCAAAAACAAAGGCGGCATCAAGCCCATCATCGGCAATGAGATGTATGTCATCAACGGCGACATCACCAAGCAAGAACGCCGCCCCCGCTATCACCAGGTGGTGTTGGCGAAGAACAACCGAGGCTATAAAAACCTGGTTAAGCTCACCACCCTCTCGCAACTTAAAGGGGTGCAGGGCAAAGGTATTTTCTCTCGTCCCTGTATTAATAAAGAACTGCTGGAGCAATATCGGGAAGGGCTGATTGTCACCAGTGCTTGTCTAGGCGGCGAGGTGCCCCAGGCCATTTTGCAAAACCGCCCCGACGTGGCTCGACGGGTGGCGCAGTGGTATAAAGACCTGTTTGGCGACGATTATTACCTGGAGATTCAAGATCACGGTTCCCAAGAAGACCGGATTGTGAATGTCGAGATTGTCAAAATTGCTCGTGAACTTGACATCAAAATCATCGCCACCAACGATTCTCATTACATTTCCTGTTTTGATGTCGAAGCCCACGATGCGCTGCTCTGCATTCAAACTGGGAAGCTGATCACCGAAGAAAAACGGCTGCGCTACAGCGGCACTGAATACCTCAAATCCGCCGATGAGATGCGACGGCTGTTTCGTGATCACCTGACCGATGATGTGATTGAAGAGGCGATCGCCACTACCCTCGAAGTGGCTGATAAGATCGAAGACTACAACATTCTCGGCTCTCCCCAATTGCCCAACTACCCAGTGCCCCCCGGTTACACCGGAGAGACCTATCTGCAAGAGGTCACATATCAGGGGATCATAGAGCGGCTCAACGTTCAGAGCCTCGATCAGGTGCCAGCGACCTACCGAGAAAGGTTAGACTACGAACTCCAAATGATGCAAAAGATGGGGTTCTCAACCTACTTCCTGGTCGTCTGGGACTACATTAAGTTCGCCCGCGACAACAACATTCCGGTGGGGCCAGGACGAGGATCAGCCGCCGGATCACTGGTAGCCTATGCCCTCCGCATTACCAATATTGACCCGGTGCATCATGGCTTGCTGTTTGAGCGATTCCTCAACCCCGAACGGAAGTCAATGCCAGACATTGACACCGACTTTTGCATCGATCGCCGCGATGAGGTGATCCAATATGTCACCGAAAAATACGGCACCGAACGGGTCGCGCAGATTATTACCTTTAACCGCATGACCTCCAAGGCGGTGCTCAAGGATGTGGCGCGGGTGCTCGACATTCCCTATGGGGACGCCGATCGCATGGCAAAGCTGATCCCCGTTGTGCGAGGTAAGCCGACCAAGCTCAAGGTCATGATCTCGGACGAGTCTCCGGCTCCAGAGTTCAAAGAAAAGTATGAGAATGACCTCAAGGTGCGCCATTGGGTAGACATGGCGATGCGCATTGAGGGCACCAACAAGACCTATGGAGTGCATGCTGCCGGGGTAGTGATTTCCTCCGATCCCCTCGATGAAACCGTGCCGTTGCAATACAACGATAAAGGAGCCGTCATCACCCAATACTTCATGGAAGACATTGAGGCGATGGGACTCCTCAAAATGGACTTCTTGGGGTTAAAGAACCTGACGATGATCCAAAAAACGGTAGAGCTGATTGAGCAAACTCACAAGATTCACGTTGATCTAGATGGGCTGTCGATGAACGACCCCAACAGCTATGACCTGTTGGCAAAGGGTTGGCTCGAAGGCATCTTTCAGTTAGAGTCCTCCGGGATGCGGCAGATCGTTCGTGACCTTAAGCCCTCTGGGTTAGAAGACATCTCCTCGGTCTTAGCCCTCTATCGACCCGGACCATTGGATGCAGGATTGATCCCCAAGTTCATCAACCGCAAGCACGGACGTGAAAAGATCGATTATCCTGACCCGATCCTTGAACCGATCCTCAATGAAACCTACGGGATCATGGTCTACCAAGAACAGATCATGAAAATCGCTCAAGATATGGGGGGCTATTCTCTGGGTCAAGCGGACTTGCTGCGACGAGCAATGGGGAAAAAGAAACCTGCCGAGATGCAGAAGCATCGCGAGATTTTTGTCAGTGGAGCCGAGAAAAACGGGATTAAATCTAAGGTTGCCGAAGATCTGTTTGACCAGATGGTGCTGTTTGCCGAGTATTGCTTCAACAAGTCACACTCCACTGCCTATGGCTATGTGACCTATCAAACCGCCTATCTCAAAGCCAACTTTCCAGTTGAATATATGGCGGCGTTGTTGACCACCAACAGCGACGACCAAGACAAGGTGCAGAAGTATATCGCCACCTGCATCACCATGGGCATCCAGGTAGAGCCTCCCGATATCAATCGCTCTGGAGTGGACTTTACCCCGCTGGAAAAAAGTATCTTGTTTGGACTGTCTGCGGTGCGAAATGTGGGGCAAGGGGCGATCGAAAACTTACTCCTGGCTCGTGAAGAAGGGAACTTTACCTCTCTACCGGATGTGTGTAGTCGGGTTGACCCCCGTGCCGTTAACCGCCGAGCGATGGAGGCGTTGATCCAGTGTGGGGCAATGGATTGCCTCAACCCCAACCGCAATCAGTTGATGCATGACCTGGAGTTTGTGCTGGACTGGGCACAGTCGCGGGCCAGAGACAAGGCCAGCGGGCAGGGCAACTTGTTTGACCTCTTTGGCAGCACCCCCAAGAGCAACGAGGCAGCTCCTTCGGTGTTTGACACAGCCCCCAAAGCACCCCCCGTCGATGACTTCCCATCTCAAGAAAAGCTCAAACTCGAAAAAGAACTGTTGGGCTTTTATATCTCGGATCATCCCCTTAAGTCGGTGCAGGATGCCGCTCGGATTCTTGCCCCGATTAACCTCAGCGATTTAGCCGAGCAAGCCGAAAATGTCACGCTAAGTGCGATCGTGATGTTGAGTAGCGTCAAACCTGTCACGACTAAGAAGGGCGATCGCATGGCCATCATTCAAATCGAAGATCTGACCGGACAAGCCGAGGCAGTTGTCTTCCCTAAATCGTTTGAGCGAATTGGAGCCATGATTCAACCCGATGCCCGACTCATGGTATGGGGCAAGGTCGATCGGCGCGACGATCGCTCCCAATTCATCGTCGAAGACGCGGAACCGATCGAAGATATTCAACTGGTGATGGTAGAACTGGAACCCCAGATCGCCAGCGATATCACCTATCAACACCAACTCCGCACGGTGTTATTAGAAAACCGGGGCGATGAAGACAAGTGTAAAGTGCCCGTTGTTGCTGTCATCTCCAATCAGCGTCGGCGCGAGATCGTCCGACTGGGGGCACAGTTCCGCGTGCAAGATCATCATGCGGCGGTGAGTGCCCTGCAACGGGCAGGATTCTCGGCTCGTGCTGCCACCCTCGTCGGCGCGTGAGGCACACTCGATCCCCGACTGCTAGTCGGTGTGCTCCAGAGACTTTTACTCTTTCAACAGCAGCCGGGGATCTGAGGGAACTTAAGAAAACTAGATCCCCGGCTGCTTTCCTCCCACCATCCACACTCTTAACTGACTGACAAGAAGCCGGGGATCTGAGGGAACTTGTTATTCACCCTTCTTCACCAACGCCAACGCATGCCACAGACTCAACACATCATGCCTCCAAGTAGGCAACACCAGCGTCATGATCATCTCCTCCACACTATTGACAATCCCTAACCCGATCGCCAACCACAAAAACGCCCCTTCCCCAAACCCAAACAGGGCGATCACCGCCACACACAACCCCAAGCCCCACGCTTTGGCAGTATAGGTGTGATAACTGGGGGTCTTCCCATATTTCACCAGACACATCGCAAACAAGATCACTTGTGCTGCCAGCAAAGCCATCAAAGGCAGTCGAAACGCGATCGCCACCCCTGGATAAACCAACCAGGCACTTATCGCCACACAAGTATACAGAGAAACATCTGCCCAACCATCGGCCTGACGGAGTTGAGGGGTGCTTACCCTTAACCGACGAGCAATCATGCCGTCAAAGATGTCAGACAAAACGGCGATTACATAGCCCGCGATAAACCAACCCGTTATCTGGCGATTGAGCGCATCTAATAAAAGCAGAGGGGCGATCGCAAACCGCAAAATTACTAACCCAATGGGAATAAAGCGAGTCATTCAGCGAAAATCTTAAGGTCTATTACAATTATTAAAGTTAGGTTTAGCGGAGCTATCCATGTTTAGCGATTTCCTTCCCTTTGTCATCCACATCGATGCCACAACTCTAGCAGGAATCGCCCTCTGGTCTTTGGCTCTCTATCTAGGCTTCTTTCCCATCAGTGAGTGGGTTATGGAGCAACTCAATCGTTGGTTTAATTTTGCAGAGCGGTTTCTCTACACCTCAACCGAAGAATTTGAACGCACCCGCCCCGCACGAGAATCACAAAACGCTTTTTATGCTTCGTTACTCAGTGTCGTGCCCTTTCTATTGGTGGGATGGGTCTGCTACTACGGCATTGACGTCAGCTTAGGGAGCAGTTGGTCAATTAGCCTGGGCATTCTCACTACGATTGGGGCAGGCGTTTATGAACTCGGTCGTCGGGATGGTCAGGCATCAGAGTAGGATAAGAGGAATCAAACGAATCGAGTAACAGGAGACCCCCATGTTTGGTTTAGGTTGGCCCGAAGTCAGCATCATTGTGATTGTGGCGTTGATTATTTTCGGACCTAAAAAAATTCCGGAACTGGGTAGTGCCCTTGGCAAAACGCTACGAGGTTTCAAGGAGGAAATGAGCAACTCCTCAGATGATGCAGACGAGCAGGATGTAGACCATCACAGTTGATTTAGAAATCAGGAACAATTCAATTAAAACCTGTTGAAAGAGACGCGATTAATCGCGTCTGTCTGATTGGGGACCCTGTTCTAACTCAGGCGATAGCCATAAAAACCAAAAGTCTTCCGCAATTGGCTAAACGTTGAAGGTTAAACTGCAAGACTCGTGAGGTATTACAGTTTAAAGTCCAAAGTCCGTAGTCAATCACCGGAAGACTTCGTTTTAATCAACAAGTTTGTCTGAAAAGATTAAAGTAAGCCAGTATTGGTGCCGGGTTTGCCCGTGGCCAACTCAACTTTGATAATCTTGCCACCCATTTTCATAATTCGCTGCTGTTCCCGAAACCAGTTGTCATAGGCAACAAGCTTTGTAAAATAGGTGTTTTGCAATTCCCGCTGAGTCCGAATCCGAGTTTGGCTGGGAACGCAAGCCGTAACCTTGAAAAATCTCATGGGTTCACTGCTCCTAACTAGACTAGAAAATAGGTGAATCTAAAGAACTCACAAATGAATTTCTGATCGATAGATTCGGCTTTATGACTCAAAGGCTGGGAGTCGAGAATCAATCTTAGACAATCAAAACTAGTCAATCTAGCCTTCGATTTCCTAAAACTCATCCCCAACTACCCAGACCTCAAATACAGTTTTTAGTGATCAGATTTTAAGCTTCAGTTGGTTAAAACTCACGGCTCAAAACTCACCACTTCAACCTGCTGACTAGCTCAAGCCAGAGCTGATGTAGTCTAGATAAACACCCATTTCTTTACCTGCATCTGCACCAACCAAGCTAGCGGTCACTTCTTTGATAGCTTGAATAGCTTGCACAGTTGCAGCAATGGGTACACCCAAGGAGTTGTAGGTTTCTTTCAAACCGTTGAGCACGCGCTCATCGAGGATGGAAGGATCACCTGCCAACATGGCGTAGGTAGCATAGCGGAGGTAGTAGTCGAGGTCGCGGATGCAAGCAGCATAGCGACGGGTGGTGTACATGTTTCCACCAGGACGAGTGATGTCAGAGTAAAGCAAAGACTTAGCAACTGCTTCTTTAACGATTGCCGATGCATTAGCACTGATTGTGCCAGCAGCGCGCACTCGCAACTCACCTGTTTGGAAGTAAGCCTTGAGCTTTTCTAAAGCAGCAGTGTCTAAATATTTGCCTTGAACGTCGGCGGAATTAATAACAGAAGTAATTGCGTCTTGTGCCATGATTTTGGTTCCCTTAAATCAAATCGTTATGCATTGGAAAGATGAAGAGACGAGAGTGCTCTACTGCAACGCACCGATGACGTAGTCAAAGTAGGAGCCTGCTTCAGCAGCATCTTCACCCGATAGCAAGGATGCAGCTACGCTCTTCAGGGCACGAACACCTTCTCCAACAGCTGCGATGGGAGTCCCCAAAGAGCCGTACATTTCACGAACACCGACGATGCCGATTTCTTCGATAGGAGTGACGTCGCCTGCAACTACTCCATAGGTGACGAGACGCAAGTAGTAGTCTAGGTCACGCAAACAAGTTGCGGTCATTTCTTCGCCATAGGCGTTTCCACCAGGAGAGACAACGTCAGGACGCTTCTGGAACAATTGATCTCCAGCTTGCTTGACAATGCGCTCACGAGAATCACTCAAAACTTGAGCAATCCGTAGGCGACGCTCACCAGAGGTGACAAAGCTCTTAATCCGATCTAATTCGCCAGGGCTGAGATAGCGAGCCTCAGCGTCGGCATTCACGATTGATTTCGTGACAATACTCATTGATGGATTCCTCCGAAAAGAAAGTGTAACCAGATTGTGTTTAAATCGGCGTTCATTACTGAACGGTTAACCCTCTAACAACAGCCCAATGATTTGCCAGAGTGCTGATTTAAGTTGAAAGGTTGTTCTAATTAATCTACCTTGTGTGGTTCCTCTGCGCGATCGCGTTTTTAGAAACACACAAGTCTTAAGGCTCATCTACCTTCCGCAAATATTCTGCGGCATTTGGTTCACATTCTGAGTTACCTGTTAATACTTCTTAATGCTTGCCCTCAGAATTTCAACCCTCAAAGTGAAGCATCGGTTTTTATACACAAAACCTAGATTTATGCAATACCTGTCAACTTAAGAAACAAAGAAAGGTATTGATTGGATTCAAACTTGAATTCAAACTTGATTTGTGTCATCAACTGTCTACAAATCGTAAAGATCGTAGCGTTCGTTACACAGCGTTTTAGAAGGTGCCTCTTATGCTGCTGTTAATTGAGTCACAACAAATCCGTCACCAACCTTGGCGGGATGAAGGCACCTATTATGGGTGCCTTTTCCGTAGATCGGCCTCGTTTGGTTAAGAGTATGGTTAAGACGAGTGTAAAGGCGATCGCCCCGAATCTTCTTAGTCCTCTAAGCACAATCTGCTCTAGATTTGATAGTCTAGCTTAATGGGTCTTGCGTGAAAGGTTAGAGACGTGGATATTCAAATTGGCAGGGGTAAAACCGCCCGCAGGGCATACGGGATTGATGAAATTGCGCTTGTCCCTGGACAGCGAACATTAGACCCAAAACTCGCTGATACAAGTTGGCGAATTGGAGGCATTGAACGCGAAATTCCCATTATTGCCAGTGCAATGGATGGCGTAGTTGATGTGCGTATGGCAGCCGCACTGTCAAAACTGGGAGCACTGGGGGTATTAAATCTGGAAGGCATTCAAACTCGGTATGCCGACCCCAATCCCATCCTCGATCGCATCGCGTCGGTTGACAAATCAGAGTTTGTGCCCCTGATGCAGCAACTCTATGCCGAGCCTGTCAAACCTGAATTAATTGAACAACGCATTCACGAAATTAAAGAGCAAGGTGGAATTGCAGCCGTTAGTGCTACCCCCATTGGCGCATCGCTGTATGGTGCAGCGGTTGCTAAGGCTGGTGCTGATTTGTTCTTTATTCAAGCAACGGTTGTTTCGACAGCCCACCTGTCGCCCAACTCTGTCACCCCACTCGATCTAGCAGAATTTTGTCAAGAGATGCCAATGCCTGTAGCGTTAGGCAACTGTGTCACTTACGAAGTCGCCCTCAATTTGATGAAAGCGGGTGCAGCAGCTGTATTAGTGGGAATCGGCCCAGGTGCGGCTTGCACCTCACGGGGTGTGTTGGGGGTTGGGGTGCCTCAAGCCACCGCTGTGGCTGACTGTGCTGCGGCTCGTGACGACTATCACCGAGAGACAGGCAATTACGTTCCAGTCATTGCTGATGGTGGTTTAATTACAGGGGGCGATATCTGCAAGTGCATTGCCTGTGGTGCTGATGGAGTAATGATTGGTTCTCCGTTTGCCCGAGCCGCAGAAGCTCCTGGTCGCGGCTATCATTGGGGGATGGCAACTCCCAGTCCTGTATTGCCTCGTGGCACCCGCATTCGAGTGGGCACAACAGGCACCTTAGAGCAAATTTTGCGCGGGCCAGCTCAGCTAGATGATGGCACTCACAACCTGCTGGGGGCATTGCAAACCAGCATGGGGACGTTAGGGGCTAAGAATATCCGTGAAATGCAGCAAGTTGAGGTCGTTATTGCCCCATCGCTATTAACGGAGGGCAAGGTTTACCAGAAGGCGCAACAACTGGGCATGGGTAAGTAAGCGTTGCCCCCTTAAAACAGGTCTAACGCCTATATAGAGCTAAAGCCAACTCGCAGCTAGTATCTACAATACTCATCAAAAAGGGTACGCCATCGGGTTATTTGTCAAGTTAAAGACTAATAACTTTTTTACCCCCTAATAGCGATTTTGCTGGAAAAACCATAACTGTCACTTACAATAGGAGATAGCGGAGACGAATGTTTCCGTTCACTCCTCACACCACACTCCGCCTGAACAGTATGTTCGGGCGGTTCCTATTTTTAAAGGGATACGGTTCAGGTCAGCCTCTAAGCATTGATGCAACCGTTTTAGTTCACCCCTTTGCATTTGCCCAAAATGCAACATAACTGTTGCTCATCATACCTCTTCCTAGTTATACAACCGATGTGGGATCAAATCCGTTAGACGTTTGTAGGAGAATTGTAAGATTTTTCCCTTAACCATTGGATTGTCAGGAATGAATTGCTAAATCGTAGAGATTTAAACATTGAGGCAGATAGCTGAGATAGTCAATGATTGACTGAGGCAGCGTCCTAATCTAGCCCAGTTCTCTATGCATTACCCCCTCATTTATGTCTGATTGTGTAGAACATATAGCCGAGAACTGCCATATTCGTTATGGTAAAATTTCTGTAGATAACAATGCTAAGGGTTTTCAGGCATGTCAGCAGCCGCACAAGTAACAGATTCTACCTTTAAACAAGAGGTACTTGACAGCGAAGTTCCAGTCCTCGTGGACTTTTGGGCTCCCTGGTGTGGTCCCTGTCGCATGGTAGCGCCTGTGGTTGATGAAATCGCTGAGCAATACAATGGGCAGGTCAAAGTTGTTAAAGTTAACACCGATGAAAATCCCAGTGTTGCCAGCCAGTATGGTATTCGCAGCATCCCAACACTGATGATTTTTAAGGGAGGACAGCGAGTCGATATGGTTGTCGGTGCAGTTCCAAAGACAACCCTTGCAAGCACTCTCGAAAAACACCTGTAATCAGTGACAGGGGCGATCGCACCTCAATGTAATAGGGTGGGATTTTTTGCACCTGATCTTATCGGGTGGGACATTACAAGATGCTTGTAAGACTTGTCTTAGTTTAAACCTCTATCTTCCCCATTTGAGGCGATCGCCAATCTGAGTGGTGATTTCTTTGAGTGGGGATTTTTGAATGGTTGATGACCCATTTTTGCGGGCTCATCAAAAAGGTCGGTAGGTCAGAAATCTCAGGAGTGAGTAGAGCGACACTGTTGAAAACTCGCTAAAATAGAGTGCTGCCAGTATAGAAATGCTCATGGCTATATCTCCTTTACCCCGCCCTCTTGCATCGCTTCAAGAAGAGGTCGTTGAACTGATCAGTCAATTGCCCTCCATCAAGCACGGCAACTTAATTCAGCAGGCACTAACGACACTGGTGCGTATGGCAGAGGTAGAAGCCGACCGACTCGATTGGAAGATTCTAAATGCCTCGTTGCAGGATATGGAACGAGCCTTTCGAGCATTTTATCCCTACCGCCATATTCGCAAGATCAGCATTTTTGGCTCTGCTCGAATGCAACCTGATAGCCCCGAATATCAAATGGCTCTTGATTTTGCTCGTTGTGTGACTGAGCAAGGGTTCATGGTGATTACTGGGGGCGGCCCTGGAATCATGCAAGCTGGCAACGAAGGGGCTGGAGCTGATAAATCCTTTGGGCTAAATATTCAACTGCCGTTTGAGCAAGGCTCAAATCCATTCATAGAAGGAGATCCTAAACTTGTTAATTTCAAGTATTTCTTCACTCGCAAACTATTCTTTTTAAAAGAAAGCGATGCACTCGCCTTGTTTCCTGGCGGATTTGGGACTCAAGATGAAGCGTTTGAGTGCTTGACTTTAATGCAAACAGGCAAGGCAGACATTATGCCATTAGTCTTAATTGACTCTCCTGGAGGAGATTATTGGCGTGGGTGGGATGCCTATATTCAAGGCCATTTGCTTCAACAGGGGTTGATCAGCCCTGGTGATCTCAATCTCTATACGATTACCGATCGTCTGGATGTGGCTTGTGAAGCGATCGCCAGCTTTTATCGGGTCTATCACTCTAGCCGTTATGTCGGAGATAAGTTGGTGCTGCGGCTCAATTATGAGTTGCCTGATGAGAAGCTTGAAGACCTCAATCAAAACTTTAGTGACATTTTGATCACGGGGCGCATTGAGAAAAGTGTGGCATTACCTCAAGAGCAAGAACATGAAATTGCAACCTTGCCTCGATTGGTCATGCATTTTAATCAACGCGATTTAGGACGGTTATATCAGATGATCCGTCTGATTAATCAACTGGGAGTTGTTGCTCCTGAGGCGGCTCATCCAGAGCAGAAGTAGTCAGTTAAGGGCTTACTCTAAACGTTGCGTCATGCGGCCTATGTTGACTGACTCAGAACTATGGTCAATTAGAAAAGACCCAATAGAATATTAGAATCAGGGCAGTTTGAGTCTGAGTTAAACTCATTCTTATCATTCTTAAACTCAAAGCTAGCCTGCCTTTAGGGTGCGTCAGGGACTCTGGCAAACGTGCGATCACCATCATTTTAGATGAAGTTGAGCAAGTCATCTCTGTAGCAACAGTCTGTCAGCGGGAGCACGTCGTGTTGCTCAAGTTTGCCTTTTTAGCCATCCTATGGATGGCATATAGCAGTCCTAAATCATTTGTGAAATTAGGAGGTTGTGAGAGTCGCCCCCCCCCCGGGGGCGACACACACCAACCCAATATGATTTGGAAAT
>JANRJA010000019.1:0-1764 GCA_033764315.1 Oculatellaceae cyanobacterium bins.114
CGCATGATGAACCCGTTCCCATACCTCATCTGGCAATCGATAGGCAGGGTTGATCTCTGTGAAGGACATCGCTCGTTAATCCCTGAAACATCCTTCTTAAAAGCATCTCACCCATTGAGACGTTTTCGGATAGGTTCTAAAGGGCGGGTTCTTGAGAAAGCTGTAAGCTCTCAGTTGGGTGATCCTTACACCAGGGGCATTTCGCAAAACGTCTTGGTGAAATTCATCCATTCGCTCAGCAAGACCGAAAAACTCTACTATAGCCGTAGCCACATTCAATGAGGTGGAGGCGAGTCAGAAAGCTTTCCCAGCATCAGGATTTGAGCCATTGCCTTTGCCTTAAGCTTTCTGACCAAAGCTATAATCATGCCTATCTAGTTATATAGCCGTCCCAGATAGGTTGTCAGAGGTACGTTCCGACAGAGTGTACCTCTGGCAACTGCCCACTCTTACACATGATTTAGGACTGCTATAAGTTGATTGCTGTTGTGGCTGCAACTTTTGCCTCACTCGCTAATGGCTCAGGAGCCAACCACAGAGCCAGATTTTTCACGTAGGCTTTGATATCGTTGAGCTTCTCTGGTTCGCGTTGGTAGCCATCTCCTGCTGGCTCTGACACAAATGAGGGGCAGCCCTTGGTAATATCCCAGTTGTAATCGACAAAATGATGGAAGGTGGATTGTGCCACAACGCGACCCAAAGTATTGCCGTCAGCCGTTTGAGTGCGGTGCGAAGCAGTTCCCTCTTTGGGGTAATCGCCTGCAACGATGAGGTTAAAGGTGCAACCACTGACTTTGCTAGTGCCCAAGGCGATCGCACGCGCCGAATCATGGTTAGATGGCACTCCAACTCCACCTTCATGAGGGTGAGCCGGAAAATATTGAATGACTCCCGTGGGTGATTCGGGGTTGAGCAACAACTCGTGAATCGGCTCAACAGGTTGAATCACCTGATAATCACCATTGCTGCCAGAGTGATAATTGGGAAATGAAATTGTCGTTGTAAAGGTGTCATCAACCCTGCAACGGTCAGAGTCGGGGTCGTTTTGCCGAGTATTGAAGTAATGAAACCCACCGATCGCGTCTAGGGCACACATCGAAAGCCCCATGTCTTGATGGTCGCGTGTGGTGAAGATGCCACCCCCCTGACGATGAAAGCGAATGATTCCTGCGCAATCACTGAGGCTCAATCCGTCTCCAACATCCAGGGCAAACAGCCACAACTCATCAAACTCAGTCCGATCGAGCGCACTCAAGACGGGGTCGTTGCCATCGGCGTTGGGTTGGCGATCGCGTGCGGTAATCTGGCAGAGCGGTTGTCCTTGTTCGTCTTGCAGTGATTCTAAATAACCCTTTAGTAAAGAAAACCGCCAAATGCTCCAATCATCCTCCAACGTGGGTAGTGTTGTTTGCAGCAAAATGCGGATAGGTTTCGTTGCCATGATTTCCTCCAATGCAAGAATGAGGGGGGCAGAGCGATATCAAGATCGATTAAGGCTAGAGCGTGACGCAGCGAATTTCAGGGAACACAGAAATTTACAGTAGCATCCCTGATGCGATCTGAATACTCGACGATTGGCTAGGTGTAAGAGGGTGTCTCAAAAGTCTAGATTTAGGTAGCATTGGCGACTCAAGTCGCAGCTACACGAACAAAACCTGCCTCCGCAGGTTACAAAAAGCCTAGATTGGCTTGAGTCCGCGACGGCGGACTTTGTTTTTGTAGTCGCGGTTTTAACCGCCAAAAACTTCTCAGACATCCTCTAAG
>JANRJA010000072.1:0-22389 GCA_033764315.1 Oculatellaceae cyanobacterium bins.114
CTATGACTTCATCCTAGAAGCTCTTTTTGGCGCAGCTTCATAAAATATTGGTATAAGGGTGCTCCTGCATCTTCAGGAACCGTGAGCACTAAACGGTAAGTATCTCCAGATTGATGAGTTTGACTAAGATTAGAGGTCAAACGGACAACACGAGGCGCACGATCGAAAGCATATTGTCCCTCTCCAATGGGTATTGCAATGGCAGGAGCCGCAAACAATAGAAGTGAACCTGAAATAAGTGTGTTGAGTAGGCGTGAGAATGGGTGGCGAATCATTGTGAATTCTCCTTGAAATAAAGTGATTGATGGTTGTAAGAATGAGTATTCGTTCTGTTGAACGATCGCAGATTGAACTACTGAACGAGAAAGAAAATTGCGACCATTAATAGACCGATCGCAATGCGACGATAGCGAGTTAGACGATGTTGAGGCAGTCCTAACCAACCAAAATGATCGGCAATCATCCCTGCGATCGCCTGTCCAAAAACCACGAATCCTAGTGTTAACGTTGCTCCTAAAGTCGAGATGAAATAAGCACTAGAGGCAATGTACCAGGCTCCAAATACGCCTCCTGTCAAACTCCAGTGAGGGGCTTTCGGCAATGCCAGCCAATCAGGATGATCAAACCAGTGTGTGGGCAGCAAAGCCGCTAGTGCCAAGAAGCCAACCAAGTAAGAAACATTTGCCGCCAACGGAGCAGACGTGAGCGATCGCGCTAATTGGGCATTTAAGCTGGCTTGAATCGGTAACAATGCACCGCTTAACAACGCCAACAAAAGATAAAGACAAAGTTGACAGCGAAACCAGAGGCTCCGCGATCGGAACAGAGGCAAGAAGCTCATAGCTGAAAGCGTGGGTAAATGAATTGCAGTGAGGTAAATCCTTAAATCTGGAGCGTTAACCAGCGGAATATTTGGAATTCAAATTTACCTTGATATCAAGATACTTTAGTCAAAGATAAAAGTCAAGAATCTCGATATCAAGATATAATGACCTCATGAAACACGATCGCATTGATGAAATTTTGGAGCAATGGCAGCGCGAGTCTCCGCAGTTGGATGTCTCGGCACTTGCGGTAACAGGGCGCGTCCTGCGAATTGCTCGCTTACTGGAAAAGCATCGAGAATCCGTTTTGGCAGACTATGGGTTAAACGTCTGGTCGTTTGATATGTTGGCGACGCTGAGGCGACAGGGAGCACCCTATCAACTCAAGCCGACGGATCTCTATGAACTGTTGATGCTCTCATCAGGAGCGATGACGAACCGGATCGATCGCCTGGAACAAGATGGGGTTGTCATTCGCATTCGTGATCCAGACGATCGGCGCAGCGTCAGTGTGCAGCTAACTCCCAAAGGGATTGAACTGACAGATACCGTTATGCCTGTGCTGTTTGAACGGGAAAAACAATTTCTGGAGCAGTTTACGAAAACAGAGGCTCAAACGTTGACGAAATTGCTGCGTCAGTTTTTGTTGATGTTTGACGTGAACAGCAGGTGACACAGTCTTACTCTCTACCTATTTGCGCCAAACTAAGCGATCGCCTTGTCCCAATCCTTAACAGGCGACCCTTTAAATTGGTATGACATTTTTTTAGTTAAACCGACTCATTGGCTGATCGGTACCTATTAACCTATTCTCGATGTATGACCCATGTCCCCTACCCAACCGCTCATCTCCAGCTCCTAAGCCCCAATCACTCATGCCCCAACTGAGCAGTCTGCACAAAGCCAACTAACCAATCTTTAACCCGGTAGGTAGCTCGGCAATCATCTTCGTTGTAACAAAGAATGGCATCTAGAAAAGCGCGATTGCCTGTCGATAACCACTCTGAATACCAATAGATAGACTGGGCACCGTTGGCTCCTTGGTCGCGCCAATTAAAACCTAACCAGCGGGCGATCGGTTTCAACGCATAGCTCTCAACAGGTAATATGGCGACCCGAGTAATACGTTCATGCAGATCAACAAAGCGAGTGAGCAAGGGTTCAATCTGGTCGTAGGGCGTGTCGTAATAATCAGCCAGACGCTTGACGGTTTGCACCTCGTAGGGACAAAAGTGGAAAATGGGAGCAGTGGGATAATGCCACACCAGATCAATAAACTTTTGCCAAATGACTCCTTCATCTTCAGGGCGATCGGCAAGCAATGGGTGAAAGGTTTCTGTTTGGTGGAGGCGATCGACGACGAGAACACCATGTAAATAAACCAGGTTTTGTTCTGGGGCAGCCTCAATATCGAAATAAAGTTCGATGGGTGCTGTGGGTATCTCGATGTCAGTCAACAAAGGATTAGGGGCAATATCCGGTTCAAATGGTTTGACCAGTGCTTGTTGCTGAAGGGTTGATTGCGCCTGCCGAATCAAGCGATGTGCCACTTGAGTCCCAAATCCTGGTAGAGATTCTAATTGATGGGGATGCACCGTTGCCAGGGATTCAACTGTGGTCAGTTGCAAGTCTTGTAGATGAACATATCGACTGGGGGTAACGCCTGGTAATAGGGATAGGTGGCGATCGCGGGTGGCAATGCCATAGCAGTGGCTAAACCAATGGCAAAGATCACAGCGATTGTGAGCAATAAACACATCTGGTGCTTGCGGCACCGAAAACATTTGCATGCAGTCGTCTAGAATGGTCTGCATTTTGGGCAATAGCTCGACCAGGTCGATCGCATAAATACCTCGTTGGCGCAACACCAAAAAACTAGTTTCTGACCAGGTGCCTTGCACAGCTGCTAAGACGTAGGCATGAAACGCTGCTGTGATTTGATAGTCTAGTTTAGGACGCTTTCCCAACTTAATTTCAGTAGGGACATAACGCCAATTACCAAAATAAGAAGCACCGGGTTCTTTAATCAACAGATCAGGGCAACTGACTAAAACAATGCCATTGCCTTGTGGCAACAACAACACGGCACGAGCAATCCGCTCAGCCCCATTTTGCATCAGTTCCAGAGTTGCGGTTGCTCCTGCAATCCAATCACGAGGAGGATAGGTTGCCTGCTCTACTGGGCTTTCACTTAGAACAAGGCGTTGGTGGTTATAGCTATCTTGTTTGAGTTTGAGGAGATAGTCGCTAGGTGGGTCGCTTTGTTCCCAATCACCAAAGACATCTAAATACGCTCGGCGGTTGCAGCGTTGATAGTTAAACAACAACTCGTTGGTGAGCCAGAGACGAGGGTTGCTCTCCGCAATAGCAGCTAAATTGTGGTCAGGCATCCAAATAGAAGAGGCTGTCGAGCTTCCGTCAGCCTCCGTTAAATTGGGGCGATCGGCATTAACTGGCACCTTTCCTAGCATGATGAGGCGAGCAACTAAAGCTACCGATGATTTGCCGATATGAGTTGAAACTCAATTCTGGATGCATGCCAACTTTACTTCTATCATTTCTATCATCACCACGATATTGCGATGACTCAAGCATGGGTTAACTCTATTGTCTATGACTTTAACCTGATTCCACACTTTTTTGGGATATTGATCCCCCATGTTTTTTTGAACAGAGGCAAAGCATTCAGAAATCCCATCTGCAACGTCATTCCATCTCTCTGCTAAATGGGTTATTTGAGAGCAAAGTATCTGACAAATCTCACCTGCAACTTGATGGCAATTCTCTACCGAATGCTTCGCCCCTACTATACAATTCAACAAACTTTGTAGATATCACAACCCATGACGAGTGTAACCGCCACTCCGGCTTCTACCGAAGAACATCGACAACACTTTCCTGCTTTGGCAAACAAAGCCTATTTTAACTACGGAGGTCAGGGGCCGTTGCCCTTAGAGGCGATCGCTGCGATTCAGCAAGCTCACGAGTTAATGCAGCGATCGGGGCCTTTCTCAAGTGAGGCCAATGTCTGGGTTGGTCAAGAAATGGGTCAAGTGCGGAGTGCGATCGCCGCTGAACTGCACGTTCCTCCTACATCCATCACCCTCACCGAAAACGTCTCAATGGGATGCAACATTCCTCTGTGGGGCATCGATTGGCGACCTGGAGATCACTTGCTGCTGTCAGATTGTGAACATCAATCCGTGTTTGGCATTGCTCAAGCCCTGCAACATCGCTTTGGGATAGAGCTTTCCGTTTTTCCTTTACTAGATACTCTAAATAGCGGTGATCCGGTCGCGGTAATTACTCAACATTTGCGTCCCACAACTCGCCTGGTCGCCATCAGCCATGTGTTGTGGAATACAGGGCAAGTGTTGCCATTGGCGGAGATTGTGGCGACCTGTCACGCTTACCCCGCCAACGCTGCCCCTGTGCGAGTGTTTGTAGATGCGGCGCAATCAGTCGGCATGCTGCCGCTCAATCTAACCGAATCGGCAGTAGATTTTTATGCCTTTACGGGGCACAAGTGGTGGTGTGGGCCAGCCGGATTGGGTGGATTGTATGTCAGCCCTGAAGCAGCTGATAGCCTGAATCCAACCTTTGTGGGTTGGCGCAGTGTCGTCAAGGATGACAAAGGATATCCCACAGGTTGGCTCACAGATGGGCGACGGTTTGAGGTGGCTACCTCTGACTATCCTCTGGGTTTGGCATTGCGAGAGGCGATCGCCCTTCACAATGTTTGGGGCACCGCAGAAGACCGTTATCGTCGCATCTGTGAGTTGAGCCAATATCTTTGGCAACGGTTAGTAGCACTTGATTCCATCCATTGTCTTGCTACCCATCCTCCTCAATCAGGCCTAGTCTCATTTCAAGTCACAACTGGCACTTTGAACCACAATCAGTGTGTTCAACAGCTTGAAAATGAGGGCTTCCTGTTGCGTACATTGCCCCATCCCAATTGCATTCGGGCTTGTGTTCATTACTTCACTACAGAGACTGAGCTTGATCAATTAGTTACAGCTATTCAAGCGTTGAGTTGAGTGAAACTAAGAGCAGGCAAGAGAGAATGGGCTGCCGTCGTGAGCCAGTCAATCAGGAATTGAGGATTAGAACCCCGTGGGCGATTTCCTCCAGATCCCCGGTTGCTGTGACGCAAATCAGCCTACTTTGAGAATGCTGAACGAGCAATTGGGGATCTAAACCTCTAGTTGCATATCGCGTCATTGGAGGCATTTACTTGGGGGGCATTTACTATGGAAATATCTGTGAAACCTGACTGGCGATCGCTCTTTCCCATAGAAGAGTGAACAATAGGGGACAATCTGCTGAATGCGATTGAGTTTTATTGCATTCGACTCTGCTTAACCCACCCTCAAAGCTGAATACACTCTAAACGATTGACCTCGTGCTGCCTTTTGAATTCGTAGTCATTGGTAAGCCCATTTCTCATCAGACCAAAGACCGCAAACGGTTGCAAACTTGGAAAGAAGAGGTGCGGCAAGCGGCAAAAGCCTGCTGGAAAGCGGATGCTCCTTTAGGAGAGTCGCTCAAAGTGGTGATCACACATTACTATGACGTCGTCACCGGGGAGGAGGCAGGCGTTCCAGATAGTGATAATATAGTGAAACCAGTGCGTGATGCGCTGAATGGGGTCATCTACGTAGATGATTATCAAATTACAGATTTTATCAGTCGTCGGCGCAATCTAAATGCCTCCTTTCGCGTGAAGGGGATGTCTACTGCATTAGCAGAAGGATTCTGTAAGGGTAAGGAATTCCTTCACATTCGCATCGAGACGGCACCTGATCCATTAGATTTGAGTTAAAAAGCTAGACATGACTACCATGACGGGTCAAATGAGTGAAAACTTATTGGAGCATCGGCGGCTTTTAAGACTCGCTCGCGAATATCGCCAACGGGGATATGATGTCATTCTCCATCCTTTACCAGAGCAATTGCCGCCCAGTTTGGCTAGTTGTTCTCTAGATTTGGTGGCAAGAAATGGCAGCAAAGTCGTAGCAGCCGAAGTCAGAACTAAAGAAAACCTGACCCTTAACGGGTCTGAAGATCTGCGTCGGATTAGTGAATCGGTGCAAAAACTACCCGGATGGGAATTTGAGTTAGTTATCACAAATCCCCGTAGACGCTAAATTCTCTCTCATTCATTCTTGTTAATCTTTAATCGTATGTGATGTGCAACTTAGAGGTTTAGATCCCGGTTGCTCGTTCAGCATCCTCAAAGGGGTCTGACAAACCTCACCAGAAACCGGGGATCTGGAGGAAATCGCACACCGAGTTAATCTTGTTAATTCTGATGCCGTCAGCGGTGCAGACCGTGCAAGGTAATCTCCTCAAGAAGGGCGATCGCTTGTTTTGGTTTTGTGCTGCACAGATTGTGACCGCAAATTCATAGAACAGTTTGATACGGGTTGATACGGAATCTTGCAGTGGAGTATCACTTGACCCCACCACAGCTTGACTGGTCTGAGTCGTATAAATTTCTGATACTTTTCTGATACTTTTCAGGAAAACCACAATCAGGTGTGGAAGTAAAATTTGCTTCTGTCTCTTTAGGTAAAGCCCATGTTGCGTCATTGGTTCCTTGGCAGTCTGATGACAAGCTGTTGCCTTGTATCAATTTTGTGGTCAGCCCCAGTGGGGGCTTGTGGGTTAGGAGATGCGATTCAAAATCGTCGGAGTTTGCCTGACTGGGACAGGGCAACCTATCCAACTGCCGAGTTGCTGCAAAAAATGAATGAGATTTGGGAGGGCGAGAAACAAGCGATCGCCTCTCCTGCCAGTCGGTTTAACTTATCTCAAGTCAGTTGGGCATCCCAGGAGATCTTGCCCCCCGGCATTCGACATGATGCCACGAGACGATGTGGGGGTGCTCCTTATGCAGGCTATCCGCTGATTGCTTTAGTCCCTGAACAAGCCTATGGACAAACCATTTCCGCGACTCCTAAACTGTTTATCTATGTGCCGCCTACCTTGGGGTTGAGAGCAGAATTCAGGCTCACTAACACAGAAGAGCAAACAGAGGTGGTCAAGGAATTTACCTTGCCAGAGGGGTCAGGAATTATTGCCATTACTCTGGAAACACCAGATCATAGTTTTTCTCTGGAAACTGGCAAATTATATGAATGGGATTTTGTTATCCCCGTTGATCCGCTTGATCCGAGTGGCGATGCATTTTTGCACGGCTCGATTGAACGGGTTGCCCCTGACCCCACACTAACGGCAGCCCTAGCCCACAGTTCAACGCTTGACCGCCAAGCTTACTTAGCAGAAGCAGGGCTTTGGTATGACACCTTGGCATCACTCTATGCACTGCGCCAAACAAACTCTACAAATGCGGCTTACGTTAGCCAGTTGCAACAGGTGTTAGAGTCCGTTGACTTAGGCTACCTTTCGGATAAGCCGATTGTTGCTGAGTTTTAAGCTTTCTCTTACAAGGCATCCAAAATGGCTTGTAACCGCTCAACCGTACGTTGATTTTCAGAGGGGGTACCAATCGTAATTCGCAAGCCACCACTAATTTTACGCACCAGAGTGCCCTCGGCTCGTAGTTGTTGAAATACCTGATCGAGGGTCGTTTCAGATTGATCGGTCGATCCATCTTCACCTTTGAGCCGTAAAAAAATAAAGTTAGCATCGCTCGACCAAACTCTTAGACGAGGATGACTTGACCAAATTGAGAAGAGTTGGTCGCGTTCTGATAAAAGTGCTGGAATCGTGGATAAGAGCGTGTCTCGATGAGCGATCGCCAACTCAGCGGCAGCTTGCGACAAACTCGGCAAATTGTAAGGTAAGCGTACTTTTTCGAGAGCGGCGATTAACTCAGGATGGGCGATCGCATAGCCTACCCGATGTCCTGCCAGTCGAAATGCCTTCGACAGGGTTCGCAATACTACCCAGTTGGAATGCTGTGCCAGTTCTGCAACCACCGTAGCTTGACTAAACTCAAAATAAGCTTCATCCACAACTACCAAAATATGGTCGGGCAAACTCCGCAACCACTCTAACTCAGCAGCGGTGAGGGCGTTGCCTGTAGGAGAGTTGGGATGCACCACAAACACGACCCGAATGGGGGGATTTTGAGTTTGAGCGATCGCGGTTTGAGCACCAGATAGATCCATCTCAAAGCTATCGGGCGATCGCCCCACCGTTACCACAGAAATGCCCAGCGTCTGAGCGGTAATGCCATACATTGAGAAAGTGGGCTGTGCCACCAAAATTGATCCGGCTCCATTCAAGCAAGTAGCAATCAAAATCGAGCGAATCAGTTCATCAGATCCATTGCTGACAGAAATTTGAGTTAGGTCTAATGGAGTCGTGAGGACGGCCGATTCTGTGACATATTTGGCGATCGCCCCTTTTAGTTCAGCATGAGAGCCATCAGGATAACGGTTTGACTCGATCTCTTGTTGCACCAACCCACTCAGCTTTTGTTTTAGCTCGTCTGACAGGTCTACTGGGCTTTCATTAGTGTCCAGCCGATCAAGCGTTTGCGGATCTTTTGCTGAGGCAGCATGTGTTCCCGTACCCCCTGGATGCGGCGTATAAGCAACGAGTTGAGCCAGATCTGTGCGGAGGTAAGGAAGCATAGGATCGTAAATATTGAGAAAAGAATATAGAGATTTGCTAGAAAACTTAGCTAGATCACGCTATTTTGTCAGTCCAATGCACAAACGATTTAGGATTGCTATATGTTAAGTAGTAGTTACATAATCGCTTGATGACGATAGGTAATCATTGGACAATTTATTTCAGTTAATAACATACTGAAATCGTATTTTTTTGTAGACTCACAATAAAACTTACCTAAAGAAAACCTTTGCTATCAGAGCTTTTGTTGGCACTAAACTACTAAGGTAAAACAAACATAACCCCTTCTTGGCGCAACATTTCAAACGTGCGGATGCAGGGAATATTTAGTTCCCGACAAACTGCCGGAATCTTGACTTTTCTTCGCTCACCCTCCACATAAATCTCATGAGATACAACCGTATGGCTATGTGCTTTAGCATAAGCAATTAAGAATGGATCAGCCCCAGATAAGAATACTCTCTTAGCGTCTTCTTTGTGCGGTGCGCTCTGTACCCAAGTACTCACCGTCGTCATTGTACGGATAGCAGGTTGATCAAGTGGCAAGAAAAAGCTACTTCCTTTATCAGTCACCCATTGTGATAGGTCATCCGAAAATGAACTCAGTTCTATCTGAACACGATCTATGCTGAATACTTCACCTTTTTGGTTCTGTTGTTCCAGCCAATTCCAAAATCCCGGACATAGATCGAAGCCATAATACTCGTTTTTGGCTTGAATAAATATGTTTGAGTCGAGTAGGTAGGCCATCAAAATATCAAATAGAAAACGTTAATTCTCTAGCCAATTTGTGGAATGTCTCTACCTTAGGTAGTCCAAGTAGTCTAAGTGCATCTCGGTAAGGAGTACGACCCTCTAAAGTGCTTTCAACCAATGCTCGAATAAACTGATGACTTAAGCGAGACAGTTGAGTTCGATAAAAGTCTCCCCCTCCTGTCTGCTGGCTAGTAGACTCTTGAAACCTTTCCTGTTCGATCTGATAGCGTTCCTGAAAAGTACTTGGAGAAATTAACTCACTATCACGCATTCGCCGCAAAATTACCAGGGAACTCACTTTAAATCGCTGGGTTAGGGTGTGTAACCAGTTATCTTGGGACGCCACTTCCGCCCATTGTGCCAGTAGCTCAGCAGATGGCACAAGTAACTCAGCAGCAACTTGGTTGCAAAATTGCTCTACTCCATTGTGTTCAACATAGGTTTTGTCTAAATTAGACACCCCAGAAACACCAACCCAGATATGAACCAGTTCATGGGCTAAAGTGAACATCTGAGCTGCTTTAGTATCTCGTCCATTAATAAAGATAAGCGGTGCATAAGCATCAGATAAAGCAAAACCCCGAAACTCCTCTACAAAGAGTGGTCGATGAGTATTGTTACCAACAATACCCGTCCGCATGACTAGTACTCCTGTGTTTTCAATTTGCTCTATTTGCAGACGCAAAGCTTCTTCCCAGTTATGGGCACGTTGCCTGACATCAAAGCCAACGACCTGGCGAATGTGGTCAGCAGCTTCTAGCTCAGGCAAATTCTGTGACAGGCTATCTACAAACGGTAATGGCTCTCGTCCGCGAGTTATTAACTCTTCTCGAAACCAGCTCTGAATCTGCTGCGCTTGATCAAGAGTTGCTAACAAAGAAGGACTAGGATGGTTAATTTCCTCGTTGCCTAAAGTCCGGAAATCAGGAATTGGTAATAGTTCTTGAGGTGGTACAGGCAGGTATAGGTATCCAAAGGGAATGTGAGTCACTTTAGCCAGTTTTTCAGCCTGATTGAAGCTTAGTTCCCCAGTTTCTTCCCAATCTACTACTTTTTCAGGTTTGACCTGTATTTTTTTTGCCAATGCTTCCACACTAAGCCCAGAGCGTTCACGCGCCCAGCGCAAAATGGTAGGTTGCAGGCTAATGTTCATGACTTGCGAATTATTTCAGCGAAATCCAAGAAGGTATCAGTATTCTAGTTCAAATGAACCTAATATGTTATGGCTCTAAACTTTACTATAGCCAAACAGTATCGTGTGATTCAAACGACATAGAATTTGCTATTCCTGCTTGTCGTAATGCATTTTACGTAATCACCTTTGTCAGTTGTTTAACAACATCTCCTGAATTATCTAGAATTTTCTAAGAACTTGCCGTTTGGGTCGATGTACTGCCATTGGCGATCGCGCTCGACCCAGGCAAACCCCTCCGAAAAAGAACCCACGCTTGTGAATTGGGGGGCGATCACAACTTCGCCTGTTTTGTTGATATAGCCAAAGGAATTGCCCACCTTAACCGCTGCAAGCCCTTCTGAAAAGTCAGCCGCAAAGTCAAATTGGGGTTCAATGACCACAGTGCCTGTGCGATCGACATATCCCCATTTAGCCCCGACTAAAACAGCCGCCAAGTCTTCTGAAAAGTCAGAGGCAAAGTCAAATTGAGGAGTAAAGGCAGGTTCACCCGTCTCGTTGATAAAGCCCCATTGACTGCCAATGCGAACTCTCGCCAACCCATCAGCAAAGCCAAAGGCTCCATCAAACTTAGGTTCAATGGCGATCGCCCCGGTTTTGTCTAAGTAACCCCATTTTGTGTTGACTTTCACGGCAGCCCGCTCTTCTGAAAAGCTCCAGGCATCTGCAAATCGAGGCTGAATCACCCATCGACCCGCTCGATCAATAAACCCATAGGCATTATCAACTTTGACGGCGGCTAATCCATTTGAGAACTCAGCAGCCAGGTTAAATTGGGGTTCAATCACTAATTCCCCATCTGGGTTAATGTAACCGTAGCGATTGCCAGGGCGAACGGCAGCGAGTCCTTCTGAAAAAGGGGTAGCACTGGCATATTGAGGGGGCACAATCACTGCTCCCGTTCGATTGATGTACCCATAGACCTGGTTAACTCGCGTTAGTGCCATATCATCTGAAAAAGGGGCGATCGCTTCTAGCACTGGGTCAACAGCGATCGCTTCACTGCCAGTATGGTCAATATAGAGATAGCGATCGCCTATCCGCACAGCGGCTAACCCCTCTGAAAAATCGGAGGCAAAATCAAACCGTAAAATCGAATCATCCATTCTCTGACTGTTGGTAGGCTGATGAGAGCGTTGGTGGAGTGTCATCAACTCAAGTGTCGGCTCCGAATGAATTGGCTGAACACAGGAGGTCAACGCCAAAGCGAGATAACCGAGCCACACTTGACGAATGTGTTTCATACACACCTTCTAGGAGAGAATAAACTGATTTGGTTCGGTCCAGCAATTGCAAAGCAGCTTCCTTAATGGGTAATCGCTACAATTTAGCTAGAATTTACCGAGTCTATGAGAAGACTTCATCGCCCTTTGGTGTCAACTTTAGACGAAGTAGCCGTCGTTCATATGCATCAACAATTTCATTCCTGGTTTTTGTTCACTCAAGCCGTTGTCGTGTTAACTCTGACGGGTTGTGCTCAACTGATATCTCCCAATAGTCCGACAACCCCTACTCCGATGGCGTCTGTTACTCCAACATCGAGCCTCACGCCTGCAAGCCCGACTCCAGGCGTAGATTCTGATGTGTTGTGGGAGCAAGCACTCGAACGAGCAACCAGCGCAGAGGGGTTGTCTCAGTCAGCCCAATCTCGTGATGATTGGAGGCTCGTTAGCAATCGTTGGGAGCAGGCGATCGCCCTACTACAAAGCATTCCGGTCACTGATCCTCGTCATGGCGAAGCCGAGCAAAAAATTAATGCTTACAAAAATCAACTAACGGCTGCTCGACAACGAGCCAATATCACCACACCCGATGTCACCCTAACGGCTCCGGTAGCAGACCCTGCCTCACCCAGTGCTACGGCTTCACCCAGTCCGTCTACCAGTCAGGCGATCGCGTTAGCCACCCATCTCAGCACCCTTGGCACAACGCTTTATCTGGTGAATGATGAAACCTGTACTGACTGTCAGCGACAGCGCGATCTATTAGGGGCAGAGGCGATCAGCAAGCTCAATGTTGTTAGTTGTGCTCCTGCGGCTAGTCCGACTAGTCCGGCTAGTCCAGCTAGTCCTGCCACCCCTGACCCTTGCCGTCAAGCCAATATCACCGCATACCCCACCTGGAGCATTAACAATCAACTTTATCCGGGTGTGCAATCGTTAGAGCAGTTAGCAGAATTATCGGGGTTTGAAGGGAATGCAGGATGAGAGGGAACTGTCTCTATGTAAGCTAGTCTAGAAAGGTTGGGTAAGCTCTTTAGGGGGGCAGTGTGATTGGCAGCACATCTTGGCAGCACACCAAGTTTAAGGCTGCAACGAGACTAGACACCAACGCAAGCGAATACTGAAAAGGTAACAGAGTAACGGGAATGAGCAACAGATACGCCAGACAAAACCAATATGCCGATCGCTTACCTCGCCTCACATCTCATGCAAAATCGGAGGCGATCGCAACTACAGCCACCTACGGGTTGCGTTCTAGTAAAACCATCGACCTCTGTTGTTTAGCAATTTGCTCTTGTGCCTTAACGCTGTTGTGCCACTCCCTTAGCAGCGCACCTCAGACTCAGACCAGCAGCTATTCTGTTCAGACGTCTAGCCAGTCATCAGCCCCCATCTCTAACGCGGTTTCTTCCTTTAAGCTGTTTACGCTGTCTGCATCTAAGCCAGAGATCGAAGAAGAAGAGTAAAGGGGAAAAGGAATAAGACGCTAAGGTGTGCTTTTGCTCTCAATGACCATGCGTCGGACAAGGGGGAGCCGAGATCGAGCGGTCGAGCCAGCCTTCGGCCTGTTGCAACCGCAGCAAGGCTTCTTCAGGGTTATTTTTGAGTAGATAAACCAGGGCGATCGCGGCTTGTTCGCTAGCGCGAGCTTTGCGGTTTGACTTGAGCCGATGCCAATCAGTGGGGGCGATCGCCAACCGCTCTGCCAGGGCTTGAGCCAATTCTGTGGTGCTCAGGTCTGACAAGTGACTAGTTTTAGGATTCGATAGGGTAGTTTCAGACATCAAAGGACGAACTGAGGTCGGGTCAGGCATAGTTATGTCAGGCATAGTTGCGTCAGGCATATAGTTCTCTAAAATCAAGTTGCACGAGTAAAATGCCAACAGTCTTAGTGTTGAATGAACCGCTTATCTCTTAACTCTACTACGTCAGCATGAAGCCATCTCAAGACCCACCCTCATCAGACGAGCAAACGTTTGAGCAGACGCTTGCAGAAGTAGAGCGATCGCTAGCGGCCCTCAAGGCTCGTTATGCTCAGACACGAGCTGACCAACAACAACAAGCCGAGTTGCAACAGCAGTTGCGATATAGCCAGGATCAGCTGAAATATAACCCCAGCAGTGCTTTGCAAACTGAGATCAAGCAGATCAAACAGCGTTTGGAAGAACTCGAAATTGCTTTAGAAAGCCAGTTATTTTCGTGGAAAGGGTTAAAAGAAATTTTTTGGTTGGCAGTGCGTTTTGGAGGAATTGGCATTCTGTTGGGATGGATTTTGAAATCTTGTGCGGGTTAAACCAGCCCCAAATGATGCAAAACTTCATGGATTTTTTTTAAGCCATAGTACGAGATCGTTACCTCAGCGATCGCTCTATATCGGCTCTTTAAATCGCTCAAAACCTTATCAATAAAAGGTTTTCCGTAAATTGAGCTAACTCTTTTCGCCTTTCAAAGTCATTAAATCTTCTTGCAACTTGCCACACAGAATGAGAGTGTGCGCTTCAATAAAATTCAGTTGTCCAGACGGTGTATTGAATAGGAGTTTACCCACCCGTTACAAACTGTAACAGGTTGCGTGGGCGGTGCTAAGTCTGGTTTGAGCTGATGAATGGATTGAGCAAAATTATGAACTGGTATTCGCAACTGCCTCGTCTCATTTTAAGTTTTTATCGCGAAGACCCCATCCAGTTGCAGCAGTTGCAACTCATTAAATCTTGCCGATTGTCAAGACGCTGGGGTGTATTGCGCATTGAGTGTCGAGATTGGCAAACTGCCAATGCCATCCAAGGGGCGATCGCCTTAATAAGAGAGCCAGTCGCACAATTACGTCTGGCTCAACAAATCAACATTCTTGTTCAAGGCTCACTTGTCAAAACGTTGCCTGTGCACCCGTTTAAGATCACAACCTGAACGATCGAGCCTAAAAATTTAGCCGTCACTTGAGGCGTTAACCTCACTTTTGAGACACAGACTCTGCGGTTTGATAAGACGTTTCGAGAGCTTGACGCTGCTGTTCTGCAACTTCTGGCGCAAAAGCGTTCAACAAGCCTGCGAGCAGAGCATCGAGTGAGAACAACCCACCCCCATTCACCGCATAGAACAGGAAACAAGCTGCATAGAGTGCCGAGAGTTCTAAATAAGGAATGCTAAAGCCTGCCACTTTGATGTGGTGATACATGGCAACTAGCATAGTTGAGAACAGTCCCAGTGCCGCAGGTCGCGTAAACAACCCCAGTGCCAACAAGGGAGCACCAATCAATTCGGTGTAGCCCGCCAAATAGCTAAAGAAAACTGGGAAGGGCAGCCCAATCACTTTGACATAGGCTTCGGCAAAGCTTTCGATGTTAGATAGCTTATCTAGTCCGTTGTGGAACATAACAATGCCAGCAACAACGCGCAAAATTGTCCAGACAATCTGAGAAGGATAATTGGGTGCTAAATTTGGGCGAAGTGCCGCCACTGCTAAGGCTGTCAGGCGTTGAATGATAGTCATGATGGCTCAGCAAGGATGAAACGATTAGGAAAGCTTGTTAAGAAATATAACGATCTTTAATTATTGTAACTGTTTTCCCTGGCACTGTTTGCTAATTGAGGCGTCTTGTGCAGATATATCAACTACCAAAACATTTGATATAGCCGCAGTCACTTGGGTTAGGACGGGGCACAGGGGCTTCGTCGTGAGGTTCAGCGTTTGACAGCTCGACGACTCGACTGAGCCATCGCCGAACGTCTGAGCTTATGCCGAAGTCCGAATGGTGGAATCCCCTTTAGCTTGAGTACTTATGTCGAAAGCTGGTTGGGAACGCTGCCCCCACACTCCCTCTGTCCTAAATTTAAAGTGGCGGTAGCTATAATTGACACGGGTTTTGGGTCGAGGGATGTCAAGTCGCCTTACTCACGACTCAACCCGGTTTTAAGTCATTTTAATAGCATTCAGTTTGATCAAAAGTAGACGGCGATCGCCCAGCTTGAGCAACCTGGTTTTTCTGCAAGGGATGTGCTGAACAGCGCTCTACACCGGGTATGTGAGCTGATCAATGGATGATGGAAGTAGACCGCAAAGCAAGGCTCGATAACCAAAATCGGCTGCGGACATTACCGCTCAATCACACTAAGGATGTAACCCTCTTTTGCAGCCATGATGCGGTTGAGTTTGCTGCGTTTGCTAACGAATCCAACCGTTCGGGTGCCAAAGTTTGATTGGTTAATGAGTTTCTTGAACCCATGCTCGGAGCAGTTGTAGAGCTTTTACTAGCCCAATCGTGTCGCTTTGCTGAATAAATTGAATGATTTGAATGGCAGGTAAACCTGAAAAAAGCGCACTCTTGCCCTGTTCAATATAGCGATCGCCCTGGAGCTGATAGATCAGCAGGTTGCCATTCAACACGTCGTCTCCTGCCTGAGTAATATAACGCCACACTTCAGGAATGTTGAGATCGGCATAGAGTGATAACTTATCAAATGTGCTTTTGGTGATGACGATTTCAACGGCTAAATCAGGGGAAGCATCTTGAGTCAAATCAGCTAGATGTCGGTTGTCAGGAACGGGGTAGCGCACATAGTAGCCCCCATCCACTTCTACTGCACAACCTCGATGGTCTGCTTTGAGTAATAGAGGGAGACAAGATTCAATGGAGAGGTCTAACTCATCGGCTAACAGCAAAATTAGAGATTCGATCAGCTTGTTGCAGCGATCGCGCTCAGGGAGTGGAGTCAGCATCTCTAGCTTGCCGCGATCATAGGTGAGGCGGGCAATGCGCTCTTGTCCCAGTTCGGCTAACAAGGCTTCAAATTTTTGCCAACTCACATTGGAAAGGAGAACAGGTTGTTCGGTTTGAGTCGGTTTTTTCATGACTCGTTCTCTTGCACCACGAGAGGAACAGAACACTGAATGCAGGTCACAGTTGCTTCAGTTGCAGCGTCGGTTGGAATGGCTAATAGCTCTAGCTGTCCGCCCATCAGTTCTAATAGGGTCTGATTGATCAACAACATAAACTCTGGAGAGAATCTAATTGGAGTCGGTTTGTTAGTTGCAGTGGCGATCGCCTCTTTTAAGTGAGCAAAAGGAGTGGACTCTGGCGATCGGGGAGACTGCAACAGGTGAATTGGCTCACTCCAATGATGGGGAGGACGTTCATCCTCAATTTGAATCAGCACGCGATCGCCCTCAGGGGAAACTTGAGTGGTGACGCGCACCGTGCCCTCTTGCATCAACGACAACGGCGTGTCGATCAGACTGAGCAAGATTTGATGTAACCAGCGTGGATCAGAAGACACATACAAATCCGGGTGAGGTAACTCAACCTCAAGCCGCAGACTGCGATTTTGTGCCTGCAATTGGGTTAGCCGTTGCACCTCCTCTAAAATCATAGCGAGTTGCAAGGGCTGTAATTGAAACTGTTCGGTGCCGTACTCGGTTTTAGAAACCCGAATCACCTCATCCAACAAACGCAACATCTTTTGAGCGGCAGTGTGGGCTTGAGCGATAAAATCACGCTCTTCTTCGGGGCTATCGCACAGATCTGCCAGGATCAGTTGATGCAAACTAATGACACTGTTGAGGGGCGATCGCAACTCGTGTGAGGTGCGTGCTAGAAATCCTGCCTTAAACTGGCTGATCTCAGACGCCATGACATAGGCTAGCTGAGTCTGTTGCAACTGATTAACGGATTGAGACTGGTCAACCGAGTTGGTTTGCGGTGACACAGAGGAGTGATCGTCAACAATTTGCCATGCCAGTTTTGCCGCACCGACAATGCCAGCGTGGTTGCCTAACTCGGCTGTGAGCAACTGCAAGCCATCACGAGAACTGGGCAGCACCCGTCGCTCAATTTCAGCTTGCATGGATGAAAAAAAGAACTCAGCACTGGCACTGACACCGCCCCCAATGAGCACCGCTTCTGGGGTGAGGACATAAATTAAGCTGGCGAGTCCTGCGCCCAACTCACATCCATAGGTCTGCCAAAAGGCGATCGCCTCTGCATCTCCTGCTTTGGCTTTGGTGCCCAATACTTCTGGCTCTAGCCCAGTACGACGGCGAATCGCCTGCACCGAGACATGTTGCTCAAGGGAACCATCGTTGCCACTATTGCAGCTAGGGCCTGCATAGTCGAGCGTAATCAACCCCAATTCACCTGCGGTGCCATCGCGCCCCGTAAAGAGTTTGCCGTTTAAAATAATGGCTCCTCCCACCCCAGTCCCCAGAGTTAGCAAAATTAAATTTTCAAACCGTCGTCCTGCGCCCAACCAATATTCACCCAAACCAGCACAATTGGCGTCGTTGGCTAACAAAGTGGGCTTACCTGTTTTTGCTTCTAACCAATCTGCCAGAGGAACATCTTTCCAACCTAAGTTAATCGCGACTCTGGCAATTCGTCCCGTAACATCGGCAGGGCCAGGAGTGCCTACGCCAATCGCCAAACTCTGATTATCTGGGTCTAGTTGGGCGATCGCTGCCACCATCGCAGCTAACACGGCTTCCGGTTCAGATGGCTGCGGAGTGGGAACACTAAGAGACTGTAAACACTGCCCAGTTCGATCAAACCGTCCCAGCTTGATCGCGGTTCCTCCCAAATCAATGCCAACTACAAATTGCCCAGTCGCTCCCTCAGGATACATAGCCGTCCTCATTTCCCACTGCTGCCAGTTCATTATAGGGGTGGCCGTACGCTACGTCTCTAGGTAGATGAATAGCCATCTCAAATCATTGATAAGAAAGGGGGTTGTGAAATCTCTGGTTTGCAGAATGGGAACTCTTATAAATAGCCCTGAAGTTGTCATGCATTGATGTTAACGACTAACGCCTAAAGAGGGTTTATCAGTAATGATAGTTACCCAACATTGATATAGGGTTCTTCTGTGATGATCTTTTAGTCTTGAATGAAATAGTTTCATCTCGCTTTTATAAAGCCATAGGCGATCGCTTGATTAAAGAAAAACCTGTTATCCTTCAGGCTCCTAAAAGACGAACAAATGTGTTCTAATACACCATTTTTATAGTAGAAAAACATGGATTTACCCTTAACAACATCTGAGCACTTTAATAAAAATTTGGTAAACCTTAAAAGCTTTAAAGGCATCACTAAATTTTTAGGCTAGACTGTGACCGAGTCTTGATGATCTGGGTTGGGCTGCAACTAACAGAGTAAATAGAATCTATCTAAAATTCATTCATTTGAAATGCTGTGGATTATCTAGTTTGCGTAGCTTTCTATAATGTGGATATCTAACATGACACATCCCTTTCAGCACATTTTAATTACACGCATGAATGTGGAATGGAACATCTCCAGACCTGTCGAAGAACGAAATAATCTAGACTTTTTAAGCTATAGGTTTAATATTTTTGAGAAAACGTGTTTTCCATCTGTAAATGCTCAAAGCAACAAAAATTTCGTCTGGTTGTTATTACTTGACTCAAAGTTGCCCGATGAATTTAGAAAGAGAGTCGAGCAATATACTTCAACTCCTCAATTGATCCCGGTTTATATCGAAAACAAGGACACGTTTCTAGATCAACTCAAACAAGCTATTAATACCCATCTCTCAGCATCAACCACCCATCTCATGACAACTAATCTGGACAGTGATGATGCAATATCTAAAGACTTTGTTGCAACTATTCAAGAGCAATTTAAAGGTCAGGATTTTGAATTCATCAACTTTCCTTTTGGCTTTATGTATCGCTTTGTTGATGAAAAGTTATATCTCCGTGATTGGTTAACAGCCCCCTGTCACACACTAATTGAGCAGCGAGACAATTTTGAAACAGCGAGCAACTATAAGCACGATACGATTACTAAATACAAGACGCGTCAAATTCCCACAAAACCCATGTGGTTAATGACGGTGCATGGCAAAAATGTCAGAACTAAATTTGATGTCAACGCTGCATGGCAACCCACTCAGCGACTGACTCATGATTTTGATATTCGCTTTGACTTGCCTCACACGAGTTATTTGAAGACCCTAAACGAAATCTTTGCAGCCGTCATCACAGTCATTACAAGCCAACGAGACTGGGACAGCCCATCCGTTAAATTTAAGAAGGTTGCCAACATCTTATCCCCAGCAATCATGCGATCGCTCCGGCAGGCTCAGATGGTGATCCAAAAGCTAGCTCATTCTTTTCAAAAAAGCTCTCTCAAAAATACGGTGGTTGAGTAATATCTCTCACCCATTTTGACCAAAATAATTTCTTAAAAAGATGAGCCTGGTTGTTTGAGAAATTCAATTTCTTCTGGGGTTGAAGGGCGATTTAAGATCACATTGCGATGGGGAAACCGCCCAAATCGCTGAATGACAGTTTGATGACGAATCGCATACTCTAATCCATCCTGTAGTTCAGAGTAATCAAGCACTAGAGCTTGATATAGAGCAACAGCTTGGTTTTGATCTGCCAGATGTTCACTGTGTTCAAGTGGCAGATAAAAAAAGAATCGCTGTACGGGTTCGAGTTGTTGGTCAAACCCCTGAGCGATCGCCCCTTTTGCAATGATTTGAGCTTGAGGGTCAGTGGCAAACGCTCTAGGCTGACCCCGAAACATGTTTCGAGAGAACTGATCAAGCAGTAACACCAACGCCAAGCAACTGCGAGGGGAGGTTTGCCACGCTCCCAACTCGCCTGAGGCAGCTTGCTCGTAAGCAGACAGGAAGCGATCGCGCAACAGTTGGTCAAAAGCTGGATTTTTTGAGAACCACAGTTTTCGGCGTTGACTATAGGTTTCGACCGGATTGCCAAACCAGACCTCTAAAATCTCGTCAACTGACGCCGCCATAGCCCACTAATTTTGTTGGGGTGTGCTAGGGGTTGTATTCGAGGATTCGGGCTGATTTTGCTGACGGAGCAACTCCATCTGACGATTGCGAAATTCAACGGCTTCTGATGAAATATTTTCGCGTTGCTCTTGCTGAACCTCTGACATACTGCGGATGCCCCCTTGACTAGCCCGATGAATCAGGTCGAAGACGCTGTTCATTTGCCCATTACCAGTACCAGAAAACGGGTCAGAGCTATATTCTCCAGATTGAGGGGTTTGTTGCAGAGTATCTGCTGTGGTCGGTTGAGCTGAAGCAGGTTGTACCCCAAACCCTGCCGTAATAGTGGTTAAAACAAGGAGGCTCAGTGTTGTCAAACTGAATGCGTGACCCTGCTTGGCTAGAGTATGGATGGCTGCTCTCATAAAATTTCAGCTTAAAGAAGGATAAGGGCAATACTTACATAAACTAAGACGAAACTTGTAGGAAATTGCTCCCAACTTTGACTAGTGTAGCTGTGGATTTAGTGGGTGAGCAATTTGGCTGTGAAACCTTTAAGGTTTTAACTCCTTAACCCGCTTTAAGCGAGGCTGCGGCTCAATAACGACCGAACGCTCAGTAGGGCGATCGCATCAAACCCAATGAGCACTAGCAATGCTGTTCCTAACGTCACATCTGCGAAGGGAGCTTGCAACACAACACTGTTAAACGCCCAATCGCTGTGCAGATAGAGATAACGAATGGGTTCGATGGCGTAACTCAAAGGGTTTAAGCTGGCAACCCACTGCAACCAGCTAGGCATAAAGCTTAGAGGGGCAAGTGCTGTGCTGGCAAACAAGAGAGGCAGATTAGTGACAAAGATGACAGCAATTAACTCAATATGACCGGGCAGGGCAAAGGCAAGCCCTAAACTGATCGCTGTCACCCCCAACACCAACAACAAGACGATCGCCACCACCAACGCCAACCCAACTGGGTCAGGCAGACCAGCCCCCAAAAAGGCACTCGCCGCCACGATCGCCGCCGTTTGAATCATGCTTAAGGTAGAGATAAAAATGGCAGATGCTAGCACAATCGAAAACCGTGACACCAACGGAGCCACCAATAACCGATTGAGGAAGCCAAACTCTCGGTCAAACATGACCGGCAACCCAGCGTTGAGTGCGCCCCCAAACGCAGTAAAAACAATGACTCCTGCGCCCAAAAACTGCCCATAGTTAGCACTTTCGCCAAACAAACCTTGGGGTACGTTTTGAAACAGAGCACCAAACAACACCAACCACATAATCGGCTGAACCAATCCAGCAATCAGGGTGCTGGGACGACGCTGAAGCTGAATGAACAGGCGACGAGTCAGGGCAACGGTTTCTTGGATGAACTCATTGATGCCAGACGGTTGAGGAGTGATTACCAAGTTGCTCGAACGAGCATCGCTAGATGTAGTGGGGGGTGGAGTTAGAGTTTGGCTCATATCCGCAAGTCCTTTCAAGCCAGAACATTATGCTGCAATATGCAGTTTGTCTTTAGCCTAGCGCATATCGCCCGCTCTCAGAAAAGTAGGTAGCTCTAGTTGAGCACAAATGCCCCTATTGCCTTCAAAGAATGAACTGTTTAAAGCTAGGTGTACGATCCCAAATAGGCATCTTACTTCAATGCTGCATTGAGAGTAGGACACAGGAAAATGCTACGTGACTTGTTAGAACTTGATCTGTTCAAACAATGCGCGATCGCCTGTATACGGTGCCTTTAATGGGTTAAAAGCAAGGGGTAAGGGAAAAGTTTCTAAAAAAGATGTAGGAGACCAATCTATGGGACTCCAATGGTGATCGATTGCTTTAATCAAACTCTCCCAATTGGTTTCCTTAGTACGGCGTTGTCCATAGATAAATAACTTTTTCAAACCCACGCCTTTGTAAAAATCTCGCATTCGCCAGTCTAGACGTTCACTATCATCATCTAGGTCTGGAAAAGCAACTCCTTTGCCTAAAATCCGAAAATAGACACAAGGAATGCCATAGGTTTCAGCAATGAC
>JANRJA010000076.1:0-41098 GCA_033764315.1 Oculatellaceae cyanobacterium bins.114
ACTCAGTCCAAGCACAATCGGCAGGAACCCCGGCAATCTCAGCGGCGGTTGAGAGGGTTGAGCCTGATGCTCAGAAGGGATATAAGCCTTGACTGGTTGAGATGCGATCGCCAGATTACTCCCTAAAAAAATCAGGCTGATCATGAAAACCACCCCACCTAAAAGGGTTTGTGTCATTAATCGGCGGCTAAAAACCTCTGTGTAACCTACTTCTTCAAACCAAAACCTCTCAGCTAACCAAAAACTGACGGTGTTTAGCAGCAGTACACCCCCGACTAACAAGGCGAACCACTTTCTAAAATAAGCAGGCGATCGCTGTCCAGCAGTCATAATTCAATCAGGTGCATCCCAAGCAGAGCGGCCACATCACGAGGAGTCAAATAGCTTGCCTCAATTGTGGCAATTTTCACTCCTTTGCTAACATTTTCATTAGAACGAGAGCGAGGAGAGCCTAATTCAACGTTTTATAAAGCGATGAAACGATATTAAATGGTTTTGGGTGAGCTCAAATTAACAATTAGGGCAATTTGCTCACCCAGTAAAATGATTGGGCGATCGCAAATAAAGACCAAAACTCAGAGAATCAGCTTTTTGTATTCACAGTTTTAAACATCACACGGCTCTCAATAATTTCTCTTTAAGGCTGATTTCTGACCTAAAATTGATTGATCTCTTGTCAGTTTTGATAAGATTTCATTCAAATGCAAAACCAATTAGAAAAAAATACACTAAAAATCAATGATTAGGGCACTGTAAGGTCAAATCTGCATCTTTTGTGGAAAAACCAAATTAATATTTAAGCAGTAACAGCCCTTGCTTTTTAGCTTCTCCATTGTTGCAAGGCTTTATCGTTGGGAATTTTTATCGTGACTTCTCATAAAGCTCAAATTCAAGCACTGATTAATGAGATTGATGAAGTATTGAGTAAGCCAAGCCCGCGCTTACCGTGGGTCATGGCGGGTGATGCCGATCAACAGCGTCAGGTTCTAGAACAAACTCGCAGCTATCTTCTCTCGCTTCAGGAGGAGATTCCTGACCCTGGCAGTGTTGGCTTGCCCAATAGCCCTTTAGCTTACAATCTCGCCTATCCTCAAGGGCAAGCCCCAGCCGTTGAGTCGGCTCAGCAAGTCTTGCAAGCCGTATTGCAAGAAATGAGCTATTTGCGTGCCAATGTGATGCAGCCCTTGAGACAGGATGTAGAGCAGTTACAACAACAACGAGAGGCTCTGCTGCTAGAAGTGCGCATGTTAGAGGGACAACGTCAGCAACAGGCATTGCCCCAAGCGCAGGTCAATCAGCAACAAATTATTACCGAGTTTTTGCAGTCCTTGATGGGGCGACTGCAAGAAAATTTGACTGGGCAGGTCGCTCAGATGGTTGCCAACCTGGAAGCACAGTCTACTCAAGAACGAGCACTTCCCGGAAATATGCCGTTAGACACAGTGCACCCTGAAACTGGAATTTCCTATCAGCCTGTGCTCACGGCTCAACAGCGGCTGGAACAGATTCAAACACTGCAATCTCAATCTGACCAACTGCTCCTCAAGCTCGACTCCACATTGCGGGTTATTTTTGAGTCACTACAAAGCAACATTCAAAGCTATCAAGACTCTTTGAGCCAAGGTCTTGATAAGATGCACAACCTGGGGCAACAGGGCGAAGCCATGTTTGCGGCGTTAGTTAATCGGTTGGCGCAACAGCTCGGCAGAGAAGCCTCTACCTATTTGCAATCCTCCCTACAAACGGATTGGGAGGCGGCAGGTCGTCCTTTGCCTGCGACTGTGAAAACCCCTGAAGGAGCACAGATTCCGCAAGGGTCGCCCTTTGTGCTCGATCTGGCACCGATCGCCGACAGCGATGAAGATGTATCTGATGACCAGATTGATCTCTTGCTAAATGAACTGCAAGCAGACGAACCTGC
Source organism: Oculatellaceae cyanobacterium bins.114 (assembly GCA_033764315.1). GTDB lineage: Bacteria > Cyanobacteriota > Cyanobacteriia > Elainellales > Elainellaceae > FACHB-1407. The sequence continues at coordinate 1,922 of JANRJA010000076.1, forward strand.
TACAAGCATTCAATTACCCATTACTTCAATTCAGCCCCCCGCTCAAAGCCCATCTGAGCTTAATTTTGATGACCTTGATCTCGATGATTTAGGGCTACAGTTGCCCACAATGCAAAGCGGTTCCTCTGGGGTAACTGACGCAGATCCTTTAAATCAGGGTTTTCCAGCGTTTCAAGTTGATGATGACATCACTTTCTTTCAGGTCGATCAGCCATTGACCTCATTTCAGGTCAGTGATGATGAGATGGCTCAACTACAAGCTGATTTAGATGCAGCCGTTCAGATTCCAGAAGATGAAAGGTTTGTCGAATCAGAGTTTGAAGAAAGAGACTCAGCCCTCGACTTATTAAATCAACTCAGTGCCGAGTTGCAGCCTGATGAGACTGAGGCTCAACCAGAGATTGGAGTCGTTGATGTTGAATCAGCGGCAACAATGCCTTCTAGTCAAGAGGGCTATGACGATGACATGAGTGAGCTATATGAGAGCTTGTTTGGTGCTGCGGCAGTTCACTCGGCAGATGGGTTAGACCCTACGACAGAACCTGTAGATCAGCATGTTGCCGATGCCACGCAAGAACCATCTGAGGCGGCTATCTCTGCGCTAGAACCCTCGGAGTTAGAACCCTTTGAAACGATGGCCGCTTTAGAGCCGCCGCTTCAAGTAGAGGTCAGCTCAGATGCCCCATCGCCAGAGGTGACTGATGCATTAGTGGAAGAACTGTTTGATGGATTGGTAGATCCTGCTCAGACTGAGACCATTGCTTTAGCAGACAATCTTGCGAGTGAACCTTCTAACTCATTAGAAGACTTACTGGGAGAACCCCTGTTACTAGAGTCAGAGTTGGCGGTTGGCGATAGTGTTAGTGGTTGGCAAGACGAGGCGAGTCTTGAGGGTGATATCCCCAGCGATGTCGATATGATTACCAGTCTGTCTGACTTGACCACAGAACCTAGATTAGAGTCTGCCTCTGACGTAACAGATGAGTTTTCTGCTGATGCTTCAGGCTCACAACTGGATGAAGATATCTTTGTGCCTGCTGCACCTGATGAGGTGTTACTGGTCTCTGAGGACGAGCTAACCCCTGAAGTTCGGGCTGATCTAGATCTGGGTGACACGATTTTGAGCCAACTCACCACCGATCTGTCAAACCTAGAAGATCAGAGAGGTGACGTTTCATTTGAGCCTGACCTGTTAGAGTCTGACTTGTTAGGATCTGACTTGTTAGAGCCTGACTTGTTAGAGCCTGACTTGCTAGAGCCTGATCTGTCAGCCCTCGACGAAGTTGATATTGACTTGGAACAAGACCTGTCAGCGATCGCCCCTGACATTGATTCCATCCCACAAGACGCAAGCAGTTCAGACGAGCCTCAACTTCCTCCCTACAACACTTACTTCTCAGATGAGTTGCAACCTCCCATTGATTTGTTTGACGAGGCTGCATCAGGAGATCTGTCCCTATCTCAAAATCAGTTTGAGCCTTCCTTGGTTGACGCTGATCCACCGTCTGATTCTGCCCCATCCAACAGCTGGCAAAGCTTACTAGATGATCTGGCGACGACCTCTGACCCAGTTGTATCTTCTGAAACTACACCAGAAGAATTGTGGGCAGTTCTGGAAAACTCCTCTCCTGAAACCCCCAACTCACTTGATTTATCCACAGAGCTTCAAGAACTGTCTTTGGATGATCAAAATACTTTAGATCCGCCGCTAGAGCCTTTATCAGACACGGCCTTGCTGAATATGTTCTTACAGGAACCGACATCAGAGGTCGCTAATTCAGAACTTATATCCACTGAGCCAGACAATCCTCTCATCCAAGAAACGGCCTTTTTGGATAACTTGTTTTCAGAACAACCCAGTGAAGCAACGGTTGAAGACAGTACCCGTGAGGTGATGCCAAGTAGTTTCCCGGATGGGGTAATAGCTGCCTCAGAGCAACAGGTTGATGCTGATATTGCAGCTAGCTCTGAGACCTCAAGCAATCAAGCTTCGCTTAATTCGCTGCCTTCAGAGTTGTTGGATGAACTATTCCCTCCTGACCCTGCAAGTACTCCGACTGAGCCGTTACAACCCGATCTTCAACCAACCCCACTAACTCCACTAACTCCTGCTTCAGCGGCTCTTTTGGCGACTGATACGGCACTCCCATCGGTGTCAATTCCGCTCGAAGACGATGCCACTCTGGATGATATTTTTGCCACAGTGCCACCGTTACCAACTGATCTTGACGATGCCCTCAGCCCTCTAGCTTCTACCTCTGATGAAACGCCTTTCTTAGATGATTTGTTTGGCAGCGCACCACCCATCGATATTGCTGCTGTAGATTTGCCAACTAGACCCTCATCTGGTTCCACAACACCCGCTCCGACTCCAGCCACAGAAACTCATGACCCGGTTGAAACGCTGTCAATCGCATCTCTTCCAGTTAGAGAAACATCGAGTAAAGAGATTGAGACCAATGCGTTTACGTTAGAGGGGTTGGCAGAGAGTCTGTTTGAAGACGCGCCCGACCTCAATTCGATGGATCTGGGTGAGCCGACCTTTCAACCAGAATCAGAAGATTGGACGTTAGAAGGGGCGTTTGGAGATTTAGGGCAAGCTCCGCCACTTCCTCCTGAGTTTGGAGAACCTGAAATTCCCTCATTAGACCCTATTTCAGCTGTAGAGGACGCTGAAAAAAAAAAGACTCTAGACCCAGAAACGAATTTTGAAGCGGTTCTCCAAACTAATTTTGAGACGGTCACTGACCCAACTGATGTTGTGGAGGTTGGGGGCGATGTGTCTGCCTCAAACCAGTCACTCCCAGAAGGTCATTCAGAGTCTACTGAACTCTTGCTCGACGAACTCTCCCTTCATCACGAGCTTGATCAACTCTCTGTTGAAACCAACACCGCTGAACGAGATGAGGTAGAGGAGACAAACGAGTTAGATGAATTAGATGAATTAAATGAGTCTGACCTATTCTCAATTGCTTCATCAGAGGCAGATCTGCCAACTGCAAATCTGGCGGCAGAATCAAATGACTTGGGTATTGACCCTGCGGATCGGTCTTTAGAGTTTCTTGATCTGAGTTTGCCTGAAACCAACGCTGCCGAGTTGCCTGCTCCGATACCTCAACCCGACCCTGCCGTTGCAGGAGATCCATCAATTGCCTCAGAACAAGCCGTCGACGTGTCTCTGCCAGAGTTGAGCGAGTTAGCGTTAGAAGATCTGGAGTTAGAGGATTTAGAGTTGGGCGAGTTGGAGCCAGAGTCTTTGGAATCTTCTCAATCCCCAACCACCTCTGATTTCAGAACGGCTGAGCTACAAACTTCTGATTTGCTGGAGTTATCGGAAGACCTGGGAATTGATGCCCAAGAACTGCAAGCCCTGTTAGAAACTGATTTTGCTGCAGAGGAGTTTTCACCTCCCCCACCCTATCCCCGCTTTGATGCTGCACCTAAAGTGTGGTATCTCGGTATTGATTTTGGAACAACTGGAATTTCGGCGGTGCTGCTTAATCGGGTGAGTTTAGAGTTGTATCCTCTGTACTGGTGCATGGGTACTCAACCCGACTCCCCCGTTGATGAAAGTGCTTCGCATCGCAATTTGGGTGACAAACAATTTCGATTGCCCACGATTGTCTATCTATCGCCTAGCGATCGCCCCTCGAATATGCCCGATTTTGCAATGGATTTCATGGGGCAAAGCAATTTGGTGACAGTAACGTTTCCTACCGCTCATCCCCAGGGGGCTAGTCACCCATCGGTCATGGCTGATCCTTCAAAGCGGTTATTACGAGACGCTAAACCCTATCTCAATGTTGGCATTCCCCATTACTCTCCTGAAACCGCCCAGTGGGAGCCTGTCTTACAGTGGTCTAATCAATCGCTCTCTCTAAGTGCTGTTCATCAAGCGGTGCGAACTTTGCTATCCACGCTCAGCATCACTGAGGAAGATATTGCCGATGCTACTACCCCAACCTGTGCCGTTTTAGGAATGGAGGAGAGCAGCTTTCAGACGGCACTGCGGCAACTAGCAGGAGTGGTGGTCGGCTGCCCGGTGGGATGGGCTGATACCTTTAGCTTTAACATCCGGGAGGCGATCTTGGGAGCACGCCTGGTCAATCGTCCTGATCAAATTTTTGTCGTTGAAGATGCGATCGCCACTTTGCTGTCAGGGCTACCCAGTGCCGATGCCCGTCCCTTGACTTTGCCTCAAGGCATTGCCCAAAACCCTGATTTACACAACATGGATTGGGATGGTCCTACGTTGGTGATTAATGCCGGGGCAACTGTCACCGATATGGCATTGGTCAACCTTCCCCAAGATTTGCAAACCCTGACCTATCAAGACTTTCATCTCCGCAGTCTGGCTTATGCTGGCAATGCCCTCGATCAAGATATCATCTGTCACTTAATCTATCCGGCATGGCTCCAGCGATTACCCCAGGGGGGAAATAGTTCTGCATCGCGCCAATCGACACCCCCTACCGATGGCACTTCGTTGAACTATACGTTTGGGTCAGGGAATGGGGCTAAATCAGGTACCTTTGTAGATGGCTGGAACTGGCAACCCAGTGATGCAGAGCCTCCCAGTGAGCAAAATTGGCGCAATCTGGGGCTAGATAATTTGTCATTTCCTCTGGTGGGTGAACCGGATGTGCAAAATCGCTTTGCCCTGCAACAACGCCTATCCAACTCCCCAATAGGGCAGGGATTGCTAGAAGCGGCCAGACACTTAAAGCTAGTCTTACAACAACAAGACCGATTTGTGCTGCAACTGGGGGATCAACAGTTAGCGATCGCCCGCCAAGATTTGGCAAGTGGTGTCTTTTTACCTTACATTCAACGGCTCAACCGAGAGTTGAATGCGTTGATGAATCAAACCGGAATAGCCGCCCTCAATATCAATCAGGTGATGTGTACTGGAGGCACTGCTTCTCTAGCGGCGATCGCTCGTTGGCTACCGCAAAAATTTCCCAATGCGACAATTATTCAAGATACCTATGGGGGCGATCGCACCTCGTCTCCCTTTAGCAACTGTCTGCCCATCTGTAGTCGGGTTGCCTATGGGTTAGCCACACTGCCTCTTCACACCAACGTGCTTGACTTAGCGCGGCAACAATATAGTCCCTATTTCTTGCTGCTTGAGCTATTGCGGGCATTTCCTGATCAACCATTGTCAGTGGGGGCTGTGATGCAGCTGTTAGAGCGTCGAGGCATTAATACACAAGTCTGTCATCAACAAATTTTGTCTCTGCTCGAAGGCCAACTCCCCCCCGGTCTGGTGCCGACTGAGAAGTATGCTTACTTGCTCACACCCGAATCAGCTCAAAACCCGGATTACCGCCTGTTGCTCTCAGCTCCTTTATTCTCAAAACAAGGCAGCCAGACCTATCGTCTCAACTACGAGCAGTGGAACCATTTTCGCCGTTATCTTGGGACGTTAATGACCAGCACTTACCAAAAGCTGGCAGAACCTCTTGCTCTAAGTCTCAGCCTTTGACCATTGAACCGTTGTGGGTCAATCGTCAATCATCCAGGGAAAGTCTCTCAAGATTTGGTTAATTTAGCCCATTATTGACGATAATTGCATTGCCACGAGTATTGCCACGACGAGGACTTCTATGGCTTTTGACTACCCTGATGATTTGAAATATTTGGATTCTCACGAATATACTCGGCTTGAAGGAGAGATTGCTACGATTGGCATTACTGCCTTTGCGGTTGATCAACTCGGTGACATTGTGTTTCTGGAATTACCAGAAGTAGGCGATGCCGTTAAAAAAGACGAAAAATTTGGCACGGTTGAATCCGTCAAAGCCGTTGAAGATTTGAATTCTCCTGTCACCGGCACTGTGATCGAGCGCAATGAACCCATTTTGGATAACCCTGAGCAATTAGCTGAGGATCCCTACGGTGAGGGATGGCTGCTAAGAGTGCGAGTCAACGATCCTGGTGATTTGGATGACACTCTTTCAGCAGATGAATACCGCAGCCAAGTTGAAGGAGAGTAGGGAATAGGGAATAGAGGGTGGAGAAGGACTGAGAGGGGTTGAGTTTTTAGGGTTGAGTTCTTAGGGTTGAGTTTTTAGGGTTGAGTTTTTAGAGTTGAGTTTTTAGAGTTGAGTTCTTAGGGTTGAGTTTTGAATTTGATACCTTCACCCAAAACTTACCCTTCAAAACTCATCCTTCAAAACTCCCCCTTCAAAACTCCCCCTTCAAAACTCACCCTCCCAAACTCATCCTCCAAAACCCATCCCTCAAAACCCATCCCTCAAAACTCATCCTTCAAAACTCACCCTTCAAAACTCCCCCACCAAAACTCATCCTCCCAAACTCATCCTTCAAAACTCATCCTTCAAAACTCCCCCTCCCACCCTTACTCAGAAGCAGAGCCGTCTCAAGAGCTACTGACCATTTGTTGCAGAATGTTGCAAAATAGTCAGAATAAGTTACGCTTCTCTTTTTGATGTATCGTTCCGCTATTGAACTTGCTATGTCATCAGATCTCTCTGTCTATCCGCCTACAGCATCTGACTATCACGGAAACGTTCAGGGTTCAACCGTTTCTCAGGCGTCGGTTAAATCTGCTGCTACGACCCCTAACCCCGTTGCAGCAGATTCAAGTAACAATGGGGCACTTGCCCCTCAAGACGATTTCCAACGTCGCCACATTGGTCCCAGTGATAGCGATATTCAGCAGATGTTGAGTGTGTTGGGCTTGAGTACTCTAGAGGATCTGATTGACAAAGCTGTTCCTCAAGCGATTCGAGTGCAGCAACCCCTACAACTCGGAGCAGGGCAGAGCGAATATGAACGGTTAATGGAGTTGAAGGCGATCGCCTCTAAAAATCAGATCTTTCGCTCCTTTATTGGTATGGGCTATGCCAACTGCATTACCCCGACCGTGATTCAACGCAATATTCTAGAAAACCCTGGTTGGTATACCCAATACACCCCCTATCAACCTGAGATTTCGCAAGGGCGACTAGAAGCACTGCTCAACTTTCAGACGGTGGTGATCGACTTGACAGGGATGGCGATCGCCAATGCTTCTTTATTAGATGAGGGCACTGCTGCCGCCGAAGCCATGACGATGAGCTATGGCTTATACAATGGCACCGCATCAGCCTTTTGGGTGTCTGAGGCTTGCCATCCTCAAACCATTGATGTGATTCAAACTCGTGCTAAACCTCTGGGAATTGAGGTGATCATTGGCGACCACCGCACAGTAGAGTTTGACCAACCGATCTTTGGTGCACTGCTGCAATATCCCGCTACGGATGGCGCAATTTACGACTATCAAGCCTTTGTCGATCGCGCTCATGCTGCTGGGGCTTTGGTCACAGTCGCCGCTGATTTGCTGAGTCTTACCTTACTCACCCCCCCAGGAGAATTTGGGGCAGATATTGTGGTGGGTAACACGCAGCGATTTGGTGTGCCTCTGGGCTATGGCGGCCCTCATGCGGCCTACTTTGCTACTAAGCTCGACTATAAACGGCAAATTCCCGGACGGTTAGTGGGTGTTTCTAAAGACACTGCCGGACACCCTGCCTTACGTTTAGCATTGCAAACTCGTGAACAACACATTCGTCGTGAAACCGCGACAAGCAACATCTGCACCGCCCAAGTCTTGTTAGCGGTAATGGCAGGCATGTATGCCGTCTACCACGGCCCCACAGGTTTAAAGCGGATTGCCACACGAGTTCATCAGTTAACCCAGCTACTGGCACAAGGCTTGCAACAACTGGGCTATAGCCTGGGAACGGCTCCCTTCTTTGATACCCTGCGGGTCGAAGTGGGAGATCAACGGGCAGAAATTTTTAAGAGAGCGATCGCCCATCAGATCAACTTACGTCCTCTGGGAACAACTGCGATCGGCATCACGCTAGATGAAACTACTCGTCCTCAAGATGTGCTTGATTTATTGCGCTTGTTTGGAGGTGACACTTCCAATGGCAGCAGTGCACGCCAACCCTTGAGCCTGGATGATTTGATCATTCAACAAGATGCTCTCCCCACATCCTTGACTCGCACCACTCCCTATCTCACCCATCCAGTATTTAATACTTACCAGTCAGAAACTGAGTTGCTGAGATATATTCACCGCTTGCAAGCCAAGGATTTGTCACTCACGACGGCCATGATTCCACTCGGCTCCTGCACGATGAAGCTAAACGCAACATCAGAAATGGTGCCTGTCACCTGGGCAGAATTCACCCAAATTCATCCTTTTGCCCCACTAGAGCAGACCCAGGGCTATCAAATCTTGTTTCAGCAGTTAGAGGCATGGCTAGCAGAAATTACCGGATTCGCGGCTATCTCTCTGCAACCCAATGCGGGGTCTCAGGGAGAATACACCGGATTGTTGGTGATTCGGCAATATCATGAGCAACGCGGCGAAGCCCACCGAAATGTATGTTTGATTCCTCAATCGGCTCATGGCACCAATCCCGCTAGTGCCGTGATGGCAGGGATGAAAGTGGTCGCGGTTGCTTGTGATGACGAGGGCAATATTGATGTAGCCGATCTCAAAGCCAAAGCAGAGAAATATAGCGATCGCCTCTCTGCCTTGATGGTGACTTACCCCTCGACCCACGGGGTATTTGAAGAGGCCATTCAAGAGATTTGTGCGATCGTCCACACTAACGGTGGGCAGGTCTATATGGATGGGGCAAACCTCAATGCTCAAGTGGGGCTGTGCCGACCTGGAGATTTTGGCGCAGATGTCTGTCACCTCAATCTCCACAAGACTTTTTGCATTCCCCACGGGGGCGGTGGTCCTGGTATGGGGCCGATTGGGGTGGCAGCGCACTTGGTGCCCTTTCTGCCCGGTCATGTCGTGGTCAACCTGGATGGAGCCACTCCTCAAGGTTCTAGAATTGGCGCAGTGTCCTCTGCTCCCTGGGGCAGTGGCTGCATTCTGCCAATCTCATGGATGTACATCGCTCTAATGGGTACCACAGGCTTAACCAAAGCAACTCAGGTCGCTATTCTCAATGCCAATTACATCGCTAAGCGACTAGAGGAACACTATTCCATTCTCTATAAAGGCAAGCATAGCTTAGTCGCACATGAATGCATCCTTGACTTGCGACAGTTTAAAAAATCTGCGGGTATTGAGGTCGATGACATTGCTAAACGTCTGATTGATTATGGATTCCATCCCCCAACCGTTTCCTGGCCTGTTGCCGGAACGGTCATGGTGGAACCCACCGAAAGCGAATCAAAACAGGAATTGGATCGCTTCTGTGATGCCATGATTGCGATTCGTCACGAAATTCGCGAGATCGAAGAAGACAAAGTCGATCGTCACGATAACTTGTTGAAAAATGCGCCCCATACGGCGGCTAGCCTGATGGTTGACGAGTGGAAGCATCCCTACTCTCGTCATCAAGCGGCCTATCCTACTCAATGGACTCGCGAGAACAAATTCTGGGCAAACGTCGGACGAATTGACAACGCCTATGGCGATCGCAACTTAGTATGCTCCTGTCTCCCAATGGAAGCGTATGAAGAGTAAAGAGGAAAGAGAAAAGAAAAAAGAGTAAAGGATGAATCTTTTTTGGCGTTGCTGAATCCAGGTATGATTCATGGACGCTGATCAGGGTAGCAGGGGCGTTTTGCGAAATGCCTAGTGAGTTTGAGGGCGAAGCCCCTGCACCCTGTCCTAGCCAACTCTTCAGTTGCCACACCACAGGACAAGGGTTGGGATGAGGGTTAAATGAGTTGCAAATTGCGTAATTACTGATTGTAGATTTACTGACTCCCCTACCAAATCTTCAGATGTTTCAAGAGCAAAGTTCAGTAGATGCTCCAAGGTGGTTACCCCCTCTAAAAGATGACAATGAGATCACTTCTGGAGAACGCATGTAGCGAATCAGCGGCTAGGGGGCAATTAAGCCGTTGGTTTGTTATCAGGAAAGCGTTTTTACAGGTATGATTGCTTGACCTTGGGGGCTTATAGGGTCAAGCAATTTTTTTGTCTATTTAGGGCTAAAACATCCATTCCAGGCCAATCCCAAAACGACTATCTTTGCTCTCGTGTGCGTTTTGTCGTTGCAAGTCAGTTGAGACTCGCATCGTGTGAGTGAGCGCATAACCAAACGAAAGCGTTGTCAGCCCGACTTCATCCTCGTTTCCAGGGTTAACCCAACTTTGGCTCAGTGAGATATCCGCTGCTCCAGTGCGAGACAATGCCAGCATTAACCGTATCCCTACATTCACTCCTTCAGTCGTATAGTCATCGGTTTCTAAATGACGGTAGCCCACTAGAGGAGCCATGTTGATCGAGCTACCCAGCGGTCGGATGTAATACCGTAAATCTCCTCCATAGGATTGGCGATCGCCCTCAAAGGCTTGTTGATAGTCTCCATTGACCGTTAAGCCTGTGCGCCCGATAAATACATCTTCAACCCCAACATAAACCCCCTCATCTGGCTCTGTAGAGGGCAACTGCGTATAGCCGACCCTGGCCCGCGTCCGAAAGGCAGGATCATGCCGAAGTTGCGATCGCACATCGGGGATTTCTTCTAACCAGCGTTGCAAGACGGGACTGTCCTCAATGATTTCTGGATCAACAAGTGTTTCAACGGGTGGAGACGGTGCAGGACTGGGGGAAACCTGAGCCAGATCAGTTGCAGATTCGGTAACGTTTAAGGTTTCCAAGGCTGTCACCCGAAAAGGCATTATTGCTGCAAGGCTTAGCCCCAACGCCAACACCCCTAAACTCGCCAATTTAGATCTCCGATTTCTTTGAAAAACTGGAAATTTAATCTTGATAGAGATTAATGATTGACCCTTAATCATGAACGATTGACCGCCAACAAATAGCCATTGCCAGTTTAACGAAATTGGTAGCGGCATTCTGTGATTTGTCCTGACAAAACGATATAAAAAAGCGGCTCTGTTATACACAGAACCGCCACACCTGAGGGGTGGATAGAGAAATTAACGAGCTTTACCTTGAATTGAGGCAGTGTCAATCGGCTTCATGAAATAAAGCCGCACTAAATTTGCACCAATCGCCGCAATCGAAGGCAATTTTTGGAAGAACTTCACCACTGAAGGAGCCTTAGAAGTGGCGATCGCAGCCAACTTTTGATTGGCTTCAGTAGAGCGATCTAACAGCTTAAAGAAATCAGGGTGATCAACATTGAGAATCACCGGAAACACTTTAGCTGACGTTTCGTTGGTTTTGCGAATCACGTGGATGTCATATTCCCGCGCATCTAAGCCTAACGTTGCGTAGAAGCCTGATCGCTGAATATCGTTTAGATACATCGTGGCAAACACCGACAGCAAGAAGAATCGGCTCCACAACCTTGCCTTCCAATCGTTTAAGAACTGGGGTTGTGCCTGCATGATGGCATCAAAGAAATCACCATGCCGATTTTCGTCTTGGCACCAGTTTTCAAAGAACCGGAAGATGGGGTAAACCCGGTTTTCGGGGTGAGCTTCTAAATGGCGATAAATCGTGATGTATCGCCAATAGCCAATCTTTTCAGAGAGGTAGGTCGCGTAGAAAATAAATTTTGGCTTAAAGAAGGTGTAGCTGCGGCTCTTGGTTAAAAAGCCCAGATCTAACGACAAATTGAAGTCAGATAGAGCCTTGTTTAAGAAGCCAGCATGACGGGCTTCATCCCGCGACATCAGGTTAAAACACTCCGCCAGCAAAGGGCTTTTGTCTTTGAGACGACGACCTAGCTCTTTGTAGAGTAAAAATCCAGAGAACTCAGCGGTGCAAGAACGCTCTAAAAACTCAACAAAGAGGCGTCGAGTTTCACCGTCGAGATGATCCCAGGATTGTTGGAACTCATCATCGCGGACAAAGTGGTGACGGTTGTAGTCAACTCGAAACTCTTCTAAAATCGCCCGCAGTTCATCTTCATTCACGGAGATGTCCATTTGCGCCATCTCGTCGAAATCCGTTGTGTAGAAACGGGGAGTCAGAATTGTCTCTTTTGCCGGGACTTTGATTCCCGGTTGCATTTCTTCAAAATTGGGTTTCTTGAGGGAATCTACCATTGCAGTTTTATGCGTTTCTACGTCTGCTGTTAAATCTGCGTTGCCAACATGAGGATATTAATCAACCCTATGCTCAGGCGATCGCACCGTCTTCTTCGTCATCAAGTCTATCAATCTATAGAGCGTAGGAATACTTCGACGTGTTAAGAGTTGCAACACAGCATCAGCTTTTGTAACAAATCAAAATATTGTCGCACCCCTTTTCTAGACAAAAGCGAGATGCTATAGTACAAGGGTACTAGTGGGGACAAACTTGTACAGATGTATCCAAAGGGAGCGATATGACTACAGCTACCAGACAACGACGACCTAGTAAAGACTCTAACATTCCTTCGGCAACGACTCGCGTGTTAGCTCTAGATGCGGGTAACTATGACCTCAAGTTCTACGATGGTGTGGGTCATCCCAAAGCAATCCGCTCAGTTCGTTACCAATTACCGCAGGGGCGCGATCCGGTTCGTTATACAGATGCATCTCCCTTAATTGAACTGCCCGACGGTACTCGCTATCACTTTGGTGCTCAAGCTTATAAATACAGACGCCAACAACAAACGGTTATTGAAAACAAAGTGGAGCTATCTCGGTTACATCTTTATGCTTGTTTAGAACCGTGGAATGGCTCGACTGAGTTTGCCATGCACCTTTATGCCAGCACTCCAGAACCCAACAAAAACGATGAAGCCATTCGCAAGCAACTGCTGGGAATGCATGAATTTAAGCGTAATGACATCGACTATCGTGTCATGGTCGAGCAAGTTGAGGTCGAGCGTGAAGGCATGGGTGCCTATCGCTATGCCAAACAGATGGGATTGATTCCCGATGGGGGTTACACGATTGTGATCGATATCGGAGGCGGCACCTGGCTAACTCGCTTAGTAGACGCAGAAGGGGAAGTGATTGATGAGAATGTCATGGATCGGGGTGGTGCTTATGAACTAGCCACTTCTATTAGCTTTGACAAACGCTTGACCAATGCGATCGGAACGACAGCCGACCCTAGTTTGGTGATGGATGGTTTTCGAGTTGAGCACACTTACGCCGATACAGGTATTTCCTGGAGTGGTTGGTTAGATGAGCATCTAGAACCCTGGTTTAAGGGCATTTTTCAAACTGTGAAAGCACAATATACCCCCTACATGGCGCGAGTCACTCGGTTTTTAGTAACAGGGGGTAGCACTCACTTGATTTCTGAGCGATTGGCAGGTCGCAAGTTGTTTGCGGTTATGGGAGATCCTCAGTTCGCTAATGTGCGGGGTTTGTTCCTTCTCTCAACGGATGTGCAACTATGTATGACAACAAAGTAAGACTCAGCCAAGATGTGATTGAAAAAGCCGAGCAGATTGCCAATGAGTGGGGCTTAAAAAATGCTCGCGCCGCCGTAGAAGCTGTATTTCGTCGCTACTCAGATGAGTATCTACATGGACGCGATCGCTTTGAAGATAACCCCACTCATTTTCCAGGAGCAGGGGCAATTGCCCACCATGTCCAAGCTAAGGCTCAACAGTGGACTCAAAACGGATGCGAAGCTCTTGATGCATTGGATGATCTGCTGGCAATGTAGGGGGATTTGATTGAGAGAGACGCGATTAATCGCGTCTCCCCTAAAACTATTTTCCTCAGCTCCCTTTACGGGTCACAGCGAATCTCGACCAGCAAACCATCCGGGTCATAAAAATAAATTCCTCGACCGGTAGGACGGTTGACTGGGCCGTGATCGATCGGAATCTGGTTAAACCGAATCACCTCCACCGCCTGATCAAACAGATGAGGCGCAATATCAAATGCTAGATGCCCCATGCGGGTAAAACTTTGTGCTGGATCGATATGAGGAGGTTCTAGTTCAGGTTTCCAAAACAGATCAATTACCGTGCCATCGGGGGTAACAAAGTTAGCGGCTTCACCCGCTTCAAACAACGCCTTCAAAGTCTCTGGTACTTCGTCACCTTGCAATTCTCGTAACCCCAACACCACTCCATAAAAATAACGGGATACTTGTAGGTCTTTCACATTCAGGGCAATGTGATGAACCCGACGCAGCATTCCCGTTGAGAGGAGTGGTTGAATTGGTTTGTGAGGAGAAGAAAAGCTGACCATAGAAGAGGGTTAACTGAGCTAGCTATCAGAATAGCGCAGCCAGCTTAATTCTCGTAATCGCGTTTCTTTAGGGATGCAAGCATCTGCTGTTTAACTTCCTTTGCCCATAAATCAAAGTTAAAGTTTTCGTTACTGACGGGTGGAGTCGTTTCTGAGGAATTGTTTGGTTGGCTTTGTCTTGAATTCGCTTTCATTGCTCGAGGTTGAAGTAGATAAAGATTCTAAGTTGTTTGAGAAACATGACAACTCAAAACCGTAGCATAAGCTACAGAATCATAGTTGTAATTCTATCGCTCTGCCCATCATCCTTGGGTTAAGTTTTGACGAGGCTTTTATTAAAGTTCCCTAGAGAGTGAAATTAGCTACAGCCATAGTTAAATAGGTAGGGAGCGATCGCCCCCTACCCACCTTCAGCCACTGTCTTAACAGCCACTGTATTAATAGCCCTAGTGTTAACAGCCGTGGTATTAACTGCTTCTAAACCAGGGTCTGCAAATGCTGAATGAGTTGATCGGCTCTTAGCACGCCTTCAATGCGATCGACGGGTTGCCCTTGCTTGAACAAAACCAGTGTCGGCAAAGCATGAATTTGATATTGAGTTGCCAAATCGGGGTAGTTGTCAGTGTTGATCTTGACCACCCGAAGTTGCTCTTTCATCTGGGCGTTGACCTGCTCTAAAATCTTCGCCATCATCTGGCAGGGACCACACCAGGGAGCATAAAAGTCGATCAACAAGGGCATGTCAGATTCTGCAATCATTTCTTGAAAGCTGCTGTACTCTTTTTTGACTGCCATAAGACTAGAGGAGTTAGGGACTGTAGCTTCATCCTAATTCAAATTTTTGGGTTCAACTGGGGTGACACAAATGGCTTAATATGATCTAGCGATCGCCCAAGGAAATTGAAGGTATGACAGCATCTCAGAGGTTAACTGGACAAGTCGCGCTCGTCACAGGCGCATCACGCGGCATTGGTCGCGCAACGGCTCTGGCTCTTGCAGCAGAGGGGGCAAGTGTGGTGGTTAACTATGCCAGTTCGAGTGGTGCAGCCGATGAGGTTGTGAATGAAATCACAGGACAGGGTGGACAGGCGATCGCTCTCAAAGCCGATGTCTCTCAAGTCGATCAAGTCGATCAACTCTTTGCAGCCGTAATGGAGAAATGGGGACGAGTCGATGTGCTGGTCAATAACGCTGGCATCACCCGCGACACACTGTTGTTACGAATGAAGGATGACGATTGGCAGTCTGTCATCAACCTCAATTTAACGGGCGTTTTCTTTTGCACCAGATCTGCCAGCAAAATTATGCTGAAGCAAAAATCTGGACGGATAGTGAACATCACCTCAGTGGTGGGGTTGATGGGCAACCCTGGTCAAGCTAACTATGCTGCCGCTAAAGCTGGGGTACTGGGTCTAACAAAAACGACTGCAAAGGAACTGTCGAGCCGGGGTATCACAGTCAATGCGGTTGCCCCCGGTTTTATCGCCACAGACATGACCCACGATCTTAAAGTGGGTGACGAGATTCTCAAAATGATTCCACTGGGTCGCTATGGACAAGCCGAAGAAGTCGCTGGGCTGATTCGTTTTTTGGCGGCTGATCCTGCAGCAGCTTACATCACAGGACAGGTGATCAATATTGATGGCGGCATGGTGATGGCGTAATCAGTGCAAAGTTGTCCACAATTAAATATTGATCGCTCGATGCAGAAGGTTTCAGCATTATGGTGAGCAGTTTCCTAGCGGTCAAAGTGCCTCACGGGTTAACCGTCACTGAGAAGCAATTCCGGCGGTTTATCGCGGCAAATCCTGATTTGCGGATGGAGCGCACAGCCCAAGGAAAGCTCATCGTTATGTCACCGACTGGAAGTGAAGACGGCAATCGCAACGCTGAATTAAGTGAAACGATGCTAACGGCTCAAATCAGCGGCGGTAAGTACCCTCGAACTCAGCACCAGCAGTTCTCACCCGTCCGCTGCATTTGAATTGTTGGGCTGTGAAGTGTATAACAGAATATGTAGTACAAACTAGCAGGCTGCACAAAAGAGGATTTAAGTTGAAACAACAGTTGAAGATTCAGCTTCCCCAGCCAGAGCTTGCAGCCTTCTGCCAAAAGTGGAAGATTAAAGAAATGTCCTTCTTTGGCTCTGTTTTACGGGAGGATTTTCGCTCAGATAGTGATATTGATATCATAGTAAACTTTGAGGGCAATTCAACTTGGGGAATTTTAGAGCTTGTTCGCATGAAACGCGAATTAAAAACGCTGCTAGGACGTGAAGTTGACTTAATGACCAAAAAATCAATTGAGCAAAGCCACAATTGGATTCGTCGGCAAGAAATTTTAGGAACTGCTCAAATTGTTTATGTCGCGGGATAATGCGTCACTACTTGATGTTGTTCAGGCAGGGCAATTAATTCTTCAATTTGCTCAGGGACTCAGCCGTGATCAACTAGCATCGGATTTACGAACACAATCTGCAATTCTTTATCAAATTGCAATTATGGGAGAGGCAACCAAACAATTGTCTCGTCAATTCCGGGAACAACACCCAGAAGCCCCTTGGGATGATATCGCAGGGATGCGAGATATTGTTGCCCATCAATATGATCGAATCGATTTAGACATTGTTTGGCAAGTCATCCAACGAAATATTCCTGAACTGTTGAATGTATTAGTAACTCTACTACCAACTCAAGACACCTAAACGATCGCTTTATGTACTCAACAGAAGCGATTTGAGTACTGTCCAAACTGAGAACTTAAGCAGCCCAACGTTCCAAATTAGCGGCTGCTAGCATCTCCAACTCAGCACAGGTGTCTCTCGACAGTCCGCTGCATTTGGGTTGTTAGCCAGCGCTCAACGGCGATCGCCCCCACCCATCTCTCCCAACCTCTCACCTCCCACAACCACCGCCATTGTACTCAACCTTTCACTGAACACAGAAAATATTTCGGGTCTTTTAACGTTGGCAGAAAGCTTTGCTATGTCTAACCTCTAGTTTGGGGGCGATCGCTCTCCCACCGTCATCCTTCAAACCACGGTTCGGAAAGCATTAACTCAACGGCGATCGCCCCCTGACACCTGTTGGGACACTCAACTGTGACCCAGATTGTTGATGAACTCAACCTCTCGCTGGAGGCGATAACGCTGTGAGACTGGACACTGGGGCGATTGCCTCGATGAACTCAACCTCTCGCTTGGGGGGCGATCGCACACACACCGATACCGTTGAAGTACCGGGATCTTCAACCTCTCAACCACTCGGTAACCCTATTGCGAAAGCGGGCTAACGGTAAAGCTCAACGGCTGCAAGCAATCTTCGCCACGCCACTAGCACTCACCAACAGTCCGTTGCAGCGCAGTGTTAGCCTGCGCTGTTGGGCGATCGCCCCCACCCATCTCTCCCAACCTTCCACCTCCCACAACCACCGCCATTCTACTCAACCTTTCGCTCAAAACAGAAAATCTTTCGGCACGCTTAACATTGAGGCAAAACCTCGAAGGACTACACCTCTGTTTGGGGGGCGATCGCCAACCACACCAACACTTTTCAACCACGGTTCGCAAAGCGTTAACTCAACGGCGATCGCCCCCAGACACCTTTTGGAACTACGAACTCTGATCAATATCGTTGTTGAACTCAACCTCTCACTTACGGCGATCGCATTCTGAGTCTTGTCACTTTGAGCGTTAACTCTTGCTGACTCAAACTCTCGCTTTGGGGGGCGATCGCACACCCCACAGAACACTCAGAAACACCGAAACGTAGCGGGCTAACTATTGTTTAGCCTGCTTTCTTATCCTTTAGTCTGTCTAACATCTCTAATTTGGGTGATTAGACAGATCCAAAGTTGAATATCTCCTGCTCTACGGGAGTTAGGCTGACAAGTTCTCAGCCTAACTCCCCAAAATGGGGTGTTATACAGATCAAGATTGGGCTATCTCCCTTAAGAGCTAGATAACTATCCTAAATAGGTGTTTAGCCAGCTCTTGCTCTGCATAATAGCCTTGCTACGAGGTGTTATACAGGTAGCTTCAGCAAATCTTCAGCGTCAATGCTAAGGGGGGCAGCGTGCTCAATTCTCACCTTTTTACCCTTATATACATCCACTTGCCAAAGCACTAATTCAACTTTGGTAGTCCTCTAAAAGTAATGATTTTTGAGTCAGGATATGCTGTGCAGAGCGCGGCATATCCTGACTTGTTTAGGACTACCCAACTTTCATCAGCCATAATCTTAAGATTTGGTGTTAGAAGGTACGATCGCCTCGTTGGTTCCCAAAGGGGTAATCGCCCCTGATAATAGATCAACAGCGACGTAGCAGAACAAGGCGCATGGGTAGTACATTTGGGCAATTATTTCGAGTGACCACCTTTGGTGAATCTCATGGAGGTGGGGTGGGGGTTGTGATTGACGGGTGCCCACCGCGATTAGAGATTTCCATTGACGAGATTCAGTTTGAACTCGATCGCCGTCGTCCGGGGCAGAGCAAAATCACCACCCCCCGCAAAGAAGAAGACAAGTGCGAGATTCTCTCTGGCATCTTTGAGGGCAAAACGTTAGGAACGCCGATCGCCCTCTTGGTACGCAACAAAGATGCGCGATCGCAAGACTACGACGAGATGGCACAAAAATATCGTCCTTCTCACGCCGATGCGACCTACGATGCCAAGTATGGCATTCGCAACTGGCAGGGGGGTGGGCGTTCTTCAGCACGGGAGACGATTGGACGAGTTGCCGCAGGGGCGATCGCCAAAAAGATTCTCAAACAGGTCGCTGGGGTTGAGATCATCGGCTATGTTAAGCGCATCAAGGATTTAGAAGGTGTGGTTGACCCCAACATCGTCACGTTGGAGCAAGTTGAGAGCAACATTGTTCGCTGCCCCGATAAGGAGTGTGCCGATCGCATGATTGAGTTGATTGAGCAAATTGGGCGATCGGGCGATTCGGTCGGTGGTGTTGTGGAGTGTGTTGCGCGATCGGTTCCAAAAGGGTTAGGAGAGCCTGTGTTTGACAAACTAGAGGCAGACTTGGCAAAAGGGATGATGTCTCTGCCTGCTAGTAAAGGCTTTGAGATTGGCTCTGGTTTTGCAGGAACGCTGATGACTGGAATTGAGCACAACGATGAGTTTTATATCGATGAGCAGGGTGAGATTCGCACTGTGACTAACCGCTCTGGCGGTATTCAGGGAGGAATTGCTAACGGTGAAAACATTATTTTGCGGGTGGCGTTTAAGCCGACTGCGACAATTCGCAAAGAACAACGCACTGTGACCAAAGAAGGCGAAGAAACCGTTTTAGCGGCCAAAGGACGGCACGATCCTTGTGTCCTTCCAAGAGCAGTGCCGATGGTGGAGTCGATGGTGGCACTGGTGTTGTGCGACCACTTGTTGCGACATCATGGCCAATGCGAGTTGTTTTAAATGAAAGGATGAAGGATAAAGGTTGAAATACAGTTTTATTGTTATCCTTTAGCATTTAGCCTTCTCTCTTATGGCTCTGACGGCTTCCACAATGTTGCCCCTTGGCACACTGGCTCCTGACTTTCAACTCACAGATGTGGGGTCGGGCAAATCAATTTCCCTTGCAACATTTGCCGATAAAAAGGCATTGCTGGTGATGTTTATTTGTCGCCACTGTCCGTTTGTGAAACATGTTCAACAGCAATTGGCACACCTGGGACACGATTATGTAACTCAATCTTTAGGGATTGTGGCTATCAGTGCTAATGACGCTGAGAAGTATCCCGAAGATGCACCCGATCGCCTCCAAGACATGGCAAAAACTCTGGGCTTCACATTTCCAGTCTGTTATGACGAGAGCCAGACTGTTGCCAAAGCCTATACCGCTGCCTGTACTCCTGACTTCTTTGTGTTTGATGGCGATCGCCACTTAGTCTATCGGGGGCAACTTGATAGTAGTCGTCCTGGGAACGGTGCACCTGTAACGGGCAAAGACTTGAGAGCGGCGATCGATGCTGTATTGGCAGATCAGGTTGTTTCGGTGGAACAACAGCCCAGCATTGGTTGCAACATCAAGTGGAAAGCGGGCAATGCACCGAATTATTTTGGCTAAATTAACCTGAGTTCGGGATCAGGATTTTGGGGGTTGAAACCGCTGCTATACAAGCAAAACAACCTGCATCGGTTCAGTCAACCTTTGATTTTGGTAGTCCGCGACGGCGGACTTCGCTCTGGTAGCCGTGAATTTATTCGCTGGGCTGCTTAAACCGAACTGACGTTAAATTAAGGGGCGATCGCAACCCGTAGAAGCAAGGGGCACTGTAAACCAAAACGTTGCTCCTGCGTTGGGTGCACTGTTGACCCCCATGCGCCCGCCATGTGCTGTAATAATCTGTTTACACAAATGTAGCCCCAACCCCAGACCCGGCAGATAACGGGCGCGGCGACCTTTGGCATAGAGGTCAAACAACTGTCGAGATTGTTGGAAGGTCATCCCTACCCCATCGTCTTGAACTGAGCAGCGAAGCGATTTGCCTTCGACTTTGGCATCTAACGTGAGATGAATGCCAGGAGGGTTATGTTTGATAGCATTTGAAATCAGATTATTAAAAACCCGACCTATTTGAACCGGATCAACCTGAATCGGAGGCAAATCGTCTCGAATTTTATTGGTCACTGAGACTTGACTTTTAGCCAGCAACGGTTCCATCTCTGTCAGCGTCGCTTGCAAAAAGGGTTGGAGATGAATTGACTCACGCTGCAATAAAAAGCTGTGAACATCGCAGGAATGAGCTTCTAATAACGAGTTCAACAAGCTCATCTGGCGATCGCTGCCCTGCAACATGCGCTCTAACATGTAGCGATTGACCGTGATGCGCTCATCGGAGGTTTTGAGCAAGCTTTGCAACACCATAGACGCGCCCATTACTGGGGTTCGCAGGTCATGCGTCACTGTGTTCATAAAGACTTGCAATTCTCGCTGAGACTCAAACTCAGTCCGTTGCAACCGCTCATAAAGATAAACCGCTAAATCACAGATCAGGCAAAACCAGAATAAATATAAAAATACAGAGGAACTATAGATCGATTCTCCATCAAAGGTTGTGGTGAGTCCTAATAGGGGATAAACCGTCAAGTAATAGCCGATCGCCCCTAACTGAGAAAGTAGGTGTAACCACCATCGCACCGGAATCAGGGTTGCCTGGGTCAAAAACACTAACGACCAACTCAACAACTCAGGGCAGGGAAACCCCCAAAGAGTCATGATAATTTGAGGAACCAGGGTAATTGACCAAGACAAACTCAAAAAAATAACGTTGGGATGACGTTTGCCCCAACGTGTTTTGAGTAGAACCAGACAGGTCAACAATGAGACGGCCATTACCCCATTGATCAGGGGAAACAAATTTTTTAAGGACTGAGGCAACTTTGCCATCTCTTCCAGATGAAAGACAGCATCATAGGTATCTCGAACAATAAAAGTTAATAGACAAATGAATGCGAGCCACAAACCCAGCTTGAGGCGATCGCGCAAAAAGCGGAGTTTCCAGGCTCGATAGTCGGCTGATTCAAAGGGGGGCTTTAATTGCTCAAATCGGCTCAGGCAAGATTGAATTCTAAAATTCGCCTTTTGCCATACCATACTCGTTTCCCTCGCTAGTGCCGCAAAAAACATGTTTCCCATTATTCAGACGTTTTTTGATTGGATTGGCACTACCAACAGCCCGCTCTAGACGCTTCGGTATATTTCCAATCGATACTTTTACGGTAGGTCAGACTACAATTGACACCTTCCTCCATCTGACTCACTTTGACGTCACCCAATGAGGTGAAGAGAAGGAGAGGAAGAGAGAAAAAAGAAGAAAGAAAAAGGAAAGCCTAGTGGAGTGGGGGGAGTAGAGCGAAGGAAAAACCTGTCTCTACACAAAATTTGGAACATCCCCTCCCAATTAATGATTCACTTCTCTTTGCTCCTTTACTCCTCCACTCCTCTACCCCTTTACCGCTTTAACCCTCTTCTATTTCTTATCCTTCATCCTTCATCCTTCATCCTTTTACGTCTTTTCCCTCTTCTTTTTTCCTTCTTCTCTCTTCAATCTTCTCTTTTGCCCAAATATCCACGGGGTGTAATCATCCAATCGGCATGGGTGCGGGTGCTCTGATTACCAATTAAGACCGTCGTTAGCATGTCGATGGGGGTATCTAGCAGCTTTTCTAAAGTCGTCAGCAGGATCTGCTCGTCTGGGCGATAGGCAGACCGGACGAGCGCAACGGGAGTTTGAGGGTCGCGGTGCTTAAGAAAGATCTGTTGAGCGATCGCAATTTGTTGGGTGCGAGTTTGCGATCGTGGGTTGTACAAGGCTGTGACAAAATCTGCGGCGGCGGCTGCCGAGAGTCGCTTTTCAATCACATCCCAAGGAGTCAACAAATCACTTAAGCTAATGGCACAAAAATCATGCATGAGTGGTGTGCCGACCCGCGAGGCGGCGGCTTGCAAAGCTGTAATTCCGGGAAACACTTGAATCTCAGGAGTGTGCCCATCCCAACCTAAAACCTGCAATTCTTCTAGCACTAGCCCTGCCATGCCGTAAATGCCAGAGTCACCAGACGACACAACTGCCACTGTTAGCCCCCACTGTGCCAGGGCGATCGCCCGTTGTGCCCGTTGGCGTTCTTGGGTGATGGGGAGTGCTTCAATGATTTGTCCTGGTCGCAGCACCGGACGGATTAAGTCAATATATAAGCCATAGCCAATCACCGCATCGGCTTGAGAGACAGCGGTTTGAGCGGCTGGAGTCATTTGGTCGAGGTTTCCAGGGCCAGTGCCAATCAACCAGAGTTTGCCCGTGTGCCCGATGTATTCTCGATCGGCTTGAGCGATCGCCACCGTAACGGCTCCTGGTTCCCCTTCCAAGCGAATGATTTTTTTGGGAACTCGTAACGTTGAAACGGTTTCATCACTTACAGATTGAGCGGCTAATAGGGCAGCGGCTTCTGCGACGCTGGGCGTTCCCACCTCAGCGTTAACTATTGCAGATGGATTGGGCACCTTGACGGATCGCAGTGCCTCTGCGGAGTAACATTGCAAGGGCAACTGGCGATCGCGACACCACTCGACTAGACCCACCTCATCCGCTTTGAGATCAATCGTTGCCACCCCTGCGATCGCGGCCTCGGCTAAGTGATTGGCTTGCAAGACTTGTCGAATCGCTGTATCAATGACTGCACGAGGGGTTCCCCGCTCGCACCCAACCCCCACCCACACCACACGAGGATGCCACTGCACTCTCGGCATATTTGACTCAGGGGCAAAGCGCCGTTGAATTGAGCTAATCCACACCCTGGCTTTAGGCTTTGCCAGATCTTCTTTGACCTCAGCACTAAACTCTGGAAACCCAAACTGAAACGGATGGTCAGTAGGCAAATGCATTTGCCATAGTGTTGAGCCTGCCTCTTGAATCACTTGAACGGGTTCTCGTCGAGCGATCGCCGCACTCACCCCCGTCCAATCCCCGGTTCCTCGTTGCCAGCCAAAGGGCACCCCCAAGACGTCAATTCCGGGTAAACCCAACTCATGCGCCCCTCCAGTCAGAACCGGAGTCGCCCCTAATTGCAGAGCGATCGCTCTGGTCAAGGCGTCGGCTCCTGCCTGATGCCCTCCACAAAGGCTGATGACATGGTCTGCATCTACCACCACCACCGCCGGATCAGTAGATTTATCGTTTAGCAGAGGAGCAATCAAACGCACCACGGCTCCAGTTGCTAAACCAAATACAAAGCTATGATAGTCTCCCCAAATGGCGGCTAAGTGCTCTTTAAGGGAGCCTGAATAGAGTTTGATCGGCAGAGAGTCAGCTAGCAGGGTTTCAAGATTAGGGGCAATCGCCTCTGGCACCCACAGCATGGCCTCTGCGGATTGACAGAGACGAGAGAGGATCTTGGCACTGCTTGGAGTCGTGGCGATCGCGGCGATCGGTTGAAAAGGTTGGAATAACAACGAAGGTTAGAAAAAGAAAACTTGGAACAGATTCATTATCGATTTAAGTTGCATCTTTGACACGTTTTGTAGGTTGCAATCATTAAATGTCAAGGGTCAATCACCTCAGGGGCAACTTTTGTGTCAAAAATCACGCAGGTGAACGAGCTAAAGCCAGATTTGTTTCGCTTTGACCCTCGCGCATAAAGGTGATGACTCGCACTCCTCTTGTTCTCTCTTCTCATCCTTAATAATCGTAAGGATTTTTCGGTTCCTCAATCTGCTCAAGTTGATTGGCTGCAATCACCAACTGACGCTGATTACTCAGGGTTTCGGTGGTCATCTTGCCCTGCACGCGCAGCCAGGTATCGGGTGGATAGGGAGTCTGCCCTTGACTCAGTTGGACGGGCAAACCCACAGGATAAACGTCAGCCGCGCAACAGGTGATCACAAAACGGGCGATCGTAAAGTAGCCGCTAGGCAAATCTGGCGACGCAATCACAAAGCCTTCTACATTCACGTCTTGTCCTTTATAGGCATCGGGTTCTGGATAAACATTGAGCGTTCGTACCCATTCCACCAGCGATCGCTCTCCGGGTTGTGTCCCACCTCGAAAGGCTTGTGGGCGCGATCGCGTCATGGTTAGGGTGTCAGTCACACCTCGTGCTAGAGCCGTCTCACTGGCAAAGGGTTGGGGGGTAAATTGCAATCCCAACAAGGCTACTAGCAATAACAACCCCGCACTCCAACTGCGAGGCAACATCGAGAAGTGCTGCAATGTTGATCCGGTTAACCCCCGCGATCGCGTCAGTTGAATCACTTGCCAAGCTCGTAACCCCGCCAGAACCAAAAAAATTGCCCCCGTGGAATAGGCTAACCACATGTAATCTGGGTGCAGCAGAATGTTGAGTTTATTGGTCAGCCAATATTTCAGTAGCAACACGCCCCAAGCCAAAATTGCGGCAATATCCAGCCATAACACCCAGGATGAATAGCCCAAATCTTGAAATCGGAACGAAGCAGAGGGTCGCGATCGCTTTGACATAGAGATTCAATAGGCTGAAATTAAAATTTCAACTGAGATAGGTATTGACTAACAAAGCCAAGACAAAGGTAAGTTGAGCGGCGATCGCAAACAGATAAACAATCGCTCGACCCCGAAAAATGGAGAGCAGCAAGGCAATGTTTTTCAGGTCAATCATCGGTCCCAACACTAGGAAGGCCAATAATGATCCGGTGGTAAAGATCGAGGCAAAAGACAGGGCAAAAAAAGCATCCACTGTAGAGCAAATCGACACAATCGTTGCCAGCAGCATCATTGCCAAGATAGACGTGACCTGGTCCTGCCCCAAACTCAACACCCATTCCCGTGGAATCGCTACCTGTAAGACTGAGGCGATCGCCGCTCCAATGACTAACACCCCCCCTAACTCACGCAACTCTTGCAACACATTCTCTAACATCAATTGCAATCGGGTTGCTAGCGGTTTCGATAACACCGAACTGCTCACTAGCGTCTCCTGAATTAATCCGTCAAATCGCAGCGGTTGACCCGATTGACCCAATAAAAATGTCCCAGGTTGCAGCAGAGCTGAAACAGGTTCCTCACCCATAAAGCTACTGGGTTTGCTAGATGACTTAGGTGGAGCAGGCATGACACGGGCGATCGACGGTTGCATCAAGGGACGCAGATCAGTTTGGGTGCTAAAGATCCAACCTATAATCGTGGCAATCAATAACGAACACCCCAACCGCAGAAACACGATTTCTGGTTGATCTCGAAAGGCAGTGTAGGTCGCCCAAAAAACAATGGGGTTAACCGTGGGGGCCGCTAACAAGAAGCCGATTGCCATCGCTGAAGGGGCACCCTGCACTAATAACCGTCGAGCGACAGGCACATTGCCACATTCACAAACGGGAAACAGACACCCAATCAAACTGCCCGTCAAGGCCGCCAGTGCTGGGTTTTTGGGGACCATTGCCACTAATCTGCGTTCATCAACAAACAACAGCAACACACTTGAAAACAGCACTCCCAATAACAAAAACGGCATTGCCTCCACCAGCAAGCTAAAAAATAGAGTTAAGACGTTGTTGAATTGGCTCATGCAGTCGGTTTATTGCCTATGGGGTGAAAATTCGTTGCAGTTGTTAATATGACAAGCCATTCTACCGGATTAATCGCACGATGTGAGGGTGACAAAACAAAGCGATCGCCAATAGTTGCCCGGATCTACGTAATTAGGTTAAATTTAATTAAGATTCTTTCTCAGAAAAGGAACTTCTCTATCTAACCCTCAATAAGCCTACTTCCATCCATTGAGGGCTAGCATTGAAGCATTGGGCATAAACTGCACCAGATGTTTATGAGTGAAAGGTTTAAGAATTTAAGCAAGTGTGTCTTGCTGATTTATTAACTGCTGCTGTATCTAGAGGCAATTTGACGTTATGAAATTTTCCTGGAGAGTTATTCTGCTCTGGACGGTGCCAGCCCTGGTAATAGGGTTTTTCTTCTGGCAAAGCGCATTTTCCACATCTCCGATGGATATGGGACGCAACACGGCTAGTACTCGCATGACCTATGGTCGGTTTTGGGAGTATTTAGATGCGGATCGTGTGACCAGTGTTGATCTTTATGATGGCGGACGGACGGCCATCGTAGAGGCAATTGATCCAGAGCTAGATAATCGAATCCAGCGATTGAGAGTCGATTTGCCGGGAAATTTGCCTGATCTCGTGACTCGTCTGCGCAAGGAAGGGATTAGCTTAGATTTCCACCCTCCTCGCAATGACGGAGCCATTTGGGGTGTGTTGGGCAACCTCATCTTCCCGATCTTGTTGATTGGTGGTCTCTTTCTTTTGTTCCGCCGCTCTAGCAATGTGCCTGGGGGGCCAGGTCAAGCCATGAATTTTGGTAAATCGAAGGCTCGTTTTCAAATGGAAGCCAAAACGGGTGTCAAATTTGATGACGTTGCTGGAATTGAAGAAGCTAAAGAAGAACTGCAAGAGGTCGTCACCTTCTTGAAAAAGCCAGAACGATTTACAGCGGTGGGTGCCAAGATTCCCAAAGGAGTTTTGTTGGTGGGGCCTCCTGGAACGGGTAAGACCTTACTAGCGAAGGCGATCGCCGGTGAAGCAGGTGTTCCTTTCTTTAGCATCTCTGGTTCTGAGTTTGTTGAGATGTTTGTTGGTGTTGGGGCGTCTCGGGTTCGAGATTTGTTTAAGAAAGCCAAAGAAAATGCTCCTTGTATCATCTTTATCGATGAAATTGATGCCGTAGGACGGCAACGGGGGGCAGGTATCGGTGGTGGTAACGACGAGCGGGAACAAACGCTGAACCAGTTGCTGACTGAAATGGATGGTTTTGAGGGCAATACCGGAATCATCATCATTGCCGCTACCAACCGTCCGGATGTGCTTGACTCGGCGTTGTTGCGTCCCGGTCGTTTTGATCGTCAGGTAACGGTTGATGCTCCTGACATCAAAGGTCGGTTGGAAGTGTTGCAGGTTCACGCTCGCAACAAGAAGTTGGCTCAAGAAGTCTCGCTAGAGGCGATCGCCCGTCGAACTCCTGGTTTCACAGGGGCAGACCTGGCAAACCTGTTGAATGAAGCTGCCATTCTCACTGCTCGTCGTCGCAAAGATGCCATCACTATGCTAGAGATTGATGATGCGATCGACCGGGTCGTTGCTGGCATGGAAGGCACGCCTCTGGTAGATAGCAAGAGCAAGCGACTGATTGCGTATCACGAGTTGGGACATGCCATTATCGGCACCCTGGTCAAAGACCACGACCCTGTGCAAAAGGTGACGTTGATTCCACGTGGGCAAGCTCAAGGGTTAACCTGGTTTATTCCTAATGAAGATCAAGGGTTAATCTCTCGGGCGCAAATCATGGCTCGGATTACTGGAGCCTTGGGGGGTCGTGCTGCTGAACATGTCATCTTTGGAGATGCTGAAGTGACTACAGGGGCAGGCAATGACTTGCAGCAAGTCACCACAATGGCACGCCAGATGGTCACTCGATTTGGAATGTCTGACTTAGGGCCGCTCTCGCTCGAAAGCCAAACGGGTGAAGTGTTCTTGGGGCGCGACTGGATGACTCGCTCAGAATATTCTGAAGAGATTGCCGCTCGGATTGATGCTCAAGTGCGTTCTATCGTAGAGCGTTGCTATGACGAGGCTTGTCGAATCGTGCGAGAAAACCGAGTCGTGATCGATCGCCTGGTCGATCTGTTGATCGAGAAAGAGTCGATTGATGGGGAAGAGTTCCGGCAGATTGTGGCGGAATACACCACAGTTCCCGATAAGGATCGCTACGTGCCTCAGATCTAGAACTTTAGATCTAGAACAGAGCTTAAGGGATGAGGGATAAACGCCTACGGGCTTTCCTTCATCCTTTTGTTTGAATGCTATTTCTAGCTTAAGTCGCACTTGCCCCACTCATCTTGAGCTTTGTTTACCTTTTTTCATCCTTTAGTCTTCAGCCTTTATCTTCGTTTTCTGATTACACTGGAAATGTGTTAAGACTGTTGACATTAGCCGTTCCAGTTCACCGGAGTCTGAACAAATTGGTTAGGCTATTCACAGAATCTACTGCTGCTTACCTCTCTTACACCTCAAAAGGAAAAATAGAGTCATGGGACTATTTGACCGTGTTAGCCGAGTCGTTCGGTCTAATCTGAATGCTGCTGTTAGCTCCGCTGAAGATCCAGAAAAGATTTTGGAGCAAGCGTTGATTGATATGCAGGAAGACTTGATTCAGTTGCGTCAAGCAGTGGCAAGTGCGATCGCCAGCCAAAAGCGAGTACAACAGCAACACAATCAAGCTCAATCAGAAGCTAATAATTGGCAGCAGAGAGCACAACTGGCTTTGCAAAAAGGGGATGAGAGCTTAGCACGGGAAGCATTGAGCCGTCGCAAAGTTCAACTTGAGACAGCCACTGCTTTAAAGACGCAGCTCGATCAGCAAACTACTACCGTGGATACGCTGAAGCGCAACCTGATTGCCCTAGAAGGCAAGATTGCGGAAGCCAAGACTAAGAAAGATATGTTGAGAGCACGGGCTAGTGCGGCTAAAGCGAATGAGCAGTTGCAAAGCACCGTTAACAGCATGGGCACCAGCAGTGCAATGGCAGCATTTGAGCGGATGGAAGAGAAAGTGCTGCAAATGGAAGCTCGCTCGCAAGCTGTTGCTGAGTTGGCAGGTGCTGATTTAGAAAGCCAATTTGCTGCGTTAGAATCTGGCAGCGATGTGGATGCCGAACTAGAAGCGATGAAAGCTCAACTTTTGGGTGGAGCCTCGGCTAACCAGGCGCAATTGCCTGCTACTCCTGCTCCTCAGTCGGCTGCTACGTCTCCATCAACGGGCACCCCTGCTAGTCCAGATCCAACCGTTGATGCTGAGTTAGAAGCCCTTAAAACTCAGTTAGATCAGCTTTAAGAGCAACGTTTACAACATTACTTCTAGTCGAGAAGGTGTGGAGAAAGTCAACTCTTTCCTCTATGCCTTCTCGATTTTGATGTGGGTTCTAGGTTCATGCCTAAACCGGATTGAGTAACCCTGCCCGCTCTAAAATTAATTTTGTAGGAAAGGACTGCATCCAAGCTGGAGTCTGACGGAAGCTGTCGTTACTGGGTTTTGAGGTGTAAAGCAGCAAGCACTGATTTTGTTCGACCGTGACACTGGTTTCGGTCAGGGCAAACTGCTCAGGCACAGGAGCAATGACAGGAGGCTCGATGAAAATTAATTGTTGGGAAGAGTTGACTTGATCCACGGAGGCATCAATCAACAAAGTAGAGTTGGCGATCGACACCAGGATACCCAAGTGACCTGTCCACCGACTAGCATTGCCCATGCCAAACCCTAACCCAACGGAACAGGAATTATCTTGCTGATTCCACATTTCTAACTCATTGCCCTGTGGGAAGCGACCCATACGATGAACATTAGCTGCATAGGGTTGGTTCATTACAAGAGCTGTATTGGGGATGGGACGAGCTTGAATTCCTAGCTCGTTAAAGACTTGGAGCAAATATTTGCTAGTAGCAATACAGGACTCTCGAACATAGCCCCGCAAAATTTCTTCTCTAACTAGACGAGAAATTGATGTAAGAGATTCTAAGCTGACTGTTCTCATGACAAAGATGTGTCCTTGTAACCATTACCCTGATGCCTACTCTGATGGAGCGATCGCCCAGCTCTGTAACTAGAAGTAGCTTAAGCGGTCTTTGAGGCACTTAAACAATGGGCAAGTGCAACAAAGTTAATCTTAGCGTTTACAGAATTTAACACGGTGTGATAATTCACAAAAATGGTGAACATTAGTGTGCCTGAAATAGGATGGCGATCGCGTCTATCTGGAGACCGAATGCGCAACTTTTCTATACATTTGCCAAAAAGGTTAAATAGCAAAGCGATCAGATTTTCCGACGATTGGGCGATCAAGCCAGGTAAGCTAGAGATATCGATATCAAAATATCAAACGTAAGGGCGTTGCTCGATTTTGGGATAGGTTTGGCTAAAAAAACCAGGTCTCCATAAAGCAATACCAACTCGTAACAAATGAGTAACGATTAATTCCGTCGAACGGATCTGGCTTCAGTTCTGTGATCTCAATAGTGATTTCTCATGAGTAGCGTCGTCCTTAATCTTTCCGATTCCGAGTTTGCTACAGAGGTGCTGAGTGCAAAGCAACCTGTCCTGGTTTATTTTTGGGCACCTTGGTGCGGCCCTTGTCGTTTAATGGCTCCTGCCATTGATTGGGCAGCCAATTACTATGGCGATCGCCTTAAGGTGGTCAAAATGGAGGTTGATCCCAACCCTGAAAGTGTGGCTCGTTGTAATGTGCAAGGAGTTCCCGCTTTAGTGGTGTTTAAAGAGGGTGAACCCGTTGAAACCATTGAAGGTGCGATTAACAAACAAAAATTAGAGGAACTGTTGAGCCAACAGTTAACAGTTGTCTAGTTAACAGTTGTCTAAAGAAGAGTGAGGCGTCCATGCAATTTGCAAAACGACTAGAACCCCTGCAAGCCAATGTTTTTGCCGATATGGATCGAGCTAAAGCAAAGGCAAGGGCAGCGGGTCTAGAGGTGATTGATTTGTCGTTGGGGTCTTCTGATTTGCCAACCCCACCGCATGTCTTAGAGGCGATCGCCCAGTCGTTAGACGATACCACGACGCATGGATACCTGTTATTTCACGGCACTCGGTCGTTCCGGCAAGCCGCTGCCCACTGGTATACCCAAAAGTTTGGGATTGCGGTTGATCCAGAGACAGAGGTGTTACCTCTGATTGGCTCTCAAGAGGGGACAGCCCATTTGCCTCTGGCGGTGATTAATCCAGGGGATTTTGCTTTGTTACAAGATCCGGGCTATCCCTCTCACGCGGGTGGGGTCTATCTTGCCAGTGGGCAAATTTATCCTATGCCGCTCACCGCTGAGAACCATTTTTTGCCCGTGTTTGAGGATATCCCGACCCCTGTTTTGGCGCAGTCGCGAATGATGGTGTTGAGCTATCCGCACAATCCTACAACGGCGATCGCCCCTCTTTCATTTTTTCAACAAGCCGTTGCGTTTTGCCAACAACACAACCTGGTTTTGGTGCACGATTTTCCCTATGTTGATCTGTATTTTGCGGGAGAAGCACCGCCCTCAGTGTTGCAAGCTGATCCTGACAAAAGCGTCTCCATCGAATTTTTTACCATGTCGAAGTCTTACAACATGGGTGGTTTTCGAGTCGGGTATGCGATCGGCAATGCCGATTTGATTCGAGCACTGCGGCAGGTCAAAGCAGCCGTTGATTTCAATCAATATCAAGGCATTCTAAATGGGGCGATCGCCGCTTTAACCCAATCTCAGGAAGGCGTAGATATGGTGGTTGATACCTTTCGTCAGCGGCGTGATGCCTTTATTCATGCCTTGCATCAGATTGGCTGGCAAGTTCCCACTCCCACTGCGACGATGTACGTGTGGGCAAGGCTTCCAGAACCCTGGGTCACTGATTCCATCCAGTTTTGCACCCAACTTGTAGAAGCAACTGGAGTTGCCGTTTCTCCGGGGGCTGGGTTTGGCAAATCTGGGGAAGGGTATTTGCGCTTTGCTTTAGTGCATGAGCCAGCGGTTCTGACAACAGCGGTCAAACGGATTGCTCAATTTATGGAAATTCGGTGATTGCGGAGTATTCTAGGAGGTAAACTTTACAGCACCCATCTTTAATTCATCTTTCTAAGGTTATGACCGCATCCCAACCAAATCTTCTAGAGCTTGCAAAACAGGGAGATGCCACTGCGATCGCTGCCCTGATGAATCGTCATTTGCAACCCAAAGGGGTAACTGCAACGGCAACCTTAGAAGATGGTTGTTTGCAAGTTGCTCTAGAGTCTCAACAAGTGCCCAACCAGCCCAGTTTGACTGAGTTCATTCAAAAGGGCGTGACTAATTTGGGCGTCGATGTGATCAAGCGGGTCAGGGTCTATGGGGTGCAAACTGGAAAAATTACACCTGTTTGGGAACAAGATATTCTTTTGAAGCCCTATGCAGCGGTGCCAGACTTGCCACCGATTGAGGCACCTCTGCCAGCTGCTGAAGAGATTGTTCCTTCAATGCCGGATATGGATGTGGACGTATTAAACGATGGCTCTGGCTCTAGCTCTGAGCAGAAACCAGGAGTTGGAACTTTTCTCAGCCGACATTGGAAAGTGATTCCCATGATGGTGATTGCTGCCCTGATTGGGTTTGCAGCCGTTGTGTTTATTTTAAGCCGAAGTCAGCGATCGCCCGACCCCGTGGCAGACTCTCCTACCCCTGCGGCAGATCCGGCTACAGCTTCTACGTCACCCGTTCCTACGTCACCCGTTCCTACGTCACCTGCTCCCACGACTGCTAGCCCAGCCGCTCCTACAGGTACTCCAAGCCCATCCCCCTTGGTTAATGCGGCTTCTCCACCTCCAACGACCAGTATCCCTGCCTCCCCTGGGGCGATCGCCACCTCGCCAGCAACTACAGCTAGCCCCACTACAGCAGCGACTCCCTATCAACAAGCATTAGAGGTTGGCTACTCGGCTGCGGTCAAAACTCAAGACGCCAGAACGCGATCGCAGTGGAGTGCCGTTGTCTCTGAGTGGCAGCAGGCGATCGAGTTGCTGGGTAGTGTGCCCTCAACGAATACTAATTACGCCACAGCCCAACAAAAAATCACAGAATATCAGCGCAATCTGAGCTATGCTCAGCGGCGTTTGCAAGAGACAACGGCTCCATAAGCTCAGACTAAAGGATGCTAAGAGAATGGCGTTTAAAGACGCTATAGCAATCCTTCTAGTCGTCTGCGAATGGCATCTAAATCATTAGATGATAAGTCGGCTGGTTCTTCTTTTTCGTCGAGGTCAACTGTGGGCGATCGCTCACCCTCTGCTTGCCAATCAGTTTGCTCCACATTGGTTTCAGGGGGCACCGCTAACATGCCTTCTGGCACCATTTGGCATTCATAATTGGCACTCTCGCAAAACTCTTTGATTTCCTCTGATTCAAATGCCTCAACTGTGGGGTTTCCCATGTCCTGAGCCTCTAGCATCAAGCCAAAGCGAGTGGCATCATCTTCGGTCTCAAACATTAAGACAACATTGCGATCGCCCACTTTTAACGTATGGATTCCCTCATTATCAGTGCGGGCATTAAACAGCAGAACAAACACACGCATAGGACAAACTAAAAAATTCACGAAACATTTCAGCAATCTTACTGCGTCTATCGTAGTGGGGATCGGCCCTAATCACTCAACATAAATTTTGAATCAATGCTGACTTCATTAAGCCGTTGTAGAAGACTAAATTTGATGCGCTATAGTCTTTTCGGTGAGACTGTGAGGGCAATATGACCAATTCCCCAAACCCAGAGAGAGAGCCTAGACCTGCTGTTAACCGCCGTCGCCGGAGATTGTGGGTTCGGGTTGGGCTGGGGGTCGGTGCGGTTGCCTTTGTTGGCGGGGTGATTGGGGCCCGTCAAGCGTGGCTTTTTATTAATAATGATCTGGCTCCTTTGATTGAGCAAAATTTGGGTCAAACGCTCAATCGTCCGGTCAATTTAGGCACAGTAGAGAGCGTTTCACTGGGGGGCTTAAGATTTGGGGCATCGGAGTTGCCACCGACCGCAAGCGATCGCGACCAGGTAAAACTAGAAGCTATTGAAGTTCAGTTTAATCTGTTAGAGCTGCTGTGGACGCGCACCCTGCGATTAAGTCTCACGTTAGTAGAGCCAGTCTTATTTGTTGACCAAGCCGAAGACGGAGCCTGGATCACTACCCAACTGCAATCTGAAGAAAAAGAGGGGTTCATTAAAACTGAACTGGATGTGATTCGGATTCAAGATGCCACGTTGGTGTTAGAACCTGCTCCTCAACTGACAACCGAGTCAGGAGAACCTGCTGGATTTGAAGAAACCACCAAACGTCAAGTCACATTACAAAATATCAACGGGACAGCAAACTTTAGCGAACGCAACAAACGAGTCGCATTTGACACGACTAGCGTGCTGCTCACAGGCGGAGATCTGCGGTTACGCGGAGAAGCCGATCTCAACACCCAACAAACCAACTTGGTTGTGATGGCACAAGACTTGTCTGCTGCTGATATTAGTTCTCTGTTGCCCTTACCTTTGATTCTTCAAGAGGGGCGATTGGCGGCCAACCTGGAGGTGCAGTTGCATCCCGATTCCCCACTGGCCATTCAAGGGGTCGCTCGATTTCGCGATGTCAACGCCATTATTGTAGATGTGCCCAATCGCTTTACCCAAGCCAATGGGCAGTTACGGTTTGACGGTCAGATGATTGCCCTAGAAGATGTGAGGGCACGCTATGGGCTGGTTCCGGCTCAGGTCAGTGGCACTCTGCACACTCAAAATGGTTACAACATAGCGGCGCAGGTTCGATCGGTCAGTGTGACTGATCTGCTCAAAACCTTTGATCTAAATCTGCCTGTGCCAGCTAGTGGTGCCCTCAATGCTGACCTGCGCTTGACTGGGGCACTCACCCAACCGCTGATTACTGGGGTGGCTTCTAATAACGGTATTGTGAGGGTCGATCGCGTTAATATTTCAGAGCTGCAAACGCGATTTAATTTAACCCCTCGTGCGCTCACGTTTGAGACAGTCGATGTAACGCCAACCGAGGGAGGAGCCATCACAGGGGGCGGTCAGCTTGCTTTTGGTGAGGCGGGGGGCTTGGATTTTGCCTTTCAAGCGAGAGACTTGCCGGGAGATGCGATCGCCCGACCCTATGGGTTAAATTCTCCAAGCATCACTCTGGGGCGTCTGGCCGCCGATGTTAAAGTCACAGGGCCAGTTGATAATTTTCAAGCGGTGGTGCAATGGCGAGCACCCAACGGCACCTATCCAGGGCAGGGTGACATCATCATCACCCAAAATCTGACCCGGTTTGAAAACACTAACTTGCGGGTGGCCGGTGGCACTGCTACCGCCAGTGCACAGATTGCCGAGGGGCGATGGCAAGCCGTAGTCAATGCTGCCAATATTCGCCTCAACGCATTTTCTCAAGAATTGCGGGGCTTGTTTAGTGGCGACTTGCGGTTGTCAGGCAGTTTAGCTCAACTCACCCCAGCCGGGGTGCGAGCCGAGGGACAAGTTCGGCTTTCAGAGGGGGTGGCGATTTTAGAGCGACCGCTCACCGCTTCTATTGCTTGGACGGGCGATCGCTTGTTAGTTCGTCAAGCCACGGCTCCCGGCTTTAGTGCCAACGGATTTCTCTTAGCGCAGTTACAGGGAGAAGGTGCTCCGGCTCTGACGGGCTTAAATCTCAATGTCAACCTGCAAGACTACAACGTTGCAGATTTGCCAATCCCAGTTCCCCCCCAATTTCAACTGCGAGGACAAGCCGATTTTAACGGCCAAATAACTGGGACTCCGACTGCCCCAGTCGTAGATGGGCGGCTGGGTCTAAATCGATTAGCCGTTAATGATCTGCGATTTGAGTCCCCGCTACGGGGCACCTTCCGCTATGCCGGAGGGCAGGGCTTAAACTTGAATGTCGCAGGTGAAGAGGATCAACTGATTGCCCGGTTAGATGGCACCAATCGCCCAACTTATTTCTTAGTCCGCCAAAATAATTCTCTGGTGGCTGAGCAATATGGCATTGAGGATGGA
Source organism: Oculatellaceae cyanobacterium bins.114 (assembly GCA_033764315.1). Classification (GTDB taxonomy): domain Bacteria; phylum Cyanobacteriota; class Cyanobacteriia; order Elainellales; family Elainellaceae; genus FACHB-1407. Next base: position 38,122 of record JANRJA010000076.1, read on the forward strand.
GCCTTGTTTGCAGAGGGAACAGGGCAAGGCAATAATCGCCTCAATGTAACGGTTCGCAATTTACCGTTAGAGACGCTGAATCTAAGTGCAGGTGAAGGATTTGGGGAATTAAGAGGGTTGGCAAATGGCACTTTTGACATCAACTTAGCTAACCTCAATAACCCGATCGTAGTGGGCAATGTGGCGATCGCCCGTCCTGCTCTGGGTTACATCAACGCCAACACCACACGAGGACAGCTCAACGAAGTTACGGGACAGTTTCGCTATGCGGATGGAGTAGCAACAATCCTATCTCCGTGGGAGTTTCGTCGCGGCAACAGTGTCTATCAAATTACATCAGGCAGCTTCCGTGTGGGGGAAGGGGCTCAATTTGAAAGCACCATCAATATTCAAAACGGGGATATTCAAGATGTTTTAACTGCCTTTCAATGGTTTGACTTAGAAGATCTGGGTCGAGGTCTTGAGGCACCCACAGCTTATAGGGCAGGAGTCCTGAATACAGTGGCGATCGACACGTTTGGAGACACGATCCTCAATCAGCTACGACGTTACTCCGAGATCGTTGCCCTTTTAGAACAACAACGGGAGGTAGAAGACATGTCTAATCTGCCTGACCTGGAAGATTTAAAGGGAAATTTTACGGGCAGCATTACTGTCTCTAGCACTCCTCAAACGGGGTTGAATGCAAATTTCAACATATCTGGTCGAGAATGGACTTGGACCCGCTATGGCATCGATTGCGTCATTGCCGATGGTGACTTTACAAACGGGGTTTTAACCTTGCGACCCTTCCGACTGCAAGGGTTAACCTATCGCAACATCGGACTGTTGCCAAGGCGTGAACCGTCTGCTCCGGTTGGTACCACCCCAGATAGTAATCCGACCAGTGACCCGACCACCCCTGCCACCTCTGATCTCTGCGTGAATCAACCTGGTTCAGCCTTCCTGGCGTTTTCAGGGCAGGTTGGTGGGGCACAACAAAATGGTCAACTCCAGGCGCAGAATGTTCCCGTTGAAGCCCTGCGTGACTTCTTTGAACTTCCTGTCGATCTGACGGGTAACCTCAATGCGATCGCCACCTTGGCAGGGAGTCTGCAAAACCCTCAAGTGGATGGTGAGGTTGGGGTAACAGATGCGACCCTCAACCGAACCAACGTTCAAGAAGCAGGTATTCTTTTTGGTTACAACAATGCCAGATTATTGTTTAGTGGCAGAGTTGTCGTTGCAGAACCACAACCCCTCACCCTCAGTGGCAGCATTCCTTATCGCTTTGCCTTCATGGATGAAAATCTGAATCCCGGTGAGGATATTAAGCTGAATGTAGATGTTCAAAATGAGGGATTAGCCCTGTTAAACCTGTTAACTCGTCGCCAATTGGTGTGGGATGGGGGGCAGGGAAACGTGCAACTACGAGTTGATGGCACTCTCTCTCAACCACGGGCAACTGGAATTGCCACCTTTGAGAATGCCCAGTTTTCGGCACAAGCTTTGCCAGAGCCATTAACCAACGTCAACGGCAGAATTTTATTTAACACGGACAGCATTCAAGTAGAGAAATTAGAAGGTCAATTTAGTAATGGGCGGATTGAGGCTCTGGGAGTCTTGCCTATCTTTAGAGCTGCTAACGCTCTGCCCCCGACTCCAACCCCAACAGCCCTGCCAACAGCCCCTCCTGAGACACCCGTTCCATCTTCTTCACAACCCCTGACAATCAGCTTGACAGGGTTAGCACTCAATCTTAAAGGCATTTACAATGGTGGCGTTAATGGTCGGGTTGTCTTGACTGGTAGTGCTCTGGCTCCTCGCATTGGTGGCGGCATTATCCTGAGCCGGGGTCAAGTCTTTTTGCCTGAGACGTCTCAAGCAACGGCCCCTATTAGTAGCTCATCTCCTGAAACCAATCAAGGGTTTGCCACCGTCCCTCCACAACTCAATAACCTGCGGCTAACGTTGGGCGATCGCCTCCTGATTACCCGTGAACCCATTCTCAACTTTGTGGCAACGGGTGATCTTTTTATCAATGGCACAGCCGGAAATCTGCGTCCTAAAGGCGTGATTCGCTTACAAAGTGGGCAAGTGAACTTGTTCACCACTCAATTTAACCTGGCCCGCGGATACAATAGCCAAGCAACGTTTACCCCCAATCGCGGACTTGATCCCTTTATTGACGTCCGTTTAAGTACCTCAGTGATTGAGGTGACTCGCGCCCCAGCCGTCTTTCAAACGGCAGCTCCCTATGCTCAATCTGAAGTAGCTGACGTGCCGATCGGTGATTTTGGAGCCTTTCAAACTGTTAGAGTTCAAGCTAGTGTTCGTGGACAGGCAAGTGAATTGTTTGATAATTTGGAACTCTCTAGTAGCCCTAGACGCAGCGAAAACGAGATCATTGCTTTGTTGGGCGGCAGTTTTATCAACACCCTGGGACAAGGAGATAGCACATTAGCGATCGCCAACTTGGCCGGATCAGCCCTCCTCACCAATGTGCAAAACATCGTCAGCAATGCACTGGGTTTAAGCGAGTTTCGTCTATTTCCTACTACCACTGTTGATGAAGACCGAGCATCTAGCTTTGGGTTGGCAGCCGAGCTTGGAGTCGATATTACCGACAATCTCTCCACATCTGTCCTGCAAATTTTGACCGATGAAGTTCCCACCCAATTCAACGTCCGCTATCGCCTCAACGAAGAATTTTTATTGCGGGGGTCAACTAACCTCTCAGGCGACAATCGTGCTGTGCTCGAGTTTGAGAGACGATTTTAGAGAAACAAGAAAGGTAGTCCTCTAAAAGTAACGATTTTTGAGTAAGGATATGCCGTGCGGAGCGTGACATATCCTTAGTTCGGTTTAAGAGCCTAGCGAATAAATTCGCGGCTATCAGAGCGAAGTTCGCCTTCGCGAACTACAGAAAATCAAGGGTTGAGTGAACCGACGCAGGTCGGTTTTGCTCCTGTAGTTGCGGTTTCAACCGCCAAAATCC
>JANRJA010000124.1:0-25187 GCA_033764315.1 Oculatellaceae cyanobacterium bins.114
CGCATCCCTAGCCTCAGCTACAGCCACATCTACAGCTACACCCACAACCCAAGCCACAACAAAAGCCACAGCTACAGCCGCAGCCTTAGCTCCAGCCCCAGTCTCACCCCCAGTCCCAGTCGCAGTCCCAGCCACAGTCCCAGTCACAACCCAAGCCACAGTCAAAATCCATAGCCACCAAGGAGCAACCGTGAAAGAAAGAACACTACCTATAACGGTATATCCCAATATAGAGAAAGCTAACCACCGCCAAGGTAAACGTCTCCAGGGGAATTGATGAGGTTGCCTCTGCTGTGAAGACGCATACTTACTAGGTAAAGATGCGTATAGAATTGAGGCAGATTGTTGATTCTGTTGTCGTTCTAATGCTTGCTGTAGTTCTTGGTGAAATCTTGCCTGTTCTGCTTCCCGTTTTTCTTGCTCTCGCTTCTGTTGCCGCTCCCGTTCAATCTGGCGTAATCTTTCCTGCTCTGCTACTTGACGTTGTCCCTCTAATTCTTCTTTTTCAGCTTGTATACGCGCAACGATCGCCCCTTCAATTTGCTCTACATCGCGATCGCTCAATCCCGAATCTACTTGTAACCGTTGCCTAGCCGTCTCATCTAAGGGAAAGCCGTGTTGGGCGATCGCCTGTTCAAATGCTTGCAAATAGTTGAGACGTTGTTGCTCCCTCTCTTCAGCTTGTCGTTCCAACTCTAGCCGTCGTTGTCGTTCCTCTTCAGCTTTTTGAGCAGCGATTTTGGCTTCTTGCTGTTTGCGTCGTTCATCTAGCAATCTTTCTACGACTTCCCAAGACATCAGCATATGCCTCATCCTCATCTCGGTAGCTAGAGATTGGTTTAGCTCCAGTTGGGAGAACTTGTAATTTGCTAAAGGGCAAATCAGAGACATTCCAGAGGCAAGACTTCAAGATGACTGGAATGACATGGGCTTTCCCGACGTTGTGGCGATCGATCGCCCGTTTTAACTCAGTTTCAGAGCAATAGTCAGATGCCAAAAACCTTGCACTGACCAACAGCAAAATAATGTCGGAAGTCTCCAATTTCTCTAGCAGCGTTTTCTCCCACTCGCTACCGGGTTCGAGTTGCAGATCGCACCAGGTCACGATCTTGCCACTGCGTCTCAAATGAGACAGGTGATCGTCCAAGCGATCGCGCATCTCTCGATCTTGACGAGAATAGGAGTAAAACACGCGAATGGCTGGGTCTGTCACCTGCTCCTCCGACGGGATGTGGATAATCCTTTTGCCCTATTCTAATCGTCTCACCAGAGGTTAAGGGAATTTTTCCTTGAAGGCGATCGCTATTCATCTGGTTCGTCGTCATCGGGCAACGTTTCCATCTCGTTAGCAATCAACTCCTGAAAGTCGTGATCACAATGAACATGCAGATGAATCGTAGCAGACAGAAGTTCGGCTAAGATTTCGGCTTGTTGTGTTGCGGTTAAGTGTGGCAACTGAAGTTGATTGATTAAAGCCGTGACGTTACGGCATTCGTTGCCCAACTCGTTAATTAACCCCTTCAAGGTAGGATTTGTAATTGCAATGGGGCGATTGCTAACTTGCATCTTTTACCTCCCTAACCGTTTTTGAGCTTGCTGAATACCCTTTTCAAACGCGCGAATTTCCTTTTCCCAGTGTGCAATCAATCCCTCATCGGGGTTGTCCTTTTCATATTCCAATCTAATCTTTTCTTGATGTTCAGCAATCCGTTGAGTCAAGCTACGGATTGCTTTTTTGTGATTCTTTTTACCCATTCAGTTAAAAATTACCCTTAAAAAGATTGTAATCGAGGTTAAGAGGATGGTAATGCTTGATATGCGTTGTGTCATGCCAACCCAGAGTTACAGCTAGAACGCACCGCAAAAGGAGAGCTGATTATTGTGCCACCTGTGGGAGGAGAGGGCGGCAACCGAGAAGCAAACCTGATCACAGATTTGGGGATCTGGAATCGACAGACGGGTTTAGGCAAAGTGTTTAGCTCTTCTACCATTTTTAGCCTGCCAAATGGAGCCGATCGATCGCCCGATGCGGCTTGGGTTCGGTTAGACCGATGGCATGCGCTGACTCCAGAACAGCAGCAAGGTTTCCGCCGATTTGTCCTGATTTTGTGATTGAGTTACGCTCTCCCAGCGATCGCCTGAAGCCGTTGCAAGACAAAATGCAAGAGTACCTGGACAATGGCTTGCAGTTGGGCTGGTTGATTAATCCTCAAGGTAAGCAGGTTGAAATCTATCGCATGAACCAACCTGTTGAAGTGGTTGCAATGCCAGTGATCTTGTCTGGAGAGGGAGTTCTGTCAGGTTTCACGATGGCAGTGGACGAGTAGGGCGATCGCTTGAGACACACCGATTAGAATAAAGAGATTCTTCAAGAGAACCCTCCTGCTATGTTTGCCCTCGTTTCTCCTGAAAAGATTCAATTGCCACCAGGTTCTGTGGTGCGATTGCCCGCCACTTGGGATGAGTATCAAGCTCTAAACAGCCATCGCTCGCTGCATCCAATTGGCGTACGATCGCAACACGAGTACTGCCATTCGTGATTTAAAGCAGCAATTGCGTGATGGCAACTAACAGGCGATGAGCGTAGGATAGGCAAACACCAGCCACCACAGGGCGATCGCCAAAACTAATGCACACAGTTGCACAACTGTTTCTAATGTTGGGCTAGGGCGTATCACTGTGGCAAACATAACTCCCTCCCTATTCCATTTACAAAAGGATGTTCAGCTTGCCTCAAGCATTGCGGGGTGAGGGTTAGAACATCTTTACTATGCTTTTATTGTCGCTCTAAATTCAGGGGGCAATCGCTAATTTTTGCAACATTGAGACAGCCCACAGGCATGTTTGACACTGCAATAGAGCAATGACTACAGGTTCATTCATCAAGCAGGCTTGGCGTGAGCGTAATCGGATCACCCCATTTCGCAAAAACTATTGAGAATCTTTAAATCAGATAGAGAAACCATCCCGTAGAATTAGTGTTTTACACGCTTGAAGGACATCCAAAATGACTGAGTCAGTGCTGGAGTTCTGCAAGGCACTGATGCTCAAAGGGTTTGGGGTCTTGGCTGTTGGAGAGTAAACGAATGAAGAAAATATTTGTCCTCGATACCAATGTGTTGTTACATGATCCAACGGCAATGCTGAGGTTTGAAGACAATGATGTGGTGTTGCCCATTACAGTGATTGAGGAACTCGATCGCTTTAAAAAGCAACCCGAAGTGACAGGTCGCAACGCTCGTCAGGTTTCCCGCAGTCTCGATATGTTGCGTCAACATGGGCACCTGACCGATGGGATTGAGATGAGAGGAGGCGGCACCCTGCGCGTTGCCTTATGCCATCGGCAAACCCTCCAAGAACTGCCCACTGAGTTAGAAGGCGATCGCGGAGATAACTCAATCCTGGCACTCGCGTTAGAACTCAAGCGGCAATGTGACTGTCCGGTGGTGATGGTCAGCAAAGACACTAATTTGCGCATTAAAGCGGATGCATTGGGCTTGTCTGCTCAAGATTATGAGAGCGACAAGGTGGATGTAGATGAGCTGTATACAGGAACAGCTGAGGCTTTAGTGTCACCAGAGGCGATCGCCCAATTTTATCAACAGGGGTCTGTCAAGCTAGATGGGGAGTTTTTAGCCAACGAAGCATTGACGCTGGTGGATGCGACCAATCCTTCACACACCGCACTGGGAATCGTAGATGGAGTGACTCACCAGGTCATCTCGTTGAACCAACAACCCTCGTCTGGGGTTTCTCGCATTCGTGCCCGCAATCGTGAACAAAAGTTTGCGCTGGAGTTATTGCTGCGGGATTCCATTCAATTGGTGACGCTGGTAGGCAAAGCCGGAACAGGTAAGACCCTATTGGCGATCGCGGCTGGGCTTCACAAAGTGGCAGATGAGAGGCTTTATAGTCGTTTGTTAATTTCTCGTCCGGTAGTGCCAATGGGTCGTGATTTGGGCTTTTTGCCCGGTGATGTCAATGAGAAGCTGACTCCGTGGATGCAACCACTGTATGACAATTTTGATTTGATTTTGGGGACACAAGACCAGTCTGATAAACCTCGTTATCACCGTCGAGGCTATGAGGAACTGATGGAGATGGGGTTTCTGCAAATTGAGCCGTTGACCTACATTCGCGGACGCACCATTCCCAAGCAGTTTTTGATTGTAGATGAAGCCCAAAACCTCACTCCCCATGAAGCCAAAACCATTTTGACGCGAGCCGGTGAAGGCACAAAAATCATTCTTACTGGCGATTTAGAGCAAATTGACAACCCCTATGTCGATGCAGCCAGTAATGGCTTAACTTATGTCATCGAACGTTTTAAAGGAGAAGCTTTAGCGGGTCATATAACTCTCTCTAAAGGAGAGCGATCGCCCCTGGCAGAAAGAGCAGCGACCTTGCTCTAAACTAGTTCTGCTTTCAAGGAGTTTGTCGCTATAGTCAAATAACGACACTGTTCAATCGCTAGTCTTGTCCATGACTCAAGAGGCACTACCTCTATACCTCCAGATTGCCAACGAGCTTCGACGCAACATTGCAGACGCGATTTATCAGTTGGGCGATCAACTCCCCACTGAAGCTGAGTTGAGCATTCGTTTTGGGGTCAATCGTCACACACTACGACGAGCCATTGAGATTTTGCGCAATGAAGGACTGGTGCGCATCGATCGTGGGCGAGGCACCTTTGTTGCTTCTGCTCCCATTACCTACCCCATTGGTAAGCGAGTCCGATATAACGAGGCCCTCAAGGCTCAAGGCTTAAATGTGAGCCGCAAAGTGTTATATGTAGCTGAGATTTTTGCTGATTCGTCGCTTGTCAAGCGTCTAGAGTTGGGCTTGGGGGATGGGGTGATTTTGCTAGAACGGTTAAGTTTGGCAGATGAGCGACCCATTAGTGTGAGTACCAGTTACTTTCCATCGGCTCGATTTCCTCACTTTGCCGAACATTGCCAGTCTTATCACTCCATCTCAAAACTGTTGCAACATGAATATGGCTGTGACCACATTCGTCGCAGCACCCGCATTTCTGCCCGCACGGTGCAACCCAAAGATGCCAAGTTGCTAGAACTGCCCCTCAACGCCCCCATTTTGTTAACCGAATCGGTCAATGTCGATCAACAGGGTCAGGTGATTGAATATGGGGTGACGCGCTTTCGGGGCGATCGCATGGAGTTAGTATTTGACAATGAAGTCAACTAATTCACCTCATTGGAGGAAGCTTGAGAAAAGCTTAACCTGAACTTTCTTCCTACTTAAGATACATGCCAGAGGATATTAGCAATGCAATAAGTCCAGATGTCTAGATATTTCAGATGTCTGGAGATCGTGCAGATTGATCACACCTTAATGATTTGGTTTTCTGACCCCAGAAAAACCGTGAGCACAGCAGGTTATGCAAGACCAACTAACACCCAATGCAGTTGAAATCAGAGATTTAACAAAGTCATTTAAGGTGCAATCGGCGGCCAAGATTGATGTCCTTAAGAAAGTCAGCTTTTCAGTCGCACGAGGAGAGAGGGTTGCTTTAGTTGGAGCATCTGGTTCCGGTAAATCTACTCTGCTCCGAATTCTCAATGGTCTTCACCAGGCTGATAGTGGCACAGTTGAGATTTTTGGCATGCCCATTCAAGCCGAGGGCAAGATGCACTCTAAGGTCAGACGACTGCGGAGCCAGATTGGCTTTATCTTTCAACAGTTCAATCTGGTGAGCCGTCTAACCGTGATTGAGAATGTGTTAGTTGGTAATCTCGCTAATGTTTCTCCAGTGCAATCCATTTTTCGGTGGTTTTCTAAAGAAGACAGAGAGAGAGCACTGTCGGCATTAGAGCGAGTCGGCATTTTGAATCAGGCTTATAAACGCGCCTCAGCGTTGTCGGGGGGGCAACAACAACGGGTGGCGATCGCTCGTTGTCTCATGCAAGGAGCCGAGATTATTCTGGCAGACGAGCCCATTGCCTCCCTCGATCCAGAATCCGCTCGCAAAGTGATGGAGTTGTTGGTCTATCTCAACCGTGAGCATGGCATTACGGTGATTACATCGCTGCATCAGGTGCAAATGGTGCGGCACTACTTCGACCGGGCGATCGCCTTACAAGGGGGCGAAGTACGGTTTGATGGCAAAACAACCGACCTAGACAACACCCGACTCAATGAGATTTATGGCTCAGCGGCTGAGGAATTAGTGCTATCTGGACACAGTGAAGCCTTAGTTCACTAAAAGCATCGATTCGCTCTAGTCCTGACGCCTTGACAGAGTTCGCATGGCTCACACGACGTTGATTATTTAGTCTCAGTTATTCACGAGAGGAACGTTATGTTGAAACGACTGTTTACAAAATCGACTGCGGCTGCAACTGTTGCCCTGATTGCTGCAAACTTACTCGCCAGTTGCACAATTCCACCTCAAGAAACCAGTTCGGCTGATTCTGCTAGCCCTGCCGCTGAAGGTGCAGCGTGTGCAGCTGAGATTCCTGAAATCGAATTTGGCATTATCTCAACTGAGTCTCAAGAAAACCTGAAGACTCAGTGGGAACCATTTTTAGATGCGATGGAAGCTGAAATTGGTCGTCCTGTAACCGGGTTTTATGCCACAGACTACGCAGGCGTGATTGAGGCAATGGGCGCAGGCAAACTACAAATCGCCTGGTATGGCGGCAAGTCTTATGTCACAGCCGCAGAGCGGTCTAACGCCGAAGTGTTTGCTCAAACGGTTAACTCTGATGGCACTCAAGGCTACTACTCCTATCTAATCACTAATGTCGATAACCCAATTTTGAAAGAAATCGACGTTCAGAAAGGCGATGGCGATCAATACGTGGTTAAGAATGCAGCTAATTTGACCTTTGCTTTCAACGACCCCGAATCAACCTCTGGATTCTTGGTTCCCAGCTACTACGTTTTTGCCCAAAATAACGTTAACCCCAATGAAGCTTTCAAAGAGTTGATCTTTGCTGGAAGCCACGAAGCAACGGCTCAAGCGGTTGCTAACAATCAGGTTGATGTTGCCACCAACAACAGTGAATCGTTGGCCAAGTTGGAAGAGTCAGACGCCGCAGCGCGAGCAAAAATTCAGGTCATCTGGACTTCTCCTATCATCCCCAGTGACCCGATCGCCTATCGCAATGACTTGCCCGACTGTCTCAAAGAAGATATTCGTGAGTTTTTCTATAGCTACAACGATGCAGCGGTATTAGAACCTCTGGGTTGGTCTAAGTTTGTTGAAGCAGAAGATTCACAATGGGACACTATTCGCGAGTTAAACATTGCGAAAGAAATTCTGGAAGTGCAGAATGATGCAAACCTCAGTGAAGCTGACAAACAAGCTCGTCTAGATGAACTCAACACACAACTAGAAGCGTTGAAATAGTCTTAACCGCTCAACTATTGCGACTTAAAAATCGTGATTGAAGTGTTCACGCTCGACCGTTGGTAGTTCACAGTCAATGGTCATTAGTCAGCGGTTCGTTGAACTAGATTGGCTATGACCATTGGCTTTTTTAGGTAGGAAGGCAGGATTTTTGAATAGCCATGCTATGGTCTCAAACCATAGATCTGCAAGCATTCAATCTACAAGATTTCTAATTTATTGCGTCCGATCTCGTCGCCTAAAGCTATGCAAGACAAAAAACCCTTAACATCGCCCAATGCCTCTTCATCGCTAACGGTGCAAGACATGTTAGATCGAGAGGAGAAACTGGTTACCCCCATCCGCATTGGTTATCTCATCGTCGCGATCGCCCTTCTAATCTATGCTGGCTTCAAAAGTGACCTGAGCTTTGGCGAACTGTTTGAGGGTGGGGGAAATATGGCAGAGTACATCACTCGCTATTTTCCACCCAATTTCACGAACTGGCGGCTTTATTTACAAGACACCATTGAGACCATTTCGATGGGGGTATGGGGAACGTTGTTAGCGGCGATCGTCGGGGTGCCTCTATCCATCCTGGCTTCAGAAAATATCTGCCCCAACTGGATTGTGTTTCCAATCCGTCGGCTTCTAGATGCGATGCGGGCGATTAATGAAGTGGTGTTTGCGTTAATCTTTGTCATTGCAGTCGGTCTAGGGCCGTTTGCAGGAGTGTTAGCTCTGTTTGTCCACACCGCCGGAACCCTGGGTAAGCTGTTTTCAGAGGCGATCGAAGCGATCGAACCAGGGCAGGTCGAGGGCATTCGGGCGACGGGAGCCAGCAAATTGCAGGAAATTGTGTTTGGGGTGATTCCTCAAGTCTTACCTCTGTGGACTTCATTTACACTCTACCGATTTGAGGCAAATGTGCGCTCTGCCTCAGTTTTGGGAATTGTTGGGGCAGGGGGCATCGGCGTTTCGCTATATCAAAGTTTCCGCTCGTTTAAATATCCCCAGGTCTGCGCGATTTTGATTATCTTGATCGTGTCTGTTTCGTTGATTGACACCCTTTCTGCCAAAATTCGCCAGAAGCTAGTTTAGGTAAATGGCTTCAACCACCATCAACTCCCATAGCCACCCAAAACGCACTTTTTGCGATCGCACGATTTGAAACTGATTTGAGGTCAATAGGGTATGGAGTTCTGCCTGGGTATAACACTGCTTGTGAGCCGGGTCGAACCACTGCAACACCCAATCGCACATCTGACACACCCAAGAGTCTCGGCACCAATCGAGCAATAGCAGTTTGCCATTGGGTTTGAGCACCCGTTGCATCTCTTGCAAAACAGTGTCTGGTTGGTCGAAATAGTGAAACGAATTTGCTGAGAGCACTACATCAAATTGACAACTTTGAAATGGTAGCGATCGCGCTGTTGCAACTTGAAATGCAATATTTGGAAAACTTTTTAGTTTCTGCTGGGCTTGTCTCAACATTTCATCAGAGATATCTACACCCGTGATGGATTGTTGTGGATTTTGAGTGAGTAATAATCGCTCTAGTTCTCCAGTGCCACAGGCAATATCGAGCACGATCGCACTCGGAGCTAACTGCATCCAGTCTTTAAAGAACACCAGTGTATTCGTGATGTATTGTTGCCAGCGGCGATCGTATTGCGTTGCCAATTGATTATATTGCTGCCGAACAGTGGCTTCTATCTGGCTTTCAACATGTTGAGTCATAGATGAGTCATAGAGTTGATGAGATGGGTTAAATTTTGGATGGCAAATGCCATCGCTCTGGTTGAAAATGGTTCAGTGAAGTCAAAATCTCATCGGCTTCTTGTAACAAGGCTCGATCAACATAGGTTGCAGGAACGGCCACCACTGACATGCCAGCCCGTTTTGCAGCCGTCACTCCAGCGATCGAGTCTTCAAACACTAAACACTGCTCTGGGGCTGCCCCTAACCGCTCCGCCGCAATCAAAAAACAGTCAGGCTCAGGTTTGCCCTGAGGCGATTTAGGGTCATCACTCAACACCACACACTCAAATAGCTTTAGCCACTCGTGATGATGCGTGATTTTTGCTTGAAAGGGTCGCTGAGTCGAACTAGAAGCGATCGCCTGAGGAATGCCATGTTGATGAAAATGGTGAGTTAACTCCATCGCACCCGCCATCGGACGCGCCAGAGAATACTGATCATAAATCAGAGCATTCTTTTGAGTCACATAGTCCTGCACCGTCAACGGCAACTCCAACAAATCAATAATAATCCGAGCCGAATCAGCCGCCATCCGACCAATCACTTTGCTTTGAATCGAGGTGTCAAACACCTTGCCATATTGACTGGCGATCGCTTGATTCACTTGAGCATGAATAAACTCAGTGTCCAGTAACAATCCATCTAAGTCGTAAATGATGTGGGTGATAGTGTAATCAGGCATGGGAAAAAAAGAAGAGAAAAGAGTGAAAAAAAAGAAAGAAGAGTAAAAAAAGGACGTGAGTTATGAGTACATTATGTCTACAACAAGCAACTAAAACTCCAACCGTGTTGTTTAAATCCAAGCGACTCATAAAAGGCATGGGCGCGATCGCGCTTCACATTCGATGACAGCGTGACTTTATAACAACCTGCTTCCTGACTTAATTGCAATGCCTTTTGCATCATTGCTTTACCAATTCCCTGACTGCGATAGTCAGGGTGAACCGTCACCGAATCCAAAATGGCAGATTTGTGAAACCCCCGGTGCATCATTGTCGGTGTCAACAATAAACTAAAAGTACCAACAGGTTCTAGATTGGGTTGATCTGCCAGATGTGCAAGATAGATGGAGTAATCAGGAACTCGGGCGATCGCTGCAAAGATCTCTGCTATTTGAGGCTCAGGCAGTAATGGCTTGTCATCCATCGCCGCATAGAGAAAGTTTAACAGAGGCAGATCGGTGGAGGTGGCTATGCGATAGACCAGGTTCATAACAGACACTGCTTGAGAATCGGCACAAAATGCTCTAGGTCAGGTGTTGGAGCTTGAGGAGTCTTAGCGCGATCATCCCACACCCGCAACTGTACTGCCTCTTTAGCATAGGGTTGATGAATAAATTCCTCTGCAGCTTCGGGTAAAAATATCCCACCTTGAAGCTCTAAGCTGTGCTTTGAGACTGGAGAGAGGGAATCCCAATAGGTTGGGTCAACCACACAGAGATATCGTTTTGCCTCGACATGCAACCGAATCGGCTCTGTCACCGCAGGGCTAAAGAGTGTTTCCAACACTGGAATCGCCCGATATTCGTGGCGATCGTCAATGTTGCGGTCGGCAACATCTTCTCCTAAGTCATGGATGAGATGACCCAAATCATGCAGTAAACAGGCGGCAATCAGTTCAGCACTGCGATTGGCAGATTCCGCTAATGTGGCACATTGCAGCGCATGTTCCAGTTGGCTCACCGCTTCACGACCATATTGTGCACTACCTTTAGTCGTTAGAATATCCAGAATCGTGTTCAGAGAGATGTTCATCGTAGTAGTTCCTTTGGGGAATAGGGAATAGCGGAGTGGGAAATTTTGAGTATTAACAATTGACCATTGACCATTAACCATTAACCATTAACCATTGACCAGCCTTGATGACATGTCCAGGTGTGGTCAATATGCCGCTGATAAAAGCGCAACTCCCACTGCACGGGCAATTTCATATCAATATACGTATGAGCCAGGTGAGCCAGTTTCTCGGCATGTTCTGAGGCAAGCTCATAGGCGAGGCTGAGGTGCAACCAATCCTTCAGTCGTAGCGGTTCCTGTCGAGTAGGAGAAATCGCCAATTGAGCAACGTTAGTGATAACCTGCTTCAACCAATCAGATTGAAGCTCTAACCCATGCCAGTCTGGGCGAAAGGTCATCCCCGTAATGGTGATCACGGGATCAGGTGGTGGTGGTGCTTGAGTAAGGGATTGGGCGATCGCCTCTACATAAATTGGGACTGCGGTTTCGTCATCCTTAAAGAAACCAGTCAAGGTGCAATGAGGCATGTAGTTGTGCGCGGCATTGCGACCGCAGAGGCGGAGGCTGTGTTCAAAATAGCGGTCGAGTTGTTCGGCTAAATCTCCAAGGGGGCAGGCATAGATGATGAATTGGCTGGACATAACAGGGTGAAGTTCTTTAAATAGAGCAATTAGGGACTAACCCGTTTTAGAGTAAATTTATGTCTGTTCAATACTTCCAAAAAATTTATCCCAGTGGATACTTATCTCGGCTTTCAGACTTAATTGAAGAACGCCTCACACCGGGAGCCGATAAAGAGCAAATTGATGCTCGTATTTGGGATTTGTTTGGTGAACACTGGGCAGTGTTATTCACCGACTTATCAGGGTTTTCGCGATTTGTCGCAGAATTTGGCATCATTCATTTTCTACAAATCATCTATGAATCTCAACGCATCTTTTCTCCGTGTATCGACAAATACGATGGCATTTTAATCAAGATGGAAGGGGACAGTATGTTGATTCTCTTTCGTCAGCCCATTAAAGCCCTTCAGTGTGCGATCGACATGCAACGGACGGCTAAAGCTTACAACCAAGACAGAATTGATGCTGAAAAAATCCTCCTGTGTGTGGGCATTGGCTATGGCAGAATCTTGACGATCGGAGAACAGGATGTGTTTGGGGCAGAGGTGAACGCCGCCAGCAAATTGGGTGAAGACACGGCAAAAGCCTGGGAAATTTTAGTCACCGATTCGGTAGCAGAACAGTTGCAAGGCGTTCCAGATATTGGTTTAGATAGGGTTGAGACGATTCCTCCGGGTGCAAAAGGCGCGTTCAAAGTCAGTTATCTGCTGGATTAGCGATCGCGGCTCTGAGCCACTCATGACCCATATTTGGCAACCTCCTGTCCTTGGATATAAACCGATGCGATCGCAGACGGCAGTGAACAGGTCGGCTTGACCAGCAGAAAGTCAGCATCGAGTCCAGTTGTTATGGCACCTTTGCGATCGCCAATACCCGCTGCGTGAGCAGGATGGGTAGACACCATTTGCCAAGCCGTTTCAAAAGGCATTAAACCAAGGTCTGCCAGTTTAAAGGGTGCGTTGAACAACGAGGGATAGTGATAATCCGAACAGAGGCAATCCACGACACCCGCCTGAGCTGCGTCTGCCACACTCATATAGCCGACATGTGACCCACCTCGAACGAGATTAGGAGCACCCATCAATACGGCTGCCCCATAGTCTTGCGATCGCGCCGCCAAAGGAATCGATGCTGGAAATTCAGCGATCGCCACTCCTCGTTTTTGACTCAACGCCACATCTGCCTCCGTTTCATCATCGTGTGATGCCACTGGAATCTGGTTTTGATGAGCGATCGCAACAAGCCGATCGAGTTGTTGCAATCCTTCGTCTTGTTGCTCTACGGCGGCTGTAATGAGTGCTCGAATCTCTGCATCCGACAATTTGACCCGCTGCCGCAATCCTTTGGTGTAGCGGGCTAGTGTCTCATCGTCTAGTGTAGGAGGCAAGTGATTATTGAGAGATAACAGGTGAATCTTGCCATTCTTTAACCAGTCACACAGTTCCTCATGATCAGCCGTATTTCCTTGTTCATGGCGCACATGAATGCGACTATCGACTTGCAATCGAGTGGGGTCGTTCAACACAAGCTCAATCACCTGGCGTACCGTGTCTCGACTCCGCAAACCCGGTTCAAAAGAATCAGTAATGGAGTAGAAAAAAGTCGTAATACCCGCTGCTAACAGGGTGCGATCGTTCTCAGCGATCGCCATCTCCAGCGGAAAGCTCACCCCCGGTCGAGGGCAAATCATCCGCTCAAAGGCATCCCCATGAATATCAACAATCCCTGGCAGCATATTGAATCCCGTCACATCGATCGCCACATAGCCACTGGGTTTGGTTTGTTGATCAACACTGACAAAGCGACCTTGATCGATTAAAACGGTGGCATCCGGGAGCCATCCTGTTGGCGTTAAGACGTTTGCGCCTTGCAAAGCAAGTTTGATGGGCGTAGTTTTGTGCATGATAGATCCTTAGGCTACTCGTTGTCCTGTTCTGACCACTGAGGTTAATCGGGGAACAATGCCATCATCATGAACGGTAATGAAATCAGCTCGTTTACCGACTTCTAAACTACCGCGATCGCCCTCTAAACCAATAGCCTTAGCTGAATTCAACGTAAATAATTTAGCGGCTTCATAGAGGGGTTTTTGTGTTTGACGAGTGATTAAAAACATCGCTTGTAATAAGCTTTGGGGTACGTAATCAGACGAAAAAATATCCACTAAATCCAGTTCTGCTAATTCCAATGCAGAGACATTACCAGAATGAGAACCACCTAACACTAGGTTAGGAGCACCCATCAACACCTGCAACCCATGTTGCCGAGAAGCTTTTGCCGCATCCAATGTGGTGGGAAATTCAGCAATCACCGCTCCATCAGCGATCGCTTCTTGCACATGCTCTACTGTCGCGTCATCATGACTTGCCAGCGGAATATTTTGAGTTTGCATTAACTCAACTAATCCTCTTCGGTTAAGTTGAACATAGTTTTGCTGGGCTTCGATGCGAGATTGAATAAACGCATCAATTTCTGCTTCTGAAATTTGATGTTTACCCATGTAATATTCGCGATATTTTTGCACGTTAGCAAATTGTCGCTGCCCCGGTGTGTGATCCATCAAAGACACTAGGGCTAATAGTGGATGATCAACAAATTCCTCAGTGACCTGACAAACATGCTCATATGCCAATTCACACCGCAAATGGAGGCGGTGATCTGCACTTAAACGCCCCTGTTCTTGAGCGTCTGTAATGGCATGGATCATGGGTCCAAATTGGGTCAATCGCATCGAGGTGGGAGTAATATCTCCAACGGCGATCGCATCACATACAGTCGTCACCCCTGCACTGACTAATTCGCGATCGTGATACACTACGGCTGCTTCAAAAGGCCATCGCACTTTAGGACGAGGAGAAATGCATTGTTCCAAGTTATCGGTATGCAATTCAATCAATCCGGGTAGAAGGTAGTCGCCTCCCCCGTTTTGCCCATGAGCCACAACCCCCAACTGAATATCAGCAATCATTCCATTACGAACCACCAACGTACCCAAAATTTCTTGATCGGGGAGTTGCAGGCGATAGTTTGTGTAAATGTGTTCATTCATGTGAGCCATGAGAGTGAGGAATGACCTTAATTATCACTACCAAAGATTAACGTTCGATTACAAATGCGATCGCGCACTTCATCATCGTGAAAGATGCCAATCATGGCGCATCCTTGGGCTTTACGCTCTTCGATCAACTGCATCACCACCTCTCGATTGGTTGTGTCTAATGCAGAGGTGGGTTCATCTAATAACAGAATGGGATAGGGCACTGAGAAGGCACGAGCGATATTCACCCGTTGTTTTTCACCTCCTGAAAATGTAGTGGGAGAGAGACTCCATAGCGGTTCAGCCAGGTTGAGCCGAGTGAATAATTCTCGAACGCGATCGCGTGCATTTTCAAGTGTCATACCCAACTCCATCAGAGGTTCTGCGGCGACATCTAACGCCGACACACGAGGAATCACTCGCAAGAATTGACTGACATATCCTATTGTTTTTTGTCGCACCTCAATTAACTCATGGGGTTGCAATTGTGGCAGATCCACCCAATGGTGTTGATGCTTGACCCAAATCGAACCCCGATCAATACGGTAGTTGCCATAGAGCGATCGCATAAAGGTTGATTTACCAGAGCCAGAGGCACCAACCAAGGCAACACATTCACCGATTGCCACACGTAATGATGTGCCATGCAATACGTCTAGTTGAATGCTTCCCTGAGCGTGTAGCACAAAGCTTTTGTAAAGGGAGTCAGCATATAACCGAGTGTTGTCATCCAGGTTGAGCAGCGATCGCTTGTTGTCCAGTTGGGTTGGGTCAGGGGCGATCGGAATGATTAAATTGTTGCTTGCCATTGTGTTCTTACTTTTCTGCTAAAAGTACTGATACCAATTGAAATAGTGACCAATTTGGTTGAACCAAGCCTTGGAGGAAGGTTCCCCCAAGCCCCCTCCCTGAGGGACGCGTCTCGTCCCTCAGACTCCCTCCGAAGAGGTTTAGGAACAGTAGTAAGGCGCGCTTCGCATTAGTCCCAAGTGCGGTTGTCTCTGTTTTTAAGGGAGGCTTGACCATTGACGATGAACCATTGATCAATCAGGATGAATCTCTTACGGCACCAACGTTGCATTGACTAATTGCTGAGTGTAGGGATGCCGTGGGTCGTCTAGCACCTGATCCGTGAGTCCAGCTTCGACTACCTGACCGTGTTGCATCACCAACAACCGATGGGCTAACAACCGCACGACGCCAATATCATGGGTGACTAAAACGACACTGAGATGCAGGGTTCGCACGAGCGATCGCATCAGGTCTAACAAACGGGCTTGTACGGATACATCCAATCCTCCGGTCGGTTCATCCATCAAAATCAAACGAGGTTGCGTCACCAGGACTCGCGCCAATTGCAGACGTTGCTGCATTCCCCCCGAAAAAGTAGTGGGGAGCATATCCATGCGATCGCGCGTGATCTCAACTTGACTGAGCCAGTCGGCTGCTGCACTGCGAATGTTGCCATAGTGTCGAGAACCAACATTCATCAGTCGTTCGGCGATATTGGCTCCAGCTGTGACATTCATCCGCAACCCATCTCTGGGGTTCTGATGCACAAAGCCCCATTCGGTTCGCAATAGCGATCGCCGCTGTGATTCAGCAATGGTTCTCAAATCCAGCAGTGACCCAGATGAACAACGATAAGTTAACTGTCCGTCGTCAATCGGCAGGTTTCCGGCGATCGCGTGTAACAGCGTCGATTTACCCGATCCTGATTCGCCAATCACACCCAGCACTTGCCCCGGATAGAGGTCAAAGGAGATGCGATCGCAGGCTTGAATCGTGCCGTAGGTTTTGCTGAGATTGTTAACAATGAGTAGAGGTTGCATCTGCCTGTCTCTGATTACAGTAATGAGTATCTGAACAAATCCACATGCGATCGCCCTGGTCATTGGTGACCACTTCGTCTAAATAGCTCTCAGTGGAACCGCAAAATTCGCAAGCTTTATCCCATTTCTCAACGGTGAAGGGGTGATCTTCAAAGTCTAGACTCTTAACCTTGGTGTAGGGTGGAACAGCATAGATCCGTTTTTCTCGTCCGGCTCCAAACAATTGCAGCGCAGGACTCATATCCAGTTTGGGGTTATCAAACCGAGGAATCGGGCTGGGACGCATCATGTAGCGATCGTGCACCATCACGGGGTAATCGTAAGCAGTGGCAATCTGCCCAAACTGAGTGATGTCTTCATACAGCCGGACATACATCGAACCGTACTCTTCTAGCGCGTGCATTTTGCGAGTTTCAACTTCAGAGGGTTCAATCCACCGCAACGGCTCTGGAATGGGTACTTGATACACCATGATTTGCCCCTCCTGTAGAGGCGTTTCGGGAATGCGGTGGCGTGTTTGAATCAGAGTGGCTTGCTCTGTTTGTTCGGTCGTCTCAACCCCACACACTTTCTTAAAGAAACGTCGAATGTTCACCGCATTCGTGGTGTCATCTGCGCCTTGATCAATCACCTTCAACACATCGTCTTGCCCAATCACCGATGCAGTGACTTGAATCCCTCCAGTGCCCCACCCATAAGACATCGGCATCTCACGAGAACTAAAAGGGATCTGGTGTCCTGGAATGGCAACCGCTTTGAGCAACGCCCGTCGAATCGATCGCTTGGTTTGTTCGTCGAGGTAGGCAAAGTTGAAACCCAGTTCGATCGGGTTGAGTTGAGAAGAGACGCGATTAATCGCGTCTGTATTGGATAAGTGTTGAGAAGAGATATGATTAATCGCATCTGTACTGGATGAGTGCTGACGATTAATCGCGTCTGTACTGGATGAGTGCTGAGTGAGAGGGATATCTGTCATACTGTTACCTCCTCAAAGGATTGACCATCCATCACTGGCGATTGACCATCCATCACTGACGATCGCCCCTCCTCATACTTCTGGCGCATCTTGCGGACTAAGTTGAGTTCAGCTTGAAAGTCAATGTAATGCGGTAATTTCAAATGTTGCACAAAGCCTTGGGCTTCAACATTATCGGAGTGATAGAGCACAAACTCTTCGTCTTGAGCCGGACCCACAATTTCTTCACCAAACTCTTTGGCTCTAAGGGAGCGATCGACCAGTGCCATCGCCATCGCCTTGCGTTCGTTATAACCAAACGTCAATCCATAGCCGCGAGTGAACTGGGGCGGTATTTCTTGGCTACCCTTAAACTGGTTCACCATTTGCACTTCAGTCACAGTGATGTCAGCGATCGCCACCTCAAACCCCAGTTCCTCTGGGCAGATCACCACTTCGACATCACCTACTCGAATCTCTCCCGCAAAAGGATGGTTTTTGCCATAGCCGCGTTGTGTGGAGTACGCCATGCCCAACAAAAAGCCCTCATCGGCACGGGTCAGGTTTTGCAATCGGGCATCTCGTCCTGTGGGAATGCTAAGCGGTTGGCGAGTCAGGTCAAATGGAGAGAGGTGAGCATCAGCCGAAGGCAAAGGAGGAGCTGTGAGTGGGGCATGGCTTGACTTTTCTTCCTGAATTAATCCTTCCTGTCCCAAGGTGTCGATCACACGGGGCACGCTTTCTGAGTTGACTGCGGCCACGGGTGCAACAAAGGCGTTGTTTTCTGCTGCTAATTTAAAGTCGAGTAATCGATGAATATAGTCGTAGGTTGCTCCTAGACGCTGTCCTCCTGGCACATCCTTGAAAATAGAAGAAATACGGCGTTGCAAGCGCATCTGGCTGGTATCGATCGGTTGACTGTAATAGAGTCGGGGCAACGTTGTGCGATAGGCTCTGAGCAAAAAGATCGCTTCTACCAAGTCGCCCCAGGATTGCTTAATTGCCAATGCTGCTAAGTCAGGGTCATACAAACTACCTTCAGCCATAACACGTGCGATCGCCAATGTCATTTGTTGTTTGATCTGCTCTAACGACAACTCTGGCACTTCTGGATCGCCTCGACGCATGGCTTTCAATAGAGCTTCTGCATTTTGAATAGCCTGTTCACCGCCTTTAACTGCAACGTATGCCATAGGAAAGAAAAAAAGAAAGAAGAGAGAAAAAGAAAAGAGAAGAGAAAAAGAAGAGATAAAAAAGAAAAAATTATGAATAATACATCACTATCAACAAGTGGCAGATGTCGTTCGCGGTAAACCGATCACAGCGTTTTGACTAAACAGCACCACATCAACCCCCAAGGGATAGGAGGCATGGTTGGTTTGCCATTGCTGCCAAAATTGTGGGGAAAGAGGAGGAGCGATGCCTTGTGATCCACAGATTCCCGGTCCAGTCAGAACAACGGGAGTTCCTCCGTGCAGCGACTCCAGTTGCAGCAATAGCGTGGTAGACAATTCAGGATATTCCGCCGTGCCCTGATGAAATGTCGTGAGGTCAGGCATCGCAGCAGCATCCCAAATGAGAGCAAAGGTCGCTTGTTGTGGATGGGAAACGAGTCGGCACCCTGTGTGAAACACGAGCCAATCCGCAACAGGTGCATCCCATCCGGGCTGAAGCCATACCTGTGTTTCTAAATCAAACAACGTCAAACAAGTAGCGGCACAAGCAGGCATCAAGCCGGAGGGTGATGTGGCATCAGCAGCGATCGCCCCAGAGAGGGACCCAGAGGGGGAAGTGCTTCGCATCACCTCGACTCGTCCAGGACGAGCTAGAGCGTCTAAGACCGTTCTAAAGGTGCGTTGAGCGTCATGAACCGCATCTGCAAATCCCGGCAATGAGGTAATCATGACTCCCCTCGCAGCATCGTAAAAAAGTTGACTCGTGTAGCTTCAACCTGTTGTTGTTGTTGCTTATGGTGCTCTTGGGCTACCTGATTCAACGGCTCAATCACAGTGGATTGCACAGCCTCGTGCCAAGTAGGGTGCTGCAACAACGCATCACACAAAGCCGCCAGTTCTGCATGACGGTGCGATCGCCCAGCAACATAACCAAATCCGGCAATGGCCTCTGACTCACCTTGGAGTTGCAAACGCACTACACAGCGAGTTAGGGTCATCTCCCCCAGGTAAAAGGGTTGCCCTGTGCCACCAGCCCGCCCTTGCACCATTGCCAGCCCAATCTCTGGAGCACGTAATCTCTCATAAGGTGGCAGTTCCCCTAATAAAGTCACCTGATGCTCTAACTGGGAAAAAGCGGCTTTCGCTAACGTTGACATCCAAGACTGGCGTCGCCGTTGGTCTTGTGTCTGGTCTTGCATGAGCACCGTTTAACAAATCCTTAATCTTGTATAGATGTCTAGACAAATTATAAGATGGGAGGCTTGAGTTCTGTCAAGTGCGGTAGAACACTAACCAATCCCTTGAGAGAGATGAGAAGTGATATATTGGCAGTTCTAAATTAACGTGAATTCGGGATAAGGATTTTGGCGGTTGAAACCGCAACTACAGGAGCAAAAACGACCTGCGTCGGTTCACTCAACCCTTGATTCTCCGTAGTTCGCGAAGGCGAACTTCGCTCTGATAGCTGCGAATTTATTCGCTAGGCTCTTAAACCGAACTGACGTTAAATTATTTGTAAAAATTGGTCATGGGTCATGGATCGTTGATCCTATGCGCGACTGTTTCAGATCCATTTCAGATCCCCTGTTTCCAGGGATATAACGAGGCACCTTGAGTCAGTTCCAACGAGAAACCGGGGGATCTAAACCTCTAAATTACACATCGCACCATTCAAATAAAAAAGTACGGCGATCGCACCGTACTCTCAGAAGTTATCGAATTCTCTACTCAAAACAAAGGAAACCGTACACAAGTTACGACGTAGACCCACTAATCTCTGCTTCGCTCACACTAGCCTCAAGCGTAGCTGCCTGACGCTCTTTATCTAATCGACGCTTACGAGCATATAACTGAATAATCGCAGCCATTGCCACAATGAGAGCTAGTGTGCCCCAAGCTGTGATGTCAGTCGGCAAGTTATTTTTGAAAACAGCCAGCAGAACAATGATAACCAAGAAAACTGTTGGAACCTCATTGAGTCCTCGCAATTGCTGACCACTCCAAGCAAACTTCCCATCTGCCATCTGTTTCATCAAGCGACCACAATAGTGGTGATATCCGATAGTCGCAACAACAAAGGCTAATTTGGCGTGGAGCCACCAATCTTTGAGTAAATCTGGAGCCACGATTAAGAGGGCGATCGCCATGATAACCGTTAGCACCATTCCAGGCGTTGTAATGAGATTGTAGAGACGTTTTTCCATCAGTTGATATTGCTGTTGCAATATCGTCCGCGCAGGCTCTGGCTGTTCATTTGCCTCGACATGATACACAAATAGACGCACCAAATAAAACAAGCCTGCAAACCAGACTACGACCCCAATAATGTGAAATGCTTTGAACCACAAATAGCTCATCGCCTTAACCCTCTACAGTCCAAACCCGATCTTACCAAAGCAATGATTCTCCGATCTGAGTATTAAGTTTTGGATCAAACAGCGTGCTTAAACAGCGTATCTAAATAAACCCGTGCGGCTCGGCGGTAGCTCCGAGATGCATCTGGCGTATCACTGCTGCCATTTTGCAACAGGAAGAGTGACAATGCTGCACAAAATACACGGTCTTGATCCCAGTCAGGATGACCAGTCAAATAACCTTGTAAGGATTCGTGCAGTTCTTCAGGAATCTCCGCCAAGATGCTAACAGTTGCGTGCATGAGGACCTCTCGATACCAAGTTAATAAATCGAATAGACTGAAAAAAGCCGACACCATTCTGCTTCTCACGCCTTGATGAAGAATCCGGTGGATCTCACGACAGCCTGAGAAGGCTCGAAGTAGTGTTTACATTAAATGCTGTTTGACAGCAAAGCTTAGCGACAGTCTGACCGAGATGAAACTCACTAGAACCCTCAAACTCACAATGGGATGAGTTGCGAGGAGAAGTAGAACGTCTCGAATCAGATCGCTTTCATGGGTTGGTCGCATCATTGTGCGTCAGGAGGGGGTGGTGTTGTCAATGCGGCTCAACCAGATGCCAATCTTTAGGAAAACTATAGATTTACGAGGGAATCAGGGTTTTCATCCAATTTTTGTTACCCAACTTTACACAAAATCAGATTTTCTCATAATTCTCCCCCCTTTTCTATAATCCCCAATTAAGTCTGCAACCCCTGATTGTTGCGTTTACCCCTGTGGATAACTTGGATGAGGTTGTGGAAAACTAAAACTATTTTGTGGAAACCGTGTGGAATCTCTGGGGAAAATCCTCTGAAAAAATAAGAATTGCAAACCGGGCAAAAAGTCAGAGATTGATGAATCTTGCTCGCCCTACAATTTGATCCCCACACCCATCAAAAGCCGTCAAAGCATTACAGAATAAGACTTTCAAGGATTTATCAGGTTTAATCGAGATCGATAAGCCAAAGTAATGGTTTGGTTAATCAGATTCTTGTTCGGTTAACAAACGAGTTGCTGATTCACTGTCGAGGGGTTTTGAGAAGAGATAGCCCTGCCCATATTCACAATTCATCAACAGCAGTTGCGAGGCTTGTTCTGTGGTTTCTACCCCTTCAGCGGTGACATCCATACCCAAATTATGAGCGAGAGCCAAAATGGTTCTCACAATCTCTAAGCCATCATTGCTCGTTCCCATTTTCATCACAAAAGACCGATCAACCTTCAGCGTGTTGATGGGAAACCGGGGTAAATAACTGAGGGAGGAATAGCCTGTGCCAAAGTCATCGATCGCCAGTTGAATGCCAAGCGATCGCATTTGCCGCAACACAGCAACCACCGATGAGGCGTTGTCCATCACCATGCTTTCAGTCAGTTCTAATTTAAGACTGGCTGGATCCAACTGAGTTTCTTCTAAAATTTGCCGCGTTTGCTCAGTCAAGCCAGACATAGCAAACTGTCGGCTAGAGAGATTGACGTTAATGGTCAGGGGCGTTTGCTCCGCATCCCGCAGGGGTAATCGCTGAGCCAGTTGGGTGTGCCAAGCCCGCATTTGATAACAGGCTTCGCGTAACACCCACCAGCCCAGCGGCACAATCAGTCCGGTTTCCTCTGCCATTGGAATAAACCGGACAGGAGAAATAAACCCATGTTCAGGATGATGCCAGCGCAACAACGCCTCAAAGCCAGTGATTTTTGCAGTCGCTAAGTGCACAATCGGTTGGTAATAGAGCATCAACTCTTGACGATCGCCTTCACTGTTGCTCGTCGCGGCGATCGCCCGTCGCAGGTCGTTCTCGAGTTGCAGGCGTTCCAGCAGGCGTTGATGCATTGCAGCATCAAACACCTGATATCTAGCTCGACCTGACGCTTTAGCCCGGTGCATTGCTGTATCTGCATCTCGCATGAGATGCTCTGGGCGTTGATAGAGCGAAGAACTCAGAGCAATGCCAATGCTGACCGTGGTAAACACCTCATGTCCATGCAAGTTAAACGGCAGTGCCAGCAATTGTTGAACGTGATCTGCGGTGCGAGTGGCATCACTGAGATCGCGAATCTGGTTTAGCAAAATCACAAATTCATCGCCACTAATGCGGGCGATCACATTTTCGGCAGGCAAAAACGACCGGAGGCGTTGCGCCGCAGACACCAACAAGCGATCGCCAATCTCTCCTCCCAGGCTATTGTTGACAACTTTGAAGTGATCTAAATCTAGCCATAACACCGCAAATGCCACACTGGGATATTGCTGACTAACGGCGATCGCTTCTCGCAACCGTTCTATAAATAACGCCCGATTGGGCAACCCCGTTAAGACATCATAAAAAGCATTGCGATGTAACTTATCATCGGCTTCTTTGCGAGCCGTCACGTCCATTTGACACCCTGCCAAACGATCGGCTTCCCCAGCCGCATTTCGCACCGCCAATGCTTGACTGAGAATCCACCGATAGGTGCCATCTTCGTGGCGCATCCGATACTCCCGCTCAAAGCGGTCTGTTTTGCCCTCTAGATGAAGGCTAATCGCCTCCTTGAGCGACTGGATATCATCGGGATGCACCCGACTAAACCAGGCTTGAGACGACAGGGCAATCGAGGGAGGTCGGGCAACCGTCGTGGGCGATATGCTGACTTGCCCATCCAAAGACTCGCTCACAGGGCTATCACAGCCCAACAGGGCTAACCAGCGAGGAGACACATAAAACAGGTCATTCTTAAAGTGCCAATCCCACAATCCTTGATTTGCCGCTTGAATCGCTAAGGTATATCGCTCTTCGCTCTGCTGAAGCTGCTGAATGGTGTCTTGCAGTGTGCGGTATTGCTCTGCGATCAACGCCACCCCCGAAGTCAGTGCCAGCACAATCAAAGGAGCCGCCGTTGGCAACCAATAGCCATTGTAAAACGCCAACAGACTCAAGCTGACCCAGGCGATCGAAGCCGTAAACCAAGCAATCCATTGGCGATCGCGCGGCACCGAAGTTAACCAAAAACTAAACGTCAAACCCATGCTGCCTAACAACACAGGCAACCAACCCGGTTGACTCCTATCGCTCAGTAGGCGGCTCCCCCAATGAGCCAAAGCGGTCGCATCGCCCAGCGGCAATCGGTGGCAAATCTCTAGCCATGCAGCGTATGCCAGAGCCTCAAGGGGATACCACACCCCCAAAAACAATACACTAATCACGACCAAAGCCGCGATCGCCCCTGGTAGGAGCCGCCATCCTAATGGATGGATAGCAAAAGATTGAAAGCTAACCCGTGAAAGCAACCCTTGACCCAAGTTCAACCCGTTTCACCTCGTTCTAAAGGGGATGTCAAAAATGCACACCCACTGTTGACGTTGACTCAAGCATTCACCCTCAAATAGCGATGAAAGCCTGATAGTTGATGAACCCTGTTGAGTGGTAGACACCGATGTGGCAATTAGCTTTCCCTATTATGGTCTGCAAGCGATCGGATTGGCGAGAGTGGAGGGTAGATAGGTAGATGGGTGAGAGGGCAGATGAGTGAGAGGGTAGATGAGTGGGAGGGTAGATGGGTGAGGGGATAAAGTTTGTTTCTATCTATCTGCCTTTCATCCTTTAGCCCTTAGCCTTTTTCTTTTTTCTCTCTTCTTTTTTCTCTCTTCCTTTTTCCCCTTGATATCATGGCTTTATGAACCTAGAGGTCATCCATGCGTAACGAAGCCAAGGAAATTGCCCGTGAATTGCGAACCCAGATTGTGACGTTGGGTGGTTTAATCACACTGATGTGGGTCTTGGAAATTGTCGATCAACTCACAGGCAGGGCACTAGATCAATGGGGCATTATTCCTCGGACAATCATTGGGCTAAGAGGCATTTTGTTTGCTCCGCTGTTGCATGGCAGTTTCACTCATTTGTTAGCCAACACGATTCCATTTCTGACGCTGGGATGGTTTGTTATGTTGCGCCGCACTAGCGACTTTTGGATCGTCAGCGCGATCGCCATGTTAGTCGGGGGATTAGGCACCTGGTTGATCGGTGCTCCGTTTACAGTTCACATTGGTGCGAGTGGCGTGATTTTTGGCTATTTAGGGTTTCTCTTATTTCGGGGTTATTTTGAGCGCAGTTTTATCTCAATTCTGCTCTCAGTTGGGGTTGGTGTATTGTATGGCGGATTGATTTGGGGTGTGCTTCCCGGTCGCATTGGTGTCTCGTGGGAAGGGCATTTGTTTGGCTTTATTGGAGGGGCGATCGCGGCTCGATTATTAGCTGAGCGCAAACCAACAGAACCCACGGCTATTTAAAAGCAACTCAAAAGACTATAGCAATCCTAAATGGGTTGTGAGAGTCGCACCCCGG
>JANRJA010000087.1:0-8496 GCA_033764315.1 Oculatellaceae cyanobacterium bins.114
AAAACCAAGCCTTATCCCAACGTGTATCTCGCCTTTGCCCATGACAAGCAAAGTGATGAAGTCTGGGTGATTGTCAGTGACGAGCCAACAAGCTTGCAAACCTTTGTCCAATATCGCTTGAGATTTCAGGTGGAGGAATCGTTTTTGGACCTCAAATCGAATGGCTTTAATCTCGAAGCTTCCCGTCTACGGGACAAATTTGCCCTGTCCCAGTTGTGTGGAGTGATTGCCTTAACCACGTTGTTTCTAGTGCTACAAGGAGTTCAAGTAGTCGCTTCAGGCAATCGTCGTCAAGTCGATGCTCACTGGAAACGAGGCATGAGTTATCTCAAACTCGGTTGGAACTGGATTCGTCTTGCTATCACTCATCAATGGAAAATTCAAGTTTTTCAGTTTTTATCTGGTCTGCCTGACCCCCAACCTGCCATTGCTTCCAAGCGACAACATGAGGAGTCCTTTAGGCGCGAATTTACCGTCCTCAGCCGTATTCCGGTTTCTTAGTTTTGTCAGTCAAGCAGCTTTGCAGACTCTATCTTTCACAGGCAATTCGGTTCCCTTACATTGGTTTATCGTCGATGACCTGCTGGAAGTCTGCCGCCTTTCAACGTGGGGCAAAGTTCGAACCCCTATCTCCCGCATTACCAGGAGCCTTCGCTTTCTCCAGCATCCTTTACCCACTGGGTGATTGTGCATTCCTTGCGGTTTGCCTACTCTGAGCGAACGGTCAGAGAACCCATTGGGCTTCTGTAGTTCCCCGTGCTTGAGATGCGTCCGGGTTGGGTTCCGTCTTCACTTCGATGGGGATATGATCTGTCGCTTAACGGAAAAGCGAGCCGTTAAGCCACCATGTACCTTTTGGTCTCAGTGTTTCAGCCTGATTTCACTGATACGGTGAATGACAAAGCTTCAAACAACGGTTCAGTTACCTTAACCCTTTCGGACTTCCCCTAGCTCCTGCCCAGATGAGGCTTCCAGGTTAGGATACGTTCGTGGTCTGCATTCCACTGGATTCATTACTTACTACCAGTGTGACCGGAGTCAGGGACTCTTTTAGGTGGGGACAGTGGGACAAATTCCACTGGGAGAGACGGCTCTCCGCTCACTTAGGAGGATTGATCTTAATCCTCAAACACTTGACTTTCTACATCGCACCGCTTCAATCATCCCTATTTCCAGTAAAGTCTATTTGAGAATAAATCTCAGTCAAAGCCCGAGAGTAGGATGTGAAGTTGCTTTCTATCGCACTCGAAATCCAATGAGGCTTAAGGTTGTCTCTCGGCTTTCTCCTTCATAAGAAGCAGTAATTTTTATAGACAAGGAAGCACCAGTAAGCTGAGAGGGATTGATAACGGTAATCTGGAAGTCTACAGTAGATTGCCTTTCTGGAACGGTAACGACTGAAGGAATTGTTACAATAAAGTTGCTGTCATCAGTTGAAATTTGAACCGCAATTCCCCCCGCTGGAGCTACTCCTGTAAGAGACACTGTTACTGTTGATGTATTTGTTTCTCCCTCAAGCACATCTGGATTGAGTGATATGGACTGAAGACGAACTGGGGCAACTGGAGTAGGTAAGGTAAGGTAAAACCAGCTTTCAAAATCACTTGCTTTTGCACTGTGACCAGATGGAAATGTCAAACCAATACAAGGTTCTCCATTAGTACGAATACCAGGTCGCCCAAAAGCTTGTCCATCTAGAAAGAGTTGGCGGCCATCAACCTCATTCCAAATAGCATGACCCTTTAAAGTCACTCGTACTAGAGGTTGAACTTCAGGTGGATAACCTTGAATCCGTCCTAAGAATGCCAAAAAGACTGGAAAGAGACTATCGTTCAACCCCAAACGAGGAAGGGAAACCCAACGAATTGTATTTCCTTCAACTGAAGTTTGTGATGGATCAAGAATAAATGTGGTGTCGGGTCTTGGATACAAGAATTCGAAACCGATTGGAAGTTCCATTGCAACAATCATTGTTGCGCGTTTAATGATGTTCTGCTGGATAGGAGCATCTAAAGTAATGCGTAACTCAAAAACAGAATCCTCATCCAATTGCAAAACATTATCATTGCCCCAACTAATACCGATGACATGAATAGCAGTTTGCGCTACCGATGAAATTTGAGTCAGAGGAGGAAAACGCTTACGGCAGTCTTGAAGAACTTTATACCCCTCTCCAGAAATGCTTAATATCGCTAAACGGCAGTAGTGGTGTTCAATTCCTAAAGGCGGTTGGGCGATAGGATCAGTATTCGGAACTTTATAAGGTGGCCATTCAATTTCACCTGTTGCAGTACGGGCAGGAATTAGCCAGTAATCACCAGTTTTGTAGTGCCCTTCAGAGAATTGAACTTCAATTCCTCCTTCTAGTGCTAACCAACCGTTAGATAAGCCAACACCATCCTGTGTTGCTGAGCTTCCTACTTGATCCCATCTTCGCAGTTTAGGATGGTAATCACGGTTGACTTCGGTAGTGTTTAAGGGAGTTTCAGCAGCGATCGCAGTTTTGTTTGTTGTTGGATCAATGTTAATTCGCACCAGTTGCCCCGGTTGATTATGTAATTCTTTGATATCATCAATGACCTCAGCCCATTGCCCATCGGCCAATCCTAAAACATCATCTCGTCCAATATCTTGTACAGTAAGCGTTTGACCATCAATTTCTGTGATCAGAGTAGCAATCGATCCATTATCTCGCGACCATTTAAATGTGGCTTCTTCCAGTGTTCCGCCTCGATGAATTTCTACCCGATAGAGTTGATTCTCTAATCGTTGGTAGCCCGCTGTAGGAGGAACCAGGCAGGGCTTATCATCGTTGTTCAAGAGTGTAGTGCGGGCATTCAGCTTGCCTGTGCTTTGCTGAGTTAAGGCATCCCACTCTGGGAGGGGGCTATTACAGGTTACGGAATTTGGAAATAAGGAAGGAATTGCATCAATCGTATCGAGTAAATTTTCTTGAAGCGTTGTTCTAATTGCTTGTATTTCTTCTGATGAACGTCTGGGTAGCGTTTTAACTTCCACCAGAATACTGTTTAATCTGGTCTGTAGTTCTGCGATCGCTCTAAAACTATCTGACTCTTCTCTAGAAAACTGCTCAAGCTGTTGCAAAAGTGTTTCTGTTAAGCTCTGAACTTGCTGTATCTTCGCCTGATCATCTGATAATTCCTTAACTTCTTGTAAAAGTCTTTCTAATCCCCTTTTTATTTGCTCTGATCGTACCTGTAAGGGCAATAATTTGACTTGCCAGACTGTTTTTAAGCGGGTGGTGGTGTCAGGCCCACCCAGGGCTTTTTCTTGAATCAGCGGATCATCTAAGAGGGTAATATGCCGTTTCCAAACATCTAGATAAGCCAGATAGATACCAGAGGTTTCTGGTAATGCGGCTGCTGGTAGATCAGGTTGTTGCCTATATAATGCACCTTCATTCTCACAAAGAATGCCATCCACATAGATTCGACCGGGAGAGATCGCGAGATCATTCAGATGAATTTGTGGTACCCAACTTCTTCCCCCATCAACCGTAGTTGAGATACCACCTGTTTTAGGAAATTCTGTAGGAATTCCACTAATTAGCCATCCTCGCTGCAAGTTAGAAAAATAAATGGCTGAGAAAAGCCGTTCGTTTTTTGAAAACAGCACTGTCCAGTTTCGTCCACTATCATTAGTTTCCAGGATAGTGCCAGTCGCACTAGAATCAGCAGCAGTAGCACCGACAGCCCAGCCTTTTTGATCGTTGACAAAGTAAACTCCCAACAGAATTTCTTGGGTAGTAGTTCTTTGAATTTCCCATGTCTTCCCACCATCAACAGTTCTCAAAATAATGCTGTTAAAGCCTGTGCTATTGCTGCTTTGGCCAACGACCCAACCCTGAAGCTCACTAACAAAATGCATCCCTTGGAGGGTCTCCTGAGAATTCGATCTTTGTGATACCCAGGTTTGTCCTCCATCGAGAGTTGATAAGATCAACCCTTTGGTTCCGATCGCCCAACCAATTTGGTCGTTAGCAAAGTAGATCTTTAAGAAAAGATTTTCTGTGACAGTCTTTTGCAAATTCCAGGTTTGCCCACCATCTACTGTTCCTAAAATCACTCCGGCCGGCCGGCCAGAAGACGAATTCTCACCGACTATCCAACCTGTCTGCTTATCAATAAAATAAACATCATAGAGTTGTTCTCTGACAGCGCTTCTTTGGATTGTCCAATGTTCTCCAGCATCCACTGTTCTAAGGACTAAGCTCTTACCTTGATCCTTAACAGCAGCAATCACCCAACCCTCGGTTGAATTGATGAAGTGTATATCTCGAAAGGCTGCTTTTATTCGAGGATTTTGTTTTATCCAGGTTTGTCCACCGTCTGTGGTCTTTAAGATTATTCCATCATCACCCTCAAACCCTATCCCTGTGGAGTAAGTCGTTATTACCCAGCCTCTCTGGTTATCAACAAAGGACATAGCCCGTGGTGTTCCAATCCATTTAATCTCAAAACCACCAGCAGTTTCTGGGACACCACATAATCCGATTACGTCTTTGGTTTCAGTTTCCACTCGGTGTTGATGAATTGCTTGTTGCTCATTCCAATCTGCATCGAGTTGAACTCGCCCCTGCTGCATCAACACACTGTTGTAATGTTTGGCAGCATCAAAGGTATATCGGCTAAAGTCCCCTTTCATAGCGGTCTCCTGGGCTTAGGTAACATAAAAAATTCCGGCTTCAAAGCCAAAGCGCAAGTACTCATCTAACCGAGTTTGCAGATTTTTCTCGCGCTGAAATTGGTAGAGGTCGTGAAAGGCTCCCATTTCAGACCCATCATCTGTACCCTGGCGGATTTCCGGGGCACAGCGGAGGCTCAATTGTCCGTAACCTGGATTGCCATATCGAAGGGATGTGAACTGGGGCAATAGACGCGTCCGAATCAGATTTTGCTCGATCGCTGGGAGCATTGCCGGATCAGAGAGTTTTAACTCCTGGGCACGTTGGGTGATCGCCCGTTCAGGTTGACATTGATACTGACGAGGCACGACAGAAGTAGCCGGAATATAGGAGAAGCGAACACACCCTTGTTGCCGTCGTTCTGCTCGAACAGGGGAAAGAAAAATTGTGTTGGATGCTTCTAGGGTTAAAGCATTCACTTTACCAATTACAGTGCTGTTTTCAATCTGGAGTGCGCCACCGGCACTTCCATTAGGTGCAGTATAGGCTGTATTAGTCACAGCGGTTGCATCTAGAATGCTGTGTGTGATGCGGACGGTATGAGAATTTGCTACCTGTAAACTGCCCAGGATGCAATGCTCAATGTTTAGATAAATAATTGCGTTCTGTGGATTAATTACTAAACTGGGGGCGGTAGGCTGTTGAGGTTGACCCTTAATATCTAGTGTATGCCCAGGAAGCAGGGTGCAGTGGCGCAAGTGAAGCGTCCAATGGATTGGGTCAGCACTGTTTTGGGTAACGGTAAGACTGCCCCCTACAATCAATAGCCCATTGAGAGAGACGGTTGCCCCATCACTTCCAGTAATAGACATCTCTCTGTCTATTACAAGCGTTGGTCGATGACGATCGCCTGCTCGCAGTTCTAATGTTTGTTGAGGAGCAACTGCTAGGATTGGGGTTTCAGGGTAGCGATTGCTGTTATTTATTTCAATTGCACCCTCTGACAGTCCAGTTAATGCATCTTGAATTGTGGAGTGAGCTAGAGGAACTTTACGAATCGGTTGTAGATTCGAGTTAATTGTTGGGGTGCGATCGTATTCCCCACCGCCCATATTTGCACTAAAGCCATAATGAAACGAAACCAGAACCGTTTTGGGCGAAGGCTGACTTGCCGGAAACGCTAACCGTCCCAAAACTGGATCAATCGCCACTTTGGTTTGAGGCAGGTTTGCCCAACTACTACCGTCATCAGAGAGATTGCAAGCGACGATATCTGTCACAGGTACAGAGGTTCCATCCCAAGTCACAAATAAGCTTTTATCTCTGCCGTAGTATTCGTTGAGATAATGACTGAGAACACGCCGACGAATTGGATCAGGAACATTGAGTGGTTTTGCCAGATGGGTAAATTCTGCCTCACGTTGAGGATAAGTAAAAAGAGGAGTATTACTGCCCAAAGGACTGAACAAATAACGGCGATCGTCTACCTTGACGGCAGGCAAGTTAGTGAGAGGGTAGCTGAACAATCGCCACAAGAAGATACCGATATTGGGGATGTTGTAACGTCCTCGTCGAGGAGGAATTCTGCGGACATCTGCTGTATGAGCGATCGTGTTAAAAGGAGTGCCTAACTGTTCTAGTGGTTCCCACTGGCGTAGATCAGGAGCATACAAGTTAGTGGAACGTAAATGATTCATGGACTGAGTGGTTGCCAGTTGTTGAAAGAATTCTACAACCCGTGCATCCCAGCCTGTCACGGTTTCCGCCAGCTCTTCCAACACGGAAGCGGTTCCCTTGCGGCGACGATAGCCGATAGTATTAGCAACCTCTGCACGTGGACTACTGACTTTAGGCACGATCCCATGCAATGGACGGTAGCCAATGAGATCACCAATGTAGGGGACTACCCAGTCTGCACAGGTTTCAATAAATTGATCGTCATAGAGTTGTGCTAAATCTTCCTCAATAATGCCAACTTCACGAGCGATCGCTTCCATCAAAGCTTCAAGAGCTCTTCCCTGATTGGCATCCCGCAAGCGGTAAAGGGCAGGTAACAGTTGATAAAGCCGTTCTGCATCAAAGCTCATGACATCACCTCCAGTTGCGGTGGATGAGCAGAATCTAATAAAAGAAGTTCAGCCGCTAAGATTTCCCCCTCTGATCCAGAAACTGGAACTGCTGCCATTAGCTGAGATTGAGGAGAAGAGGTAGATGTATCAACACGGTGAAACTGATCAATATCAACCGCAGTCACACCTGGAATTGCTTGCATTACGGCATAAACTTGGCTGAGGGCAATACCTCGACCAAATTCACCCCTTTCAAAACTAAATTGGGTTTGCAGAGCTTGTCGAATCGTATTCAGTACCTGCTCTTGGCCAAAATCTGCATCTAGTTTGATTTTTGCCTTGAGACGAAAGAATGCAGGACGGTAAGTAGCAATTTGTAGGGGAACGTGGCGATCGCTAACTTTGCGAATTGCTTCAAATAGATTCTTATACAATGTTTTTTTAGGTGTTACGGCTGTACCTTTTACACCTGCGATCGTCAAAAACACGCCGCGCTTCTGCCCACTCCAGGTCCAAGTGGCAAGAGCTTTCGCAATTCCTGCAAAGGCACGAGCAAAATCTTCGTAGTCTTGCAGCGAAACAATGCGATCGAGAGTCAGCACCGTTAAAGGAGCATTTTGTCTGGCGCGATCGAGGGATTCTGGATCATCTCCACCCATTGCAGGTAGGAAATTAGTGACTCCCCTTAAGCCCAAGGGACGGGACAGCAACATTGTGAGCTGTTCCGCTCTCACATTGCCCGACTGCCCAAGCCCTTTGCGATATATAGCGTGTATGTTGTCTTGTCCAGTAGGTAGTCGTGCTCCTGTTTTGCCATTACCAAAGATAACTGTTGTTTGACCTGCCTCATTCTGCCGTGTGATGTAAACTCGCTCCAAAGCACCTCGTCCATCCAATGTTGGAACTTCATGCCAAAGCACACTGTTAACACGAACTTGTAGTGTGGAAGCAGTACCATTGGGAGTGCTGGCACTGGTAAATGTAAGTGGAGGTTGTCGTAGAGTAAATTTCTGAAACGATTGAGTAGCATCCCCGCTACCTAAAATCTCCTGTACAGTCTCGCCCTGTGTAGCGTGTGCAATATTGGCATTAATCGTGACAGTGTCATGTTGGTAAGTATGTTGAAGTTTCTCCTTTAATGTAATTTCAGTATAGTTTTCCTTAGCAATAGGTTCACTTTTAAGAGTAATGATTTCCTGCTGGCGTTGCTTCTCTTCAGTCTCACCCACAAGTATTAACTGCTGTCCAATTTGTAGATTTGGATAATGACCATTGAGTTCGATCGTATTACCTGCAATGGAAATTTCGATCGGCAAGTCTACAAGATCTAATGATTCGCTTTGAATGTACACACTTGTTTCACGAATTATCTGAAAATTATCTGAATTCCACCATGAGCGATCAACTGTTAACTGAGTTGTCTTACCACTAATGCCATATTCTGTACGAGGAAAAATTTTAACTGATTTGACTTGATATATTTCTAGCTCAGGTTTGCCGGCTTTCAAAATAGCGATGAAACTTCCTGCTTTGATCTCGTTGTAAGCATTGTCGAGATAGAGTTTGTTGTTCTCTTCTCCTACTTTATCTGCAGATTGGGGTACAACATCCCACTCTTGTGTTTTTATCTGACCCTTGTCACCTGGTTGAGGTAAACCATTCGCCTGATACAAGATTTGTTTGGGTACGTTATAACCGAATAGATTGGCTGTTGTGCGAAAGATATACACTCCTTTAAGAGTGATGGATGGTGAAATACTTTTAATTTCCTCACCCAAATCT
>JANRJA010000096.1:0-47429 GCA_033764315.1 Oculatellaceae cyanobacterium bins.114
ACGCGGCACGGATCACTTCCCGAAGCTGCTCTGATTGTTCAGACGGTTCCTTCATTGATCATGCTCAATGCCCTGCTTCCAACAATAACCCAGTTATCCCCACTCCACTTAAACTCAGCAAGTTTTGCCTGAGTAGTTACCCCGTTGCTTTGGAGATCGTATTGCCGTTGTTGTCATAGCCATAAGTCGTTACCACCCCTGCCAAGGTTTCTGTCAGCAAACGGTCGTTGGCATCATAGGTGTAGGTCGTTGTGCCCTTAACCGAGTCAACTCGGCTCAAGCAGTTCCCCACAGTGTCAAAGCTGTACTCGGTGGTGCGATTTCCTAGTCGTGCATCTGTGATTTTTTCCTGAGGCAGCCGATTGAGTGGTTTCCTGTGTTAACTCAACCTATTTTGCTAGGGGGTTTAAGGAAGACCCCCTAATGCCTGGTTTTCAAATTTCTCTTCTACCCGATTACGACACTGGCAAGCGATCGATACAGCGATTAGAGCCAATCACCACCATTACCGACCCTTTTTGCAGACGCATCACCGGATAGGGGTTGATTTCAAACTTGTCTCCCCGGCTCACGGCTAACAGGTTTAACCCATAGCGGCTCCGAAGTTCTAGTTCGGCGATCGTCTTACCATCAAACTCAGCGGGAACAACGGCTTCAACAATGCTGTGGTCGGGGTCTAGCTCAAACCGTTCTAAAATGTTGGGCTTTGTCAGCGATCGCGCCAGAGAGCAACCCATCTCGTGTTCTGGGAAGATCACATGATCGGCACCGACCTTCCGCAGCAATTTGTCATGGATCTCAGATGAGGCTTTAGCAACCACATGAGGCACCCCTGCCTCTTTCAGGTTCATGGTGGTGATGACGCTTTCCTCGACATAGTTGCCGATCGCCACAATCACCGTATCAAACTCAAATAGCCCTGCCTCTTTGAGTGCGGCGGGTTGAGTAGAGTCAAGCTGAATCGCATGAGATACCAATTGGTCGGTGAGAATCTGGGCAACCCGTTTCTCATCAGAATCAACTCCCAAGACCTCGTATCCTAAATTGTGCAATGTTGCACAAACGGCTCGACCAAAACGCCCCAATCCAACCACGGCAAACTGTTTATTGACAGTCCGCAAACTTCTAAAAAAGCTCAGCGAGGATAAATTCACCGATTAACTCCAAGATCACTCATTAATGTAAAGACGCTACCAACTCACTCTCGATTGTCGTAGAAACCCTTTGACACCCCTTTGATGCTCCTTGAATCCCCATTGCAGTAGGCGTGACTTGTTAAGCTGTTGTAGACAGATTAAATCTCTTCACCGTAGGTGTAAAATACATCACTTTTCAGCCTATCAAGATTCAGATTGATCTGGCTAATCAACCCTAACCTACCAACAGGTTTTCTTCTGGAAATCGAATAGCTGTTGGACTTGGATCACCTAAAATCGCGCCCATTAGCAGCAGAACGCCTACACGTCCGATATACATTGTGGCAACAATGACGAGTTTGGCGAAGGTAGACAACCCAGCCGTAATGCCTGTAGAAAGACCAACTGTGGCAAATCCAGACATGACTTCAAATAGAATCTGAATAAAATCAATATCTGGGTCACTAAATGTAATCAACATCGTCATGACAGAGACGGTTACCAATGACCCGACTGCCACTCCAACCGCCTTGAGAATCAGTGACACGGGCACCTGGCGATCGTAAAGAACGACTTCTTCCTTGCCCTGCAAAATTGCCTTAGTGCAACTGGTTAAAACCCCTAACGTTGTGGTTTTAATCCCTCCTGCCGTCCCTCCTGGACTACCGCCGATAAACATCAGGACGATCATAATAAACAGCGATGGAACTGTCATTGCTCCGATATTAAGAGTATTGAATCCAGCTGTTCTAGGGACGACTGCTTGCGCCCAGGAGGTGATTAGTCTCTGACCAAAATTCATAGGGCCAAGAGTTTCGGGGTTGTTTGCCTCGGCCAGGAAGATGGCGATCGTGCCAACTACGAGGAGGATAATGGTCGTGCTGACGGCCACTTTAAAGTTGAGTGAGAACACGATTCGTTCGGTTTTGCGAGTGATGCGATCGCGCAACAACAAAAACAGCTCAAAGATGACCTCATAGCCAATTCCCCCGAAGATGATCAACCCGGTGATCACCAGATTAACCAGAATCGAAAATTGGTACCCTACCAGGTTGTCAGAGAACAGGCTAAATCCGGCATTGTTCCAGGCACTGACGCTATGGAAGATGGAGAGCCACAGCCCCTGACTCAGCCCATGATCGCGGGCAAAGACGGGCAGTAAGAGAAACGCTCCGGTAATTTCAAAAATCAGTGTCGTCGCAACAATCGAGCGCAACACTTGAGGGCTGCCCTGCATATTAGGTCGATCTAACGCTTGTTGAAGGGCGATTTTGTCGCGCAGACCAAACCGACGTCCCAACAGCAGCAGTAAAAATGTGGTTGCTGTCATGTAACCCAATCCTCCGATTTGAACGAGGGCAACAATAAAAAATTGCCCCACCGGAGAAAAGTGAGTTCCTGTATCCACCACAATATGACCTGTTACACAAACAGCAGACGTACTGGTAAACAACGCCACAATCAGATCATTCCAGGTGCCATCACTAGTCGAAAAGGGCATCCATAGCAACACAGTGCCGATCGCAATTACAGCCAAAAAACCTAAGCAAATCGTTCTAGAAACCGTCATGGGGAATCAAAGGATCAAAGCCACATGCAATGACAATAGCTCAGCAAGGGAGCACTTCATTAAATCTGGCAACCCACAGGGAAATTGTCACTATTGATTTGAACAGGGGCAGGGGGTTGAAGTAAGGGAGCAGAGGAGCGCGACCCATCCCCCATTTCTACCTCGATCATCAGCCTCGATAAATTGCATCTGCGACCTGACACACCTCTCGCATTTCTTTGACATCGTGTACCCGAACGATATCCGCAGAGTTGGCGATCGCCGCACAACAGGCTGCCGCCGTTCCCCAAACCCGTTGCTTGGGGTCAGGTTGATTGAGAATGTGTCCGATAAAGCTTTTACGCGACGCCCCCACAAGAATTGGACACCCCAAGGTGCGAAATTCTGCCAATCGCCGCAAAATTTCCAGGTTTTGAGCATAGGTTTTGGCAAAGCCGATGCCCGGATCAATGGCGATGTGGGCTTGAGGAATGCCAAGGGCAAGCGATCGCTCAATTTGTTGTCGCAAAAAGGCCATAATCTCGCCGATTAAATCGTCATAATCGGTCAACTGTTGCATTGTCTTGGGGGTACCCCGCAGATGCATGAGGATCACGGGAACGCTCAGTTCTGCAACAGTAGGCAACAGATCTGGATCATACGTCCCTCCAGAGATGTCGTTTACAATGTCAGCACCTGCTGCGATCGCGGCTCGTGCTACCACAGATCGGGTGGTATCTACTGAAATAGGAATGGATAGGGGTGCCTGCTCAGAGGATCCAGCTTTCAACGCCTGAATGACTGGAATCACCCGGTCAAGTTCTGCTTGCACCGATATTAAGTCTGCCTGGGGGCGAGTGGATTGTCCACCAATATCCAAAATGTCTGCCCCAGACTCAGCCAAATAGTACGCCTGTGCTATTGCAGTGTCTAAATGGTTAAATTGCCCACCATCACTGAAGCTATCAGGAGTAACATTAAGTACACCCATTACATAGGTTTGTTGCCCCCAGAGGAGCGATCGCCCCCCTTTTAATCGCCACATTGACTCCATCAATTGCATTAAACGCTTAAATAGATCGTAAAAATACAGAGACCCTGGGAACTATATCATTAAGCTTTTGTAAT
Organism: Oculatellaceae cyanobacterium bins.114; assembly: GCA_033764315.1. Taxonomy (GTDB): domain Bacteria; phylum Cyanobacteriota; class Cyanobacteriia; order Elainellales; family Elainellaceae; genus FACHB-1407. The sequence goes on from JANRJA010000096.1 coordinate 3,814, forward strand.
TGCCAGGTGGTGTATTGATTTAGGGTGAAACTACAGTCAACCGAGATTCTAAGTCAGTTAGAGGCAAATCTTCCGGATTGTATCTGATAAACCGACTTCATTACATTAGGAGCAGATCTACTTAAACTTACTGAATAAGGATGTATTTCTCCCCTGAAATTGCCTGGAGATACTCATGATTAAGCTCAATCTACGCAAACATACGCAGGAACAATGTAATCTCGTTGCCCTGTTGCTGATTTTTATCCTGCCGTTTGTCGTAGTGGTCTATCAACTGATTTCAGAAATTCATCTGCGGATTGATTTTGCTCAGTCCGAGCAGTATGGCACGGCTTATCTGCGCCCCTTAGAACAGGTGCTATTAGATCTGCCTGAAAGTCAGTTGTTGGCTCATCGTTACCTCAGTCGGGGAGTCTCTCAAACCGAATGGGTGGAGCAACAGACTCAGATTGATGCTGATTTAGCTGCCCTGACCACCATTGCCCAAACTCTAGAAACTGAATTAGACACCACTGCATCGATCACAGCTCTGCACCAAAGCTGGCAGCACCTCAAACAACAGTTAGTTGTAGCAAAGCCCAATTCAGACGATGACGCCCAGATCCAACAGCTTTATCACGCCATCACAATTGAGATTCGGGGTTTGATGTCGCACGTCGGCGATCGCTTCAAGCTGATCTTAGACCCCAATCTAGATAGTTATTACTTGATGGATGCAGTGCTCTTGAAACTGCCAGAGGCGCAAGATTTGCTGGCACAACTGCGGCTGTTAGGAGAAGATGTTGTCAATCGCCAAAGCTTAACGCCTGAGCGCAAAGGCAAACTCACGGTGTTGATGGGGTTGCTCACGACCACAATGGACGCTTTGGCAAAAAATATGGCCGTTGCCTATCAACACAACACGGCCCAAACCCTGCAAGCCAATTTAGACCCCTCGGTCAAGGTCTCAGTCACCGCAACCGCCGATTTTATTAGGGTGCTCAATGAAGCGATCGCCCAATCTAAAACCGTGCAGGTGCAGCCAATTGCCTATGACCCCGTGGTATATGAACGAGTGGCGATCGCGGCTCTCGACACGAGCCACACCCTATGGCAACAAACGGTTGACCAACTCGATCAGCTATTAGAACAGCGGATTCAGCGATCGACTCAAAAGATTAACGGGATCGGAATAGTTTCACTCCTGGTCTTGATTGCAGCAATCTATAGTTTTATTCTCTTTAGTCGCAATCTATCAGACCGTGGACGGGCTGCACTGCGGCTCAGTGCTCAACATGCGACAACCCGTGTTTTGGCTGAGTCTTCAACCCTAAACGAAGCAACACCTCGAATTTTGCAAGCCATTTGTGAGAGTTTGCAGTGGGATGTTGGAGAACTGTGGATTCTCGATCCTGACACTAATGTGTTGCAGATTGTAGAGCGGTGGCATCAGCCCTCGATCAATACCCTTGAGTTAGAGATGGTTAGCAACCAACTCTCTTTTGCCTGCGGAATTGGCATGGCAGGGCAAGTCTGGCAACAAGCAAAACCTATTTGGATTGCAGATATTACGAAAGATGCAACATTTGTTCGTAGTACTAGTAAAGATCCGTTAGAGTTGCGGGCTGCCTGTGGGTTTCCCATTCTCAACAATGATGAAGTCTTGGGGGTGATGTCCTTTTTTAGTTGCACTCCTCAAGCATCGGATGAAGACCTACTCACAATGGTGATCACCATTGGCAATCAAATTGGTCAATTTATCAAAACTCGGCAGGCAGAGACAGCCTTGCGCCAGACCGAAGAGATGCAGAGCATTGCGCTGACGGCTGCCCATATGGGGGCGTGGGAGTGGAATTTAGTCACGGGCAAAGAGCAGTGGTCTCAAGAAACTGAAGGATTGTTTGGAATGACCCCTGGCAGTTTTCAGGGAAGTTATGAAGATTTCTTAGAGTATGTCCATCCAGACGATCGCCCAGTGATTTTGCAGGCACAGCGACGCGCTATCACCGAAGGAGGCAGTTACAAGCCAGAATATCGAATTACTTGCAAAGATGGCACGCAACGGTGGCTCAGCAGTTGGGGTGAGCTCATTCGAGATGAGTCAGGCAATCCTCTGCGGATGAGTGGCGTCGTCATGGACATCACCGATCGCAAGCAAGCTGAGCTAGCTCTGGCAGAAAGCGAACGGCGATTGCGACAACAAAGTCAGGCGTTAGCAAATCTGGCCCAAAACAAGGCGTTGTCATCTGGAGACCTAGAGGTGGCGTGTAAGACCATTACCGAAGCGGTTGCCGAGTCTCTTGAGGTCGAACGGGTTAGCATTTGGCTCTATGACAGCGATCGCACCATTCTTCGCTGTGTTGATCTCTATGAACGGGCAACCAATATCCATTCCGCCGAAGAAGAATTAGTCGCCTCTGACTATCCGATCTATTTCCAGGAACTTGCCACCACTCGGGTGATTGCGGCTCACGAGGCGCAAACCGACTATCGCATGCAGGAATTTCGCGATCACTACCTGATCCCGCTTAACATCACCTCCAGCCTTGATGCCCCTATTCGAGTGGCAGGAGAAATTGTCGGGATTGTCTGCCACGAATATGTCAACACCCCCCACCACTGGAGCATGACCGAGCGGAACTTTGCAGGCTCAGTCGCTGACTTTGTTGCTCTGGCACTCGAAAGCTCTGAACACAAACGCACTGAAGAAGCGTTGCGACAAGCCGAAGAAAAATATCGCAGCATCTTTGAAAATTCGGTGACAGGCATTTTTCAGACAACCCCCGATGGTTGCTATATCAGTGCCAACCCCGCTCTCGCCTATATCTATGGCTATCACTCGCCCACTGAGTTGATCGCCAATCTGACCAATGTTGGCTGTCAATTATATGTAGATTGCGATCGCCGTCAAGAATTTATTGAGTTGGTGGCCGAGCAGGGCAGAGTCTCCGAATTTGAATCGCAGATTTATCGACAAGACGGCAGCATTATCTGGATTTCTGAGAATGCTTTAGCCGTTTATGACAGCAATGAGCAGTTGTTGTATTACGAAGGCACCGTCGAAGATATCACCGAGCGCAAGCATGCTGAAGATGCCCTTGAACGGCAACTAGCGGCGGTCGAAGCCGCCAACGATGGCATCGCTATCTTAAGAAATGAAACCTACATCTATCTCAACACGGCTTACTCTGAGTTGTTTGGCTATAACCATCCGGCTGAGCTGATTGGCAAAACCTGGCGCGATCTGTATTTCCCAGATGAGGTTAAACGGTTTGAGCAAGAAGTCTTTCCTATCTTGAGAGAGCAAGGGAAATGGCGCGGCGAAGGGATCGGTAAACGCAAAGATGGCTCAACGTTTGCTCAGGAAGTCTCACTCACCTTAGTAGAAGGAGGAGAGTTAGTTAGTGTCTGTCAAGATATCAGCGAACGCAAACAAGCAGAAGAGATCTTGCGCGAACGTGAAGAAAGATTTCGATCGCTAGTGAACAACATTCCGGGTGCAGTCTATCGCTGTGCCCATGATGCCAGTTGGACGATGGAGTTTTTGAGTGAGGCGATCGAAGAAATTGTTGGATATCCAGCCTCTTACTTTACTCAGCGACGCATCCTCAGCTTTGCCAGTTTGATTCACGCTGAAGATGTCATTCGGATTGGCGGTGAAATCAACCGAGCACTAGCAGAACACCGCCCCTACATTATTGAATATCGGGTGGTGCGAGCGGATGGCACTATTCATTGGGTCTATGAAAAAGGGCAGGGTGTCTTTAACGATGAGGGTGAAGTGCTATGGCTAGATGGGGTGATCTTTGACATTAGCGATCGCAAACGCACCGAAGAAGAACTGCAACAAGCCAAAGAAACGGCTGAGGAAGCCAACCGGGCTAAGAGCCAGTTTCTCGCCAACATGAGCCACGAATTGCGGACTCCCCTCAATGCCATCATTGGCTATAGCGAGATGTTACAAGAAGATGCAGATGATGCAGGCTATGCAGACATCACCCCCGACCTTGAAAAGATTCGAGGAGCCGGAAAGCACCTACTAGCCCTGATCAATGACATCCTCGATATCTCCAAGATCGAGGCAGGCAAAATGGATCTCTATCTTGAAACCTTTCAGGTGGCAGATCTGGTTGCCGAAGTCGAACATACCATTCGTCCATTAGTCGAGAAAAACAACAATCGTCTCATGGTTCATTACCCTGACTCGATTGGCATCATGCATGCTGACCTGACCAAAGTTCGTCAGGCACTCTTAAATCTCCTGAGCAACGCTGCCAAATTTACTGAACATGGCACGATTACCCTGACCATCGAACACACCACTCAGGGGTTGGATGCAGTCCCTCAAACCCAAACCAATGGGGCAGCCACCCCCATTGACTCGTCTAGACCGTGGATTACCTTTCGAGTCACTGACACGGGCATTGGCATGACCTTAGAGCAGATGCAAAAGGTGTTTCAGGCGTTTACTCAAGCGGATGCCTCCACCACCCGAAAGTATGGTGGCACCGGACTAGGGTTAGCCATTAGTCGGCGGTTTTGCCAAATGATGGGCGGTGACATCTTGGTCAGCAGCACTGTGAATGAAGGATCAACCTTTACGATTCACCTGCCGATGGAATTGGTCGATCGCCCTGTAGTAACGTCACCGTCTACAACGTCGATGGAAGACAACCTCCCCGATCTCTCGACCGATGTCTTATATGGCACGGTGTTAGTGATTGACGATGACCCCTCGGTGCGTGAGTTGGTGGCACACTACCTGACCAAAGAAGGGTTTTATGTTGAGACCGCTGGCACTGGAGAAGAAGGCTTAGAGCTGGCTCGGAGCTTACGCCCGATCGCCATCACCCTGGATGTCTTGATTCCCAATATCAACGGGTGGGCAGTGCTGTCTGCGCTCAAAGCTGATCCTGAGTTAGCGGATATTCCAGTGGTGGTGATGACCATTGTGGATGACAAAGATCGAGGGTTTGCCTTGGGTGCCTCTGACTACCTGACGAAACCGATTGATTACAAACGGCTTGCCAAACTGCTGCGCAACTATCGCCCTGAGGCAACCGATCATCGGACTGATTCCATTGGACAAGTGTTGATTGTGGAAGATGATGACGCGACTCGCGACATGTTCCGACGCATTTTAGAAAAAGAAGGGTGGATTGTTTTAGAAGCCGAGAATGGTCAAATTGGGTTAGATCAAGTTGCCAGCCATCATCCTGATCTGATCTTGTTAGATTTAATGATGCCCAAGATGGATGGGTTTGAATTTATTAGCGTGCTGCGTCAAACACCACAGTGGCGATCGCTCCCCATTATTGTGGTGACCGCAATGGATTTAACACCAGCAGACTATCTGCATCTCAATGGCTATGTTGAGCAAATTTTGCAAAAGGGTGCCTACAATCGCGATGACTTACTGCAAGAAGTTCGTGATCTCGTCTTAACTTGCATTCGCCATCAACAAACCCGGTTGAAGGAGGCATCGCCATGACCGATCATCGAGGAGCCGTACTCGTTGTAGATGATGAGCTTTCCACACGCTTATATGTCTCTCGTCAGTTAGAACAACAACACTATGTGGTAAGTCTCGCCGAAAACGGGACTCAAGCGATGGAACTCGTTCAATCTCAGGTATTTGATCTGATTTTGTTAGACATCATCATGCCTGAGATGAATGGCTATCGCGTCTTAGAACAACTCAAATCAAGCTCGTCTCACCGTAATATTCCGGTGATCATGATTTCGTCTGCCGATGACTTAGAGGGTGTGGTGCGATGCATTCAGCTAGGCGCAGAAGATTACTTGTTTAAACCCCTCAATCCGATTCTCTTAAAAGCACGCGTGGGTGCTTGTTTAGAGCGCAAATGGCTGCGCGATCAAGAACAAGCCTATTTGAAACAACTGCAAATTGAGAAGGAGTTAGCAGAGTCGGCCAACCGAGCCAAAAGTGCCTTTTTAGCCAACATGAGTCACGAATTGCGAACTCCGTTGAACGCCATCATTGGCTACAGCGAAATGTTGCAAGAGGACATGCAAGCCGAAGGATATATTGAATTAATTCCTGATTTAGACAAGATTTGTAGTTCTGGAAGACGGCTGCTGGAGATGATTAACGATATTCTCGATATCTCCAAGATTGAAGCAGGCAAGATTGAGATCTATGCAGAGACCTTTGAAGTTCAGCCCTTGATCGATCAGTTAGTCAGTGGCCTACAACCGCAGATTCAAGCTAATAACAACACATTGCAGGTCAATTGCCCTGTGGATGTGGGCACGATGAAAGCGGATCTGGGCAAAGTGCGGCAGATTTTGTGGAATCTGTTGAGCAACGCGGCTAAATTTACGCAAAACGGAACGATCGCCCTGAGTGTGGAGCGGCAAGTCGTCCCTGATCGACCCTTTGAGAATGATTTAGAACCAGAAGATTTAGAACCAGAAGCCTTCACTTCAGAGGCGACGCCTATGCCTGCGACGCCTAATTCCTGGATGATCTTTCGGGTCACAGACACGGGCATCGGCATCTCCTCTGAGCAACAGAGAACGATCTTTCAAGCCTTTACCCAAGGCGACACTTCATCCACTCGTCGCTATGAGGGCACGGGTCTGGGGTTGGCCATCAGTCAGCGGTTGTGTGCTCTGTTGGGAGGCACGATCGCGGTTGAAAGCACCTTAGATCAAGGGTCTACATTTATCGTGCGGTTGCCGATCAACTCAGCTCATGAGCGATCGCCTACCGGGCTGGCGGTGACGCCAGAGCCATCACCAGAGTCAGTAGATGCAGCTCACAACAGCGGTGTGTTTTCGGTGGCAAAGGGGTCAGATCTGGTGTTGGTGATCGATGACGATCGCGTTATTCGAGATCTCTTGGTGCAAACCTTTAATCGTCGTGGGCTGCGGGTTGTCACCACCTGGTGTGGTCGAGAGGGACTGCGATTGGCAGGAGAATTGTCTCCTGATTTGATTGTGGTAGATGTCTTAATGCCCGATCGCGATAGCTGGGCAGTGCTGTCTGCGCTCAAGCGCGATCGCCGTTTGATGGATATCCCGGTGCTGATGATGGCGTTATCAGGAGAAAGCCCTGCGTCGTCTCCACCAGGCGAGTACCCCGTTGGAGGAATGGCTTCACATCGTGGCTTTCTCTTAGGGCTGTGTGAATCTCTCACGACCCCCGATGATTTTCGTCGTCTCAGTCTTTTGTTACAGCAGCAAGACCAGAGATCTCAAACTCGACATCTGCTGTCTGTGCAAACTGACTCAATGGCACAGCAAATGTTGCAACGCTTGTTATACAAAGCAGGCTGGAGGGTGACAACGATTGACACGGCTGAGGCGGCTCTGACCTGTCTGCAAGACCAACTCCCTGACTTGCTGCTGCTCGACCTGACCCTACCAAAGGGGGGAGCCTTTCAACTGGTCAACCACCTGAGCGGTCATCCTCAATGGCGATCGCTACCATTGATCAGCATTCTCCCCAACAATTTCAGCGTTGCCAACCATCCCCACCTCAACTACTGGGCAGAGCAACTGTTGCATGAGAGCCAGTCCATTGGCACTGACCTGATCGATCAACTGTGTATGCTGTTGCCCCATTTCCCCATCAACCTGTCCTCTCCCTCCTTTATGAAAAGGAGGCGTGATGTCCCTCCTCATCCTCAACTCTGATCGGTTTTGGCTGAAACCCTGACTCATCTCATCCTCCCCTTAAATCCAGCCGCTATAGTGCCTCAGTTTAGTTACATCTTGCCGTATTCGTTTCACTCCTTTGTCTAGCCATGACCCTCCGTATTCGTATTCTCTTGATGGTCACTTCCCTCCTTGCCGCAACGGTGTTGGTGACAACATTTGTGTTTGCCTGGGGAACTCGACGAGCGATGTTAATGCACACGGAAGAAGATGGAATTCGCACGGCTGAGTTTTTAGCCCGCATGACCCGCTTTAACGATCAGGCTCAAATTGATATAGAGCAAGTGATTGGAGAGCAGATGATTGTGCAAGCCACGATCGCCAGTCATATGGTCGCGATCGCAGAACAATCGGGAATGTCGTCAGAAGAACTCAATCAACGCTTGCGGGCGATCGCCGATACCACACCACTAGACGAGATTTGGATTACCGACGAACAGGGGCATGCCTATCTCCACAACCTGCCCAATATCGACTTTACGTTTAGCCCTGATGCGACCCAACAACCTCAAGCAAGCTCTTTTTGGCCCCTGCTAACGGGTGACGCAACCGTGGTCAATCAACCCTTAATGCAGCGAGAGATTGACAATCGCTTCTTCAAATATGTGGGTGTAGCTGGGGTTGACCAGCCGCGCATTGTTCAGGTGGGGTATGATGCAGCTCTGCTAGAGCGGTTTCGCCAACGGTTGGGGTTAGTTCGCATTGTCACAGAATTGGTGGATGGCAAACGCATCGTGGCTATTCGGATCATCGATCGCCAGATGAATAACCTGGCTCGTCATGTCACGGCTGGGTTACCCAACACCCAAAGTATGGATGACCCCAAGGATTTGGCAAACCTGCAACGGGTGATGAGTGAGGGCAAACCATTTAGCTATCTTGATGATTCAGTTGTCAAGGTGATGGTGCCCAACTTAGATGATCGAGGGGTGATCAGCGGAGCTACTGTCATCTATATCTCAACCCACGAGTTGCAACAAGAAATGCTGGGCGATTTACATCGAGCCGCGATCGCCTCTGCTCTAATTTTGACGATAGGAGTCTTTGCTTCAATTTTCCTGGCCCGCCGAATTGCCCAACCCATCGCTCAGTTGACGTTGGCCGCAACGGCGATTCAAACCGAGCAATTTGATCCAGAGATGCTCAAACGAGCGACCACTGGCAAAGATGAATTAGGCTTGCTGGCACGAGTCTTTCAACGCATGGCGCGAGAAGTACGCGAACGAGAACAAGGGCTGATTCAAGCTAAGGAAGCCTTACACCGCAGTGAAGCTCACTTTCGGTCGCTGATCGAAAACGCCTCAGATGTGATTACGATTCTCAGTGCAGAAGGCACCGTTCAATATGGCAGTGCTTCGGTAAAAGCGGTGTTAGGGTACAACCCAGACGAGGTGATGCATCGCTCCATTCTGGAGTTTGTTCACCCCGATCAACAATCGGAAGTGATGGCGGCGTTTAATCGTGCCCTGGTCGAAGGAGGAGTTAGCTCACCTCTGGAGCTATGTCTAAAACACAAAGATGGCCCCTGGTTGATCTTAGAAGCCGTTAGCAACAATCTATTGCACGATAAAACGGTGGGTGGCATTATCGTCAATCTGCGAGATATCACCGAACGCAAGCAAGCCGAAGCCCTGCAAAAAGCAAAAGATATGGCTGAGCAAGCCAATCGGGCTAAGAGTCAATTTCTCGCCAACATGAGCCACGAACTCCGGACTCCGTTGAATGCCATCATTGGCTATAGCGAGATGTTGCAAGAAGAAGCTGAAGATACGGGACAGGATGGGTTTGTGCCCGATCTAAAGCGCATTCACACCGCTGGAAAGCACTTGCTGGCGTTGATCAATGACATTTTGGACTTGTCTAAAATTGAGGCAGGCAAAATGGATTTGTATCTGGAACGGTTTGATATTTTGCAGATGATTCAAGATGTTGTCAGCACTATTCATCCGTTGCTTGAAAAGAATCACAATACTCTAGTGGTTGACTGCCCCGACTCTATTGGCACAATGTATGCTGACTTAACGAAAGTCAGACAAAATTTGCTAAATCTGTTGAGTAATGCGGCCAAGTTTACCAATCAGGGGACGGTTACTCTAAAGGTTTGGAAGGAAGGACAACCCCAACACGAAGACGACAAGGTTAAGAGGGCAGGAGACTCTTTTGAATCTCGTCCCGTTACGTCGGTCATCTGGTTTCAGGTGTCTGATACCGGAATTGGGATGACAGCAGAACAGATGAGTAAACTGTTTCAGGCATTTACCCAGGCGGATGCCTCGACCACTCGCAAGTATGGCGGCACGGGGCTAGGGTTGGCGATCGCCCAACGGTTTTGCCAGATGATGGGGGGTTCTCTAGAGGTTGAGAGCGTAGTCGATCAGGGAACTACATTCACAATGGTGTTGCCCGTTCAGGTGATGTCTCTTGCCCTTCCCCCGACACGAGTCACTGACCTACCAGACACCTTTGACGCGACCACCTCAAGCTCCCCAATTTTGGTGATCGATGATGACCCCACTGTGCATGATTTAGTGAGACGCTTTTTGGTCAAAGAGGGGTTTCAGGTGTGCAGTGCCTTTGATGGAGAAGAAGGACTCCGATTAGCTAAAGAGTTACATCCGATCGCTATCACGTTGGATGTGATGATGCCAGGAATGGATGGCTGGACAGTCCTATCCATGCTTAAAAATGATGTTGAATTGGCCGACATCCCTGTGGTCATGATGACAATGGTGGATGACAAGAATATGGGCTACGCTCTGGGAGTCTCAGATTATTTGACAAAACCGATCGATCGCAGTCGCTTGATTAGCCTGCTCAGGCGGGTGCAGTGCGAAAACCCTCCTTGCTCAATCTTGGTGGTCGAAGATGACCTCGTCACCCGCGACATGATGCAACATATGCTAGAGCGAGAGGGGTGGCAGGTGGTGTTGGCAGAAAATGGTCGGGTTGCTCTAGAGCGGTTAGCTGAGACTCACCCTGAGTTGATCTTGCTCGACCTGGTGATGCCTGAAATGGATGGATTTGGCTTTATTGCAGAATTGCAAAAACGAGAGGAGTGGCGATCGCTGCCGGTGGTGATCCTGACGGCTAAAGATCTGACCCTCGACGATCGTCTCCGGCTCAACACCCACGTCGAGCAGATTCTCCAGAAAGGAGCGTATAGTCTTGAAGAAATACTTATTGAGATCCGTAGATTGGCAATAACGAGTCGTCCTAAGACTTGTCTCAACCCAATTACATAAACACTTCTTAACAAAACGCAATTAATCGCAAAAAAGAAATGTCTAAAATTCTCCTAGTCGAAGACAATGAAATGAATCGAGATATGTTGTCCCGACGACTTGAGCGCAAAGGACACCAAATCTTGATTGCAGTCGATGGTGAACAAGGAATTGTGATGGCACAATCAGAAATGCCAGATCTGATTTTGATGGATATGAGTCTGCCCGTGCTAGATGGCTGGGCGGCCACTCGTCAATTAAAGGCATCTCCTATGACAAGTTCAATCCCAATCATTGCGTTAACGGCTCATGCCATGTCAGGTGATAAAGAGAAATGCTTTGAGGCAGGTTGCGACGACTACGACACCAAACCCGTTGAGTTTGCTCGCCTTTTAGGAAAAATCGAGGCACTTTTGGAGCAACAGAAAGTTGTATGAAGCTTGACAGCGGGCAAGTTCTCGTTGTAGACGACAACGAGATGAACCGAGATCTCCTCTCTAAACGACTACGCCGTCAGGGATTGACCGTCGTAATCGCTGAGAATGGGCGGCAAGCATTGTCAGAGATGCAAGCGCAGCCCTTTGATCTAGTGCTGCTCGACATTATGATGCCAGAGCTAAATGGCTATGAAGTGCTAGAACAACTTAAAGCAGATCCTTTGCTGCGCCACATTCCCGTGATTATGATCTCAGCGTTAGACGACATTGATAGTGTCGTGCGTTGCATCGAGTTGGGAGCCGAAGATTACCTGTTTAAACCCTTTAACCCCACTCTGCTGAAAGCCAGAATTAGTGCTTGCTTAGAGAAAAAGCGTCTGCGCGACCAGGAACAGGCTTATCTCAAACAATTGCAAGAAGAACAGGAAAAATCAGAGCGATTGTTGCTCAACATCTTGCCTAAAGCGATCGCTGACCAACTCAAACAACACCAGCGCACCATTGCCGATAACTTTGCCGAAGTAACGGTGATGTTTGCCGATATTGTCAACTTCACTGAGTTGTCATCACGTTTATCTCCGATTGAGCTAGTGAGTTTGTTGAACACGATCTTTTCTGCTTTTGATCATCTAGCCGAGCAGCATCAACTCGAAAAAATTAAAACCATTGGCGATGCTTACCTGGTGGTGGGGGGGTTGCCCATTCCTCGACCCGACCATGCCGAGGCGATCGCAGAGATGGCACTGGATATGCAAGCGGCGATCGCCGCTCTCAACTTTGGGGAACTCAGCCTCAATAAACCCCTGACCATGAGAATTGGCATCAATACTGGACCTGTAGGAGCCGGAGTGATTGGCACCACCAAATTTACCTATGATCTCTGGGGAGACACCGTCAACACCGCCAGTCGCATGGAGTCTCTAGGCTTGCCAGGTCAAATTCAAGTCACCGCTGACACCTACGAACGCCTCAAAGACCGATACCTATTTCAAAAACGAGGGGCGATCGATGTCAAAGGCAAAGGCGAAATGACCACCTACTTGCTGATTAGCAGAAAATAGAGCCTATGCAGGGTGATGCTTCATCCCACACTCCTGATCCAGCAGGAACAATTCAGATCAAAAATCACCCCTTCCCCTTTTTGCTCTATCTGGAATGGGGATTGGTGGTGCTCGCTATTCTCAGTGAGTTTTTGCCTGCTCCGGTGTCTCGCCTGTCTCGCTATCCTGTCTTAACAATTGCGAGTATTGCCATTTTTGGCTTGATGGGGTTGCGTCTACCCACAAAACGTCCTCTGACAAAAGTGGCTTACACTTTAGTGGAATTGGGACTCATTATCTTAGCCACTACCACAGGCTTGCGAGGGTTGCGGTTGTTTCCCTTTCTCTATTTGGTGCTGGTGAGTCGCAGTTGTTTGATCTTTAAACTGCCGGGACGATTGCTCGTTTCTGGGGTAGCGTTTGTCCTATTTTTTCTGATTTTGGTCTATCGAGTCAGATCCCTGGTGCTACAATTGCCGACCGTGGTTGCAGAAAGGTTTCGCCCTCTGGTTTGGGGGTTTGCCATCAATTCAGTTTTGTTGTTTGGCTTGGCGTTGGTGTTTGTGCTGTTGTTAGTCAATGCCCTGATTGCTGAACGCCAGAGCCGTGAAAAGTTGGCGATCGCCAATGATCAATTGCGAGAGTATGCCCAGAAAATTGAGAATTTAGCGGCTGTCCAAGAGCGCAACCGCATTGCCCGCGAGATTCACGACTCTTTGGGACACGCTCTGACAGCACTCAACATTCAACTTGAGGGAGCCTTAAAACTATGGCAGGCAAACCCTCAAAAAGCCCGAACATTTTTGCAAGATGCTAAACAACTCGGCTCAACAGCTTTGCAAGAAGTGCGTCAATCCGTTACCACTCTGCGGTCTGATCCGTTGCGAGGGCAGTCACTATCAGAGGCGATCGCCCAGCTCAGCAACGACTTTTATAGAACGACTGGAGTTCAACCTCGTTGTCAGATTCAGTTGACACAAGCTCTCTCTAGTGAGATCAACACTACGCTCTATCGCATCATTCAAGAAGCTTTGACTAACACTTGCAAGCATGCAGATGCGACTACCGTTGAGATTCAAGTGCGTACCACTCCAACTCAGGTGCAATTAACCTATTACGACAACGGCAACGGCTTTCAAGTGAACCAAAACCAAACCGGATTTGGCTTGCAGGGAATGCGCGAACGCGCGTTAGCCTTAAAGGGACAATTCACCTTTAATAGTTCACCCGGACAAGGGGTTCGTCTTAGTGTTCATATTCCTTTGTAGCCATAAGCATGGGTTGAGTAAAAGCCGTAAGGGAAATATTGTCCATCACCATAGCAATGGACAAAGGTTCAATGTAGAGCTTGTAAGGGATGCAGGTGAAGTGCTTGCCCTCTTGACGTTGGAGCGATCGGATATTCAACCTGAACGAGAAACCCTGCGAGAGCAAGTTCTGGCAATTCTGAATTCTTTACCTGAAGACTTAATTGCAGAAGTGAGAGACTTTGCTGAATTTTTACAGCGACGAAAAGCAGGCTCAATACTTAGGCGACGCTTCAATAAATATAAGCTGATTCCAAAGGTATATCCTTAGCTTCTCGGAATTTAACTCTTACTCCACACAAAAAATGGACAATTCCCATCCTACTCACTGATGCGTTTCAAGGAGGTCATCATAGAGTAATTAGAGTTATCGTAGGGAGCGCACTCTACAAAATCTGCGCTCGCACTTTTCTTTTTATTGAGGTAACTTGGTACTTTGTACACCATTACAATGTCTTTCTCCATTGTTGACCATTACTATGCAGTACTATCGAAAAGTTGAATTGAGCCTAACGAATTGTGAGCAGATAGCGCCCTAAACCCGTATGGTCATATGAATTTACTATAACCCTATATCTACCAGTATATGGAAGAGTAATTACCATCTGGGAATTGGTATTGCTGCCATTAATATCATCATTCTCCCCAATGTTTTGACCATTTTGAGTGTATAGAAGAAGGTAAGTATCAAAGTCTGAACTAGATAAGTTAATTACTACAGATTGACCAGCACTGCCTTGGAAATAGTACTCATCATAAGAGCTACCATCGTTCAAAATAGGATCATTTCTGGTTAAAGCTCCACGTTCCTCTAGGATGAATCTTTGTTGGCTTGATGGGGGTGATGTCTGATTTGTGTCTTGCCAAAACGCATTCAGTGAAATGAAGTTTTGCCTATCACTTGGACTACTCAAACCTACACGATCTGAAAAGGACTGGCGACATTGTTGCTCAAAACTCTCATACTGCAACCTTGTTAGATCTGTATTTCCAAACTGTCGCAGTAAATTACCCGCGAAAGCTGGTACAAACAAGCATCCTTGAAGCTCATTTTGAAACGTCAATAACAAATCATTAGTTCTACAAAAACCTTGTTGCTGATTTTGTGGATTAGTCGCAACACAAAGTACCGGTTGGTTGTTGATATAACTGAAGGTTAAACCATAAATTAAATTCTCCCCATAGGTAACTAAAGCATTTTGGAATCTCTGAGATACAGCCCTACAACGTGCTAATGGCGTAGAATAAGGTGGGGGTGTCCAAGCAGAGGTGAAAGTAATAAAGTCAAATCTTTGACGATTGCTAAATAATGCCATTACGGGTGGATTCCGGCTTTCATCGCAGTAAAAGTATTCAGCAGTTGATTGCGCTACAGCTTGTTCACGATGAAAAAAAGAAATATTAAAACTTGAAAAACCAAGAAGCAACGTAATTGTAAATCGAAATAATTTCACAAGGAGACTCCCTATAACTTGAACTTAGAATATAAAGGCTCAAAAAGTTACATAACCTAAACACATGGAGGGGTCCTGCATATAGGGTTAACAGGTTGTCTTCTTCGCCTTCCTTCTTCTCTACGTCTAGCTGCCGCTGTTTCTTCTCTACGTCTAGCTGCCGCTGTTTCTTCTCTACGTCTAGCTGCCGCTGCTTCTTCTCTACGTCTAGCTGCCGCTGCTTCTTCTCTACGTCTAGCTGCCGCTGCTTCTTCTCTACGTCTAGCTGCCGCTGCTAACTCATCACTTGCCTGCTGAATTATAGAAGAAGCTTGCTGCTCCCAATAATTAGTGGTTACCTTGCTTGCTTCATCAATAGCTTGCTGCCATTGTTGTGAATCTATAGCTTCCTTAGCGACTTCAAGAGAGGCTTCGTTTTTTTCCCATTCTTGATTCCACTGTTCAATTTGCTCTAAAGTTCTAGTATGCAAAGGGCTTCCCTCTGGGATCGCCTTTATCATCGCTATGGCTTCATCTAGCTTGCCTGACTGATACTGCTCTTGTGCTAATTGCAATATGCGGTTAGACCATTGACTAATTAACTGGTTAGCCTGCTGATGTGCAGAATGCCCAGGCAATATCTCAGTTGCTATCGTAATTGCACGACTGTAACTACCTTCTTCAGCAAATTGTTGAGCTAAAGCAAGTTGACAATCTCCCAGAAGACCCTGAGCAGAACCATAAGCTTCAGTGTGACTTGATGAAATAGTCTTTGCCTTCTCAATACACTGTTCATAATTGCCTGACAATTTAAGTTCCCTCGCTTCAGAAGCAAGATTCTCAGCTTGAAGATAAGCTTGATGACGGTTTACTGAAATTGTCCCTATTATCAAACCAATAATTACAAGTAACCCTCCTACCCCAGTGAATAACCATACTTTGCGTGCAAGAATACTTTTCCTTCTAATATTTGGAGAGGGAAATACTGATAAAGAATTAGAAATATTTTCAGAAACTTCAGCATTACTATAAGTAGTTTTCACCTCATTTGAAGGGGGCTTAATTGATCCAGTTGAGACGATTGTAGATTGAGGAGAATTGGAGGATAGTATTGTCGGTAACGCGTTTATATTGCTTAATTCAACAGCATTTCTATCTGTAGAGACAACCGTTGGATTTGGAACTCCGAACGATGTATCAACACTAGACATTTCCTTATCTGCAGGAGCTGATGAAACAACTGTAGATTGAGGATTAGATTTAAACGTTTCTTCAGTAGGCCTAGAATCTTTGGCAAGCGACGAAGAAACAATTGTTTCAGAATTATCGAATTTCTTGACGGGGTAAATATTATTTATAGGTTGATTAGATTGGTTAGATACATGTGTAGGTCGCAAGTTTGTTACTGATTGATTTAACTGCTCATTGAAAGTATGAGATTGAGACAAACTTGTGTACTCACCATCTACAAAAACTGTCCTTTTTTTCGCAAGAAGTAACTGAAGATCCGCTAATACATCCTGAGCTTCTTGATATCGTTCTCTGAAATGGTAACGTACCATTCGATCAATAATATTTGCAAGTTCGTCTGTACAATTTGCCCACGCGCTCCAAACAAGTTCACCTGTTTCTGGATCTTCTTGTAGTTGATTAGGCAGCAAGCCTGTTAAAGCTTGAATGCAAATAATGCCTAAAGAGTAAATATCACTATTTGGACGAGGTTTCCCCCGTCCCTGCTCAGTTGGCATATAACCTGGAGTTCCAGCTACAATTGTTGTTGTAGGTTGTCCATGTAATAGAACTTGTTTAACTGTTCCAAAATCTACTAAAACAATTTTGTTGTCGCTATCTCGACGAATTAAGTTATCAGGTTTAATGTCTCTATGTATTACACCGTTTTTATGAATAAAAGCCAATATATTTAAGACTTCACAAAGTAACTTATAAACTAATACTTCGTCCCATTTATGCCCAGGTTTCAACTCATAGGTAAGTGTATGCCCACCAATTAGCTCTTGAACCAAGTAAAAGTCTTGATTCTCATCAAAATAAGCCAGCAGTTGCGGAATTTGGTTATGCTTGCCTAATTTCTGTAAAGTCTCGGCTTCATTAAGAAATAACCGTTTTATATTCTCGAATTGCTTTAAATTATCACTTCCTGGTGGTTTAAGATGTTTGACTACGCAATGAGGATTACCTGGAAGACGAATATCTTCAGCAACATAGGTTCGTCCAAAACCACCCTCTGCTAAATTCTGAATTATTCTGTAACGCCCATCTAATAATTCACCAAACCTAAGTACCTTCATAAGACAAGTTTCTAAAAAATGAATTTCTTTAAAGTTTTGAAGACAAAAAGGGAAAGATCTAATCCAATGCCTTTGCAACAGGTACCGCAATTTATAAGAATTTTGCAGAGAATCTGTAAAGCAGATTCTCTGCAATTCAATTAAGTTGAGTGTTCGCCTGTTTTCGCTCGTGCAGAATCCTGTGCACGGCTTCTATCAGAGGGATTAAAATAAGTTAAAGTCACTTGGTTGCGTGGATCATCACCAATAGTAAGTTTATCCTCATCATGAAGCAAATACCCCTCATTCTTAGAAATCTCTATTCCATCTATACGAGTTTTATTTGTGCTTCCTTTCAAACGGTCTCCATCATAAATACGGTAATTCTCACCATCTTTATATAGTGTTGCGTGACATTTGGAAATAACTTCCCATCCTGCATCAGGAACACATAAATCTGCCCAATTTGGATCCCGTCCAAGCTTATGTTGGTTATTTTGAAGGTAGAACCGTTTAATTTGTCCCTGGTGGTTTCTTACCTCTAAAAAGGGCTGAAAACTTACTACAGTTTCTGGGCGAAAAAGTTTAGTTACTGCCCGAGGTATGTTTGTCCAAGCATCTGCTCTTGAACTAAATTCCTCCGCTTGAGTTAGTGTGGTTGACGTACTTGATGCTGACTCTACTTGCACAAGAGGGGCATACCTTCGTCTACCTAGTAGATAAGCTATGAGCAGTAGAATGACAATTGAAATTCCAGCTATAAACCAAAGTGTGTAGCTTCTTTTATCCCATGCTTCAGCAATTTTTTGTTCACTAGCTCTAATTAGCTTAGAAACTTCTGAGTGTTGTGGAAATAACCCCTGAACTGCCAAAAATTTTGCCTTCGCCCCTTCCCAATCCCCTCTCCAGTAAAGTTTCAATCCTTCTTGGTACAAGGCTGTGGTCGTGCTTACCTCGTTACTAGCTCCCGACTGCCTGATATATTCCTGTATAGTGCTGGTGGGTATAGCAAAAGGAAAGCTAGTTTCTTCATCTACTGCACCTCCACCGAAGGTTATCATACCAACCACTTCACCATTTTGATTTAATACAGGACTCCCAGAACTTCCAGGCGCTACAGTTGTGCTAATTTGCAATACAGGGGCGTTATCCTGCAGGGTTTTACTTGTATTTGAAACTTGACCTTGCAAAACAGATGCTTCAAAAATTGATTTGTCACTTAATGCAGAGATCACATCTGCCGTATTCGGATATCCAATCACAATGATTGAATCTTGAAGCTGAACCTGTCTAGACTCACCTAATTTAAGTACAGGCGCATTTGTAACTTCAATCTTTAACACTGCTACATCTTTACCACCACCACCAACAGGTGTTCCAGATTGCTTGACATCAAATCGGAAAGTCTCTCCATTGGGTAAAATTACGACGTCTGCATAATTAAATTCTTCCAGTTCTGCCCGTTGTTTGATATTCTATATTCGTGATTCAGATAACTTACTCAAATCTCGCTCGCCAGTTAACTTTTGAACAAGATTCTCAAACAGTCTTTGTTTACAAGCGTCCTCACCGCCTTTAGCTGGTTCTACAACATGGGCATTCGTAACGATATAACCGTTTGGATCAACAAAATAACCTGTACCAGCTGAGGCATGGGAAAATGGATACTCAGTCACGTATGAGCTATTCTCTGGTTGATAATAGTAGGTGCCATAACAACCAGCCAAAATACGAACGACAGCAGGTTTAGAATACATCGACAACTGCTGCTCAGGTTTAGGTTCCGTCTTTTGAAAAAATGGAAACTGAATAAGAACCAGAGCTTGAGTAAGGTATAAAGCAAGACGCTGAAGCATGGATGGGGCTCTCCAGACAACGATATAGATGACACAAAATTTACACAACTATCTCGAACAGTTGATAAAGTCTAGTCCAGCTATCTGTAAAAACAACTTGAATCAGTAATAAATACTAAAATTTGATCACTTTATTCTGTACTTGCCCTACAAATGATTAAATTTTACGTTTGCTTACCATAGAACTAAGCAGGGCAGCATTAGTTTATAGGCATGTCAACCAGTACTAAGAGCTAATTTATAAAGTAAATCCTTAAATAAATCGCCTCTAAATATAAGCATTATTTTAATATGGTGTCTAGAATATTTATTTAATAAATTTAAATATAAGCAACATAATATTGTTTCTGGACTGGCAAATGTATCAAAAAATACATCTACTTGATATCCTAATTATACAATTCCTCAATATTATGATTATGAGGATAAGTCCTTCCATAACATTGGCTTTAAGCTATTAGTCAATTCTTGCACAATGTATAAAGGACAGTTATGAGTGTTTCTTCCAACTCTCAGCCAATGAGGACTACTGAGGTATTCTTTTCTTATTCTCATAAGGATGAGGGCCTACGAGATGAACTTGCAACGCATCTCAGCATCCTCCGGCGACAAGGTGTGATTAGTGCTTGGTACGACCGCCAAATAACACCCGGAACAGAGTGGGCTGGAGAAATAAACACACATCTAAATTCATCTGAGATTATTCTTTTATTAATTAGCCCAGACTTTCTTGCATCGGATTATTGTTTTGATATTGAGTTAAGAAGAGCGATGGAAAGGCATGAAAGGGGTGAAGCCCGGGTTATTCCAATTATTCTTCGCCCAGTAGACTGGCAAGGCGCTTCTTTTGGAAAGTTGCAAGCTTTGCCTAAAAATGCAAAGGCTATTACTCTTTGGGACAATCGAGACGAAGCTTTTAGAAATGTTTGCGAGGGAATTCGCATTGCCATCAAAGATTTTCGTCGATTCTCTGGTTTCAAATATTATTCTGAAGTTGCATTCTCGCCTCAAGATGTTTATGGAAAAACATTAAACGATGGGAGCTCTTCATTCTCCCATAACGTGGAAAAGAGGAAAAAGTCTAATTTAAAATCAAGTATCAGATCGAGTAATTCAACAAGAAACGTAAGTTTTTCTACTACTATCTCTTTCATCAAGAAAAATCTGATCATTCTTTTAATGATCCTTTTGATATGGCTTCTTATCGGATTTCTAAGTCAACAGGATATTAGTATTGCTGACAAACCTATTGCCATGCTCTCTTTCGGTTTACTGGGCGGTCTTGGTAGTGGTTTTCTTGGAGCTTTAGCATGGAAACAATATTTCCATGCTTCTAGAGATATGTTAGTTCCACAAACACTTATTGGTGGGTTTGCTGGTAGTTTGCTTTGGTGTTTGTTAGGACTCTCACTTCAGGATTCTGTGCTGAGAAGTTCAGGACATATAGTTGGGCTATTTTCAGGATTTTTAATAATAACTTTTTTGCTATTAAGTGTATTGAACAAATAGGTTCAATTCAAAAATGTTGTTAAGCCTAACATAAATAGTTTAAAAGAAGGTTTTAAAGACCGAAATAACATAACTTTTATAGATATAGATGGAGCTTTCTTGTAACTAATAATTCTATTTAGTCAATGATTATTATTGACATCTCTTCTTTTTCTAGTTTTACACACTTCTACGTTAATTTTATTTTAATACTAATTTCATGTAAGTAGCTAGGACTAATTAAATATAAGATGATATAGACCCTGTAAACGGAATGTTTCATCTATTTATGCCTGCTCCCATTCGGATTATTTTGAGCGAACTGCGGGTTGCCCAAACCGTATCACAACGAACACGTGACCGTGCCCATATGATTCGCTTAAATGCCCGAGGGTGGAACGTGCCTGCGATTGCTGAGATTTATCAGTGTCATGAGCATACCGTGAGAGCGACGTTGCGACGCTGGCAAGCAGGAGGATTAAGCGGGTTATGGGAAGCACCAGGGCGAGGAGCAAAAGCCAGTTGGAGTGAAGCCGACAAGCAACTAGTGGAAACCTGGATTGAGAGCGCCCCTCAAACCTACAACAGCACGCAACTTGCTCGTAAACTGCAACAACAACGGCAAATTAAGCTCTCACCCGATTGGATTCGACGAGTGATGAAAAAAAGGGCTTCCGCTGGAAACGCACCCGTCACAGTCAGCGAAACAAACAGGACGTGTTCAACAAGCAATCTAAGCAAGCAGACCTAGAACTATTGCAGCAAGCCGCACAAGACCAACCTATTGAGCTGAAGTATTTAGATGAATCAGGCTTTTGCCTGTGGAGTCCAGTCAGCTACAGCCGCATCGGAACACAGAAATGTATCAAGCAGACCCAGTTAGCATTTTGGGGCTTTGGCAACCCGATGAACACTTCGAGTATGCACTGGTGCAAGGAGGCTTTAAGAGTGCAAGTTACATTAGCGTGATGGATTGGGTCGCTGCAACAGCCGCCCAAACACTCAAACAAACAGGACGGCTCACGGTTATTGTTCAAGACAATGGATCGATTCACACCAGTAAACTCGTCCAGCAACAGTGGGGACGGTGGCAAGAGCAAGGATTATTCATTTTCTTTTTGCCTGCCTATTGCTCGCAGATGAACCCCATCGAAGGACAGTGGCATCAACTCAAAGCTCATGAAATCTCAGGACGAATGTTCGACAATGAATATGATTTAGCCCTTGCTGTAATGGACGGTATAGAATCCCGAAGTGAACAAGGTGGGTATACGCTGGAACGTTTTAAGTTTAAATCCTCCTAGCTACTTAGTTGTAGTTCTCCTAAATGCTCCAGGAATCACGTATAACTCCCCATCAAATGAACTGTTGTAGTCTTTGTCAGGAATCTGATGTTGCTATCTTAAACAAACACTTTTGTTGTTCTCATCAGAAAACTTATGGGAAAAAATTACAGAATTGAGTGGAGATTTAGATTCCTGGTTGCTCGTTTAGCATCCTCAAAGTAATCTGATTTGCGTCACAGCAACCGGGGATCTAGGGAAAGTCGCACACGCAGTTAATACATAAATGTTTTCTGCAAATACATTAGTAAAATCAACTTCTGCTTATTCAAAACAAGCTAAAACATGAGGATTTGCTGTAAATTAGCCCACAAAATCAACTGGCTGATAAAAAGTATTTGAAAAAGCAAAACTAGAACGAAGAAGCTGGTTGGCCCGAACCCCTATTAATAGAGCCAACGGCTCACCACCTAACTGAACGGTGGTATTGCGTCCTGATTGAACTAGCCTTAACCCTCTAAAACTCGTGCTTTTGGGTAAGCCCAAATAATCTTGACCGATCTGGAAATCAGTAATAACGTCTAACCCTTCTCTACGTCTCAATCCAAAAATGTCCTTTCCAGCTCCACCCGTGAGGCGATCGCTTCCTAACCCACCGATCAACACATCATCCCCAGTTTGACCCACGATAAAATCATTGCCCTGACCCCCCAGTAATCGATCATTGCCGCGATCGCCCACAATACGATCATTATCATTGCCGCCATCGATCCAATCAATTAAACGAGTGCCAGTCAAGCGATCGCGGTTCTTGCTTCCTCGAATCACCCCAACACCTTCAAACGCGCCGATATCAGTGCCAGATCCGATCGGGCGAAGCGTTCCTACAATGTCTCGACTGGTTAAACCGTTAATTCCTCTATTCAGGGCAGGGCTATTGGAGCGTAGTGCAAAGTTGCCTATGCTTGGATCTAAAAATAGTGGGTCAACACCAATCAGATCATTGGCTCCAGTTTGGGTATAGAGCACAGAATTAAACAGCAAATTGTAGTCAAACAAAATGTTGCTTGAGTTGGAGACTTTGTTCGCTGGTTTTCCTGAGGTGGCACTCATGATGTTGTTTAACACGCGCACATCATTGGCAGTGCCTACGGTAATCTCTCCACCATCGATCGCTGGATGTTGTGAGTTTTGATAAGTTGTGTTGTTAACAATATCTACAAAATTACTGCTATAAACATTGATACCCCGACCTCCGTTGTTATACGAAAGATTGTTCTCAACCAACGTTCGTCCTTGATAAACCCCAAGCGTAGAGTTGTTTTGAGTATTGCGAGTATCATCAACAATAATGCCATTGCCATCTGTCACCCTGCCAACCTGAAACCAGGGAATTAAATTTTGATTGTTATACGTGACGTTACCCCGGATGATCATCCTATAGCCACTTGAGCTATCAGAGTTCCAGTTTTGGTAATTGGAAATCCCACTATTACCGTAGGGAGCATACCAGGCATTGTTGTAAACAAGATTGTTTTCGATAGTGACGTAGTCTGCGTGGTAGGTATAGATGCCACCACCACCAAACTTATAGACTTCATTATTGCGAATCACAATGTGATGTGGATAAGTTGGGGTCGCATCATCAGAGGGTCTAATCCCAATGCCATTGCCTGATGTTAAGGGATTGCCTAGATTATTTTGCTCAGCGATCGCTTGTGGCAAGGTGATGTTGTCGTTGTTTCCCTGCAATTCAAACCCGTCGATAATAATATGGGATGCACCCAGAATTGCAAAAGCATGCCAATTGTTGGAAACAAGCTTGGGGTTAGCCCCAGGATAGGCTTGATAAGTGATCCAGGCATCAGCAGTGCCAGAACGAGTAATGCGGACAATATCGCTGTTTGGGTTACTGGCAGTGTAAGTGCCATTCATCACGTAGACGATATCTCCCGGTTGAGTTAAATTGGCGGCTGTTTGAATATTGCGGAAGGGAGTTTGAGGTGTTAATCCATTGTTGTTGTCGCTACCTAAACCCGAAATGTAATAAGTCGTTGTCATAGTGACTTAAGATGCAGCAAAAACAACATAAAATTAGACGAGACAGCCCTGATTTAAGTTTCAGGTCTAGCTCAAATCGGTGCATTATCTCGGTGCATTATCAAAGGCACGAGCGATCGCATTCCATTCCAATTTACGATGCATGTTTTCGTCAAGTGGCAACGGACGCCCAGCTAACCCATCTCACCAGCGTTCAAGGTTTAATAACCAGGTGTGGCGATCGCGCTCTAGCATTTATAGAAGTAGCTATAGCAAAGGCTATACCCAGTAAAGCATTTGCCCTACTGGGTATAACTCAATGTTCAAGATAACTGTACGAAGTTAAGGAATTGGCTGATAGAAAGTGTTTGAGAAAGCAAAACTAGAGCGAAGGAGTTGGTTTGCTCGCACTCCGATCAACAGAGCCAATGACTCGTCACCTGACTGAACTAACGTGTTACGTCCTGACTGAACAAACTTTAATCCTCTAAAGCTCCTGCTACTAGGTAAGCCTAAATGATCCTGACCAATCTTGAAATCAGTAATGACATCTAGCCCTTCCCCTCGTTTTAGTCCAAAAATATCCTTTCCGGCTCCACCGATGAGGCGATCGTTTCCTAACCCACCAATCAAAATATCATCCCCATTTTGACCCACTAAGAAATCATTGCCCTGACCACCCAGCAATCGGTCATTACCTTGATCGCCCACAATTTGGTCGTTGCTTCTGCTACCATCGATCCAATCGGCTAAAAGAGTGCCAGTCAAGCGATCGCGGTTGCGAGTCCCTCGAATAATTTGAATCTTGCCAGACGCATCTGTATTCGGAATGCTCGAATTCGGTATATCTACATTAGGAGCACCCACATTAGGAATACCTAAGTTAGGAATGCCTACGTCAGGAATACTCCCATTAGGAATAGGAACACCGGAATTAGGACTGCCTGAATTAGGAATACTTGCATCTGAGTCAATTGAACCTGAAAGAATTCTGCCAATCGTTCCTCGTATTCCTTGATTGAGAGCAGGGCTTGTAGAAAGCAAGGTAAAGTTACCTGCCAATGGATCTGTAAATTGCGGATTGACGTTAATTAAGTCATTGTTTCCACGAATTGCATGGGTTGTAGCGTTGAAAATAACGTTATAGTCACCTATTACATTAGTGGAGTTCGAAGACGTAGTAGCAGGTCTTCGATTTGTAACGATAATGTTATTTAGTATCCGAATATCATTGGAGAGGTTCACATTAACATCCGCATCAGGTCTGGGGAGACTACGCATGTTGTAATAAACGGTGTTGTAGAAAATGTCTACATGATCTGCTTTGTAAGTTGAAATACCGCGACCACCGTTATAGTAGACAAGATTATTCTCAACTAGAGTTCGTCCTTGATAAGGATCAAACGGAGAGTCTGTTTGAGTATGCTGAGTGTCATCAACGATAATGCCATTGCCATCCGACAATCTATTAGCTCGGTAATAGGGAATATAATTAGCATTGTTGTAAACAATGTTATTCCTGATAATCATTTTATGCCCGGTAAAACTGTCGAAATTCCAACTTTGAAAAAGAGAAATGCCACTGTTACCGTAAGGAGAATAAAAGGCATTATCATGAACAATATTATTCTCAATCGTCACATAATCTGACTGAAGAACAGTAATTCCACCACCTGGAAATTTGGAGACTTTGTTGTTACGAACAATAACATGATGGGAATAGGTCGGAGAGTCACTCAAAGAGGGTCCAACTTTAATGCCGTTTCCTGATGTTAAAGGATTGTTTAGGTTGTTTTTTTCAGCTGTAGCTTGAGCAAGGGTAACGCTATCACTGTTTCCTTGCAATTCAAATCCATCGATAATAATGTATGACGCACCACGTACTGCAATAGCATTCCAGTTGGCGGAGACAATTTTGGGTTGTGAACCAGGATAAGCTTTGTAAGTAATCCAGGCGTTTTCAGTTCCAGAGCGAGTGATCCTAAGAACGTCATCATTTGGATATTGGTTGGTATAGGTACCATCCATGACATAAACGGTATCTCCTGGTTGGGTTAAATCGGCAGCTTTTTGAATATTGCGAAAAGCAGTTTGTGGGGTTAACCCATCACCGTTGTCACTCCCAGAGCCTGAGACATAGTAAGTGAATGCCATAGCGATTCAAGAAGGGGATAGCGTCTACAGTACAATTATGTGTTTATTATTTTGTCCTTGAGGTAAAGCA
This sequence comes from Oculatellaceae cyanobacterium bins.114, assembly GCA_033764315.1. Taxonomy (GTDB): domain Bacteria; phylum Cyanobacteriota; class Cyanobacteriia; order Elainellales; family Elainellaceae; genus FACHB-1407. Next base: position 30,093 of record JANRJA010000096.1, read on the forward strand.
TCCGAGAGAATACGACTTGACTTAATGAAGCATGTATAAATTTTGCGGTGTTCTTGCAGGAGCTTGATCAAAAGCCCGAGCGATCGCATTCCATGCCAATTTACGATTCATGTTTTCATCGAGCGGTAATGGACGTACTGGTAACCCATCGGTTCGAGGCTCAAACTCTGATAGCCAGGTGTAGCGATCGCTCAACCCCCAAGTTAAGACTGCAATTACAGCAGGCTCATCTAACACCACGTTGAGATAATCCTCATAAGCAGCTGCCACAATGCGATCGCGTACAGCAATATCAGCGGGCAAATAGTTATCAGCAACATCTAATTCTGTTACTAAAATCTTGAGATCCAAACTGGCAACATCAGCAAGAAATTGCCGAAATTTTTCAGCATTAAACCGAGTTTCGTGACCATCTAAATGGGCTTGAATCCCTAATCCATGAATTGGGGTGCCTTGCCCTTTTAATTGCTCCAATAGGTTTAATACCGCAATTCGTCGTGCTTCATCTTCATTCGTGTCGTATTCTAGCCCATAGTCATTATAAATAAGTAACGCATTTGGATCGGCTTCAGCCGCCACTCGAAAAGCCAAGTCAATATACTCAATTCCCAAATAATCAAACCAGGGGGTTCTTCGTAGTCCATCAGGGCGATCGTCGTAAGGTTCAATGGCTTCATTGACCACATCCCAAGAGTGCATTCGACCTCTATACCGCTTGGTAACCGTTTGAACATGGTTAACTAAATATTGTTCAGCGTTTTGAGCCGTTACGATTTCTGAAAACCAATCTGGTAAGGAGTGGTGCCAAATTAGTGTATGCCCACGCATAAGCAAATCATGGGTCTGAGTGAAATTGAGTAGCCAATCTCCATCTGTAAAATCAAATTGATTTGGGTGGGGGCGCAGTGTTCTCCACTTCAAATCGTTTTCTGGTACTAAGATCTCGCATTCTTTCATCACATAAGTTGCAAACTTCGGATCTAAAGATAGTATTCTGTAGTCAGATGCAGTCCCATAGATTAAATTCTTGTTTGCAGCCCGTTGCCTCAGAGATGGTTCTAATGGGGTGACTTCAAAACCCCTAAATGGGTCATTCAGCTTTTGCAACTGATAGTTCCGATATGCAACTTTTGAGATTATTGAGCAACCAAGACCTACTGTTGCTCCTAAACCAAGTTGAAAAAATCTTCGCCTGTCTATTAAACAATTCCTAACCATTAGCTTTCCTTTACAGAAGCACTAATAGATTCATATGCTTTTAATAAAATGGGTGCCTGATGTCGCCACTCTAGCTCTTCTTCCATTCTACGCTTGCCTTCTGCGCCTAATTGTTGCCGAAGAGCTGAAGATTCTAGAAGTTCAAGAATTCGCTCTGCAAATTCAACTTCATCATTCGGTTGGGCGTATAGAGATGCACCTTGTGCTGAATATCTACCTTCCTTCAAATCAAATTGAACGATCGGTTTACCAAGTGCCATATATTCCAAAATTTTGTTCATCGTACAGCACTGGTTGTAAGCCGATAACGGGGAGGGTTCAACACAAATATCACAGGTTGATAACCGCTCTAAAAATTCATGCCCTGTCTTGAATCCAGTAAATTCTACAAAATCGGTGATTCCAAGTGTTTGGGAAAGTGCAACTAGTTTATCAAAGGCTGGTCCTCCTCCAATCAGCATAAAATGGATGTCACGCCGATTTTTCACGGTTACGAGGTAGTGAATTACACGTAGCAAATAATCGACTCCTTCTGGTTCACCCATAACGCCCATATACCCGACCAAATAATGGCGATTGCAGTAGTAGGCTTTATTTGGAGGAGTGGGACGAAAACGAGCGATGTCAGGTGCACTCCGCACAATAAAAACTCGCTCAGAGGGCATGTGTCCTCGGTTAAGAGCAACAGATTTATGAGATTCGTTGGTAGAGATTGCGATGTCAGCCGTAATGTAAGTTAACCGTTCAACCAGTTTGAGTCCATGATAAAAAATATCCCGTCGATTATACTTTGCTTCATACATCTCTGGGCTGAGGTCATGATGATCAAAAATGACTTTTATTCCATGCACTAGCTTGAACCACAGTGCTGTTATAAATAATAAATCTGGTGGATTACATAGATGCATAATATCGAATCTACGTTCTCGCCATACTCGGTGAGCTATCTGAAATTCCCATCTTACAGCTGAACTGTACTCTCGAAGATAACCAAAGACTGAACTCATTTCATCAGGAAGAGGGTGGCGATAAATATGAATTCCCTCCAGAATTTCATAGTCTTTTTCATAACCCTTTCCCATCGGACAAATGACTGAAACCTCATAGCCTGCTTTTTGGAGGGTTGTTGCCTCCATCCAAACTCGCCGATCAAACGGTACAGGAAGATTCTCAACAACAATCAAGACTCGATTACGAGCACGCATATAAACTCCTGTGGATTTATGAATGGTGGCTAGGTGAATGATCACAGACTGAACAATAAAGTTCTAATAGTGAATTCCAATAATTTTGGATATTTAAAGGTTCCACACTCTTTCTGCCATTGATTCCCAGTGCTATTCTCAGCGATGAGTCTTCAATCAAACGCTGCATTGCTAACGATAGTTCTTCAATATTTCCGGGTGTTACTAATAAACCATTCTCACCATCTACTACAAGTTCGGGGATGCCGCCCACAGGGGTTGTGATTGATGCTAATCCCCAACTCATTGCTTCGAGCAAAGCCATGGGCAGACCCTCATTATACGAAGGTAATACAAAGACATCTGCTGCCTTTGAAAGAGCATTACGCTGCTCTGAATCAATCCAATCCATGACTGACACACCATCTTCTACATTCAGGTCTTTAACGAGCTGGCGTAATTTCACTCCCTCGCCGTCTCCAGCTAACGTTAGTTTTGCTTGCAGTTGATACTTTGATGAAAGAGCAGCAAATGCCCTGACTAAATCAAATGCTCCCTTACGTTGACCAATACGTCCAAAAAAAACAAATGAAACGTCTTTTTTGAGAGGGCGCGTAGGAATTTGTGGAGGAATTTCCACAGCATTAGGCAGCACAATAACTCGCTCTGCTTCTAATTTAAGATTTTGAGTGTAAAAGGTTTTCCAATTTTCAGACAAAACTATGAAGCGTTCACACTTGCCAAATACCCAACCTAATCCCCACTTTAAAGATTTAGGTAGCTGTGAATAAAACACATGAAATTCAGATCCATGAGCATGCATAATGACTGGTTTACGAAACGCTAAAGCAACTAAAGTTGTGATTGCCTGACGAAAAGCACTACCTCGCCCTGAAACGTGAGTGTGAACTAAATCAATGTCTTCATGTAACAATCTCCAAGATAATTCTAGAATCGCTTTTGTGAAATTCACAATTTTTTGCCAGATAGAACCATTCACTAGAGTTGCAATATGTTTGATTTGAATTGTGGAGTCAATTTGTTCAAGAATAAGCTTTTGTACTGAAACAATCCCGCCTTGTCTGGATAGGCTTTCACCTAACATTAAAACTTTAATTCGTTTTTTTTCTTTATTTAATTCTTCAATTTTCATGTCTCAATCATCAAGAAATTAGCAACTTATTCTCTAATTAGGAAGTCTATATTGATGGTTCCTATTTTTATTTACTTGTTACCATGCAAAACTTGAAATGCACTCTTATTACCCAATAAGTAATATTGAATACGTCGCGTTAAAACAGCTTGCAGTCGCATTGTGAAATACCAAAAAAAAGAAGGCTTAGACAAAGCATTTAGAAATGCTTGTTTAAGCCTTTTCTGCTTAAAAGGTTCTACAACATTGTAATACACTCGATTTCTTTGCAATTCCTGTAGATTTTTTGATAAACAATGCTTTAACTGAGGAGAAATTTGAGCATTTTTATTCTCCATAAGGTCAAGAATGGCATCATTAAATTGATCAATATGCTTAACCTTACCTTGAGTGACTAATGAACCAGGACGACGTAGATAAAAATAATAAGGAGTAGGGACAAATATGAATTTGGCTCCACTAATTAAACAATTCAAGGCAAAATGAAAATCTTCAACAACCCGTAGTTTTTCATTATAAAAAATATGGTTATGTAGTAAAAAATCTCGCTTAAATAAAGGTTTAGATAAACCTAGATGCAATCCTTGACGACCATAGATTCCAGTTTCCACAAAATAAACAGGATCAACCTGTTTATTTTCTTCAATCTGCTGACCACTCTGTTTTAATAAAGTACTCCAAGGCGTGTTTTCGCCCAAATGCATAAAAGCAATGTCATCACAGATAATGTCAGCTTCTGTCATTTCCGCAATTTTCAAAAGCTCTTCCAATCGATTTTGAGCATACCAATCATCTGAATCAAGGAGAGCAATCCATTGGCCTTTGGCTTCTCTCAAAGCTCGATTTCGAGTTACACTAACGCCTGCATTACAAGGATTTTTCAGTATTTTTAAGCGTTCATCTGAAAAGGTTTTAACAACTTCAAGAGTATTATCAGTTGAAGCATCATCAACAACGATGACTTCAATATTGTGCAAAGTTTGATTTAAGGCGGACTGTATTGCTTTAGCAATATAAACTGCGGTGTTGTAAGCAGGAATAATGACTGTAACTTCTGGATTGACAAACATATTTCTATTCATCATTTAGAGTATTCATTATTTTTTAAGTATGATATATCGAAATTGAGTAGCTACTCTTGAGGAATTTAGTAGAGTATCCTTAGTTATGTTGTTCTTTCAAATTTACAGCTCGATGTAAAGATAAGGCAATTGCAACATAAAGCACCCAAAAAATATTGTTTTGAATTAATAGAGAGCTTTCCGTTATATTAGCTACAACAAGATAAGTCATATACACTAATGTCCAGACTGCTTGTACTGATTTGGTCAAGTTTGTTGCTGTAATGCCTTTCATCAAACTCATAAAATAGCTTAAGAGAAAAATAGACAAACCGAGTAAACCTAAATCCAGGAGTAAATCCAATAAACCATTGTGGGCATTAGGAGGATCCCAATTTGTAGCTTTCCAAATATCCCCCCCTTCACTATTTATGTCTCTCCAAAAGCCACTGAAGCCATAACCCAACCAAAGTTGCTCTTCAATTTTCATTACAACGGCAGGCCATAGGTATGAACGTCCTGTAAAGGATGTGTCCTTTCCGAAAAAGCCTAAAAATGTCTCTAGTTGTAGAAGAATCAGAAAGCAGAAAAGGATGATTACTGCTAATAGGAATAATAGTGTGGGGATTGTTAAGCGGCTACGCCACTTCAACACTTTGAAGACGGAAGAGACAACAATCAAGGTTAAAAAATTAATTAAAGATGATGTCGAACGACTGAAAACTAGTAGTAAGATGGAGGTGCCTAAAGCAAGATTTAAACGTAAATTAAATCCTTTTGCTTCTGTAGCAATGAGCCAGAAGAAGGCAGTGCTTAACACCATAATCTTTCCCAGAACATTCTTATGAGTGTAAATACCACGCCATGCTCCTTCATGAATGCCAGTCATAACACCATAATTGGGTAAGGCAATTACAAATAGCAAGCTCAGTATCAAAATAATGCTAAAAGTCCATCCCAATATTTCCATTTGCTGTTTCAAACTGTAACGAGTAGCTAAATAAACTCCAAATAAAGTCGTTCCTAATAAGCCAACACTTCGTTGCAGAGTTAAGCTTGGAATAAATGACCAGAGTATCGAAATAACAGCCAATGCAGCTAGCAATAAAATGAATTTTTCTTTCAGCAGGAGGTAGGAAACCGTTCGCCATAAAGGAATTAGTAAAATGCCAATAACAATATAGCTGAACAAAAAAACTAAGCGGATGATAGCAAAGTCTGGTGTTGCTGCCATATCGCCTTCATTGGTTGAGTTAGCAGATAGAATAACTGTTAATGGTCCTCCTGAATATAAAATCATGAGGAGAACCACAAATATGAATTCAATTTTTCCCAATAATTTTTTCATGAATTATAGAAAATCATGTTTTACTTGTTTGGCAATAAATACTAATGGTTTGGCTAGCAATTTTTAGCCAACTAAGATCATGTTTACAACGTTCAAGAGCAGAGATTTGCATTTGACTTTGTAAGGATTGACTACTCAGAAAATGTACAATTGCATTAGAAAGTGCTTGTGAATTGCCAGGTGCTACAAGCAACCCATCTTCTTTATGCCGAATGATTTCGCGCAATCCTCCTATATCAGAAGCGATAACGGGTGTCCCTAAACCATAGGCTAAAGCAGCAACCCCACTTTGAGAGGATTCGATATACGGAAGAACGGCCGCAGCACTACGTTGGAAAAGTTGCGCTACTTGTTCAACTGGAATAAAGTCATTATGCAGTTCAACATAGTCTGGGTAATGCCCATTTGGGAAATAATAGCTTAAATCTTCTCCTCGACCAGCGATGATTAACTTCGCATCTGGAATTTGAGCCACAACTTGGGGCATAGCTTCTAGTAAATAGTTCAAGCCTTTGTACTGCCAAATTCGTCCAAAAAACAATAAGGTATGAGGTTCGCGTTCAACAAGCTGTTGATGCGATCGCCGTTGATATAAGCTACCTAACTCTCCATGTGCAATGACGTGAATTCGTTGCTCAGGCACTCGAAATTGTTTCACCAAAACATCTTTCAGGGTTTGTGCATGAACAATTAACTGTTGCGATCGGTAAAATGAAATCTGCCGAGTATATTCTGCCCCTGGTGGAGTTTGGCGATCGCCAGGGTGGCGATACACATCATGAATGGTTGTAACCAATGGTGGCATTCGATTAAACAACAAAGTTAAGTCATACCAAAAATCGTTGGTTTCTTGCACATGCAAAACATCAGGTTGAACCTCTCGAAGGATTTGCATTATCTCCATCATGGTGAAGATATTACGCGGATCGCGAATGCGAGGTTTCTTAAAGCTCCTAATCTGCACCCGTGGATCTAGAGCATCACGACATGCCATTGATACTTTTTCTGGATGAATCAAGACAATATCTATCAATTCAACTAGAGCATTGACAAGTTGAATCGTATAATCTTCAAAACAAAAGTGAAGTAAAGCAACTTTCACAATTTCGCCTCTAAACAATGTGACAAAGTAATTAGACTCTCTCCCGTTGTGTAATTTTCTTTTTCTGGATACTTTGGTAGAGTTTGTAGAACACACCATTGAAGTACTGTTGATCAAACTCTTTCAGCGCGTAACGCTGATAAAACTGAGATACAAGTTGCTCAGTTCCCTTCACCAAATCATCGCGTCCTTGCTCTTTGAAAAGCGGGATTAAATCTGAATAACAATCAATTTCATCAGGAAACTGAGAACGTCCTCGATCCAGTAAGAGGGCTTTTGAGATGTCTTTGCGAGGGAAAACATTCGTTTTGTCAAGGACTCCCAACGCACATAGCGTAGTCATAGTAATCATACATTTACGACACATCCCACAGTTGAGATAACCTATCGGTAAATGCAACTCGTTGCATACTCTAAGATTTTGTAGAGCAATATCCCAACCTGCTACTAACCGCGTTTTCTCTAGACGAGAGAGTGCAACGTCAGCATAATGAATTTGAAAATCATAGCTGCTGTAATTGGGGTCCAATACAGGGTTTGTCCCCCAGAGCGATAGTGTTAATGTGCGAACATCATCGCTGGCACTAATAGATAAGGAAGATAAGCGTTTATGGAAAGCATGACCGACCGCAGAGAGAGCCGCACTAGTTAAGTAGTACCTCAAAAATGTATAGTTACTATCTTCTAGATCCTGCACACAATGGTAGGTGTTTGTGTAGATTGGGATGAGTGTAATACCTGCATCGTCTGCAACGGGTGATAACCGCTGCACAGCCTTTTCGTAACCTTCTAAGGTGGTATTTGCAATACCGTGAATTAGCAGCCCATCTTTAAAAGAACGGGGATGGCTAAGGGAAAATCTCAATCGGTTATTTCGTAGAGTAGCTAGAGAATCGATTCCACCAGAATAACAAACTGCTGCATTTTTAGGTTTTTGAGAGTTCTGAATGCTAATTTGCGACCTAGCTTCAATCTCTACCAGAGGAAGATTTAATCCCTCCCAATGTCTAAACCAGCTCATGATGGTAAACAAACCTTCAAGCAATTGAGGACAGATGTCTGCATCAATAGCAATTCGTCTTTCTCCAAACCGTAAAGCAGTGATAACCGTGCCTACTAAAAATGCATGGGGATTGCAAGACAAATCATCAGCAAAATCTGAAGTAGTTTCAAAGAAAATCTCTTGAGAAGGGCGATCGCGATCTTCCCAAATCATTGTTGCTGATACTCTAAAGCGATCTTCATTTTTCCGGGTGGTTAAGTTTTCAACTCTCATAAAGATACCTTAACTAACTAATTTGGCAATAGTTTAAGTAAAAGGTAGAAGCCCTCATTTCTAATATCTTGAATTGACTTATGTTATATGATGATGACATCAACAATGAAAGTCTTGTAGACTTTCTTGGCCATCATCTAAACGGATGATGCGGCCATAGCCAAGTGTCACTTTGTCTAATCCATACTTTAGGACAATGCGACGAATGTGCTCAACTTGATCATGGTGAAACTGGAAGAACTTATAGGCAGGTAATCGACAAAGGCTTTCCTGAACTAAAAGAGAGCCTTCTGAAAAATAGACAGGATGAGTTCTACAAACGAACGGCTTGTGTCCACCACAAAGCCCCAATTTATTACAGTAAATAGCTTTTCGACCTGGAATATTAGGATTTTCAGCTAATCGAAAATCCCAATCGTTAATAACATCGACGAACATCTTTTCTTCATTGGGCAAAAGATGGAGCCGAACATTAGCCGGACAACAATGACATGCCTTGAGAGCGCCTCCGTCATAATTAGCAACATTGGGAGGTTGATAACAATTACTTCCATCGCCCAACTCCTGGTAGAGTTCTGTAAACCAACGCTTAGTAAAGCGTTTAGATGGATCTTGACTCTCAAAATTAGGTGGGATTTCCAAGTCAGTGGGGCTAAAACTCTTCTTCAGTTTTAGCTTCCTCAAAAGGTATGCTCCGATTCGAGTTAGGAAGATTTGAGTATCGATAAATAATTTCATGAGTTTAAGTCTCCAGTAACGGTTGCACTATGTGTTAACTACATTTGAGTTAGATATGAAAAGTTTTCTACTTACTTTCTATTAAGAATCTTGCTGTAAGCCTTTCGAGGTCCGCCAATTGCGTGAATACTAAGTAAACCTATAAGGAGAAGATAAATTGCTGTTGACACTTCTAAGGTAGTTAAGAAGCTGGGGCTAAACCGATTTAAGCTTAGAAAAACAGGAATCATCACAAGGCTGACTAATACCGAAGGCATAAAAATATGCCATAGCCGTAAAGTAAATAATCGATTATAAGTAGCGTACATATATTGATTAAAGGCAATAAAAGTTGCTCCGAAATCCATCATTGCTGCACCAATTAATTGAAAGTGAGGAATGAGAAATACGCCTATTAACCCTACTATAGAGGTTGTAGTGATAACCTCTCGTAAGTTAACTCTCTCAAGCCCATTAGCAACTAATACATGACTAAGTGCTCGGTTAAAGGGCATCAGTAAGAGAGAAAAGGCTACGAGCTTAAAGGGCAAACCAGCTTCAGCAAAATCAGAACCGTAGACAAATACTATTAAATTGTGACCTGTGAACAAAATTCCAATCAGAAATGGTAGAGCAATTAGCATTAAACTTCTAATGAATGTTTCAGTAACCTCTCTCTGCTCTTCTTTGCCTTTTTCAACTGCTCTTGACATTGCAGGAAACATCGAGATTGCAAAACTGTTGGCAACGATTAAGAATGGCTGAATTAATTGATTAATACCTCCATAAAGACCAACCAAAATCTCACTACTAAGAAGGGAAAGTAGGAATATTTCTAACCTGCTACTGATTACAGCAATTCCATCAATGGCTAAAAGGGCTTTAGCTGCTTGAAGAGTTCCCCAGATAAATTTTTTTTCAATTTTCCATTGAGGCTTTACAAACTGAACAACTAAAATCCATTCAGCTATAAGAATCAAGGTTTCTGATGCTACAAAGACAAAAGCTAAATAATTAATTCCATAGTTTGAATGAATCAATTTCAGCATAATCAGCAGCCTTAAAATATAAACAGGAACTGTTGAAAAAGCGATCAAGTGCATTTTTTCTTGACCTTGGAAAATTGATTCTGTGATATTAGATAATGCGAAAGGAACGATTGCTAAACCCATAATAATGCAAATATTTGATGTAGCAGCACTATAGGGTAGAAGAAGTATTAAAAATACCAGAAAAATATAGGCAGTCAAACTCATTAAAAGCTGTAAGAAGCTGCCGCTAACTAAGTAGATAGGAGTTTTTTCAGGGTGGCGAGCCAATTCTCGTGTGAAAAGCGTTTTTAAGCCTTGAGATGCTAAGGTGACAAATGTAAAATAGTAGCTGAAAGCCAGTAGATATTGACCTAACTCATATGCCCCTAAAAGTCGAGCGATTGATGCAGTTAGCACAAAGGTTGAAATACTTTGAACCAACCGATTAGTCAGCATTGAAACAGAGTTAATAGCTAATTTTCGCTTTTCTAACATTTAGAGAATTCTCTTGTGAAAACAATCGTTTATTTTGACAATAGTAGAATTGAATTAACTGATTTTTTATCCTCCGTTTTTAATGGCGAGCAATGCTTTATGAAATAGGTGTCAATTGTTTAAGATAACGTTTCATCCACGCAAATATGCCTCGGTCAAAAAGTGAAGGAGGAAGCAATGCGTCAATTTGTGCAACCTCTTTAGTAGAGAGAGTCACGGTCATAGCTTTGACAGAATCTTCAATGGTGGCAGGTCGGCTTGCCCCTGGGATTGGCAGAATCACAGAAGACTTGGCTCGTAACCAGGCAAGTAAAATGCAATAGACTGAGACTCCTTTGGCTTTTGCTAAGTTACTAAGAAGAGATAAATCATCCAGACTTTTGGTACGTCTCACACCTCCTACACCTCCCAAAGGGCTCCAGGGTAAGAAGGTAATTTTTTCTCGTTCGCAATACCCTAAAATGCCATTGGACTCATTTTTGCGTTGCCAGAGGTTGTATTGATTCTCTACTGCTGTAATATCAACAATCTCACGAGCCCGTTGCAATTGCTTGAGCGAGATATTAGATACGCCGACACTCCGAATCATGCCTGATGCCAATGCCTCCTGTGCAGGTTTAAGAGATTCCTCCACGGTATAATTTGGGTCAGGGCGGTGATACATCCACAAATCAATGGGTTTTTTACCACCTAAAGCTTCAAAACTTTTCCGAATTGCTTGCCGTAAATAGGTCGGATTACCGTTATTGACCAATTCGCCGTTGATGCGTAAACAGCCCCCTCGAGTTGCCACCACAACTTGACTGCTATCTCCCGTATAGGTGGTTAATGCTTTCCGAATCAGAAGTTCACCATAGTGTTTTTCCGATTCATCGAGGCAGTAGACATCTGCTGTATCAATCAAGGTAATACCAAGATCAAGCGCACGATGAATCGTGGCGATCGCTTGTTCTTCGGGCGGTCGTCCTCGTTTGCATAAAGAACTGGTACCTAGACCCAATGCACTAACAACTATATCTGTCTTGCCAAGTTTTACTGTTTTCACGTTATCTTGCCTCTCTCAAGGCATTTACACATCAACGAACAAGAATTGGTTAACACACTCAATTGCGCTCTATTAGACAGCAACAATGGATTTCAATAATGAAGTACCCTCCAAACTTTCTGGAATTGGAGCACCCATCAACGACAGAATAGTAGGTGGCAAATCAATAGTTTCGCAATTAGACAGTGTTGTTCCTGGAGCAATGCCAGGTCCCTTCACCATTACAAAACCTCGATTCCAGTGTGATCCTGGACGGAAATAAGGAACAGGTCCAATCCGTCCAAAATCTGGGCTATCAAACACATCTGTCATTTGTTCATCCCAAATGATCACCAAATCAGCCTCTAATAACTTAGGATCAGCTTCATAAGGTGTCTTTCGAGTTCGTACAATCTTCTTAACCAGAGGTTTGCCTGTTCTACCATCTGTTAAACGACATAAAACATCACACAGCTCTGTACAAAGTGAATCATATTCACTGGCTGCAACGATGCCATTTTTTTCTCGACCTTCTAAGTTAATTCGAATATAACCATCCGTAAAACCTGGTAAAGCAAATGCTTTCATTTGATGCCATAGAGGTTGGTACCACATAGTTGGCATCCAACCAAAGGCTACCTCTTGTTCCAATAGAGGATAGGGGGAGGATAGTCCATTCTGAGGCGCTTGAAGGAATTCCTTGGGAATCCAGGGTTTTATGAGTCGTTTTAGTGGGTTAGGCTCATATGTCTTGCTCCACATTTCACCCATCCATGAGTTGCGAATAGGCTTTGTAATCATCGGTGGAGGGGTAGTACCACTGTCTCCAGCAGCTAAAGCAACTTTACCAGGAAAGTTGAATCTATAGAGAATTTCTGGAAGAACAACGTGACAGAGCAATTCGCTAATGTTAGGTCCCATGCCATTGGGGGAGAAACACATGACGTATGTATCTTCAGGGATTTCTGCCAAAAGTTGACCAATCGCATTATCGATTGCTTTGTAAGACTTTAGGAGTGGGTCAGGAGATGTACCGTTGTTCGTGAGATAGGGATAGAGAGGATGATCAGGTTGACTGCGATTGTATAGGTCATGTCCTGCTGCGTGTGGTTCTCCAACTACAGTAAAAAACAGATCCCATGAATCTCGCTTTAGTAAATCTTTACAAATTTCTAAACGACGGCTTGTGCTTTCATCTAAAGCTTGATCTATCCAGGTAAGATACTTTTTATCCCACCAATGCCCACCATCCTCAAACAGAATCGGATTTTTTCCATATGTTTGAGTAATTTCTGAGAATAAATTCTCAGGACGAGAGACGCTATTCACATAGGGGAAATGCCCACCCCAACCAAGGATTTGTAATCCGTGAATTTGATCAGAGAATTGAGCATAAGGAACATCAAAGACCGCAACTTTGTAGCGATCGCCCAATGCATAGAAGGGGGGATAGTCTTTGTAATCAAATCCAGAATTAACTAAATCACTAGTAACCGTGTAATCATCTGGATGGTACTGACAAGCTAACCAATAGCCAGTTTTATCAGCGCGTTGACCTGTAATAAATGCAGGCCAAATTGTGTCATTGGATTTAAGTTCTTCTAGTTCACCGCAATATCTAACAGTATTGCTCAAATCAGCATAAGCTCCTTGTTCCCACAATTGTTTGAAATGATTCAGGTGCCCCTGAGCAATCCAGGTCTTCATCAAATGTGGATCGTAGGAATCTAAACCGATAACGACGACTTGCTTATTCATTTACCCTCCAGTTAAAACTAGTCAAATCCAATGCATTTAATTTGCTCAAATTGTTTACCTCTCCTTAGGGGAGAAGATTCAACAATATGTTGAGCGGATTGAGAACTTGAACTGCTCGATCTAGGAATGCAGAAGTATCGCTTTTAGGTACGATAATGACGTCTCCCTCCTGCACCTGATAGTTGTCTGTCAGAGTCCTTAGATCAACTCTCTGCTGCTCGATCTGCCCCGATTCATTCATCCGTACAAAAGCAACACGGCTCAGTCTGGCATCTTCAGTCGGTCCACCCGCGATCGCTACCGCACTAGAGAGAGAGCTATCAGGGGGAACTTGAACTTCACCAGGGTTATTGACTTCTCCAACTACCCGTACCCGCACCGTATCTGGTGCAAAACTAGCCCGCGCAATTAAGCGGCGATCAAGTGTTGTATTTGGATCAAGACGAGGAACATAGATAGAATCTCCGTCTTGCAAAATCAAATCTTGGGTTGCATTTTCAGAATTAATCGCGTCCCAGAAATTGATAATAACGGGTTGAGAATTTCCATCTGGGCTATAACGCCTTAATGCAATTTGACGGACATCTGCCTGCCGTGTAATGCCTCCTGCCTCAATTAAAGCCGCACTCACAGTTGGGGTACCCTCAATCGTATTACCGCCAATCGTGAGGTTAGTGGTTGTCAGACTCCGAAGTTGCAAAGGACCAGGACGCTGTACTTCTCCTGCAACCGTTACTGAGACTGGACGGAGTACAGAAAGCCCCACTGTAACAACTGGGTTGACCAGAAAAACATTAAGTTGAGTCGTTAGCTCCTGAGCCAGTTGATCGCTTGTCAATCCTGAAGCTTCAACTCGACCAATCATGGGTAAGGTAATGGTGCCATCAGGAAGAATGACTTTAGCTCCTGTAAACTCTGCATAGTCAAATACTGTGATGTCAAGTTGATCTCCTGGCCCCAAGATATATTCTGGGCGTCTGCTATCAGACGCAGTTGTCATCGGGGTGTTAGGTGATGTTTGGGCAAGGCTAGGGCTACTCGTAACTAAACTGAGTGGAAGCAATAAGCTTAGCCAGAAACAAAATTGCTTTGAGTGAATCAGGTTTAGCATAACTAAATTTGAGTATTGCCTATGAGCACTTAAGTTAAACGGGATCACTGCGATCATCTTGAGCGGCTTCAACAGAGGCTAAGCTCTGAGATTTGGAAACTGACTCTATTTGGTCACGGGTGTAATAGAAATAACTATCAGGCTCGTGCTTGATATCTACTCCATTGACAACCATGCCTAACACCTGCTGGTTTGACTGCATCAAAAATTCTTTAGCTGCATTTGCATTAGAAAAATTAAGCACTCCAGGACGAACGACTATTAAAACACCATCCACCATCTTTCCTAAAACAGCAGCATCGGCTATTCCCCCTAAAGGCGGCATATCAAAAATCACGAAATCGTAACTGTCAGCAAAGGTATCTACCAGAGTTGCCATTCGCTTTGAGTCAAGCAGAGCAATTGGGTTGGGTGGAATCACGCCACAGGGCAACACATGTAGATTGGGGGCTACCTCTTGAACGGTTCCCTCCAGTGAAACTTGATCAATAATCACGTTGCTCAGTCCGGCTGAGTTGGTTAGCTGCCAAATGTGATGTTGAGAAGGATGACGCATATCTGCATCGACTAACAACACTCGTCGCCCAACTTGCGCCATTGTTAGGGCTAAATTGGCAGAGACTTCTGACTTGCCCTCTTGTGGCACAGAACTGGTAATGACAATGGTTCTGAGTTTGTGATCTGACCGCACAAATTTCAGGTTTGCCTGTAACATTTGATAGGCTTCAGCAATTGGGGACCGTGGAAAATCGTTTGGTACTAGCCTTGGTAGAGAGCGATCGCCTTCTAGCTGAAGATTATTTTTTGTAGTTTTGAAGTTGGGAATAACTCCTAAAAGGGTAAATCTGAAGAGTTCCTTGGCTTCTTTCAACGTTTTAATGGAGCGATCGGTGAGATCAAGCGCAAAAGCAGCGGTGATGCCTAATAAGCCTCCAATCACAACTCCTGCCAATAAAATCAATTTACTACGTGAAGCAATAGGATTGGTAGGCACTAAAGCGGGTGAGATCACACGAGCATTACCAATATTTTGATTTTCTGTCACTTGTACTTCTTGTAGTTGAGTTAAAAGTGTTTCATATGTTGTTTGTGCAGCTTGTAACTGACGTTCTAATTCTCGCTGAGTCGTCTCTAATCGTGGTAGAACGCTGGCACGTTCTTTATAGTTTGATTGGGCGTTAGTGAGAGTTGTAATGCGCTGCGCCAAACCTTGTCTTTCTGTTTCTAGCGTGATCAAATTTGAAATTAGACCTTGTTGCAATTCACCAACTTGTAAATCACCCAATGATGTAGATTGGCTTTGTCCAACAATTTGGGCCGTTCGCTCATTCAATAAGTCATTAAGGGCGTTCACTCGACGTTCTAAGTTTGCGATAGCAGGGTGTCCGGGACGATATCGAGTGCGCTCAACAGCCAGTTGTTGTTGTGCTTCCTGGAGTTGGGTTAAGACTTCTTGTACACCCTGCGCTTGACTTAAAGCAGCGATCGCAACGGCTTGTTGTGAATTAATACCGATACGGCTACGCAATTGTTCTAAACGAGCGGTGGTATCTGCAAGCTCAGCTTGAGCTTGGGAAATCTGGTTGTCTAAGTTAGAGATGGTTGCGACAGCAGTATTAGCTTCCTCTTGAAGGGCAATGACTTGATTTTGTTCTTTAAATTGGCGCAGTGCCTGATCTGCATTTCTAACAGCTGTCTCAGTTCGGGGCAATTGTTGCACGATAAATTCACGAGCGGATACTGCTTCGGCGCGATTAGATTGAATATTATTTTTAATATAGACTTCAATAACTTTGTTTACGATGATTGCTGCCATTTCAGGATCATCAGCTCTGTAAGAAATTTGTAAAATATCCGTTCCAGGAATATCTTTTACAACTAGTTCACTTGCTAAACGATTCGGCTCAATAAAATTACCTTCATCGTCTTTTAAATCTAACGCTTCGATTGTTGCTTGAAGTACCGGAATAGAACGAACGATCTCTGCTTGAGTGTCGAGGGGACTGGTGCCTTGACCTAATGCTTCCAGTTGACCAACCCCTTCCCCCAAACCAGTTAAAGACTGAGTGCGATCGCTCCTAAACAACAACTTGCCTTGTGCTTCATACGTCGGTTTTTGTGAAAGCGCAACCGTAGACGCAAGAATTACAACAATTCCAAATACTCCTGTAGCTGGTAGCCAACGCCGGTTCAAGACAAGCCAGTACTTCTGTAAGTCTATCTCTTCGTAATTATCTTTAGGTTCCATACGGGAACAATCTCAATTTGAGAACAGGATAGAAATAGGTATTCTTTGAAAGCAGCGTTCCCTATAAAAGGTGACACTGAACTGTAAGCAGATTAATAGAAGCTTATTAGAGAAATTGACAAACTAATGTAAAACAGACCTATAAAACGGCATTAAAGCAGGATAAATAGGCTACAAACTAGGCTACCCTCCCTAAATTTGATAAGTAGCTAGCATTAGATACTTTGATGCACTCCAAGTACCATTTAATACCATGAATATCATAACGTCATCCTCATGATGCAAATTTCACTGCCTCTTTAGCATTTGCCATGAAGATATGAGCTTCTAGTAAAGATTAATACCAGTCTAGAGAATGAATTAATAACGCCTATAGAAGAGGTTCAGATAGGAATTCATTGGAGCACTGACCCTAATTCAGGTTCACTAACCCAAGGAGAATGCCTTTCATTGCTAGCCAATACAACCCCCTTTATAGAGTCCATTTGACATCTTTATAATGGAGGGTGAAAGCATCTACCCCCTTGACTTCAGTTGCTATGGCATATTCCAGCAGTCTCACCGATGCAGAATGGGAAATTCTTGAACCCCTGTTGCCTCAGATATTACCG
>JANRJA010000102.1:0-9428 GCA_033764315.1 Oculatellaceae cyanobacterium bins.114
ACCTTACGAGAGGCAACGGCCGCTTGGTCAACTGATGTTAACAACACTCAACGGGGTGTTGATTGGCAGATGAAGATCGATGATGCTCGATGTAAACTCACTTCTGTCTACCCTAAAATTAAGCTGTGACACAGCACTAGCCTGACAACAAGTAAGCAGCCAGATTTCATATCAGGTCGGTTTTGCTCCTGTCGTTGCGGTTTCAACCGCCAAAATTCTTGTCCCGAATTCACGTTAAATTAGAGGCATCCTCAGTCAAATCCCTGGCTGTTACTCTACAGGTTGATAGCTAGATAGAGCGATCGCCCGGATAGTAATCCATCAACCTAAAATGGGCTTGTCCTAACTGCCAATGTAATTTCTCTCACTGACGCCCTCATAAAGGACGAGAAAGCGTATGGTAGTAATGCCTATTCACGATATTAGTTATGGATTAGTTATGGCTGCGTTCAGTCGCTAAAATGTGAGCGATCGCCTCTGGTAGATCTTCTAACCCTGTGTCTGATTCGGTTGCCTGAACAGGAGAGCTAAAGGTATAGCTAGGATCGCATTCACCTGTATCGTACACCTGCAAGACCCACTTATCAGGCAAGCCTTCTACGCCGATTTCAACGACGTACCATGTTTCTCCAACAGGACGCACATTTAACACCGAAAACCATTCTTGATCGTCTGCTGTCAGCTCCAAGTCAGTCATCAGAAATGCGATCGCCTGTTCTCCAGCTTCTCCTGGGGTTATCTCTAAGATCATCGGTGCCTCCGGTGAAAATTTACTCTGTTGAATATCCTGTTGAATATCCTGTTAAATATCCAAGCCAATTGATATAGCTGTAGCCAGCTAACTTAAGGCATAGGGGGTGTGGGAGCGATGCCCCCAGCCAGAAGGGTTCCACCCCTGCACCCCATCCTCACCTGAATGACTACGGCTATAAGAGCAAACCATTTATGACTCTGGTGACACTTGAGGATATAAACCCAGTTCTTTGCTGAGTTGTCGTGCAACATAAATCAAAAACTTTGCTGCATCCTGATTGTCTTGGTGTGCCATCATGGTTGCGACTTGCATCAGTGTTTTAATCAATCCCTCATCCAGTAGATCAGGCTGACTATCTAAGACGTCTGGCTCTTGCCCACTGGGGCACCTGAGCAATTGATCGATCAAATTAAAATATTGGTCTTGACGATTGTCTGACATAATCATTTCCAGATTAAGGGTTTAAAACTCTAGCCAACGCTAACAATGCTCTTGCTGCCACAACCGCTCTAACCGCTCAACTTGCTCTCGAACGACCGCTATTCGATAGCCTCGATATCGCTTATAAAGCGCAACTCCTAACGCATAACTAAAGGCTCCTAAAACGCCAATTCCTAAAACGGCATGAATCATAGTCTCCACCTTGGAAAGCATCAAAGATGACGGAAAACCAGCGTTATAGAAAGTGGTTGAACAAGCTTGTGCTGGCGGCATTAATGACATCACCAGAGAGCTAGATAGCATTGGTTCTGAAGGGTTGTTAAGGCCATAGGCGATCGCCTGTTGAGTTTGCACAAACCCAGTATGGTGGTGCCATACAATGGCTAAGACTCCCAATGCTGGAGAAAGGAAAAATAATGTGATGCCGCAAACTTTGAGAATGTTTACAACATGAGGTTTCATCAGTTTAGACTCCTTGAAACAGTCACCTTATTGTTTTTTAGGAGACTCTATAGTGTCGTCAAAATGTACAACAGGGTGAATAAAATAATCCAGATAATATCTACAAAGTGCCAATAGATCTCCGCCATCTCGACTCCAATGTGTTTTGTCTCAGAGTAGTGACCTGAACGGCGCGATCGCCACAACACACCTAGAATCAACAACAATCCCACAAACACATGTAACCCATGAAAACCAGTCATGAGATAAAAGCAATTTGAGAAAATATTAGTGGTCAATCCATAGCCCAACGTCAAATATTCATAGACTTGACCGACCAAAAATATAGCTCCCATGACAGCGGTGATGATGTACCAGAGGCGTAATCCCTGAACCTCATTTTTTTTGATAGCTGTGTCACCCAAATGAATGACAAAACTACTTGATACCAGAATGATGGTGTTAATGGTAGGAACTAATAATTCTACCTCTGTGCCTTGGGGAGGCCACTCCGCTGCTCCACCTCGCAGAATCAGATAAGTGGCAAAGAATCCCCCAAACATTAAAGATTCTGAAGCCAAAAAAGCGATCAAGCCCCAAACGCGCAGATCAGGATGGGCGTCATGATGGGTCGTTGAGTGAGTTGTCTGAGGCGAATTTAAGATTGAATCTTGCATAGGTCTTCCTACAAAGTGCTTCCTACAAAAATGACTGGGTAGGGTGATATGTTGGGTTCTAGACATCGGAGTTTTTAGAAAACTCCGATGTCTAGCTAACGGGAGATGGAAGTTAGATCGCTGGGGCAGCAGATTCTTCTATGCCCTCTAACGTTAAATTGTCTTTGCCATAGTCATAAGGGCCATGTGTCACGACTGGCAAAACTTCCCAATTCTCAATGAGTGGAGGCGAGCTAGTTGTCCACTCCAGCGTGAGAGCATCCCAGGGGTTATCAGAGGCTTTTGCTCCTGCCGACCAACTCCAAACCGCGTTAATCGCAAAGGGAATAACAGACGCGGCTAAGACAAAGGCACCAATCGTACAGAGTTGATTGATCGCTGTGAATTGTGGATCATACATCGCCACTCGGCGTGGCATTCCCTGTAAACCCAATTCGTGCATCGGCAAGAAAGTCAAATGGGTGCCGACAAAGGTGAGTGCAAAGTGAACCCGTCCTAACGGTTCATTCATCATTCGCCCGGTCATTTTAGGAAACCAGTGATAAATCCCTGCATAGATGCCAAAGACAGATCCACCAAACAACACATAGTGGAAGTGACCAACCACATAGTAGGTGTCATGCACATGCAAATCAAAAGGAGCCGTTCCCAGCGTCACTCCCCCTAAACCTCCAATCACAAACATGGAGAGCAACCCGATCGCAAACAGCATGGCACTGGTAAATCGAATCTTACCGCCCCATAACGTGGCTACCCAACCAAAAATTTTCACTCCAGTGGGTACTGCCACAATCAGCGTAGAAATTGTAAAGAAGATTCGCATCCAGGGAGGTGTGCCACTGGTAAACATGTGGTGCACCCAGACAAACAAACCCACAATACAAATCGCCAAACTAGAATAGGCGATCGCCTTATACCCAAAAATAGGCTTACGGGCATGCACCGGAATCACCTCTGACATCACACCAAAGATGGGCAAAATCATCAAATAAACCGCTGGGTGAGAATAGAACCAAAAGAGATGCTGATATAGCACCACATTGCCACCCGCATCAGGCTTAAAGAAAGACGTGCCAAAGTTAATGTCAAATAGCAGCAGCACCAATCCAGCAGCAAGCACAGGGGTCGATAACAGTGCCAACACCGATGTCGCTAAGATCGCCCAACAAAACAGGGGTAATTGACTCCACTTCATACTGGGAACTTTCATCAACAGAATTGTGATGACAAAGTTCACGGATCCCAGGATGGACGATGTCCCCACAAACACAATGCTCAAGATCCACAACGTCTGAGCCGTTGTAGCCGTGATTAAACTCAGTGGGGGATAGGATGTCCAACCGGCCTGTGCGCCTCCAAAAATAAAGCTCAGCAACAACAACGCACCTGCTGGAGGATTGAGCCAAAAGGCGATCGCATTTAGCTTAGGAAACGCCATATCTCTAGCACCCAGCATCAGCGGAATGAGGAAATTGCCAAATCCACCAATGGCACTGGGCACAATCCAGAGAAAGATCATGATGGTGCCGTGATTGGTCATAAAAGCGTTATATAGAGCTGGATCCAGCACATCAGGATTAGGAGTCGATAGCTCCACACGCATGGCAACGGCCATCAGCCCACCAATCAGATAAAACACAAAAGCTGTGACTAGATATTGAATGCCAATAACTTTGTGATCAGTGTTAAAGGTGAAATAGTCATACCATTTCCATGCCTTTGGAGCAGGGTGAGTCTCCTGGGGTGAAGTATCGGGAGTGTAGGTTTGAGCCATAAGACAACTCTGAGTTGAAGAGTACTGGATACAAGTAGGTGGGTGTAATTAGCTGTAAGCTGCGTTTCGACCCAGTTGGCTGACAAAAGTTCTAAAAGGTTGATGGCTGCGTTGCTCACTCGCCTTAAAATAAATGTCTGGGCGAGTCGCATTGGCTACAGCTATAGATTAGAAGATTGAGCAGTCAGCGTTTCGGCTGCGCGTTCGACTGAGCTTACGCCGAAGTCTCAACGCAAATTCTGCATTGATCTGAATTGAGTTTAATCAGGTTCTCCTACTTATGAATGATGGGAATGGAGGGAGGCGATCGCCTCCGGTTGAATCTCAAGTGCATCAACATAAGGAGCCAGAAACTCTGATGGAGTGAGGTCAGAAGGTTTCACGGCCACTGTCGAAAGAGGAGTGGCTTGAGCCACACGATTTTCACTTAACCAACCATCAAACTCTTCAGGAGAATGCACGACTACCTGGCTGCGCATACTGCCGTGATAAGCTCCGCACAATTCCGTACAAACGATTGGGTAGGTTCCTGGTTTGGTTGCAACAAACCGCAACTCAGTAGTCTGTCCTGGAATCGCATCCTGTTTTAGCCGAAATTGAGGCACCCAAAAAGAGTGAATCACATCTTGGGCTGAAATAATTAGCTGCACATCTTGGTCAACTGGAACATGCAGCTCACCTGTCGTCATTCCACCATCCGGGTAATTGAAGATCCAGGCATATTGTAACCCTGTGACATTAACCACCAGATCAGCCGCTTGAGTGCCTTCTAAAGGCGTTGCCCCAATGCCATATTTGGGGGCGTCAGTTACTGTTGTTTCTGAGGGGGTTTCTGAGGGGGTTTCGCTAATCAGAGGCGTGATTGTCATCTCATTCGGAGCTTGAGCAACCAGCACGGATGAGGAGTGGTGCGCCATTCCCCCATGCGCTAGACTAAAGCCGCCCATTTGCTCATACACGGCTACACTGTAAATTCCCAAGCCAATCACAATGATGGAGGGAATAGAAGTCCACAAGATCTCTAGGGAAAAGCTACCCTCAATGGGAACGCCATCGGACTGATCTCCTTTGCGTTGACGAAACTGAATGATAAATAAAACGATCGCGCCTTGAACAATCAGAAAAAGCCCTGTGCCAATCGTCACCATGACATTAAAAAAGTTGTCTACGAGGGGTGCCTGTGCAGAGGCTTGTTCTGGTAATAAGTTGTGGTGCTGCCCTACCCAAAAGCTGATAAGCGTGATGCCAATTCCCGCAATCAGTGTGAGCAGTGAAGCCGGAACTTGTTTCATAAAAATTTCCTTGCAAAAATCTAACAGGGTCATGGGGCATGGCATCACCATGCCCCTGGTTCACATTGCAGTCACAAGCTGCAACCAGCAATTACAGCCGTGGGATGCAACGCAGATCTCCTAAGTACAACTCGTCGTAAATAGAGGTGGGAATTTGGGGTGCAGGGGTTTCACCCCTGGCTGGGGGCGCAGCCCCCACACCCCCTTGGTTTTATTTCCGAACCCTATCTGTGAAAAGCAGTACTAAGGAGAGCATCACTTGACTTACGCCGTTACTAAATCAGGCGTTTGTGAATTGAATTGATTGACAGAAGAGGTTGTCAAGCTTTCTCCTCGACAAAAAGCCAATTCTGCCTCTATTTCATTCACAACACCCCAGGCAGTTGCGACTTCCTCTGAATCTGTTCCCTGGTTTGCAGTGAGGGCACGAGCATCAGAGATAGCCTGTTTCAATGCTTTCTCTAGAATCAAAACTCTCGGATTTTCTAGAAAATCACCCTTAGTCAGAATGTCGGTGGTAGAGATAATGCCAACCAATTCATTCTTAATAACTGGGGCGCGATCAATTCCAGTTTGAGCAAATAGACGAGCAACATACTCAACAGCGAGATCTGGATTAACCACAATACAGGGCTTAGTCATGATCTCATAGACACGCACCTGTTTGGGGTCTTTGCCATAGGCAACAACCTTAGAGGCAATGTCTGTATCAGTCACAATGCCATAGGCATCGTCTGTTGTGCGACGTTCGACAATTAAAGAATGTAATTCCCGCAATTTCATCAATCGAACTGCGTCTGCAACGGTTGCGGATCCACGAATCGTTGCTACATCTTCTGTCATAATATCGCTTGCTTTCACCATATGAGTTTTCCTCCTTGCATTGATTGCAATGAACAAGCATGATGTGTTTTATCGACGATACTCCTAACTGCACTCTTGCTAATATCCTTAGTTCAGCGATGACGAACTATGGGTATAGCAATTCTTTGGACAGACTCTCGAACACGCTTGACAGCCAATACAATTATCTGCATTCGCAACGGTCATCACCTTGCGTTCGATGTCTTCATCATCTTCGTCTTCAACGAACTCTCCATCTTCGTTGAGTGCTTTCAATAGCAATACATCTCGACCACACACTTTAAAGCATCGACCGCAGCCAATGCACTTTTTGAGGTCGATCGCCTGAACAAACTGGGGTGTCCAGGTTTTTCTTCCCAATGTCAAACCTGTTAATGTTGCCATGATGTATTTCTCTCAATATCTCAAGATTCCAACGTCTCACCGTTTTTTGTTTAACCCAGTTTTAGGGTCAGTAAGCCGAACATAAATTGCACCAATGAGGTGCTCGTCTAGTGGAATGCGATCGCTTTCAGTGCTTACAACAAACTGAGGAGACCGTTGCTCTAATCGAATTAGAGTACCTGGTAATAATCCCAGTCCCTGTAATTTGCGAATCACTCCATCATCTGAATTTCTCAATGCTGCAACAACGCCGCGTTCCCCAATCTCTAAAAGCTTTAGAGAAGAACCAGATACCATAAAACCTTGGTTAAACATAAAAAATGTGTCCTCCCAGAGTTGAAATTGTGGACTTTAACAACGGTGATCAGACCCAATCAATAGATCTGATGACTAAACCAGATAAGCTTCTTGATGGGTGCGAATAGTGCAGTCAGATTTAGGATAAGCCACGCATAAGAGAACAAATCCTTTAGCCATCTGCTCATCATCTAAAAAGGTTTGGTCAGACTGATCAATTTCTCCCTCAACCACTTTGCCCACGCAACTAGAGCAAGCACCCGAATGACAGGAGAAAGGCAAATCGATGCCCGCATCTTCGGCTGCTTCCAGGATGTAAGTGCTTTCATCCACTGGAATCGTAATGTCGAGATTGTATTTTTTGCTAAGTAATCGAACGTTGTAAGTCGTCATGATGGTGTTCTCCACTGAAAAATTTGATGGCAGAGTTAACTGCAAGGTGTAGCGGCTGGGGTGCAATCTCCAGCGGTGAAAGACTGTCCACAGCCACAGGTTGCGGTGGCATTGGGATTACTAAATTTGAAGCCACTCTCTAAAATGCCTTCGACGTAGTCAACCACAATGCCGTCGAGTAATGGAGCCGCTTGGCGATCGATATAAACGGGCACTCTCCCCTGTTGAAACACCAGATCATCGGTTGTAGGAGCATTGGTGATATCCAGGGTGTATTGATAGCCACTACAGCCTCCATCAGAAACCCCGATGCGGATTCCTTTTGTAGTAATGGTTTGATCGGCTGAGCCTTGAATAAAGGCACGCAACCGAAATTCTGCTTTTTCAGTCAATGTAATGGTCATAGGGTTTATACCTCACAAATTAGATTGGGTGAAGATGAGATGGTTTAGAGCTATGAGAACAATGCGATCGCCTAAACCAAACGTGAGCTAGTGATGATGAGACAGAACCTGCATCATCAGATCAGCGGTTGAAAATTGTTTCCGAACGCGATCGCTACACACCGGGCACTCTAAATCACGGTAAGTGCGCCGCTTGGCAAACTCCATTTGATGCAGATCAATTGTGAGTAATTGAGATAACAGCGGCGGACTAAAGTCAGTGATAACTTTAATCGCTTCTTGTGCCGCCAGACACGCTAGAGTTCCTGAGACGGTGCCCAATACGCCAAACCCTCGACGATCCCATTCCGGTTTTTCTGGAAAGAGGCAGGTGAGGCATCCGGTTTGCCCTGGCACGATTGTGGTTAGATAGGCTTCCATACCATTCATAGCCGCTTCGATCATGGGTTTATTCCAGCGAACACACCCTGCATTAAGCAGATCGCGCTCGGTAAAATTGTGGGCACAATCTAACGCGATATCCGCATCGTGAATCAAAGAGTCAACATTTTCTGGAGTGACGTATTCAAACACCGCCTCCACTTGCACATCTGGATTAAACGCTTGGATTGTCTCTTTGGCTTTAAAAACTCTGGGTTGATTGACCCAATCATGCGTCATTAAAACCTGACGATTCATGTCATCTAATCGCAGCTCACCACCGCGCACCAAAATCAATCGTCCGATGCCAGCGGCGGCTAAATACAGAGCCGCTGTTCCGCCTAATCCACCGACACCTGTCACCAGTGCCGTAGCAGATTTAAGTCGTCGTTGGGCATCTTCGCCAAAATTAGGAAGCATAATTTGACGACGATACCGTTCTAGTTCGGTGGGAGTAAGATTCAGCACAGGATGCTCCTCGTAGGGGAAGGGGAGTGAAAAGGGGGGCTAGGGAAGCGTTATTCCTCAGTATTGATTTGGCTCAACAGAACCACATTTTTGGGTTGATCATGGAACACTTTGAATAACTTTTGTTCCACTCCGGTTGAAACTGAAAACAACTCATACGCTTGAACAAGAGCTGTGCGATAGAGATTGAGGCGATCGCTCTCACTGACATTGGAGGATGTTGCATCAATCTGCTTAATCGCGTTTGAGAAGTGTTTGAGAATGTGTAATCGATTAACATTTACAAGGGTGCGATCGTAAGACAAATCAAAAAACTCGAAATATTGTTCAGCATCTGTCAACTGGCTAAATTCTGTAAGTGTATTTGCCATCTTAGAGTCTCTCCTATTTCTCTAATGTTTTGAGTTGCTGTTTCATTTCGTTGAGCGTCCGAAAAACGGCATAGGTTTGAGCCGCAACGTTCATCAACTGCTCATAGTTTGCAGGCAATGCCTCCGCCAGATCATGCAAATCCATCTTGAGTTGCCCTGCTTTGCTATTCAGTCGTCGGATTTGATTCTTTAAATCATCGATATTGGCTTGTTCAGTAGGAGATGTTGATTGAACCATAGGAAATAACAAGGTAGGGGTTGAAAAGGCAGGAGGCAGAAGGATAAACGATGAAAGATAAACGATGAAAGATAACAGTAGTGACGTTTCTTACTCTTAGCCTCTAACCTTCAGCCTTCATCTTTTATTGAGCACCCGCACTTGGTATAAATGCGAAGCGCGCCTTACTACTCTTCCTATACACCGTGCGGAGGGAGTCTGAGGGACGCG
>JANRJA010000110.1:0-16955 GCA_033764315.1 Oculatellaceae cyanobacterium bins.114
AGGGTTTTTGTGTGGCGCACCCGGGTGGGGGCCGACTCTCACAACCTCCTAATTTCACAAATGATTTAGGACGGCTATAGAGATGATTAATTGCAGCGAGGTTGTTAATGGGTGATGTGTCGCTGACAATAACCACAATCTACCCATCTCCTGTAGGTTCTGAATGTCCTGCTCAAAATCTTCCACCCCATAATGCACTGGTATGTGGCGACTAGCAAGTAAGTGTTGAAAGGCGACACGGTGCATTCCTGCAAATCGACTCGCCTGTGCAAGGGTAAGCTTTTCACGCTGAAAGAGCATGATGGCAATTTCCTGACGCATCTCAGCTTCAGTCATGCGAGTTGCAGTTAAAATTTCGTCAGGTACAACAAGGCTCATGGCTACGTTCCTTACTACTAACCTTATCTTATGGCTATACCTCTGAGTCAGCAAATGTCGATGTTCTTGCCGATCCAGCTAACATTGCATTGGTGCGGACGGCATAGAGGTCATCGGCGAGAGTTCAAGGTTATCTGCCGCCGTAAAACTTCACCGATATGCAATCTTTTTTCAACCCCTCAAAATCATCTATTTCCACTGGGTTCTGTCCGGGTAGTCCTAAACAAGTAAGGATATGCCGCGCTCCGCGCGGCATATCCTTACTCAAAAATCATTACTTTTAGAGGTCTACCTCTGTCCGAATTAAGCTGAAATAGGTGATTTCAAAATTTAGCGTCAATCAGCAGATATGAGCAAAGATATGAGGCGATGGAGAATAAATGCCGCTATGGTGGGGGGAGTTTTGCTGAGTCTGAGTATTGCAACTTTGATTTATCAGCGAGTTGCGCCAAGTCAACAATTTAAACACGCCCAACAACATTGGAACACTCACAAACCCGATCGGTATCGACTGATGGTTAAATATCAAACTTTGTCTGACTTGCCAGGGTGCGAGCAAGCGGTTGAGGTACAACAGGAGGCGATCGCCCGTGTATTGCAAGATACCTGTCAAAATCAGCTAAATCTGGTTCCCCCTATGACGGTTTCAGATATTTTTGTCCGGTTTTATCCCCAGGCAACCGAGCAAACCTGTGGTCCTAATGGGTGTCAGTGTGATGGTGTCATTCGTGTCCATGCGACTTACGATCACCAGTTGGGCTATCCTCGTCAGATTGAGAGTCGATTAGAGCGCGATTGGTTCAATCCATTGCATTGGCAACTCAACCATCCCTGTACCTCGATTGGGTTTATCGGTGAACGGATTGAGGTCGTGTCGTTAGAATCGTTGCCGTAGATGGGGCGATTGCATCCTGTTAAACGTGGAGTAAACCACTACCAAAACAGGGGTAAAAGCCGCTCCTATAAACATTTCTAGCTCTTAGTTAAAAGATCTAAGATCGATCATAGAGAGCAAGTAGGCTACAGCATTCATGAAAATTCAATCGTCTGTTTTAGTGCATCTTGGGTTTGGCAAGTATGTTCGTTCTGATCAGGTGACGGCTTTGATGCCAGTAGAGGAAGAACGTGGCCCCGGACGACGCACCTTTGTTTATTTAGCAGGGCAATCTGACCCAGTGGTTGCCTCTCGTGCTGAAGACACTATCGTGCGCGATCTCGTGCAAGAGCCGCGTGAAGTCACTCAATCGCGTCAACAGCAAGAGATCTTGACAGATCTGTTGCAAGATTTAGATAAGGTGAATTCTACGGTTCGTCGCATTAACCGGGATGAAGGCGGACTTGACCTGGATCAATTAGAGCGTCGTATTCGGCGAGTTTTAGAGGATTAGCCTCTTACTGATTGAACTGGAAGGTCGAAACAATTTGCTCAAAAGCTTTTTGATTTGGCCCATCTAACTCAGGGACGTTGATCTGGGCAAGACTGATAACAATCACTTCATCTCCAGTCTGGTTGGGCAAAACTACATTGTTATAGCTATACAATCCTTCCGATTGAAACACAAGTGCTTCTTGACCCGCGATCGCCTGAGTTTGAAACTCACCTCGCATGACAAAGCGATCGCTCTGAGTCACCCAATCTTGCAAGGAGAGGCGATCGCCATTGCGATAAACTTCCACTTGCACATTGGGTGGCAGTTCAGTCCCACCCGCATAGTTTCCAGCTTCGATGGTTTTATATTGCTCCCGTTCCCAGAGATCTAAGGTAATTTTTAGATCTTCTTCAACGGCTGCCTTAGAAGTATCTTCAGAGCTTTTCAATAAAAAATTTTGGGGATAAGCAAACTGAAAACCCAGTTGATCGTTGATATAACTTGTCGGGTTTGAGGGTGTAGCCTGAGCAGTCGGGGCGATCGGCTCAGGTGTGCGGATTGCCCTGGGAGTTGGCTCGATTGAGGGTGAAGATGACACCGATTGAGGAGAGGGTTGGCAG
This sequence comes from Oculatellaceae cyanobacterium bins.114, assembly GCA_033764315.1. Taxonomy (GTDB): domain Bacteria; phylum Cyanobacteriota; class Cyanobacteriia; order Elainellales; family Elainellaceae; genus FACHB-1407. The sequence continues at coordinate 2,369 of JANRJA010000110.1, forward strand.
GCGATCGCCAAGGTCGCCACTAAACCAATAAGCCCACCCCTGAGGAAAATAGCTGGGTTATAGTCCGTCTGGCCGAAGGTTGCTTTTGAAGAAGTTACACACAAGTCATAGTCAACAGACATTTCTGCATTTCCCGTAATAGGCTTTATTAAGAATAGATCCCACTTCAGCAAAATTGTTTCCGTAATTTGAGTGGTTTCGTCGCAACTCCCTGGATAAATGATCAAGCACGGTAAGAGAAGGGAGATGCAACCAAGAGGAGGCGATCGCAGTTTTGGATAAGTTACTAGATCTGACGCTAAAACAGCTCTGATGTATCATTTTCACGACTATTCAAACGGGTTTGTTCACCTTGTTTGATTTCTAATTCCAAGAAATAATTGAGCAATGTTCTGAGTAAGACGATCGCTCCTAAGTTGAGAATATCTTGACGAGTGGGAGCAACTGCCGTTCTTAAAATGTCACTGGCAACAGTGAACTCTAAACCAAGAATTAGCACTTTTCCCAATTGCAGTCGAATCAACTCAATCGTATTACCAGGTTGCCGCCCCTGAAGGATTAAACCTCTTAAGTAAAAGGCAATTCCTCGAAAAATAGCACTGCCAATGACGATCGCCGCTGCAATTTCCGCAGCCGCAGCTAAATAACCGACAATGGGTTTGATCCACGTTTCTAACGGGTTATCTAAGGCTTGGGCTTGTTCTACAGATTCAGTATCTAAGCTAAGAATGAGCACTAATCCTAAAATTAATGCCAACGGCAGCAGAGCATTGACAATAGCTTCGACTGATGAATTGCGTTTCATGAAGGTAATTGAATGGAGAATCAAACTAGCCAATGGTCAATATTGTCTCATTCTCTTTTCCTGAGAAATGAAGATTGAGCCTCCCAGAAAAATTATTTCCTGGCTCAAAGCCAACATCCTCTTTAGAGAACTAGACCCGCATTTCAGTTCATTTCAATGGACTTCTGCCATTCGCCCCAAAATTTACTTCTGGGCGAATGAACAACAATGAACAACGAAGCAATCAACCGTTCATACTCAAATGGAACTCGACGCGGTAAAGTACGAGATATCTAAACTGACTTTGCAACCAGCTCAAATAGAGAGGATAAAAGAGGATATCAATATGGGTAAAGGGAGGTTAGAAGCATTCAGTGATGGAGTGATTGCCATTATCATCACCATTATGGTGTTGGAATTGAAAGTGCCTCATGGAACCGATCTGGCAGCACTGCGTGAATTGTTTCCAGTATTTTTGAGTTACGTGCTGAGTTTTATTTATTTAGGGATTTACTGGAACAATCACCATCACATGTTGCAAGCCGTGCGTCAGGTCAACGGCAGCATCCTGTGGGCTAATCTGCATTTGTTGTTCTGGTTGTCGCTCATTCCCTTTGTGACAGGATGGACTGGTGAAAATCACTTTGCGGCTTTGCCCGTTGCTCTCTATGGCATAGTGCTGTTGTTTTCGGCGATCGCCTATTTTATTCTGAGCCGAATTCTGATTGCTTATCACGGTCAAGATTCCACGTTGGCGATCGCGCTAGGGCAAGATTTCAAAGGCAAAATATCCCCGGTAATTTATGCCGCTGCTATTTTGTTGGCATTTGTCAACTCATGGTTTGCTTTCATGCTGTATGTGATGGTTGCCATCATGTGGCTCGTCCCAGACCGTCGTATTGAGAAGGCGTTAACTCCCTAAAATGGAAAAAGTTCTGATCATTACAGGGGCGAGTCGTGGCATTGGCGCGGCGACGGCCTTGCTTGCGGCTGAGCAGGGGTATGCAATTTGTGTCAATTACCGTCGCTATCAAGAGGCAGCACAACGAGTGGTTGACGCTATTCAACAACAGGGTGGGCGGGCGATCGCGGTTGCGGCAGATGTGGCGTTAGAGCCAGATGTGGTCTCCCTGTTCAACCGGGTGGATGAGGAACTGGGACGGATCACTGCCCTGGTGAATAACGCTGGCATTTTGGAGCAACAAATGAGAGTTGAGACAATGGATGCGGCTCGTTTAAACCGGGTCTGGATGACTAACATCACAGGCAGTTTTTTGTGTGCCCGCGAAGCCATTAAACGAATGTCTACCAAGCACGGAGGAGCAGGGGGAGCGATCGTAAATGTGTCGTCCGCCGCTGCTCGACTGGGTTCTCCTGGTGAATACGTAGACTATGCGGCGTCTAAAGGGGCAATTGACACAATGACTCTGGGACTAGCCAAGGAAGTGGCTGAAGAGGGAATTCGGGTCAATGCCGTCCGTCCAGGGTTTATTTACACTGATATTCACGCCAGCGGAGGCGAACCGCATCGGGTCGAGCGAGTCAAAGAGTTTGTGCCGATGAAGCGAGGGGGAGAAGCCATTGAGGTTGCCCAAGCCATTGTGTGGTTGTTATCCAATCAGGCTTCCTACACAACTGGTTCATTTATTGATGTTACAGGTGGCAAGTAGATCGCTGATCAAAGCAGCGGAAAGCCTGACCGATGCAATATTTCTCGCAGGCGATCGCGCCCTGAGAGGCTTTCGGCTCCTGCCACTCGCTTCACCGAATGCTCTGCCCAATCGCCAGTGACACTCATCTGTTGCTCAGCATAAAAGGTGTGCATGACCTGGTTGTACTGGGCGATCGCCTCATCCTGTGCTGCCAGATTGTAAGTCTCTCGATGCAACACAGCCGATTGAGGCAGACGAGGTTTAATCGCAACAGGTCGAGTCAAATCAGCATAACCAACACACATACCAAATACTGCAAAGACACGAGGCGGTAGTCGCAACACCGATGCCACCTCTTCGGGGCGATTGCGCAATGCCCCAATATAAACGATGCCCAATCCCAAGGACTCAGCGGCGATCGCCGCATTTTGAGAGGCTAAGGCCGCATCAACGGTTGCCGTCAAAAACATCTCCAGGTAATCTAACCCATCGCGAGGTAAGCCGCGCTGATCGGCGATGTGGGTGAGTCGGGCTAAATCAACCAGCCACACCAAAAACAACGGACATTGGCGAATGTGATTTTGGTTGCCTGCTAGAGTTGCCAAAGTTGCTTTGCGCTCTGGATCTTCAACAGCAACTACACTCCAGGTCTGCAAATTAGAGGAAGTAGAGGCTGATTGAGCCGCAGCAACCAGGGTTTCCAGGGTTCCAGCAGGCAAAGGATCAGGACGATACGTGCGAATGGAACGATGGTCTAAAAGACGGGCAATGATCTCGTTCTCCGGCAAAGCGAAATTGAGTGCATCTGTATGATAGCGATCGCGCAAAAAGTCATTCAATTGGCTCATAGATTTAGTACATCGACAAACCCGATTTAGGCTAGACGGCTAGCGTGAACTAGAGGATTTAAGCTCTCAAAAAACAATTTACTGATGCAAGCAGCTTAGTGTATGGTATCGACCTCTAATCAACCCAATTGTTTATTCCGAACCCGTCACCACTGGGCTTTGCAACCGTTTGACTTCATCACTAGATGGGGTCGTTTCCAGCGTTGCATGGGGAGCAGGGTAGAAGCTACCATCAGAACCTCCATCACTATGATGAGTCGATCGCGCCACAATCAACGCCTCTTTAATCACAACTGCGAGCGGCACTGATAACACAATCCCTAACAAGCCCCCAACCCGTGCTCCCGCTAAAATCGACACAAAAATCCAAAACGGATTTAAACCCGTCACAGTGCCTAACACTCTAGGAGCGATTAAATTTTCAACAATTTGCTGCACAATCAGGGCAACGGCTAGTACCTGAAACGCTAAACCAAAGTTTTGCAAAGCGATTAACAACGTGACGATGGCAATTCCCACTGATCCGCCAAAGGGCACCAACGCCATAAACCCGATCGTCAAGCCAAACAATAAACCAAAAGGCACTTTTAGTAAAACAAACACTGAGGTCAATCCCAACCCCATACACGTTGCTGAGATGACTTGTCCAAAAAAGTAGTTTTGAAAGCTCGATTGCAACGTCTGAGAAAACGGGGTTTGCACTTGCGTTGGCAACCACTGAATCAAGCTGCGCCAAATAGTTTGACTGTTTTGCACCAAATAAAACGTCAAAACAATGGTCAACAACACATCTAAGATTCTGACCACAGTAAACACAGTCAAACTCAACGTCAAATTGAGTGCCTGCCGTGTAATCAGTTGCAGTTCTCGAATTAGCTGAGCGTTGAGTTGCTCTGCCAGCCCATCCAGGTTGATAGGCAAGCCAATTGCATTGACCCGATCGTCTAGAGTGAGCAATTGTTGTCGTCCAGAATCTAACCATTCAGGCAAGCGAGCAATCAGTTGTTGAGCTTGAGTCAAAGCCAGAGGAAGCAAGGTGACTCCTAACCCCAACACCAACAAAATAGCGGCTAAAAACACCAGAACAGCAGCTTGCCCCTGCTTTAAACCTCTTTTTTCAAACCATCTCACTGGATAATTCAACAAAAACGCTAGCAGTGAAGAGGTGAGCAGAATGATGAATAGAGATTGAAAATAGCCAAAGATTTTAGAAAATGCCCAGGCGTTTAATACAGTCAGGGGAGCAGCTAGAGCGATCGCCAGCAAGCGTGAAGGGGAATTCAAAGTATCCCACCAGGCCATCAGTCTGTTTTTTGTTGGACGTGCTCCAGAGTCAGCCATTAGCTTTTTACTGCATTAAACTCAATCTTTATTTTATATACAGAGTGACAGTACTTCCTCTGCCTTAACGACTAGACCTGTGACTAGACCTTTTATACGAATAGGGATTAACCCTTGCTACAAGGCTTTAAGCAACGCTCATAAATAGATTCAGGAAGTTTATTGCAACCCATGTTACAGCAGGAAGAACAGCAATCTTTAAAGAAAACCGCCACTTTTGATAGATGCTGACCTCCATCCTAAAGCCGACGCTATAGCTGAATTCTGTCATTACTGTTGTAAGTAATTCTTTCACTGACTTCGATTTAGGTCGTCACAGGTGAAAGGTTTCCTTAATATGGAGGTTTATCCATGACAGACGATAAGAAAACTCAAAACCGTGATGCTAATCTTGACCCCATTTCAGGTCAACCCGGTGCTCACCCCGTTGGTACAGGTGTTGGAGCGGCAGGTGCTGGTGCGATCGGGACAGCCATTGGTGGAGCTGTTGGCGGCCCAGTAGGGGCTGTCGTCGGAGCAGCCGTTGGGGCAGTGGCAGGTGGTTTGGCAGGAAAGGGAGTCGCTGAGAAAATTGACCCCACTGTTGAAAACGACTATTGGCGCACCAACTACTCAACTCGCCCCTATGCGGAGTCTAGCTATACCTACGACGATTATGACCCAGCTTACCGCACAGGGTATGAAGGTTACTCAACGTATTCTCAACGGGGTATGACCTACACTGATGCTGAGCCTCATCTGCAAACAGATTACGAGCAGCGACGTGGCAAAGGTCGGTTAGCATGGGACAAAGCCAAACATGCAACTCGTGATGCGTGGGATCGCGTTGAGCGAGCCATTCCTGGTGATGCTGACCACGACGGCAAATAACGACTTGTAAGTTCATTATCAGTCAACCAAAAAGCCCTTCTCTGATTAGAGAGGGGCTTTTTTGTGCAAAGGATTGGTTAGACCGGGGGCAGGTGCATCTGACGATCGGGGGAGTGGCAGTTGAAACCGCATCTACCAGAACAAAATCTGCCTTCGCAGGTTCAAAACCCTCAGTCCGCGTCGGACGTTCGGCGAAGCTCAGTCGAGCCGCAGACTTTGTTCTCATAGCCATGTATTCATTCGCCGGGTTCAGTTCCCCAACTACTAGATGCACCTCCAAGGACAGCATTAAGAATTAAGACCAGAGCCGATTGAGATGAGTTTTTTTGCAGCCTATGTGCTAACTTCATCGACAAATCCTTTCTCTTATAGAAGTAAAATGGGCAGCTGAGAGTTTTCCCTTTGGCTACGGCATACTTGTTGCGGCATACTTTGCTACGGCACACACAAATCTCGACTCATTCCAAAAATCTTACAAGATCCCCATAAATTACCCTTGAGGAAGGAGACTTTGAGTTCAGTTCCCTCCGTGGTTACGCTACTGTGTACACACAAGCGATCAGGTCTAGTACCATTTTTTCCTCTCATCCCCTCGCCCTCTCTCCCAACAACGAGCGAGGGGAAATTGCAAGAGTCAATTAAACTTCTTGCTTCCTTTCTCTCAAAAAGGGAAAGGTTAGGGGATGAGGGCAACTCCTCAGAAACAATTTTTGGCTGGCCCGACCATCAGAAAACAACCGATTCGCACCAGTAGAGAGTTCCTGATTCTAAAATTCATGACCCTATGCGACAGTATGGTTCCCCTTTAGAAAAACCGTTAGAAAAACCGTCTTTATTCAGGCGTCACTCCAGAAAACAAATTCCTGTTGCTATTAAAATTGCTGGAATTTATTTTCTGATGGGCTTTCTGTGGGTTTTTTATTCAGATTGGGGGTTAAGCATTCTGCTTGATCGTCCGCTAGATACCCTGACTCAAGCACAAACTATTAAGGGGTGGTTTTATGTAATCGTCACCTCTGGACTGCTGTATTGGTTGGTGAACCGAGAGATCAGAGCTAACAAACGTTCTACGACTCAATTACAAACCACCCTTGCAGAGCTAATGACAACTAGAGAGGCATTGCAAGAAAGTGAGGAGCGGTTTCGGGTCTTTATGGACAATAGTCCGACGTCTGCTTGGATTACCGATTTAGACGGACGGATGGAATATGTCAACCAGACCTATCAGCGCATGTTTCAGGTGCCCGCTGATTTGCTGGGACAGAGCGTGTTTGACCTGTATCCCCGCGAGATTGCTGAAGTCTATGTAGACAACCTGCGGATCGTTGTTGAGCACGGACAGGTTTTAGAGGCAATTGAACCGGGAGTTCGATTTGACGGCACCCCCGGTGAATTTCTGGTATACAAGTTTCTATTGCCAGGACGAGATGGATGTCTGTCGATTGGTGGCGTAGCACTGGATATCACTGAGCAGCAAGCAGTGTTGCGCGATCGCCTCCAGTCTGAAACCATCATCAGAGAGAGTGAAAGACGATTTCGGGGACTGGTGGAAAATGCCTCCGATATCATTACGATTTTGGATCGAGCAGGCAATTTTTGCTACGCTAGCCCTTCGGCTGAGATCATTTTGGGATATTCCAACGCAGATGTATTGGGCAAAAGTGCTCTGGAATTTGTTCATCCAGAGGATGCGGGCGTAATTGTTCAAACAATTCAATCGGCACTGCTGCAACCTGGGATTAGTTTGCCTGTGGTGGAATATCGAGTACGGCACAGGAATGGAGATTGGCGCACGTTTGAGGCAGTGACCCGCAATCTCTTAGACGATCCGGCGATCGCCGGAATTGTAGTCAACTGTCGCGACATCAGCGATCGCAAACTAGCTGAAGCAGCCCTGCAAGCCAGTGAAACTCGCTATCGCCAAATTGTAGAGACTCAAACTGATTTTGTGTTGCGATCGACCGCTAACACCACCATTACCTTTGCCAATACAACCCTCTGTCGAGCCTTGGGGAAATCTCTCAAGCAGCTGATTGGCACTTCATGGAGCGCGTTTGTCTCACCAGAAGAGGTGGATGTGCTGTATCACAAAATTGCTGCCCTTAGCCCTAACCAACCCACTTTTGAAAATATCAATTCTGATTATCGTTCTGATGGTCAGATAGGCTGGACACAATGGATCAACCTGGGTATTTTTGATGCTCAAGGTAACCTCATCGAAATTCAATCAGTGGGGCGAGATGTGACAGCACAAAAACAGCTAGAGCAAGCATTACGACAACAGGCAGAACGACTAGAACTAACCAGTGCGATCGCCCAACGAATTCGTCAAACCCTTCACCTAAAAGAGATCCTCAACACCACCGTGTCTGAAATTAAACAGTGGCTCCAGACCGATCGGGTGGTTGTTTATCAATTTGCCCCAGACATGAGTGGAACCGTTGTAGCAGAAGCTGTTACAGCAGGGTGGCAAACAGCATTAAATGCAGAGATTCAAGATACCTGTTTTCAAACAACAACTGGGACAGCTTATATTCAAGGACGGAGACAAGCGATTGACAACATTTACACCGCTGGATTAACCGAGTGTCACCTGCAATTGCTAGAACAATTTGAGGTCAAAGCTAATTTAGTGGTGCCTATTGTGTTAATGGGTGAAGAATGCCAAGCCAATCTTTGGGGATTGTTGGTCGCTCATCAATGCTCTGCCCCCCGCAAATGGCAGGTTGAACAACTCGATTTGTTAGATCAAATAGCGGTGCAATTGGCGATCGCCATTCAGCAGGCACAAGCCTTTGAGCAAGCACAAACTGAGTTAGCAGAGCGACAACAGGTAGAAACTCAACTGCGATCGGCACTGACCGAAAAAGAAGTGTTATTAAAAGAGATTCACCATCGAGTGAAAAACAACTTGCAGATTGTATCTGGTCTATTGCAGCTTCAAGCGCAGGGATTAAGTGACACCAAAACTGTAAATGCGCTCAGAGAGAGCCAATCTCGCATTGAATCAATGTCGTTGATTCACAAAAAATTATATACCTCATCCGATCTGGGACAAATTGATGTAGCCGATTACATCCAAAATCTAGCGGTTAGCTTGTTAACCACCTATCAGATTTCTCCTGGATCGATTGCCTTAAATGTGGATGTAGAATCTGTTATTTTAAACCTTGATCAGGCAATTCCCTGTGGATTGATCATCAATGAATTAGTGTCAAATGCACTAAAACATGCCTTTCTAATAGATCAACCTGGAGAAATTAATATTAAGTTGTGTCAGGTTGATGAACATTTGAAATTGACTATTCAAGATAATGGAGTTGGTTTACCCGAACAGATCAATTGGCAAGAAACCCAATCTTTAGGTCTTTCACTAGTTTATGCTCTGGCAACTGAGCAATTAGACGGGGAGCTTGTCGTGGATCACAGTGGTGGGATGACATTCATCATACAATTTCCCAATCTGTATCATGACAGTTGAGGTTGAATGGCTACTCCAAAAATCCTGATCGTCGAAGATGAAGTGATTGTGGCAAAAATCATTGCCAATCAACTCAAACAATTGGGATATGTCGTTACAGACACCGTTTCATCGGGGGCAGCGGCGATCGCCAAAGTGTCTGAGGTCAGACCTGATCTGATCTTGATGGATATTGTCTTAAAAGGAGAGATCGACGGGATTACAACAGCCAGCCAAATTCGAGAGCACCTCGACATTCCTGTCATTTACCTGACAGCTTACGCAGATGACCAAACATTGCAACGGGCAAAGACTTCTCAACCCTTTGGCTATATTATTAAGCCCTTTACGGCAAATGATTTGCGCGTCGCCATTGAGATGGGGCTATTTAAACATCAACTTACCCAAGAATTGCAAGAAAACCGTGATCAACTGGCAACCCTCTTACACTCAATGAGCGATGCGGTGATTGCGACCGATGCCCAAGGATGTATTACATTTATGAACCCCGCGGCAGAAGCCTTGACCGAATGGCAACAGGATGAAGCTCTGGGTAAAGAAGTAACCGAAATCTTACAATTGGTCAACGAAATCACTCAAAATCCAGCCGAAAATCCAGTTGCAAAAGTTCTTCGAGACCAGCAAGTGGCTTATCTCGATGACTTTACGGCCTTGGTCGCCAGAGGAGGAAAGCACATCCCTGTGGGAGATAGTGCCTCGCCTTTAAGGCGGCAGTCGGGCGAAGTGTTGGGGGTGGTTGCCGTGTTTTGGGATATGAGCGATCGCCGCCAGAGGGAACTGCTCGCCCAGGCACTTGAAAAAGAACGAGAACTCAATCTGCTCAAGTCTCAGTTTGTCTCGACAGTCTCCCACGAATTCCGCAATCCATTGGCGGTTATTCGGACAGCAGCCGAGTTGCTAGGGCAACCCAGCGGTGTGACAGAAGACAAAAAAACCGCCTACCTGCACCGCATCAAATCATCCGTTCGTTCGATGAATCAACTGATGGAAGATGTTTTGTTGATGGGGCAAGCGGAAGCAAATCGGCTCACATGCACCCCAGCCCCCTTAGAACTAGAAAAATTTTGTCGCAACCTAGTTGAAGAATTTACGATTGTTGAGGCTAGTTCACACACGATTCTGTTTAATAGTCAGGGAGACTGCGCCCAGGCTCAAATGGATGAGAAACTGTTGCGCTATATTTTGACTAATCTTTTATCTAACGCCATCAAATATTCTCCTCCAAGCAGCACGATTCAGTTTCTATTGACCATTAATCCGGTCGAGCAAGTCGCCCTTTTTCAGATTCAAGATCCCGGTATTGGCATTCCCGAAGCGGATCAAGCTCGTCTGTTTGATTCATTTTTTCGGGCTTCTAATGTCCGCTCAATTCAAGGAACAGGGCTAGGGTTAGCGATCGTTAAACGTTGTGTTGATGCGCATCAGGGGCAGATTTCAGTGACCAGTCAAGTTGACGTTGGCACCACTATTCACCTGACATTGCCCTTGAGAGTCAAAGAATAAGGACAGAGCGCAGGTGTGCTAAGAGTTTTAGGTGTTGCTGAATACGAGTATGATGCAAAGCAACTTGCACATCGCTTATGGTTGAATCGGTATTCAGTAAGAGAGGGGGATGGGAGAGTTCATTTCAGCACTCAGCACCATCAACTCACGCCCCATGACTCATCCTGACCCGCGACCCCAAACCGATTAAAAACAAGATTTGCGATAGAACAATGGCGACAGCAATGCTACTCTTCTCCTTGAGGCTCTAGTTTCAAACGGCTTGACATAGCCTTCATCTCTTGATCTTCTACAACCTTCATGAGCAATCTGAACCGTATTCTCATCTTGTTCGCTCACCCTGCTTTAGAAAAGTCACGGATTAATCGGCGACTCATTCGGACTGTTGCAGAGACAGAATCCGTTACTGTTCACGACCTCTACGAGCACTATCCCAATTTCCATATCAACGTCAAGGTAGAGCAAGAGCTGTTGCTGGCCCACGATATCATCGTCTTTCAGCATCCTTTTTATTGGTATAGCAGTCCCGCGATCCTTAAAGAGTGGCAAGATTTGGTACTGCAATATGGGTTTGCCTATGGGCATCAGGGGACAGCGTTACACGGTAAAAAAGTTCTCTCTGCTATCACGACTGGAGGTAGCCAAGAAGCCTATTGTCGAGAGGGACATAACTACTTCACCATTCGAGAATTGCTGGCTCCCTTTGAGCAGACGGCGCGGCTTTGTGGCATGGACTATCTTCCTCCATTTGTGATTCATGGGGTGCATCAGCTCAACGATGAGGCTTACATTACGCAGCATGTAGAAGATTACAAGCGGGTGATTGTGGCTCTGCGCGATCGCACCATTGCCTGGGAGCATCTCGCCCATGCTACCTATTTCAACAAAGCCCTCGATCAGGTCATCAAAACTCAAGAGGTGCCGCACCATGCATAATGAAGGGTTTTTCTTTCAAGCATTTATTTATCTAACGGCGGCAGTCTTGTCAGTACCGATCGCCAATCGATTGGGGCTTGGTTCGGTGCTGGGTTATTTGATCGCAGGGGTGCTGATCGGTCCTTTTGGGCTGCGCCTGGTGGGGCAAGAGGGCGAAGATGTGATGCACTTCGCTGAGTTTGGGGTGGTGATGATGCTCTTTTTAGTGGGGCTAGAGTTGCAACCTGAGCTATTGTGGCGACTGCGCCTGCCGATTTTGGGGTTGGGTGGTTTACAGGTGGTGGTGACGACGCTGGTTTTTGCAGGTATTGGGGTTTTGGTAGGGGTTCCCTGGCAGATGGCGATCGCCATTGGCATGATTCTCTCGATGTCATCCACCGCGATCGTGCTACAAACCCTCAACGAAAAAGGATTGACCAAAACCGAAGGTGGACAATCTGCTTTTTCGGTGCTGCTGTTTCAAGATATTGCAGTTATTCCAATTTTGGCGTTTTTGCCACTGCTTGCAATGTCGGTTGGAGAATCAGCCTACAATTCTGTAAAGCATGCCGCTAATTCAGCAATTTTGGTTGCGGTCGAAGAATCGGCACAGCCCGCATTACCGCCCTGGCAACAGGCTTTGTTAGTGATGATCGTCGTCGGGGGCATTATCGTTGGCGGTCGGTTTCTCATGCGTCCGGTGTTTCGCTTCATTGCGGCGACGCGGCTACGGGAAATTTTTACAGCGACTGCTCTATTGCTCGTGATTGGCATTGCTCTAGCCATGCAACTCGTTGGCTTGTCTCCGGCACTGGGCACCTTTGTCGCAGGAGTGGTGTTAGCTGATAACGAATATCGCCACGAGCTAGAGAGCGATATCGATCCGTTTAAGGGCTTGCTGTTAGGACTGTTTTTTATCTCGGTGGGAGCCAGCATCAACTTTAGTTTGCTCATTCAGCAACCGCTGTTGATCTTGGGATTGGTAGTGACACTGGCGATCGCCAAGTTTGCGGTTTTATTCATCTTAGGGCGAGTCTTTAAGTTGCAATTGAGTCAGGGGTTTCTACTGGCGTTTGCGCTGGCTCAGGGAGGAGAATTTGCCTTTGTTCTCTTTTCCTTTGCCCTTCAAACTAGGGTCTTGACTCCTGACCTAACAGCACCCTTAGTGGCGGTGGTTGCTCTGTCGATGATGTTGACACCATTATTGATGATTATAAATGACAAGTTTGTGCAGCCACGCTTTGCAAACCTGACCCCTGAACGCGAAGCAGACGAAATTGATGACAACGAAAACCCAGTGATCATCGCTGGGTTTGGGCGATTTGGACAAATTGTCGGACGGTTGCTCCTGGCAAATGGCTGCAAAATCACAGTGTTAGATCACAATCCAACTCAAATTGAACTATTGCGACGCTTTGAGTGGAAAGTCTTTTATGGAGACGCATCGCGGCTTGACTTGTTGCATGCGGCAGGGGCAGAGCGGGCTAGGCTGTTGGTGATTGCGATCGATGAGCGAGATGCAATTTTAGAAATCGTTCATCTGGCACACAAACATTATCCCCATCTTAAAATCTTGGCACGGGCGATCGATCGCCGCCACGCCTATGAGTTAGTTCGGCGAGGGGTAGATGTCATTCAACGAGAGACGTTTGGGTCAGCGTTAGACATGGGAGTCGAAGCATTGAAACTGTTGGGAGTTCGCTCTTATAAGGCTCACCGTGCTGCACAGACGTTTAGACACCATGATGAAGAGGCATTACACGAAATTGCCATGACTGAGGGAGATGAAACCGTTATCGCAGCGCGATCGCGACAACTCGCCAAAGATCTAGAGCAACTGTTGCAAGCGGATGAAGAAGATTTCATTCACGACGTAGATCTAGCGTGGGATACGACCGCTATCCGCAAGGATGTCAGTTGAACTGTCACAACTGAACGGCTTAAATTGATAAGCCCTACGCATCAGCATTAAGTAAGAGATGCGGGAGCTTCGCCCCCAGACAGTGGGTATGCAACCTCAGATCCAGGTCATTGGGATACCCAATGTGCAACTATTCCAGATCCCCGGTTTCTAGGGATGTAACGAGGCACCTTTCAATCATCTCCAACAGGAAACCAGGGATCTAAATTCCTAAATTGCACATCGCGTCGAAATGCTAACAAATAGCTTTCCCTGATTGTGAAAATTAGGGAAGAGATCCTCAACTTACTGTCGGCTTTTGCTCGTAGTAGCTGTTAATGTGCTCATACACTGCATCAGGAAATGTCAAATCTTTGTAGACATTGCAGTTATCAGGATCTTCAGAATTAGGACAAATTGGAAAGTCTTGATGTTGTTGCCACTCTAAAATGCGTTCTCGTTTTGGTGGGTTGTAGTCTTTCCCTTCAACTTGCCGCACTAACGCTTTAGCGTCTCCCTCATTACACTCTGGGTCTTTCATTAAATAGTCAACCAACTCTTGGTCATCCATAAAATGGCGTGCCACCATTGCAAATACTAATCTGCCATAGTGACCAATCTCTTGCCCTGCCTCAAGTGCATCGAGCAGATGTGCCATCATTGAGTTTTTTTGCAATTCATTTTTTTGTGTTTTGTTTGCCATAACTCTCAATCTAATTGTGTCTACCTGCTGATGTAACCTATGTCTCCGTTATAGGCTTTGTAGTCGTTAACGACGTCTATCGCAGGTGGGTTTTTAGTGCAAGTGTACCACTCTAAACCATCCTCAGTAATGACATATTAGGGAGTTGGGTTGAGGATTGCTCTTTTTCTAGAGCAAGATGTCGGTTCTGTTGGGTTGCGTGATGATTAACAAACACCATTCGTTCAAAAGTAACGTGCTTTTAACGCCGGAGATAACCCGATGAGAGACACTGCTAAGCAACATGAGGGAGAACTATCTCTCAGAAATCCATCTTTACAACTCGTCCTTAGTACAACTCGTCGTAAATAGGGGTGGGAATTTGGGGTGCAGGGGTGAAACCCCTGGCTGGGGATTGCGCCCCCACACCCCCTTGGTTTTATGTCCGAACCCTATCTGTGAAAAGCAGTACTTAGAACCTATCCGAAAACGTCTCAATGGGTGAGATGCTTTTAAGAAGGATGTTTCAGGGATTAACGAGCGATGTCCTTCACAGAGATCAACCCTGCCTATCGATTGCCAGATGAGGTATGGGAACGGGTTCATCATGC
>JANRJA010000117.1:0-7079 GCA_033764315.1 Oculatellaceae cyanobacterium bins.114
CCCCCCGGGGGGGGCCCGCCTCTCACAACCTGCCTCACAAATGATTTAGGACTGCTATATACGTAGCGAGAATATGTAGAGAGAACCCGTTTGAGAACCTGTTTCTCATAGGTTGCCCTACTCCGATGACGATGCGTGCACCTCAGTGTGTACTTGTAGCAAAATTGACATGAATGGAAACAATAAACTATTCCGTTTAGGAGCTTCTCGCCTATGGCGGTAGCACACGGCTTAGAAAACTAGATTGCCATAAATTTGCAGGTTGGCACTCTGTTTCTAGCAAGAGGTTTCTAGCAAGAGGGCTAGAGCGACGAGAGGAGGAATCTTGATCATCGCCTCCATTGCCAATCTCCTTAGTCTGGTTGAATCTCTAGTCTGGTTGAAACTCTGTAAACGGTTTAATTTGCCCCAACGTATGGCTAAGAGCCTTGTGAAGATGACCATTGGTGGCTAAGATGCGACCCGACTGCAACATGAATGGAGTGTTGTCGTAAGCCGTGACTAACCCACCAGCCTCTTCAACCAAAACCACCCCTGCTGCCATATCCCAGGGTGAAAGCCCGCGTTCCCAATATCCATCTAAACGCCCACAAGCGACGTAAGCTAAATCCATTGAGGCAGAGCCGCCCCGCCGCACTCCTTGAGTCAAATGGGTTAAATGACAAAATTCAGCGTAATTGTTGTCAATAGTTTCGCGGCGATCGTAAGCAAAACCAGTTACTAACAAGCTCTTGCTGAGTTCTATAGTCTTAGAAACATGAATGGGTTGCCGATTGCGGGTTGCACCCAGCCCCTTGGCGGCTCGAAATAGCTCTTGATAAAACGGGTTGTAGACAACACCCACTTGGGGGACACCTGCGATCAATAAGCCAATTGAAACGGCATAAAAAGGATATTGATGGGCAAAGTTTGTTGTGCCATCTAAAGGGTCGATCGCCCAGAGGTAGTCAGTCGTTGCGTCGCCCGATCGCCCTGATTCTTCTGCTAAAATAGCATGTTCTGGAAAGTGTCTCTGAATCACCTTTAAAATCGCTTGCTCTGAGGCTTTATCAGCCTCTGTCACCAGGTCGCCCGGTCGTCCTTTTTCAACAATATTATCGAGCTTGCCCCAATACGTTTGAAGGATTTCTCCGCCAGTCAAAGCGGCTTCAGTGGCAATGTCTAAAAATTGTTGGAGCTGATCTAAGGAAAGAGACGTCATAAATACAAACAGGCCAAATATAAAGAGTCTTAAAGAATCTTATGGCGTTGTTGTCCGAAACTCTTGGGGAGTTTGTCGCATTGGGTGATCAGAATCCCAGATACCCACTCCCAACAGTCGAGCTTTTTCTTGAGCACGAGTAAGACGCTGTTCGTACCGAAGGTTGGGCGATCGCACCGCTGCTAACACAACCCCTTCTGCAACAAGCTGCTCATTTAACAACACCCCATTTTTCCAGACATAGGCTAATTTGAGCACCTCCCCATCCGCTGTGGTGACTTCTGATTCCACATCTGACTCTAAGATGACAACTGGCTCATGATCTAACAGAGCTTGCAACCGCTCTTTTGCCTGACCATACCAGGGTTCCTGCTTCCAACTGGGAGTCTCAATGCCCAACAAGCGAACTCGCTCAGCCGTTTGCTTCACGGGGTCAATAATTTCAATGGTTTGACCGCTCATGACCTGTGACACGCGAGCTGACATCGAGGAGGAATGATGTGAAGACTGTCCTCCCCAAACATTAGGGACTGCTTGGCATCCCCCAAGAAAAACAGCTAGACAAGCAACAATCCACAATCGTTGCACCCAAAACCAATTCAAACCTTTATTCTTCATCGAGTGGCAACCCTTGACGCACTCTACCCCTCCCAAAATAACGCCCAAATTGCAGCTCGTACACTTCGTCTTCATCTTGAGTTGCAACTTCTAAATCAGAGCGTGGGTAACTGACACACAGTAAAGCATATCCTTGGGCTTGTAATTCACGAGAAAGCCCCATTGCTTCAGGTTGATCAATCTCACCCGACACCACCCGCACAGCACAACTGGTGCAAGCTCCATTGCGACACGAGAAGGGTAGGTCAGTCCCTTGTTGCTCAGCCGTTTGTAAGATGTAGCGATCGGCGGGTACTCGAACGACAGAGTAGGTGTCAGTACGGCGATCGCAGATTCTTACGGTGTAAACGTCAGCCATAGTCATTAGTTGTGAGGTATCCCCGATCGATAGGCAATCCTCCTGAAAACAGGTGATTTCCAAGTGAGACTGCAAATACCAGGATAAAGGATTTGAGTAGAACCGAGAAATGAAACCCAAAATTTGGTTCGGCAACCCTATAATTTGCAGAACCTGGCAACAGCTATCAATCACAATGCAAAAAGCAGTGATTCATTGACCACTGCTTTTACACGGTTTCTCCATCAATTAGCAACTCGATTAGCAACAATTATGAGTCATTAAATAGGAACGTTTTCTGGAGTGATCGGTGCATCTACTGGAGCGATCGCTTGCTCAAATTCAGCCATCGTCTCATAAATCTCAAATACCCGTTCCATACTCGTCATCTCAAATAGCATTCGAGCTTGACCATTAAGCCCGCATATACCCAGTCTTCCTCCTACCTCTGACACCATCTTATGAGCAGTAATCAGGGCTGTTAAACCTGTACTGTCCATGAATAAAATGTTTTTGAGATTAATCAATAAATGATGGCGATCGGCATCTAGGTTGTCACGAATCCAAGCCAACAAATCAGGAGCGTTAGCAGAACTCAAAATTCGAGTCGGAACAAAAACATTTATGGTAGACATCAAAACAAATCCTGATTGAGATTGATGAGTGATACTAATTTGTTGTGAAACTGTACTTGAAGGATTCATTCTCTTGTTCTCTAAAATCCATGATCGGAGACAAGATTGATGCACTTTTAAGATGAATGATTTGCAAAGACCAAGAAGAGTTTAGTCACTCATTTTAAGCAATTCATACAGATAAATTGGCATCATACAAAGTAGAAGAATGCCCTTTAAGAACAGTGGATGCACCAATGTACAAGAAGGATCTTGTGGTAGCTAAACCGTTTACCCTGACTATCTATCTAGATGATCAAGCCCTGATTTTAATATACCCACTAGCATATTAATCATCCCATCCTTAACAACCTACATGAGGTTTTGTTGGGAGGCATGTGTAAATCTACGTCCTGTTCTTACACCCTTAATTTACTCTATTAGTATTTCTACTGGGTTTTGTGTATAAATCAGTGCTTAAAACGTGAACTATTGCAAAGCTTTGCCACACAACGATTTATTTAAGAAGCCGATTGAACAAAACGGTTGAAACTACAGTTGAGCAGGTTACGACAACCGATTAGGCGTTCTGTTTTGGTGTCAAGAACCAGGGCTTCCTCGTAGGGCTAACCCTACCACTTGCAGTAAGCCGATAAAAAATCCCAGCACTCCTCCTAAATTGACGATCGCTTGCAACTCACTTCGTACAATTTCTTGAATGGCTGCTTCTAAAGCTTGAGGAGAGGTTGCTTTGACTCGATTAATAATCACCTGATCCAGGTTCATAATGGGAATTGCCTTGGCTACGATTGACTCTAGATCTCGCTCTAAATGTCGTTCTAACACTAAAGCAAGCTCTTGACTGACTGGCTCTAGTGAATCTGCTACCGCAGTGGACGTGCGAAGCCGATTGAGCAGTAAATTAGAGAAGTGATCCCAATCAACCGAATTGCTCAAGCCTTGAAGGATTTCAGTCCCTCGAACTTGAATATAACTGCGGACTGTATCGCGCATGGTTTTACGCAACTGGCGAACTGTTGTGACAGGTAAGTTTTGCAGTGAAACATTTTGCAAGATCTCTTGCAGTCTCCCTTTAATTTGAAGCGACTGAATCAACTCGCTTAACACAGCATTCGTAGCGTCTTGCTCGTCTAAACAATAGGTTCTCAAGCGAATCAAAGTATTACGCAAGCCAAATAGGTTGGCAACAACCCAGTAAGTTCCACTGGTTTTCTCTCGAAAGCCTTCATCGATAATTTGAATATTGCGATCGGTCAAAAAATTCACGAGTGTTTGCCGCAACACATCGGGCGGTAAGACTGATTTTAATAGCCAGCCTGAAAGTTGTTCAGCTTGTGAGTCAGTTAGTTGTAGCTCTAACAAAACCTGGTCGAATACTTGATTAAGTTGGGCTTCTAAAAAATCGTCTCGACGTGCCCATACTTTGACGAGTCGGGGTAATGACTGTCCTAAGAAGTCTTTAAGAATGCCCGCTAAGATTGTGGCTGTTCTTTGTTGGTTATCTTCTTTGATCTGTTCGATCGCTAACTTGAGTAACCAAAGAATCGCAGCTTGCATTCGCTCTGTTTCTAGCAATCGCCGTGCCAGATTTTGCAACTCCTCTGGGGTGAGCAGCGAACCCATAATGGCATTAGAAATTCGTTGAGCTAACCGCTCTTGATTACTGGGAATCAACCCTGGTGTAAAGGGAATTTTACGGTTGCCAATATAGATGGCTTTATAGGGACGAAACAACATTTTTATAGCGATGTCATTGGTGAAATAACCAATGATGCCACCAACAACCGGAGGAGCAATGAGTGACCAGAGGGTAAAGAGATCCAAAGCAGGTGAGAGATAAAATGCTGATACGACAAGGGTGATGCTTAACGTTTAACAAGGTAAGGTGCAATCGGTATTGGCCGTTGCATAAGGCATGGGTTTAAAGAAGTTAAATCTTGCTTATTTCTACCCTACACCGTTACTTTGACTGTTTGTTTTTAACTGAGTTGCTTCTATAGTGCCCTTTATTTAGTGGCTACTAAAACGCCCATCATACCTGAGGCGATCGCATAGTGAGTGACAGTATGAAACCCGGCTTGTTTTGCCAGTTGCACCTGCTCAGAGCCTGTGGGAAACCGATCTAGACTGGGGCTGATATAAGCATATTCTTCAGTTAAGCCAAATTGTTGAGCCATTGGCACGACTACTGATTGGAGATACCACTGTTGGAACGAGCGGAGGTAAGGGCTTTGAGGGCGATGAAAATCTAAGATTGCCATGGTCGCATGGGGTTTGAGAACTCGCCACAACTCTTTGAGACTGCCTGCAATATCAGTGACATTTCGTAGACCATATCCCATCGTGGCAGCATCAAAGTGATTGTCTTGAAAGGGCAGGTGTAATGCATCTGCTTCAACCCAAGTAATGTGAAGCGGTTGGATGCTGTCTTCGGTTCTTTGTTGAGCGATCGCCAACTGAGCCGCCGCAAAATCAACCCCAAACACCTGTCCTTGAAGTCCGGCTTGTCGCGCCAAAAGCCGTGCCAGATCTCCGCTGCCACAACATACGTCGAGACAGGTTGCGCCAGGATAAGCACCACTCCATTTGGCTGCCATTTGTTTCCAAACGCGGTGCTGCCCCAGACTCAGCCAATCGTTGAACTGGTCATAGACAGGAGCGATGCGGTTAAATAATGCTTGAATCTGGTCTGAGGTCGGGTCTGAAGCCATCTGCACGTCACTGATTGATCACTCTTTAACCCTATCGTATGGAGCAGCGTCATCGTTAGATCGCAAAATCTCTGTTACCACGCATTTCTGTTACCCATTCATCTCTGCTATGCAATGGAGCTAGTGTATTGAACACAGGCGATCGCCAATGCCACTTGCTGAGCACACAAATGTAGTAGTGTGAGTTCGTCTTCTTGTAAGGTGCAAGGTTGTTGCCATTGCAGTGATAGCACAGCTAATACCTCGGTCTGAAAGGTAATGGGAATAATCAGATGAGCTTGAACCCCAGCATCACTGTAGTGCTGTACACCCACCAAGTCATGATGGCAAGGGACATTAACTGCAACTTGCATTTTTTGAGAGGCGATCGCTTCCTTCGTCAGGGGATCTTGATCCAACCAATTCTTCACTGTGGATTGGGTGCTATAGGTTCCTTGAGCGATCCCTAATTCATTTCCTTCAACCAATTGCAAAATACAACCCGCTGCACAAAACGTTTTACCAAAGGCAGTCGCAATGGGTTGGAGCCACGATTCCAAACTTCCAGATTGCTGAGTGACTTGCACTATAGTCTGGAGCAAAGTTGTTTGAGCCTGTGCCCGCCGTACTTCTTCGCTGCGCTGCTTAAACAGGTCATAGGTTTCAGCAGCTCGTTGGACAACCAGCTTGAGTTCACCCGGATCCCAGGGTTTCGTGATGTATTTATACACCTGCCCTGAATTAATAGCTTCTACCAAATCTTCTACGTCTGTAAAGCCTGTCAGAATAATTCGCATTGTGTTGGGAAACTGTGGCACAGTTTTGCTCAAAAACTCTGTACCTTTCATCTCTGGCATGCGTTGATCAGAGATGATTACAGCAACCTCACCTTCGGTTGCCAACATATCTAAAGCAATAATCCCGCTTTCAGCCCTCAGCACCTCAAAATCACGCCGAAATGTGCGATACAAAAGGTCTAAGTTATCTGGTTCATCATCTACGACCAGCATTTTGGGCTTTTTAGGACGCTCCAGGCTCATCAATTGACGGTTGATGCTGTCAAGCTCTGGATTAGCGGTATCCATGAACGATTTCTCCTTCAAATCAAAACTATGGTTGAGCTGTGTGGGGTTAGATCGTGAAGTTAGAGCTTGGCAATTAAATTCGCATAGATAATTTGTTCAATCCAAGCAAGGGCTAATCAGGACATCGCTCAACTTAAAGACTGCCTGAGCGGTGAGAGCAGACCTAAACTCTGCACTCAACCCTTGAAACCAGTTTGGATATATAGCTATCTCACAACTGAGTCTCGGCATCTAGTCTTGACACCTGTGTAACTGTTCTAACCTATGTCTGGGGAAATCGTGACTATAAAAATCGCGAGTTGGAGTTAAATTCAAAGCAATTTGAACGCTAAGTAAGCGAACAAGCACGCACAAAGCCATGTCTCAGGGGAAACGCACTCTAAAAAATTGCCACATGTTTGAGTGGCACTAAGAGACTCGGAATAAAAAACATTCCTGGGAGTTGATTAACTCAACTCTGGCTGACGGAGCTAATTGGAAACCCTGTAGAAGTCGTGACACCCTGACAACCCA
>JANRJA010000121.1:0-18392 GCA_033764315.1 Oculatellaceae cyanobacterium bins.114
CCACTCTTAAAAAGCAGGGGCATCCTCTACTTGATGCCCTAGAACAGCTATTCCTGGGACATCCCATTCCCCTAATTCTTCAGCCTGAGTAGTTACAAAAATAGATTGATGGGTCACTTTTAGTCCTCTTTCTGTACTATGTTTCCGATGCAACGCAATAATTTCATTTTGATGTTCAATTGTGCGTTCTTGAAGCTGTTGTCTGTACTGAGCCTCCTGTAATTGAAGCTGATGTTGATAAAATTCTTTTGCCTGCCGCTCGATTGATTCTTTGTCAATATTTAGTGGTACTTCCAATCGAACCAGAAATGTTCCAATTGCCTTCTTCTCAATGCCTTGAATAGATACTTCGTTTCCATATTCTGATTGCAAATCATTTAAGGAGTTGAGGAATGCTTTCCAGTCAATACCGTCATTAAAGAAGAGATCTACAGTCTCTAAAACAATTTGATAGCGTTTAGTAAATTCACCTGGAGCAAAGATTTGATCGGGATCATGAGGACGGCGATCGAAGTAATAATCCTCACCATAATCATTATCCCACTCCAGGAAAATGTATTCACAAACAACATCCTGCAAATCAGTTTCGGCACTAATATTCCAGTCTTTAATACAAGCACCTGTGATTATGGCTCCCTGAAACTTTGTTCCGATGATCTGGGCTTGGCAGAGGTTTGCTTTATTAAGCTTGGCATTAGTCAAATTAGCACCATTCAGATTGGTATAACGTAAATCAGCTTCGATTAAACTAGCTTGGCTCAAATCGGCACTGTCTAGGTTGGCATTACGCAAATCTGCGTGGTGCAGATCGGCAGCCAAAAAGTCTGCATAAATTAAGTTAGCAAGGGTTAAAGAAGCATTCTTTAAGACAACATTTCGTAGTTTAGTACCAGTAAGAATAGCTTCATTAAGTTTCACTTGACTCATGTCAGCGTCCTCAAGATTGGCAAAACTAAGATTTGCACCACTCAAGTCAGCTTTCACAAAGCTGACTTGACAAAGATTAGCATTATCAATGTTGGCTCCTCTTAGGTCGGCATGGTTGAGGTTAGCATCAAGAAGATTGGTATGAGATAGGTTACTGCGAAAGAATTTCGTGTTGCTTAAGTTAGTTCTGCTGAAATCAGCACCAAAAAGGACAGCGTTTTCGAGGTTTACTCTACTCAAATCGGGTTTCACCGCTGGATTCTTCCTCCTCCAATCGTTCCAGAGTGGAATTCCTTGGCTCAATATCTCTAAGTGCTTCTCGTTTGCCATTTGCCTTTATGACTTAAGATTTTGGGTTGGATTCAGCTCTCTTGACACTCACTAGGGGAATCAAAAACTGGGTTTCTTGGATTGAGCTTGTGAGTTCCTGTACTGCTTGGCTATGGCTCTTGAGGCTGCAAAACTTCGTTAGCGGTTAGTTGCAAGCTTGGGAAGGTGTTGCATTGAATGATTTGCTCGCCTCGATACTCATCCTGCTCATAAAAGTCGGCTTCCTGATCGAGGCGTAAAACCGTTATTTTTTGGTGTTCGGGGTCAATGATCCAATATTCTCGAATGCCTCGAACCCGATATTCATAACGCTTTTCTTCGTAATCGCGTTTGCGATTCTTGGCACCCGTGCTGACAATTTCGATCGCCATTTCAGGGGCAAAGTCAATCACATCCACCTCGGCTGAGTCGAGATGAGTCGCATCAAAGACAACTAAATCTGGATAGCGACACATCGTTTTGCCGTTGAGCTTTTGGGTTTTTACCCCAACATCGGTTCGTCCTGTATCCCACTGTCGTTGCAGGCGTTTAATCTCTTGTCGAAAGCACTCTTCGAGAAATTGAGCAATTTTGCGATGCAGGCGAATTGAAGGGGGCATTTCAATCAAGGTTCCATCGTCAAATTCATACCGGGTATCCGTGCCATCGTCATAGGCTAGATACTCTTCAAAACTTAGTTTCTGCTGTGTTGTGGTCATGGTAGTTGTTCTTTCCTTAACCGTTGAGTAAGCGGCTAACAGCGATCGCCACCTCTGGAAAAGCCAAGGGACTAATTCTTTCAGCGGTATAAGTCGTTTGAGTGGTGTAGCCTTCAGGTTGAGGGTCACGAAACACGATGAGTTCTCTGGTTCGGAGATTGACGACCCAATATTCGAGAATGCCAGCCGCAGCGTAAATGACATTCTTCTCCTCTAAATCTTTTCTCAAGCTAGAGTCGGCGTATTCAATTACCCAGAAAACATCTTCAGGATAGGGATGGTGAGAGTTATACCGTACGTTTTGGCAGATGCACAGGTCAGGCTCTGGCTCCGATCGGTTAGCTAAAGTAATCGGTTTTGCCTCCCTAACCTTGGCGCAATCGCCCAATAACCCACGCAAATACTGTGCAGCTTCATCGCTCAAGTCAGCATGGTCGATTCCTTCTGGAGCCATATCTACAATCACTCCATTTAATAGTTCAACCTGGCGATCGCTCAAAATACCCGCCTCGATCATGCGGTGGTAGTCGTCAACCGTCCATTTTGTAGCGTTGAGTGTGGATGGTGTCATAGTATTCGCTTCTCTCTATAGTGTGTTTTGTCCTTATCCATTGAGTAAGCGGCTAACAGCGATCGCCACTTCAGGGAACGCCAATGGAGCAATGGTTTCAGCAGTGTAGGGGGTTTGTAGTCTGTAGCCTGTGGGTTGGGGTTCTCGAAACAGAATTAGTTCTTTAGTTTTGAGGTTGACCACCCAATATTCGGGAATGCTTGCAGCGGCATAAATCACATTTTTCGCTTCTAAGTCTTTGGTCAAACTGGAATTAGAATACTCAATCACCCAGAAAATATCGGCTGGATAGGGATGATGCTCTAGATAAACGCTGACGGGGTGAGGCGCAACCACGGCAATGTCGGGTTCTGGCTCAGAGTTGGGCGACAGGGTAACGGGTTTTGCCTCTCGAATTCTAACTCGGTTGCCCAGGACTGATCTCAGGTAGTCTGCAAAGTCTTGGGAGTAAGCGGCATGAGAGGTTCCCTCTGGCGACATATCTACAATCACTCCATTTAATAGTTCAACCTGGCGATCGCTCAAAATACCCGCCTCGATCATGCGGTGGTAGTCGTCAACCGTCCATTTTGTAGCGTTGAGTGTGGATGGTGTCATAGCGATCGCCTCCTGTGCCATTGCGCCAAACGGGAATTGTCCAAATTCTAACAAGGCTTCTCACTCCCCACTCTCCAATTCTCAGAAGTTGCATAGGTGTCAATCCCTCAGATTTATGAATGAGTGACTCACCCAGATGAGTGACGAAAAAGATTCGTCAAAACTCTGTATCACAGTCAAGGGAGGTGAAACAATTGAAGACAATTTCAGCGATCGCTTACCGGGTTGATAGGAGCGTTATGAGTTCTGCGGTGAAGTATTGGAAGTTTGTCCGACTGGATGCTACCGGAAAACGTCAGATTGAGGAGATTGCGGCAGCAAAAACATTTCTGCTGCAACACTTTGGCGAAGACCTGCGGCAGTCTGAGCTGACAGATACCACGATTCAACGACAACTCTGGCAGATCTGGCAGAATAACACGACTGATTCTGAGACTCGCCGGTTAGCTGAAATTTGTTTGCGATGTTACATCTCCAACCAGATTGAGCAGGTGTGCTTGCATCTAGAAGGTCAGTTTGGGAGTGAGCATGGCTTCACTCGATATGACCTGTTTCCCCTGGTGTTAAATGATGTGCCAGAAGTCCGGCGATTTCCTCAGGTCACTGCCAGAACCACCTATCGATCGCTGGCGACTGACATTTTGCAGAGTTTTGACCCAACAAAAGCCAGCCTTAGCACTTGGGCGACTCGTCTGGTGCGGCACGACAAAGAGGTGAATGCCTTTTTGCTAGATCACGGCATCTATCTGATCAGCGATTGGGCGATCCTCAATGACACCACCCCCAAGCAACTGCAACGCATTCTAGCCGAGTTTCATGCCCTGACGATCGCTGAGATTCATCAAGCAACCCACTTGTTGCAGGGCTATCACCTAATTTATCGGCAAGCCCGCTTGCAACAACGGCAATCTGGCGCAAAAGGGCAGTGCCCCCCACCAACGCCAGAGCAGTTGCGGCGAATTGCCCAATATCTCGAAGGTGTGACTCAGAAACTGACTCCTGAAGCGACATTGAGCCGACTACAAACCCTGGCAACTCTATTGCGGCAATATCGCATTTATGTACGCGGTGGAGCGGCCCCCACAGAATCACTGGATCAGCCAGAACAGCAAGCTTTGGCAGCCCAGCTTCTATTTCCTGAACGCGACACCGAACAAGAGGCAGAAAACGAGTTTCTGACGTTCTATCGCAACCAGTTTCTCACTTCCCTCGATCAAACCCTGGCACAAGTTACCAGCGATCGCCTGGGGCAACTGCGGCGCAAAGGCTGTGAGACCATCCAACAGTTTCTCTCGGCGATGTACCTGTTTCACTGTGAGGGGCGATCGATGACCGAGATCGCGGTTGAAGTGGGGTTGCAAGCACAATATCAAGTAACTCGCCTGCTCAAACTTAAGGAGTTTCGGGCAGAGGTACGACAGCACCTATTGTTAACCCTACGCGATCGCATTCTTGACAAAGCCAAAGAATACGCCGACCCCAACCGCCTAAAAAGTTTAGACCAAACTCTAGAGGCAGCGTTGGATGAACAAATTGCGGCTATTTTACAACAAGCCGAAGCCGAGGCCAGCGTTGCCAAACATTGCCCGTTAGACAGTCTGTTTGCCCGCAGATTGTGTCAATATCTTGACCATAGGAACACCGAATCATGACTTACTCGTTTATGGATGCTGATACCCACTTAGACAGCGAAGCGATCGCCCTGGATAGCATCTCTCTCTCACAAGCTGAAATCGATCAGGCTCTGCAACAGAGCCAAACCCTTCCCTCTGAGCACCAGTGGCAGACCTATCTCAGTGCGCTGGCACTGGCTGGATTTGAACAATGGCTGAGCGATCGCGCCCCCGAACTGACCCTAGAGAAACCAGTCCCTGCTCTCTTTGGCGTTCATACAATAACGGTGGGCGAGTTTAAGGTAGCTCTATTGACGATGGGCAGTTTGACCGATACGCTCGTAACCGTTCCTGAAGCAGCGATCGACTCCCCTGCGTCAGCCGCTCAACTGTATGTCTTACTGGAAGTCCAAGAAGAACAAGAACAGGTGCTGATCAAAGCGATCTTGCGATCGGATCAACTACGGCAATATCAGCAATCTCAGGCCTTAACACTCGAATCCAATGGCACCTATTCCCTGCCTATACATTGGTTCGCGACCGATGCCAACGATTTGCTGTTATATCTACGTTGCTTAGAACCTGCTGCGCTGCCTCTAGGGGGAGTGCAGGTTGCAACTCAACCCACCACAACCCAACTTCTTGTGGGCAGTTCTAGAGAAGCCGTCGAAGCCATTGCTAACACCGCATCAACTCTGTTGCAAGGAGCCATCAACACCGGATTGTGGGTTCAAAATCAACTGGATGCGATCGCCCAAGAGTTAACCTGGGTGCTACTTCCCCCGCCTGTTGCTCCTGGCATGCGTTATCGCGGTGTCACCGCTGAATCTCCCCCTGAGCAGTTTGAGCAACTGATCACCGAGCTAGGGCGGGTGGGGGTAGACGTGCCTGCGGATGCGCGAGGGGCCTACCGAGAATTACACTGGGGCAGGGTTGCGTTACGCCTCTATGCGGTTGCCTGGGCATTGCCCTCAGTGGCGGCGGCTCCCGAATGGTCACTGCTGGTGATTCTAGGTAGCCAATCGACCGACCTTCCCGCTGGCATCAAACTACAAATCCGTGATCAAGATCAGGTGTTAGTGGAACGGGCGATCGCTCCTGATGACTCCCAGAGCTACCTTTATGGGCGCGTTATTGGCAATTGGGACGAACAATTTTGGATCACGGTAGATATGGCAAATGGTGCAGTCGTCACCTTTCCTCCCTTTAGCTTTAACCCACAGCAGAATGAAAGGATAAAGGATAAAAATTAGTGCAAATTCCCCCTTTTTTATCTTTCAGCCTTCCTCCATCTCTTATCCTTCATCCTTCTTTTTCTTTTTCCTTCTTCTCTCTTCTCCTTTAGCCCTCATCCTTCATCCTTCTTTTTCTTTTTCCTTCTTCTCTCTTCTCCTTTAGCCCTCATCCTTCATCCTTCTTTTTTCTCTCTTCTTTTTTCTATTTTCCCCCATGTCCCCCCAGCCCCCTCTCTTTCGACTCAAAGTTCAGCAGGTTGAACAAACCTGTCTGTTTGAACTGTCGTGGGGACGCGGGCAACAACTAGTTACCAGTCTGCCCTATCCACCCGGATTAGCCACCTTATTTCAGGAGTGGCAGCATGTTTATCTCACATTTTACAAAACGGCCACTCTGCCCCTCACCCCAATCACCCAACCTGACTCACCCTTGCGCGGACGTGCGGCTGAGAGTGGGGGCTTGGCCTCTGTCGTTGATTGGCACGCCCGCTTAATTGAAGCCGAAGCCAAGCTGTTGTATGAGTTTCATCGCTGGTTGCGGAGTGGTGAGTTGTATGAAATTCGCGCCAGGATTGCGGAGGCGAGCCGCAACACCAGCCAGCAACAACAAGCTGTGAATTTATTTTTGACCTGTACTCCCCTCGATCTGGCACGGTTGCCCTGGGAAGCATGGGAAATTGGCACTGAATTTGCTGCCAGTGGCATGATTCGCATTGTTCGTACTCCTGCCAATATTCGTGCAGAAACCGTTGCACCAAGACGACAGAACCGATCAAAGGCGAGAATTTTAGCCATCATGGGCGACGATTCGGGCTTAAACTTTCAAACTGATCGCGATGCGGTGCGATCGCTCTCTCGGTTAGCCGATGTGCGGTTTGTCGGTTGGCAGGCAAGGGGGTCTAGTAGCGAACTCAAGACTCGAATTGGGGAAGCGATCGCTGACCCAGCCGGATGGGATATCTTGTTTTTTGCGGGGCACAGCAACGAAACCCAGATTACAGGCGGAGAGTTGGCGATCGCCCCCAACGTTTCCATGACAATTCATGAGATTGCCCCTTATCTCACCCGCGCCAAAGAACAAGGACTACAGTTCGCTATCTTTAACTCGTGCAGCGGATTAAATATTGCCGAATCCCTAATTGATTTGGGACTCAGCCAAGTAGCCGTGATGCGGGAACCGATTCACAATCGGGTAGCACAGGAGTTTTTAGTGCGGTTTCTGCAAAATCTAGCAGATTACAAAGACGTTCAGGAATCGCTACTGGTGGCATCCCAGTTTCTTAAATTAGAAAAAAACCTGACCTATCCCTCGGCATATTTGATTCCATCGCTGTTTTGCCACCCTGATGCGGCTCTGTTTCAGATTCAGCCTGCGGGTTGGCGACAACGAGTAAGACCGTTTTTGCCTAACCGATGGGAGGCGATCGCTCTCGTCAGCTTAGGTACATTGAGTCTGCTCAATCCGGTTCAGGATTGGTTGCTGAGTCAGCGAGTCTATGCTCAGGCGATATATCGAGCCATCACTGCTCAGGTTCCTCCCGCAGATCCGCCCCCTGTGTTGTTAGTGCAGATTGATGACAAGTCAATTCGCCTATCAGGCATCAGCAACCCCAATCCTATCGATCGCGTCTATCTCGCGTCACTGATAGATCGGTTGGTAGCCTTAGATGCCAAAGTGGTTGGGGTGGATTATGTGCTCGATCGTCAGCAACCTGGAAAAGATCAGGTTTTAGCGGAATCGGTGCGCTCGGCAGTGAATCACCAGATGTGGCTCGTGTTTGGAGCAATTCACGACTCTAACGGACAGCCCATTAGCGTGGGTGAAGGAACTGGCATTGCGTCACCCGATTGGAGTTTACAAGGCTACATTCCAGGCATTCCCACCTATGTGCGGTTGCCCAAAACTAAATCAGAATGCGACCGTCTCTGTCCTTTTGCCTATCTGTTGTCGCTGGTGGCAACTATGAACCAGACAACCTCCGATACACCACAACCATCGCTCACCAGCACAACCGACTTGCGCCTGCAACTTTTAGAATCGGTTGACCAACTAGCCCCAACCCATCCACAAGTCGCTCAACTGCGGCAACTCCATCTCAACTCCATTCGTCGCTGGTCGGGGCAGTTCAACCAACTCTGGCTGCATCCCATCATTGACTTCTCGATTCCCCCCGATCGCGCCTACGATCGCATTTCTGCATGGCAACTGCTGGGGCAAGAGGGCACCACTCCCCAATTACCTCACCTGTCTCAACAGGTCGTCATTATCGCGGCGGGTGCTTATGACGAAGCAGGGGTTAATGCCGATCAAGCCGATTATTTCCCCTTGCCTGCGGCGATGGGTTTCTGGCGCGATCGCCTATCTACGACATCTAGCGGTAACTTTCCCACCGACTTTACCGGGGCAGAGGCACACGCCTACATGATTCACCATCTGCTATCGCATCGACTGGTGGTTCCCATTCCCGATCTGTGGATGGTGCTATTGGCGGCGATCGCAGGCAAAGGTGCTGTCGTTGTATGGCACTTGTCCCAGCCAGATAAACGCCTCCGCTATACTACTCGGTTGGGTGTGATCACGCTTCCCATTGGGTATGGGCTGATTGGTTTGCAGTTGTATCTTTCCGTAGCTGTCCTGTTGCCCTGGTTATTGCCCTCATCACTGTTCTGGGTGTACGTTCTGCTGTCTCTAAGGAAAAATCATTATGCGTCGCCTTAATTTACTCACACTGCCATTTTTAGTTTGTGCGATCGCTAGTTTTAGCCCCATTCGCACAGTTGCCCAAGACTCTTCTACCCCTCCGTCGATTCAAGACGTGATCACCATTTTGGAACGGGAAGAACCGCCTCTCGGATCACGCGGCGATCTCTGTGCCGTTAGCCCCGGTCTGCTGGGAGAAACAGATATCATCTGGAGCGATCGCCCCACCTTTGCATGGCGTGGAGAAACCGGACACATTATTCTGCGCTCGGTCAACAACCCAACTCCTCTGTGGCAGCAGTCTCTCTCTAGCGGCACTCAAAGTATTTCCTACAATGGCACACCTCTAACACCAGGACAAGTCTATGAATGGGAGTTAGATACTGCATCGGGTATTGGACAGCAATATACCTTTGAGGTGATGGGCGGACAGGAGCGCGATCGCATTACGCGTGAGCTGCAAGCGTTAGAAAACCAACTCAAAACCGCTGGAGAGTCAACAGAGGCGATCGCCATTGCTCGTGCTCGTTACTTTGCTGAACAACGCCTCTGGTCTGATGCATTTCAAGCCCTGCAATCGATCAGCAATCCTTCCTCTGACTTAACGGAGGGCATGACCCACATGACTAACTACTTGTGTGGTACGGAAGAGTAAGCGATCGCTTACGAAAGCTTGACACTCAATGAGCACTTTGGCTCAAACTCAATCCTACCCACCGCTGACCTACGGACGAAGAGCATAGAGCAAAAAAGCTCTCATCATGACAATACTGCTAATAATAGTGTTAGGGGTAAGTCAATTCGTCAAGGAATTATTATGGAGGCAAGTTTTTGGCACCAAAGGTGGAGGGAAAATGCGATTGCCTTCCACAAAAGTGAAGTTAACCCACTACTGGTCAAATATATCAACCACTTTTCTTTGGTCAATGGCAGTCGTGTGTTTTTACCGTTGTGCGGCAAAACTCTTGATATTTCCTGGCTCCTTTCTCATGGCTATCGTGTTGCTGGAGCTGAACTGAGCAAAATAGCCATCGAGCAATTATTTGTGGAGCTTGGAGTAGAACCCAAAATATCGGGAGTTGGTGAAATCGATCATTACAGCGCACAAAATATAGACATATTTGTGGGTGATATATTTCATTTGTCGAGTGAGATGCTTGGCTTGGTCGATGCAATTTATGACAGAGCAGCTTTAGTGGCTCTACCTCAAGAAATGCGCAATCGATATACAGCACATTTAATGGAGATTACTAATAAAGCACCCCAGCTGCTAATTTGCTATGAATACGACCAACGTTTGATGGAGGGTCCTCCTTTTTCAATTAGTCATGAGGAAGTCAATCAACACTATCGCGATAGTTATCACCTCACTCCCATTGCCAGTGAAAATGTTCCTGGTGGATTAAAGGGACAATGTGCAGCAAAAGAGAATGTTTGGCTGCTGCAAAATGATTAATACGTATATATTGGACGCACTCCAGCCAATCTAACAACCCGCTTGCACCCGATTTGAAAAATGATCTATCAGCGTTCAAGATTATTAGCGGTGGATAAAGCAGAATATTATGTTTTAATCAAACATCATCACGAAAGATTGAAATGAAATCAGAGAAAAAGCAAATTCTTGTTGTAGGGGCTAGTCGAGGTATTGGTGCGACTGTTGCTCAACATTTTTCTCAAAAAGGTGAGAATGTAATCTCTGTTTCAAGAAGTCAGCCAATCGCAGGAGAGTGGATTCAAGCAGATATTTCCACAGCGGAAGGGATACAATCAGTTGTTGATACTGTTGGTGAGTCACGCTTGGATGCGCTGTTATTCATGGGGGGAGTATGGGAAAACGGTGCGTTTACAGAGCGATACAACTTTCTGCAAAGCTCCGATCAAGAAACTCGCTATGTGATAGCTGTAAATACGATTGCTCCTATCGAACTCACTAAACAACTCACCCAAAACCTTGTCAAATCGGACAATCCAAGAGCTATCTTTATCGGCTCATTATCTGGTTTAGATAACGCCGCATCGATCGAGGTAGCTAATACAGCATCAAAATTTGGATTACGAGGCGCAGCACAAGCATTAAATATCGCTCTAAATGCTTACAAGATTGGTGTTACAGTCATCAATCCTGGAAATGTAGCCACAGAAGAAGTACTAACAGATATTGAAGAAGGCAGATTTGGGCAGCAAGTTCCAATTCCTCTTGGAGATATAATTTCTTCAATTGAGTGGATTCTAACGCTTTCCAACACTGTGAACATCGGAGAAATCAATATGCAACAGAAAGGTTAATCCAAGTTTGCGGTAGAGGTAATCCTGAAAGTTTGTTCTTTGACCTGGAGTGTAAACATGGGTGGTGACTCAATAGGGTTTACTGAAAAAGCCTTCCCAGAACCCTTGGGACACTTTTTAAGCAAGCTCTATTTAGTGAGAATATTGCTCGATACAGATGTTTTTCCTTGATACACAACTGGACATTCTCAGTCGATTAGCAACCCTAAATTATGTAGATAATCTGTGAAAACATTCGTTATTTAAGCTTTTTTATTTAAGCATAGAGATTTTGCACATCCTAGAGTTTTTTCATCATAAACACACTATTTGGGTCATCCAGATAATCTGCAAAAGGACCTCGATACTCAAACCCATATCGCAGGTACAACGCTCGTGCTGGAGCAAACTCAGCCAAAGCCCCCGTTTCCAAATACAGACAATCATAACTACGCCGTTTAGCTTCTTGAATGATGTGTTCAAGAATTTTTGAGGCAACCCCCTGACGACGGTAAGTCTGAGCCGTACGCATTGATTTGACTTCACCCCTGTTTGAATCTAGTTCTTTCAATGCTCCGCATCCCAATAATTCCTCTCCCTCCCAAGCCGACCAAAAAGTAATATTGGGCGATCGCAACCCCTCTAAATCAAGAGCATGAACGCTTCCGGGTGGGGTAATTTCATGCATATTGTCGAGATGCTCTCGAAGCAAATCAGCGATCTTTTGACTCGTTAAGTCATCTTCGCGAATATCCAATTGACTCATCTCCTTAATTAGCTCAAAAACTCTGCTATATGAGGGTTTACAGCATCTGGCATTGAGGTCAAGAGTTGGGGTTGCAATCAAGATTATATATAAGTAACGTCATGCATTTTTGCGTTCTATAGCATGTTTGACGAGTGAAAGATTTATCTGTTCTGCCAAACCTGGCTCGTCATTCATTACCCTCTTTTTTCTTTTTCCCTCTTCTTTTTTCTTTCTTCTTTTCTCCCTCACGTCCACTCTTGAGTTTCTTGCTCTTCTGCTTGCACTAGTCGTTCTTTTAACTCCTGCCAATTCACCTCAGTAGCAGCCACATCTTGCAAGAGTGACCCTTGTTGCATGTAAAGAAGGCGATCGCAAAACTGTTGAGCCAGATCGAGTTGGTGATTCACCATCACAATTGGGGTGCCGCGTTCCGCTAGTCGAGTCAGCACTTGCATCAGATAGGCTCCTCGTCCGGCATCTAATGCTGAGGTGGGTTCGTCTAACAAGAGCACTTTCGGTTCTGTGATTAATGCACGAGCGATCGCCACCAGTTGACGTTGCCCCACCGATAGTTGAGTCTCAGTGCGATCGAGCCAGTCTAACGGAATGTGCAATTCCTCCAACCAGGTATCCAGACGTTGCTTACTCACCGCAGGAGAGATACCCCGCAGTTGCAAAGGATAGGTCAACGCCTCTCGTACCGTCATATCCAACAACTTTGACTCTTGTAAAACAAGCGTGATCTGTTGACGCAACTGCACTACCGGAATTTGCCGAATATCTCGATTCTCAAAATAAATCTTGCCCTGACTGATCTCGATCAACCGATTTAGCGATCGCAACAACGACGTTTTACCTGCCCCAGACGGACCAATCACCACAATGCGATCGCCTCGCTTTACTTGAAACGAAACATTGTTGAGCAGCAATTGCGACCCAACCACCGACTTTAAACTCACTTGTTCCAGGCGCAACTGCTCACCGATAGACGGTTCAGCGATCGCTGGTTGATTAATCCTTACCACTCACTCATGACCCAATAATGACCCTTGCTCATCATCCGAGACTACCCCGTCAAGGAAACTGCTTTACATCGCCAAATTTATGTCAAAGGGGCGGTTGATTGTTGACTGTCCAAATTGTCCAGGCATCCATCAAGAGTAATGCAACCGTAAACACCAACAAAATTAGATACATCCACGGCTGAGCCAGCGGACGCACATCAGCGGTGTCAATGCCTGTTTTTGCCTGCACATAGCGCACCAACCGCGCAAACCCCGCCACTCGCATCGGCAATAGAAATGCCTCGCCTTGACGACTCAAAAAATAATAGACAATGCCCCCTTGTCCGGTTGATCGCGGCTTGAGTGCTTGCACATCGTGCCATGCCAAACACCATCCCCGTCGAAACAGCGACGGCACCCAACTCGGATAAGTCACCTGAATACCCTGCTGATTCACAATCACCCGTTCCGTTAGGGCAGCATATAACGCCACCGCCCCGATCGCCACCCCCACACTCAACAGACCAGGAGGAACAGGGGCTTGAGTCACCATTGCCAAAAAGGGCAGTGGCAATGTCAACGCTATATATAAAGCCAACAATGTCAGACGAATCAGTGGAGACAGGCGAAACGTGTCTTCTTCTGGCAGATCAGGAGACACGTCAGGAGACATCGATTCAGGTTGAGGAGTCAAATGAGGTTCCACAGCAACAACAGTGAGTATTCACCTGTCAATTGTTCATTGTCTCCTGAGAATGGTCAATGGTTCAAATCAGTGTGTCAACTGCCAAAACAGTTAATAACAAGGGGGCACGGGGATTCCATCGTTCGAGATTCGTCCTAACCGACTCTCCAGAGCTATAGACAATACCACTTTCAACTTATATATCTTTTTTCCCATCGATTAACCGTACATTATTTAAAATAAGGAACAATATTTCAGTGTATGATGTATCCCATTGACGATAACGACAGTATCCCTATCGATCAACCGTAGATTAATTCAAATCCGAGGAGAGCAAGATGCTTGGCAGATTTAGGCTTCGTTCGTTGAGAGGCTTTTTGTCTTTATTTTTAGTGGGAGTCGGCTTAACGGTGGCGATCGCTGCCTGCTCCCCATCCCCTGATACCTCTTCTTCTAGTCCAGCAGCGGGTTCCAGTCCTGCGGCAGCTGAACCCAAAGAGAGCGTTGAACTGACCCTCGTATCCTACGCTGTCACCCAAGCGGCTTACGAAAAAATTATTCCTCTGTTCACTGAAAAGTGGAAAGCAGAACAAAACCAGGAAGTCACCTTTAACCAGAGCTACGGCGGTTCCGGTTCCCAAACTCGCGCTGTCATTGACGGTTTAGAAGCCGATGTAGTTGCCCTGGCACTCGCCCTTGATACCAAAAAGATTGAGGCTGCCGAGTTAATTCAACCGGGCTGGGAAGACGAAGCCCCGAATGGCTCGATTGTTCACAAATCGGTTGCGGCTCTGGTCACCCGCGATGGAAATCCCAAGGGGATTCAAACCTGGGCTGATTTGGCAAAAGATGGAGTCAGTGTGGTTACAGCCAATCCTAAAACGTCGGGTGGGGCACGCTGGAACTTTTTGGGTGTGTGGGGTTCTGTGACTCAAACCGGAGGGTCTGAAGAACAGGCACTTGATTTGGCAACTAAGGTCTTTAAAAACGTCCCTGTGTTAACCAAAGACGCACGCGAATCGACAGATGTGTTCTTTAAGCAGGGTCAGGGCGATGTGCTGATCAACTATGAAAATGAAGTGTTGTTAGCCAAGTTAAATGGTCAAGAGTTGCCCTACGTGTTGCCCGATGTCAACATCTCAATCGATAATCCAGTCACCGTCGTTGATGCTAATGTCGATAAGCATGGCACTCGTGAAGTGGCAGAAGCCTTTGTGCAGTTTCTCTTTACCCCTGAGGCACAACGTGAGTTTGCCAAAACAGGGTTCCGTCCAGCAGATGAGACTGTGGCTGAAGAGTTTGCATCTCAATACCCCAAAATCAACACTCTATTCACCGTCACCGATTTGGGTGGTTGGGATGAGATTCAAGCCAAATTCTTTGAAGATGGTGCTGTCTTTGACAAAATTCAGTCAGAGCTTGGCAAAGCTTAATTCTGATACTGTTCTTCATGGGTGGGTTAGTTAATCTACTGAGCGATAGGCGATCTCCCCCAAAGGGAGAATTGCCTAGCATCGCCTGTCGCTCATTCCACCCAGTTTTCACGTCTTACCTTCTAAATCCATGACTGCTTCTCCTTCTGCTGCCCCCAATTCCAAATCCGATTCTCACTCTTTCTGGTATCGGTTGACCCATCTTTCCCTCCCCTGGAAAGTCACCTGGGTTTACCTGAGTTTCATGTTATTCCTACCTGTAGTTGCAATGATGCTCAGGGCTAGCACGGTAGGGCCTGCTAAATTTTGGGAAATTGCAACCAGTGAGATTGCTCTCTCTACCTACAATGTGACATTTCTCACCTCTCTGGTTGCAGCGGCAATCAATGGGGTCTTTGGCACTTTGATTGCTTGGGTTTTGGTGCGCTATGAGTTTCCGGGTAAGCGCATTATTGATGCAGCCGTTGACCTGCCATTCGCCCTGCCAACCTCGGTTGCGGGGCTTACGCTTGCCACGGTTTATAGC
Organism: Oculatellaceae cyanobacterium bins.114; assembly: GCA_033764315.1. Lineage (GTDB taxonomy): Bacteria > Cyanobacteriota > Cyanobacteriia > Elainellales > Elainellaceae > FACHB-1407. The sequence continues at coordinate 15,337 of JANRJA010000121.1, forward strand.
GATAATGGCTGGCTTGGGTCACTTGTTGCTCCCTTTGGCATCAAAATCGCCTTTACTCGCTTAGGCGTAGGGGTGGCTATGGTGTTTATCTCACTGCCGTTTGTCGTACGTACTTTACAACCCGTCTTGCAAGAGATGGAAAAAGAGGTGGAAGAGTCTGCCTGGTGTTTAGGCGCATCCTCATGGCAAACTTTCTGGCGAGTAATTTTGCCCCCACTCGTTCCACCCATTTTGACAGGTGTAGCATTAGGATTTTCGCGTGCCGTTGGGGAATACGGTTCTACAGTGATTATTGCGGGTAACGTTCCATTTCAAGACTTGATTGCTCCAGTGCTGATTTTTCAGCGGTTAGAGCAATATGACTACGCTGGAGCCACTGTTATCGGTTCGGTGTTGCTGCTGATTTCGCTGATTATGTTGCTCGTGATTAACGTATTACAAGCGTGGGGACATCGCTATGACAACTGATCTGACTCAATTTGGCGATCGCACCTCACCCCGCAAAACTGGAGCCTCCACTGAAAAGCCTTGGATCAAATGGGTGTTAATTGGCATTGCTATCTCTTACTTAGTGCTGCTTCTCTTTATTCCCGCTCTCAACGTCTTTGTTCAAGCCTTTAGCAATGGCATTGGCCCCTTCTTCCATAACCTAGTTGAGCGAGATTTTCTATTTGCCGTCAAGCTCACGCTGATCATTGCTCTGATAGCTGTTCCACTCAACACCGTTTTTGGGTTGTGTGCTGCTTGGGTGATTGCTCGTCATCAGTTTCCGGGTCGCACCCTACTCCTGAGCATCATCGACATTCCCTTTGCGATTTCACCGGTCGTTGCGGGCTTGATGATTGTCCTACTCTATGGTCGCAATGGTTGGTTTGGCCCCTTTTTAGAAGCCAGTGATATTAAAATCATCTTTGCAGTGCCAGGCATGGTTTTTGCCACCGCATTTGTCACCATGCCCTTTGTCGCCCGTGAGGTCATTCCAGTATTAGAAGAAGCCGGAGTCGATCAAGAAGAAGCAGCAAGAACCCTGGGTGCAACCGATTGGCAAATCTTTTGGCGCGTCACCCTACCTAACATTCGTTGGGGATTGCTCTATGGCTTAATTTTGACAAACGCTAGAGCAATGGGCGAGTTTGGGGCTGTTTCAGTCGTGTCAGGCAACATCGCTGGTAAGACCCAGACCTTGCCACTGTTTGTGGAAGAGGCTTATAAGCAATATCACACGACCTCTGCCTACTCAGCAGCCGTGCTGCTAGCGGGACTAGCGATCGTGACTCTGATTCTTAAAGAAATTCTAGAGCGCAAAACCCGCATTAGAGACGCTTCAGAATAGATCGTTCAAGACCAAACCCGATTCTAGATTTCATTTGAGTCAAGGAGGTGCTTATGACCGTTCATTCCAATGATCCGGTAACACATCCATCAAACTATAGCGATACCCGCATTACTCAAACGCGGATTCGCATTAGAATCCCCAAAACCTATCATCAAGAGCCAGTTATTTCTCGACTAGTCTCGCATCATGGGGTCACGGTCAATATTGCGGCGGCGTTGCTTGGAGCTAACGCCCGTGACGATGGATGGTTTGATTTAGAGCTTCGAGGTCAGGCAAGCCAGATTCAGAGTGCCTTGACCTATCTCAATGAGTTAGATCTAGAAGTCTGGCAGGGTTCTGACCAAGAAAACGATGGATGGTAAGCCAAATAAGGATGAAGCAAGAAAGATAAAGGCTAGAACACCCATTCATCTTTTAGCCTTCATCCCTCATTCTCATGCCATGCTGTTTTCGATCGCCCAGCGGGCTAATTCTGTGCGGTTATGTAAACCAGTTTTACCCAACATGTTGCTAACGTGGCTCTCAATGGTGCGCTGGCTAACGTTCAACTCCTCAGCAATCTCTCGATTGGCCATGCCTCGTGCCACAAACTGCACGACTCGCAGTTCGGTTGGAGTCAACTCTACATCAAACGGCACCTGAATTTTGGGTCCGCCTTCTGACCCTTTATCTTGCCGTTGAATTAATCGAGATGCCTGTTTTAGTGAAGATTCTACCTGAGCGACCAGTTCTTCTGGCTCAAAGGGCTTCACCATATAGACATCGGCTCCAGTATTTAAGCCTTTTACCCGATCTTGACTCTGCCCCTTTGCAGAGAGAAACAGAACTGGAATCCAACTGGTTCGAGGGTCTTTTCTAACATGCTCAACAAGAGAATAGCCATCCATTTGTGGCATCATCACGTCACAAATAATCATGTCAGGGGTTTCTTTTTGCAGCACTTCTAGTGCTTCCTGACCGTTCTCTGCCGTGATCACCTCATAGCCACGAAACTCCAGGTAATCCTTGACTAGCAAAATTAGATTCGGATCATCGTCAATTAGTAGTAACCGCTTATGATCGCCCACACTGGTTTCCTTCATGCCTTATCACTCGCCAGCTCAGTCAACAGTAAGACCTGTAAACATGATATCCAGTATCTATTACATACAACTGATTTATCTATGTTTACTTCAATTTCTTTCAACACTCTTTCAGCACCACGGTATTTCATCAGGAGGAGAAACACTAAATTTGTTAAATCTATTCACGATGCAATTCTCACTATTTAAAGTTCCCCTTAAAGATGAGATTTAACCAGTCTTTTAACCAGTTTGTATGTTTACCCCTAATGGCAGATTATATCTGCTTTCTCAAGAGTCGGTAGGAATTGCATCTTGATATTAGCCAAGATATTAACCAGACTGACACCCCATCAACTCTTTGATAGAACAATCGAGTTTCGTGCAGATGCCATGTTGGATACCATGAAGCATCCTTAGAAATTTTGGGACTGTTCAAATCGGTAGATAGTTAATCAGTGGATTGGCTCTAGGGAACCTCGATTAATTCAGTTTTGACAAGTTGGGATCTCAAATGACACAGAAGGCCATCTGCTAGAAACACCATTTCCTTGAACTCCAGTTGGGCAAGGTTACTGGTGCAGCATGAATTAGGGAGGACTATCCCGTGTGTTCCCTTAACCTGCAGTTTGACGAGTCAACAAGGTGTAACGAATCAA
>JANRJA010000136.1:0-1542 GCA_033764315.1 Oculatellaceae cyanobacterium bins.114
GGATTGATGAGTTTAGTGGTGTGTGGCATGTATCCATCAGTGAGTGCTGCCTATAAGGGATTTGAGAAGGTGGTGGGGGTCTCAAAAGTGGCGGTGTATGCCAAACTCAATGGGCTAGAACCTACAATTTCTCAAGCATTAGTGCGTTATAGCCATGAACAATTATTAGCAGTGCACTCAGCATTGCCTGAGGTGATGTCCTCGATTTTGCCAGGATACAGTTTGCGGATCATCGATGGCAATCATTTTTCGGCAGTGTTCTAAACGTGTTGTTTTCAGTTTAAGATTAAGCTGAGGTGAAACCAGGAGTAAAGGGTGTAAGGTTAAAGCGATGGTTCTAGAACCGATTCATTGCCCTGATTGTGATGGGATTGATGTGATTAAACATGGTACTACTGCTGCCGGCAAACAACGCTACCGCTGCCGCAATCAAGCGTGCAGTCGGAGCAGCTTTATTCGAGAGTATAGCTACCAGGGATATTTGCCCGAGGTCAAGCGACAAATCAGCGACATGGCAATCAACGGCAGCGGCATCCGTGATACAGCTCGGGTGTTGGGCATTAGTCCGACAACAGTGATTGAGGAATTAAAAAAAAGATCTGCACTTGCAAGCGGTGAATAAAGCTGTTTTGGCCCAACTTGAACCTTATCAAACTATCGTCTGGCTTTGTCGTGCAGACGCTTTAGAGCTTGAGGCCGAGATGGATGAAATGTGGAGCTATGTGCAATCAAAACAGCAGCAACGATGGTTGTGGTTAGCGATCGACCACAGAACTCGAAAAGTCTTAGCGTATGTGTTGGGGACTCATGAAGACGAAGCCTTTCTTGAACTCAAAGCGTTGTTAGAACCCTTTGGCATCATGCAATTCTACACCGATGGCTGGGGAGCTTATGAACGACATTTAGAACCTGCTTTTCATACGGTTGGCAAACGCAATACTCAGAGAATTGAGCGGAAGCATCTAACTTTACGCACTCGCATCAAACGATTAGCTCGCAAAACCATTTGCTTTTCTAAGTCAATACTGATGCATGACGTGGTAATTGGACTGTTTATTAACCGTTTGGAATTTGGTCTACTCATTTAACCTCAGACAACACGTCTGAAACATTACCCTCCGGCCTGCTAGCGATTACTTCTAACCGTCACATTACAAATGATTTGGGGATCACGGGTCGATGACGCGGATTTGCTGAAAATTGCTATGACTTAGATATAGGGCTAAGAGAGGCACGTGAGAATGACAGGGAAGTCTGCAAGAGACATCAAGTTGAAAGGCTTCTCTGCGATCGCAGCGATCGTGGCCGGAAGTCTATTCGTCATTGGCACATGGTCCACCTTAGGGCAATTGCTCTCGTCCAATCCCCGCTCAACTGCTGAAGCGCCTGTCAATTTGCCGCAAGAGGTCACCAGCGGAACGAAACCTGTTCCCGCCCAAAGTTCACCATTACCAGAGTCAACACTCGCTCAAAACTCGTCATCCAATAATCCGCCAGCCACCCCAACAAACATTGCAAATCAAGGAGTCTTGCGAGTTGGGA
>JANRJA010000141.1:0-19518 GCA_033764315.1 Oculatellaceae cyanobacterium bins.114
AGAGAACACACTCATGGATGAATCGATTTCGACGTTTGTTGATACGTTGGGAGAAACATGAAGAAAACTACCTTGGCATGATTCATTTAGCTTGTGCATGTATTGTCATAAGGGCAATTCAAGTTTTCGGATAGGCACTTATTAATTCTTGAAGATGATCAGGGGCAGCGTGAAATCTTCTTAACCGCTTCTATCTATTCAATTGGTAGAAGTTCCAGGTGTAATATTCAAATTTTTTCGCAATTTGTTTCGCGCTGCCATGCATCATTAATTCTTATACCTTCAAATCGCCATAGAAATTTTTATCGGATCGTAGATGGAGATATTGAAGGAAATGTCAGGAGCCAAAATGGACTCTTTGTGAATGGTAACAAGATTACAGTCCACAACCTGCGCGATCGCGATCGCATCGTTTTTGGCTCTCAAGCGCACGCCGTATATTATTGCTTAAGAAAAAATTCAAGCATTAACTCTCAGATTGTCAGAGCATTAGAAGAATTTCCTACGGCAACTGTAGACGAATATCAGATGGCGATCGCCTCAACTGAGGAAGCCGTTTCAGAAAAAGCCCCTGCTCCCGACTGAGGCAAAACCTTCATTCAGCGATCGCCTGAAAACTGAGGAGCCCAGAGCCAGCTAGGGTTTGAAGATAGTTTCCTGACCACGCGTTGAACCAGGCAGAGGGTTTAACCTAGATGTCTATTGCTGATCAAACTGATGTAGAACTGGACAGTTTCTATATAGGTAAGCCACAACACACAGATACGTTATAGAGCGATTGGCAATACCAAATCTCTATGTAATGCATGGCTGATGCATCTAAAAACGTCTGTAATAACGCTTCTATCTAAAAAATTAGACCTCTAGCTATCGCTGGCTCTCTTGGCAAGAGGAACTACAGGAGGTAATCGATTTGGCGCATCCTTATATTTGATTGGATATATAGCAATCCTAAATGGGTTGTGAGAGTCGCACCCCTCCGGGGTGCGACTCTCACAACCTCCTAATTTCACAAATGATTTAGGACTGCTATAGGTTCAACATGAACATTCAGTTCTATCAGTTGTAGCTATTAAAGATCATTTTATTTTTTATTAGATAAAAATTATTTGTGAATGTTTCGTTACTTTTTGTAATATTTCGTGATATTTTACTAAATGTGGGGAAAAGGCTTGCTGAGTCAGTTTTTTCCCAATATCTCACCCTCATAACCATGTCTCCAGTCAGATACAGTTCTGATCAAGGCGACAGTTTTAGCTCAGAACAGGTCAATCTGTTCTGACTAAGGCTTATTACTGGGTTTACATTACCTCTAGGGTTAATTAAAAATTATGGCAATCACTATTGATGTAGCTCGCGGCATCTTCCCAAACACTCTATCTGCCGATGCAGTGCCCGCTACGATCGCTAGATTCAAGCAGCTCAAAGCCGAAGATCAACTTGCATGGACTTGGTTCGCTTACCTTGAGATGGGTAAAACTATCACAATTGCGGCTCCTGGAGCTGCCAATATGCAATTTGCAGAAGGTGTGCTAAATCAAATTCGACAAATGACCTTTGCTGAGCAAACGCAAGTGATGTGTGATCTTGCTAACAATGCAGATACACCTATTTGTCGAACCTATGGAACCTGGTCTCCCAATATCAAGTTAGGGTTCTGGTATCAGCTTGGACGCTGGATGGATGAAGGGGTTGTGGCACCTATCCCAGCAGGGTATCAACTGTCTGCGAATGCAGCCGCCGTATTGCAAGCTGTTCGAGAGCTAGATCAAGGCCAACAGATTACTGTGTTGCGTAATGCTGTCGTTGACATGGGGTTTGATCCGGGCAAGTTGGGCGACTATACCAAAGTGGTCGAGCCTGTGGTTGCTCCAAAAGAACTGTCACAACGTACTCAAGTGTCGATTGAAGGGGTAACTAATCCAACTGTGTTGAGTTACATGGATAACTTAAACGCCAACGACTTCAACGCACTCATTGAGTTGTTTGTAGCAGACGGTGCTCTACAACCTCCCTTTCAAAGACCCATTGTTGGCAAAGAAGCGGTTCTTCGCTTCTTTAAAGAAGAATGCCAAAACCTCAAGTTATTGCCAGAACGGGGTGTGGCTGAACCCGCAGACGATGGCTACACTCAAGTGAAAGTCACGGGCAAGGTTCAAACTCCTTGGTTTGGAGCCGCTGTCGGCATGAACATGGCTTGGCGGTTTTTGCTCAATCCTGAAGGCAAAATTTTCTTTGTAGCAATTGATTTGTTAGCATCGCCTAAAGAGCTTCTCAATCTAGTTCGTTAGACTGTTGCATCAAACAACATCCGAAATTGCATCTGGATGGGCAAGTTTAGTCAATTGAGGTTCTTGTAAACTCAGATATTTGAGGAAGCTTGCCCCTATCCAATAGCTGCCTCTGATGACGTTCTTATACCAATTTGAATTGAAAACACGACAAATCCTGGTACGGGTTTGGCACTGCCAAGCCCCTCCTAAACCTTGATCTGCCCAAAAATCTGTTTGAATCGGTATTAATTTTTTAAAGACGTGATCGGGTTGGATGACACAATGCATGACGATGTGAGCGTCCTCTATGAAAGGACGCTCAGTTGTCTTGAGCAAATAGCATCTGTAGATGGTTTCGTGTTAACTCTTTTGTCAATGGTGGAGCAACGGCGAATACTGCTTCTTTGTGAGCTACGAGTCAATACTTTCATCGGTATCGGGGGCAATCAGCAAGCTCTTGTAGGTTCGGTTGCTCTCATTTAGCAATCGGTAGAAGACATTGATTTCACCGATTTCACCAATAAAAATTTAATTTGTGTGGCGATTGAGGCTAGTTAGTGCAGAGATTCCTAGCTGTGTCCTGCCCTAACCAACCCTTAATGGCTGTTAAAGGTCTATTACATCAGTGGGAAGGGAAGATCAAAGTGAGTGACGTTGCGTGGTCTGATAGTGAGAAAAAGATTGCTCAAGAAGTTTTTAGAAAAGCCTATGAGCGAGAAATTAGTGCATTGATTAAAGAGGTTCGAGAACAAGCCAGCACGATTACCGAACTGGATGAGATGTGGCGTTTGCACGATTTTTTAAGTGCCAGACGACATGAATTAGACGGCAAATACGACTACCGATATTCCGTTTTGGTTTTTGTTTTTGCGACTCTGGTACGTGAGGGATGGCTACATTTAGATGAACTAAAGGGGCTAGACGCAGACAAGTTGACCAAGGTAGCCGCACTAACTCGAATTTAAGCCATCAAAAACCCCCAGAATTCTTGGGAATTTTGGGGGTTCAAAGGATTTGAAGATTGACCAACTGATGAGAGATCAACCTGTATTTCGCATTCCAGCGGCGATGCCATTGATGGTTAACAACGCACCCCGCAGTAACTCACCTCGGCTGTAACGAGAACGAATCACCCCAGAGGCTGCGTGGGTCTTATGTTGCCGCAACCGCTTTAGCAGAGAGACTTGCAAGAAACCTAGAGGCACGATGGTGCCGTTCCGCAGTTGCACTGATCGCTGAAGTTCAGGATCGCCATCTAATAAGCGTTTGTGTCCTGTAATGGTTAGCACCAGATCACGAGTCAGATAAAACTCATTAGCGATTTGCTCAAACAACTTTTCAAATCGTTCGATATCTTCTGGTTGCGTCAGTTCTCGAACATAGTGTCCAGCGATTTGCAAATCAACCTTTGAGAGGGTCATTTCACATTTTGAGATCGCCATTTTAAAGAAGGGCCACTTGTAGTAGAAGTAGCGCAATAGCTTCAGGTTTTCTTCAGGTTCCTCTTCTAAGAAGCTTTGAATGGCCGTGCCGACCCCATACCACGAGGGCAATAAGAAGCGGGTTTGAGTCCAGCTAAACACCCAGGGAATTGCCCGCAAGCTAGCCAGGTCTTTTTTGCCACCGCGTCGGGCTGGACGAGAGCTGATTTGTAATTGGCTAATCTCTTCAATCGGGGTGACTTGATGGAAGAACTCGACAAAATCAGGTTGCTCATAAATCAGGGCACGGTAGTGAGAGCGCGATCGCCCCGCTAATTCCTCCATGATTTCATGCCAGGGCTGAATATCATCAAACCCATTGCGCAGCAAACTGGCTTGCATCACCGCACTGGTAATCGTCTCCAGATTATAGAGGGCTAATTCAGGCAGGTTGTATTTAGAGGCTAAGACCTCCCCTTGTTCGGTGATCTTGATGCGTCCGTCGATGCTGCGACCCGGTTGAGCCAAAATCGCCTCATACGCAGGCCCACCGCCCCGTCCTACTGAACCGCCCCGACCGTGGAAGATGCGCAGTGCGACGTTGTGCTGTTCGGCAACTCGTTGCAAAGCTTGTTGGGCTTTGTGAATCTCCCAGTTGCTGCTCAAGAAGCCAGAATCTTTGTTGCTGTCAGAATAGCCCAGCATGACTTCCTGTAACGCCGCTGACGGATTGCCCGCATCATCTCGATCAACTGCATAGCCACCCGACAGATAGGCTCGATAGAGCGGCAGAGTAAACAAGTGCTCCATCACAGACGGGGCACGCAGCAAGTCTTCAACCGTTTCAAACAGCGGCACGACCTGCAAATTGCCTGTACCTGCCGCTGGATCATACAACCCTGCCTCTTTTGCCAATAGCAAAACCTCTAGCAGATCGCTGACATTGTGGCTCATGCTAATGACATAGCTCTGGCAGATTTCAGGCCCAAACTCTTGATGCAACTTTCGCACCATGCGGAAGGTCTGAATTGTTTCACAGGTCTTTTCGGAGAAGGGCAACTCTGTGGGAATTAAAGGACGACGAGTTTGCAACTCAGTTGCCAAGAAGAGCGATCGCTGTTCTTCGGTCATCTCGTTATAAGGACGAGGCAAAATCTGCAAATACTCGGTGATTTCGTGAATTGTGTCAGAGTGGCGTGAGCTTTCCTGACGAATATCCAAGTGTGCCAGGTTAAAGCCATAAATCTCTACCTGACACAGCAAATTTTCTAGATCTCGACAGGTCAACCCAGTTTCATTTAAGTTGCGTTGAATTAACTGCAACTCAGCTAAAAACTCAGCTCCAGAACGATAGATTGCCGCTGGATTAACCTCTGGCATTTCATCTTGAAAATAGTCGCCATTGTAGAGGTGCAAGCTGCGATCGCGCGTATTTTCTAACCGTTTTTGAATGTATGCCAGCTTCAGCCGATAGGGTTCTTGCCGATAGCGAATCGCCAATTGCTCATAGACCTCTGGCATCTGAATCTGGTCTTGCTCCAGTGATTCCAGCAAGTCTGGCAACACATCACTCCAATGCAATGAGAGGCTGAGCAGGCTGATGAGATGCTTGACAGATTGGATATATTTCTCTAACACCAGGTTGCGCTGATAACAAGCTGTTTTCCAGGTGATTTGAGGAGTGACAGAGGGGTTGCCATCTCGGTCAGATCCAACCCAGGAGCCAAATTTGCAGAAGTTATAGCGGGGTGGTCGCAGGCGCGGAAACGTGGCGTTTAAGGCATGGCGCAAACGGTGATAGAGTTGCGGGATCGCTTCAAACAAAACCTCTTGGAAGTAGTGGAGGGTGTAATCGACTTCGTCTAACACCGTGGGTTTAAACTGGTGCAACTCATCCGTTCGCCACCATAGACGAATTTCCTCGGTCAGTTGCTCTCGCAGTGCCTCAGCCTCCCAAGAGGAAGACAACCCCAAATCTTGCATGCCTTCTTCAACTTGATCCAACCGACGCAAAATCTTAGCAATCCGCCGTTGTTTGTCTCGAATCGTGTGGCGCACAATTTCAGTCGGGTGCGCTGTAAACACCAAGCGGATGTCTAGATTATCAATCAGGTTTTGAATCTGTCGGGGTGGCACATTTAAGGTAAAGAGTTTGGGAAATAGGGTTTGAAAGGTGCCCGATTCACGTCGCACCCCTTGTTCTTGCCAACTGCGCTCTAGCAGGTCAGCATGTAACCCTGAACCTTGCTCTTCATTGTGAAATGGGTGAGGCTCAGGAAACCCGGATTGTGTCTCAGCGGAGCCATCATAGGACAAGTATTGTTGTTGTTGTCCGCGTTGCTCATAGTGTTGTTCAACAATGTTGATCAGCTGAAAATAGAGCGCAAACGCCCGTGCTGCCCGAATTGCGTCATTTAAGTCTAACTTTTCAATCACTTTCAGAGCTTCTGGCTCAAATTCTTCGGGAGCTTGCCCGTCTGGAGATGACATGCCTCGCAACTGCTGCAACAAGGTCACGAGTTGTTGTCCACACTCTTGGTCTAGAACTGATTCCCACAGATCTTCTACAATCTTGAGACGGTGTCTCAGAAAGAGATCATAGGGTGAGGCGAGATGAATGGGTTCAGTTTGAGATTCTGTCACTGTGCCGGAACGAGATGCGTCGTCTGAAGAGTGGAGGGAGGAACTCATGGTGTGTCCTGGCAAGAATATTCGATAATTTTAGGGGTTTTGATGGGTCAGATCTAGTGATTGGTCGAGATCATAGAGCAAGGTATCCTGAAATCTAGACTCCACAAACCTTTAGTAGAACTCATGACATACACCATCACATAAACATTGCAGGTGTTTAAGTGCAGATGTTTAAGTGCAGTGATGAGAATGCCAGAGCATCTCAATTTCTCAACCTGTTTAGAGGATAGAGTCTTTCTGGAAGTTATGTTGAGATTTAAGGATTATTGCAATAGTTTTCTTTCGTTTTAACGATCGCCCCATATCTGCTCCATGAAAGTTTTTGCGTATTCTTACAGTAATCCGTTGTTTGAATCTGTGCCCGATGTATCTATCTGGGGATGGGCAATCGACGAGATATATCAAGATCTGGGCGATCGCCATCAGTTAGAAAAACTACTTCAAGACTGTCATGCCGAGTCAGTCGCCTATGTTGTAGTGCGGCGATTAGAAGAATTGGGAGACTCGGTGGAAGCGGTGGGCGATCGCCTCAAAACCCTGGAAACGTTGGGAATTACTGTGATTGCCCTAGAACAGGGAAGTGCAGACGACAATCCATTGATGCGGCGATCGGAAGCATTGCAGTTGGTGCAAGCCATTCAACACAATCAACAGAGCCAGCGCATTCGTCAGGGACACGCCCGCAACCGCATCAAAGCCCTGCCTCCTCCCGGCAAAGCCCCCTATGGCTATCGGCGTGGCAAAGAACGGTATACCCTCGATCGCACCACGGCCCCAGTCGTCAAAGACTTTTTTGAACACTTCCTGTTATACGGGTCATTGCGGGGCAGCGTCCGTTATTTGCAGAAGAAATACAACAAAAAAATCTCCGTTTCAACGGGCAAGCGTTGGTTAACCAGTCCGGTTTATCGGGGCAACCTGCTCTATCAAACCGGAGATGTAATGCCCGACACCCACGCGGCAATTCTCTCGCGGCAAGAAGCGGCTCAAGTCGATCGCCTGTTGCGTCGCAATAGTCGCATGGCTCCTAAAACCGCCAGTGCCCCGCGATCGCTAGCAGGGTTAGTGACCTGTGCCACGTGTCAGTTACCCATGACTGTCAGCCGAGTTCCAGCGACTCGCAAAACCCAAGAATATCTCTATCTACGGGCAATGCAAAGCCGTTCATCCACTGGAGTAAACGCCTGTCCTAATCAGCCCAAGTGTCGTGCCATTCCCTACGCTCAAGTGCTCGACCAGACGATTCAGCGAATTTGCGAAGACTTGCCCCGTGCTGTGGCGGAGTTGCAAGTGCCCAGCATGGATGGGATCAAACAAGGATTAGCGGCTCAAATTGCTGCCAAACAAGGCGTTTTAGAACAGCTTCCCGATCTGACCGCAACGGGAATTTTAGATGCTGAAACGGCTGAGTTGAGAGCTTATAACGTGCGATCAGAAATTGCCCAACTGCAAGCGACGCTCTCCCAATTGCCTCCAGTAGACTTGAAAGCCACTGCTCAAGCCGTGTCGATTCCGCAATTTTGGCTGGACTTGTCTGAAACGGAGCGTCGCTTTTACTTTCGAGAATTTATTCGACAAATTCAAATTGTGCGAGAGGGGAAGGACTGGGAACTCAAGTTGGTGTTTATTTTTTGAGGAAGAGGTAGCAGTTGTCTCGACAGTTGCTATAGGAAGTCAAGGTGACGAAGAACGATTTTCAATTTGCTCCATAACCGAAACCATTAGACTGATTTTTGCTGTGGCTTTCGACGGGTGGAGTACCTCTTTGGGCAGCGATCGCAACTTCACCAAAAATTTATACACACCAGAAAATAGCTGTATACGCTCAACCTCTGCCAAAAGTACGTCTTTACGACCCATTCCTACGGTTTTCCTCCCTGTCCGGTGGGAAGTGTTGCGGATACATTGGTATGTAATACGGTTACAAATGTTTATATCAGTGGCTATGGCACTCGAGAAGACACCGTAGACGGGGTAGACAAGGGTCTACTGTTGATACAGCCTAGCGGAGAAATCCCATATGTTTGAGTATTTCACTGAAAAGGCGATCGCCGCTGTCATGTTTGCCCAAGAAGAGGCTCGCCGTTTGGGGCACAATTTTGTGGGCACTGAGCAGATTCTGTTGGGATTAATTCGAGCAGAAGGCAGCATTGCGGCGAATGTCCTAGCTGAACTGGGTGTCACTTTAGCCGCGACACGGGCTGAAGTTGAAAAAATCGTGGGTCGGGGGTCTGGTTTTGTCCCATCTGAGATTCCCTTCACTCCTAAAACCAAGCGTGTTTTTGAGCAAGCGTTTCAAGAGGCTCGTCAGCTTGATACTCGCTACGTCGGTTCAGAACATTTGCTATTGAGCCTCATCCAGGAAGGCGAAAGCGTTGCTGTCAAAATTCTTGATAACTTTCAGGTCGATCTGGCCGAGGTTCGTAAGCGGGTCATTCAGGCCGTTGGAGAAGCAACCCCTGTGTCTGCGGGAAGAGCATCGACTCGATCAACCGGCGATCGCGCTAAACGTCGCACCAAAATGTTGGATGAGTTTGGGGTCAACCTGACCCAACGTGCCCTTGAAGGTAAATTAGACCCGATGGTGGGGCGTCAGCGTGAGCTAGAAAGGGTCGTGCAAATTTTGGGTCGTCGCACCAAAAACAACCCCATTTTAGTGGGTGAACCTGGCGTGGGTAAAACGGCGATCGCCGAAGGTCTGGCTCAGCGCATTGCCAACCAGGATGTGCCTGAAACTTTGCTAGATAAACAGGTGTATAGCCTTGATATGGGGTCTCTGTTAGCAGGGACTCGGTTTAGAGGCGACTTTGAAGAGCGCATCACCCAGATTGTCAATGAAGTGCGTCAATCCACCAATATCATTTTGATGATTGACGAGATTCATACCCTGGTTGGGGCTGGCTCAATCGAAGGAGGCACCGATGCGGCTAATTTGCTCAAGCCTGCGTTAGCGCGGGGCGAACTGCAATGCATTGGGGCAACGACGCTGGATGAATATCAGAAGCACATTGAGCGAGATGCAGCATTGGAACGACGCTTTCAACCAGTAAAAGTGGGCGAACCGACAGTGGATGAGACGATCGACATTCTGCGAGGATTGCGCGATCGCTATGAACACCACCACATGCTAACCATCACCAATGATGCGTTAGAGGCAGCCGCCAAGCTCTCAGATCGCTATATCAGCGATCGCTTCTTGCCTGATAAAGCCATCGACTTGATTGACGAAGCGGGTTCCTTGGTGCGTTTCCGCCATGCTCAAAAGTCGCCGACCAAAGACCTCAAGCGAGAGTTGCGCCAGGTTACAGCCGAGAAGAACGCCGCCGTGCAAGCTCAAGACTTTGACAAAGCCGGACAACTGCGCGATCGCGAACTAGAACTGGAAGTGCAACTAAAAGCGGCCCAATCGCCAGAAAATCAAGCTCTACTAGCCCATGAGGCCGAAGGAGCAGAGGTTCTCTCGGCGGGTCTGCCAACCGTCACCGCTGAAGATATTGCTCAGGTGGTTTCCTCCTGGACAAGCATTCCGGTGAACAAGTTGTCAGAGTCTGAATCGATCTTGTTGATGCATTTGGAAGACATGTTGCACCAGCGAGTGATCGGCCAAGACGAAGCCGTGGTTGTGGTATCTCGTGCTATTCGACGGGCACGAGTGGGGTTAGGCAATCCCGATCGTCCGATCGCCAGTCTGATTTTTTCTGGCCCAACCGGGGTGGGTAAGACGGAATTGGCTAAAGCTCTTGCTGCCAGCATCTTTGGCTCTGAAGACGCGATGATTCGCCTGGATATGTCGGAATACATGGAGTCGCACAACGTCTCCAAGCTGATTGGTTCGCCTCCGGGCTATATCGGTTATGACGATGGTGGGCAACTCACCGAGCAGGTGCGTCGTAAGCCTTACAGTGTTGTCTTGATGGATGAAATCGAAAAGGCACACCCTGATGTCTTTAACATGCTGTTGCAGTTGTTAGAAGACGGTCGCCTCACGGACTCTAAAGGTCGCACAGTCAGCTTTAAAAACACCTTGCTGATTATGACCTCTAATATTGGGTCAAAGGTGATCGAGAAAGGGGGCGGTGGTTTGGGCTTTGAACTCTCCACTGATGATGCCGACACATCTCAATACACGCGCATTCGTAACCTGGTGAACGAAGAACTGAAGCATTACTTCCGTCCAGAGTTCCTTAACCGATTGGATGAAATCATTGTCTTCCGTCAACTGAAGCGAGATGAAGTGACCCAAATCGCCGATCTGATGATTCACGAAGCGGCCAGTCGCTTGACTGAGCAGGGCATTGCCCTCGAAGTTAGCGATGCCTTTAAGGAGCGAGTCGTGGCTGAGGGCTTTAACCCTAGCTATGGGGCACGTCCTTTGCGTCGGGCGATCGCTCGATTACTCGAAGACTCTCTGGCAGATGCTATCTTGTCGGGTCAGGTGCGCTCTGGTCACACCGCCGTAGTGGATATCGATGATGACGGTCAGGTGCGAGTTGTTCGCAAAGAGGTGCCTACTCTGGCAGCGATCGCCTCTTAGGTGGGGCTTTTGTAAACGCCAATTGGTAACGACTACTTAGATCCCCAAATTCTTTGAGAATTCGGGGATCTTTCTACTTTTGGTGAGATGAAATTTCGCTTTTGTTTCTACTAGGCTGGAAACCTAATGTAAGTTTCCCACCAACCCTTGTGTTGCCATTCATTGTGTTTCTATTTGGTTCGGTGCAACGATTTTATTCTCAAGCTCGGCTCTATCTCTCACAGATTGAGTTTGGGCAATCGATGGATGCGCTTACCCCAGACGGGGACTTGCTGCGCATTGCCCCGGTTGCTCCAGAGTTTATCTGGACTCAATTGCTCACGGCATTGATGGTGGGTTTGTTGACAGCTCTAGCCTTTCAACTGCTGCTAACCACCTTAGGAGTGGCGATCGGCATCTCCATCTGGCGCATTCGTTGGGCAACCCACGACTCCTCTAGTGATGAGCCAAAATCACCTAACTCCAGCTCTGGCATTGGCACAATGGCGGGGTTTGGCATTTTGCTAACCGTCAATACGGTATTGTTTGGGGCTTGTTTTTTGGCTGCAAAATTTAGCCAAGTGGCAAGTCCAATGTCAGGGGCGATCGAAGGCATTGTCATCTGGTCAGCCTACTTTTTACTGTTGATTTGGGTCAGCTCTAGAGCCGTGGGTTCGTTAGTCGGTTCGTTGCTCGACATCACTACCGGAGGCTTTCGCCGCATTGTCTCTGCGATCGCCGCCGTCTTTAATAAAGAAGATAATAAAGAAGATGACCCAACACCCGCTTTGAGTGAAGAACAAGTCGTTTCTACGGTGCGTCAAGAGATGCAAACCCTGCTCAACACGATTGATTTACGACAACTGGTAGAAGAACAATTAGAAGAGCAACTACAAAGCATTTCACTCCCTGACATTCCACAATGGCAGTTAGAAGAGAGTAAACATGTGCGGCAACAACAGCGGGCGATCGCAACTGAAGTGTGGCAAAACGTTGAAGCCTATTTACACAACACCAGTGTTAAAAGTCTGACCTCTAAACGCATTGATCGCAAACTCAAAAAGTTGTTGCAAACTCAGACAGAGCAGGCTGAAATTCAATTTATTCCACAATTTGATCAGGCAAAACTGGTTGCTCTCTTAGCACAACGGGCTGACCTGTCAGAGAAACAACGCGATCGCATTACTGACCAAATTGAAACAAGTTGGCAAGAGGTTATGCAAGCGTATGACCAGCATCGCACCTCGGTTGAAGTAGATGCTGATTCATCGCCATCTCCTCGCTTGCCGTCTCAACTCACAGCCAAAGCATTGCAGTCCGTGTTGAATGCAACGATCGAACGAGTCCTGGGAACCTTACCCGATGTGTTGCAACAGGTTGGTATCAAAATGCCCAATTGGTCAGAGTTGGCTCCAGTGGTGTTGTCCATTGCTCTTGCCAAGATGCGTGACTCGTTTGGCACCGATATCTTAAATACTCTGTCGTCTGACTATCCAGATCTAAAACAGACCCTTGACCGCTTGCTCAAAACACCTCAAGCGAGTTTGCCGGGGTTAAATCCACTTTTGCTGAGTCCCGTGAAGTACCTGCGCGATCGCTCATTAGAACAAATCGAGTCGATTCAACAGGTGGCTCAAGATAGTATCGAAGCGGTCAAACAAAACACCCAACAACGGGCAGAAGATACCCGCAAAACAGCGGCTACAGCGGCCTGGTGGTTATTTTTAACGGCCTCAACGGGGGCGATTTCATCGGCGATCGCGGGAGCACTAGCAACGGGGTTTCGCTTCACTTAAAAAATGGGGCAGAAAAAATGGGGCAGGCATTGCCCACCCCATGTCTATTCCCAAATTGACTACAATCCCAAATTGACTACACGGTCGTTACATCGTCAACAACTCAGCCGGAAACCGCTTGAGCGATAACCGCTCGTTTTCAACATCGACATAGATGGTGTCGCCATCGTGAAATTCGCCCCGCAGAATGTGTTTAGCGATCTGGGTTTCGAGTTCACGTTGAATCGCCCGCTTCAGTGGACGTGCCCCAAACACGGGGTCGTAGCCCACATCTGCCAAAAAGTCGAGTGCCGAGTCTGAGAGCCGCAGAGACATCTTGCGATCGCTCAACCGCTGTACCAACCGTTCGACTTGCAGTTTGACGATCTGACGCAACTCAGACTTCTGCAATCCGTGGAAGATGATGATCTCATCAATGCGGTTGAGAAACTCTGGACGGAAACTGCTTCGCATCGCCTCCATGACGCGCGATCGCATTTCGTCATAGCGAGCATCATCGCCTGCCACATCTAAAATATATTGTGACCCAACGTTGCTGGTCATGATGATGATGCTGTTTTTGAAATCGACGGTGTGACCCTGAGAGTCGGTAACACGACCATCATCGAGAATTTGCAACATGACGTTAAATACGTCGGGGTGGGCTTTCTCAATTTCGTCAAACAGCACGACCGCATAGGGACGCCGCCGAATTGCCTCGGTCAACTGTCCGCCTTCGTCGTAGCCGACATATCCCGGAGGGGCACCAATCAAGCGCGAAACAGAGTGCTTCTCCATGTATTCCGACATGTCAATGCGAACCATTGCCTCTTCAGTGTCAAACAGGTAAGCGGCGAGGGCTTTTGCTAACTCGGTTTTACCTACACCCGTTGGCCCCAAAAAGATGAAGCTTGCCGTCGGACGGTTGGGATCGGCTAAGCCCGCTCGCGATCGCTGAATGGCATCTGCGACAGCGGTTACGGCTTCGTCTTGCCCGATTACCCGGTGATGCAGTTCATCCTCCAGGTTCAGCAGTTTTTGCATCTCCGATTCCACCAGTTTGCTGATGGGAATGCCCGTCCACTTAGAGATGATCTCCGCAATATCCGCCTCCGTTACTTCTTCCCGGAGCATTGATTTGCCAGTGGTTTGCGTCTGAGCCAGTTTTTCTTCAGAGCTTTGAACCTGTCGCTGCAAGTCAGTCAGCTTGCCATACTTTAACTCAGCGGCTCGGTTCAGGTCATATTCCCGTTCTGCCTGCTGAATTTCAATATTGACGCGATCGATTTCTTCTTTGAGTTTTTGAATCTCGGTGATGACGTCTTTTTCAGCCGACCATTGAGCATTCAAGCTACTCTGAGTTTCCTTTAGATCGGCGAGTTCTTTCTCTAGCCGCTCCAGGCGTTCTCGCGAGGCAGGATCAACTTCTTTTTGCAACGAGAGTTTTTCCATCTCAAGTTGCAACACCTTGCGATCGACCTCATCCAACTCTTCCGGTTTGGAGGTAATCTCCATTTTGAGTTTGGCAGCGGCTTCGTCTACCAGGTCAATGGCTTTGTCGGGCAAGAAGCGATCGCTGATATAGCGGTTTGACAGGGTTGCCGCTGCCACCAGCGAAGAGTCAGAGATCTTCACCCCGTGGTGCACTTCATAGCGTTCCTTAAGACCCCGCAAAATCGAGATCGTGTCTGCCACTGTAGGCTGATCGACAAACACCTGTTGAAATCGTCGCTCTAACGCTGCATCTTTTTCAAGGTACTTGCGATATTCATCCAGTGTGGTTGCCCCAATACAGCGCAGTTCACCCCGCGCCAGCATGGGTTTGAGCAGGTTGCCCGCATCCATTGCGCCTTGGGTTGCCCCAGCACCCACAACCGTGTGAATTTCGTCAATAAAGAGAATAATTGTGCCGCCTGATTCGGTGACTTCCTTGAGCACCGCTTTGAGGCGTTCTTCAAATTCACCGCGATATTTGGCACCCGCAATCAGTGCCCCCATATCCAGGGCAATGAGCTTGCGGTCTTTGAGCGATTGGGGCACGTCTCCGCTGACGATCCGTTGTGCCAGACCTTCGGCGATCGCTGTTTTACCCACACCGGGTTCGCCAATCAACACCGGGTTGTTTTTTGTTCTCCGTGAGAGAATTTGAATCGTCCGGCGAATTTCGTCATCTCGCCCAATCACGGGGTCGAGCTTACCCTGACGGGCAGCCTCAGTCAGGTCACGCCCATATTTTTCCAGAGATTCGTACTTGCCTTCTGGGTTTTGATCGGTCACTTTTTGGCTCCCTCGAACTTGCTCAATAATAGACTTGAGCTTGGCTTCATCGAGCTTAAATTCTTGAAATAGGGTTTTGCCAAAGCGGTCATCTTTGGCATAGCCCAACAAGAGGTGCTCAATTGAGATAAATTCATCATCCATCTCTTTGCGATAGGCATCGGCTCGATCGAGCAATGTGTCGAGCGATCGCCCCAGATAAACCGAGGTGCTGCTGCCAGACACTTTGGGTTGCCGCGCAATAAAGGCTTCGCTATAGTCGCGCAACCGCTGGACGTTAATGCCTGCTTTGTTGAAGATGCTGGTGGCAAGCCCGTCTTGCTCTAGCAGCGATCGCATCAAGTGCTCTGCTTCAATCTGCTGCTGATTGGCTTGTTTTGCCACATCGGGGGTACGGGCGATCGCTTCCCAGGCTTTCTCAGTAAATTGATTTGGATTGGTTGGTTGCATATTCAATTTGAGTGAACAAGGGACTAGAGGCTAGGGCTAGATTGCAACTCACATCAGCCAATGGCTGCTAGCCCACTCCCCATTGAGTTTATTGTATTCAGTCTGGGGCGATCGCTGGGGTCGGTGTTTACACCTTTAGGAAGGGGGGTTGCCGAAGGGGAAAAGGGGGAGTGGGGAGTAGGGAATGGGGTGTGGGGTGATGGGGTGGAGGAGTCAGCTTTGTAGGGGCGCAGCATTCGGCAAGAAAATTCTCGGTGAAACAATGATCGATTAACCGAATGCTACGCCCTGCCCTAGAGCAGAAACCAAAGGCGATCGCACGCCGCATCATGCATCATCAGAAAACGGGGGCGATCGCCCTGTGAAAGCTTCTCCGCAAAACGTTTTAATAGCAATAGTTGCTTGAGCTTAGTGGTTGAAACCGCTGCTAAAGGGGCAAAGCCGACCTGCATCAGTTCATCCATTTTTGGTCATCAATAGTCTGCGACGGCAGACTTCGTTCTAATAGCCGCGAATTCATTCGCCAAGCTCATCAGGAATTATGGCTCATCAAATGTACCGCACTTGATTTTGCATTTCTTCAGCAGTGACTTGATTGAGAATAGCAAGCAATCGTTGTGCAATCTCTTGGGGAGAACGACGAACCGCGAAAATTACGCCATAGTGCATCTGCCCTGAATTGAAGTAGCTCTGTATCAGTTCTTCAAAGTCAATCCTATTATGAGTCACCAGAGTTCTGGCTTGGCTGACCGCATAAGCCAGTTGCGCTGCATCTGTTGCCTGAAGCTGCATTGCACACGTGCCGTAATGACATCAAAACCTCTGGCTCGAAGTAGGTCAGCTACTAGGACGTTGACATCCTCATCTAAATACAGACAAATAAATAAGCTGCTCACAGATCTCGAACCAGTGGATCAATTAATTCATCAGGAATGCGATTGCGCTCGATGTATTGATTGATTTCGTCTTGATGATCACTGTAGTAAGTTAATGCTCCAAAAACCTGTCCCAGTGTCAAGTGGGGCATTCCTTTAGGAATCTCTTCAGGTACAACACCCATCCGCCAAGTTTCGACAATTGCTCTAACGGGTGTACGGGTTCCTCGGATGATCGGTTCTCCCTGTAAAATCTCGTCATCCCGCACCACGTAAAGATATTCGGTTGCGTGAACCATGTTGATTGCTCCAGCCAGCTATCCCCCATTTTATCTTCTATGTCGATGACCTCCATGTATGGAAAGGCTTCGCTCTAAAAACCCAAAATTCATTCGCCAGGTCAAAAGCACCTACTACATCAACGATTTCACCTTCTGCACGGGGAGAGGCGATTCATCTTGCTTTGTATGGGGAGAGGCGATTAATCCTGCTTTGTATGAGGAGAGTTCATCTTGCTTTGTCTGGGGAGAGGTGGTTCAGCTTGCTTTGTCTGGGGAGACGCGATTAATCGCGTCTCCTCGCCCATTCCCGATCCCCGATTTCCGATTCCCTTTCACCTCAACTCCATCCTGGCAAAATGGTCTTGCAACAACTTGTGCATAAACCGATAACGACCGCCCACCCGCTGTAACAACAATCGCTCGGTGCAATAGTTGAGCAGCAAGTCATAGCGGAAGGGAGCATAGCCATTAGCTGCCAGCACCAGACGCAGAGCACTGTGTTAAATCAAAAGTTCAGGAGTAGGGTGGGCATCGCCCACCATTTCTCTGCTTAGCGATCGCCCTCTATCGACTCTCTATCGTCTCCTCATAGGCTTTGGGTGGGCAGTACCCAACCCTACTTCAGCTTTCACCTTGAGGATTTATGCCTAGCCACTTTTCTATTTCAATCAGTGAAGATACTACTCTAAGATTAGGGTCAATTTCCTCAGTTGTAGAACCAATATGTAGGAAGACAACTCCAGGAATACACACTACTGCCAAAATGTCCCGGTACTTAGAAAAATTATAATTATCTCCAACAGGATTTTGTTTTAAGGTCTCTTTAACTTTTTGCCACTCCTTGACTTTCCGCTCAATTTCAGTGCGAGTATTTCTTACGGTTGTATAATCTCCAATATCATAGTTAGAACTGTAGATAATACTCTTACAATCTACAATTAACAATTTGCCATCTTTTTCACCAATACTATCAATGTCCGTAATTTTCTTTCCATTAAGAAATAAATCGCGTCCACGAAACTTAGCAATTTCAGGTTTTGGTTTCCATTGGCTAGAGTCAATTGATTTTTGGACAGTAATTTCAAAATGATAAGCTCTTGCATTTGCAGTCTTTCCTTGAGCATTGGTATATTCAAAACTGCAATCTAGTCGCTGAGTTGCCATAGCCAAGTCTAGACAGATCATATCCTGATCTGTTCGGAGCACTGGCCCTGGTTTTAAAGGGTATGAAATACCCTTTAGGGACTCTAACTCTAATAAAAACTCAACTCCGGATTTTAAATTAGGCTTGTTAATTAACGTTTCATTGATCCAAGAATCATGTAAGCTGAGCAACTCATCGGCTAAATTCAAAAACTTTATCTTGGGTATTAATAAATAACCTCTGGTGCATAAAGAAAAAAGACCTGCTCTATGTTCCTTTAAATAAATAGGAGCGATGCGGAGCAACAAAGCAACTATACCTGCATCACTAGACCAAATCTTAATATCTCTTAAGCGTTGATCTTTTTGTAGGTCTTGTAGCGGAGCTAGTGAAACAAGACTGGGCATGAAGTTCACACGTAACTTCCAATAGGTATTTGAAGAAAATTCTGCTCCAAGGGTTTGCATGAATTCATTAGGGAGACTAATATCTTCTTGTTGCATTCGATCGACACGAAGAATATCAGTACTTGTTAATTGATCAACAACAAGATTAGCTAACCTTGTCCCTCCACGTGAAAATGGCATACCACTACTAGCACGGCGCTGATCATACAAATTAACTGCCTTTTCCAAATCTTTATCAGAAATTACTTTGGGCATACTGGTGGAAGAAAAATGAAATCTGCTTCCCTTTCCTGCCCAACGTAAATAACTGTGAAGGTCGGAGAGATATTTTATTCCCGCACAGAATCTCGCTAATCTTGTGAGAACAGCACCAGAAATGTCGTAATGAATTTGAGAGTCAGACCGCTGCAAGCCTGAATAAAATTGATTACTTTGCGCTGAAAAAATTTCAGCTAATGTTTGATCATAAGGTGCTGTCGAGCTTAATTTGCCAGCAAAAATGTGACGGGGTAAGCGGCGAAGCATCCATAACCAACGCATTGAGGAATATCCCTGCACCCAATCATTTAACTCTTTCTCAATGCTGGAAACAGATTCTTGGAGGATTTGTGTTGCTTGAATAGGATCAGCATCAATAATGTTTCCTTCCCCTAGTAAAAGATTTTTATTTACAATTTGATTAAATGCATCATAAACATCTCTACAGGTTTTATTCATAACTGAGTGCGATAACCTCATTTCGATTTCTCGCTCGTTTCGATCCTGAACTTCGAAATAATTCATGGTAGTTGAAATTTCTAATGAAGTAGAGAAGCTAACAATCAATGTAGTTAACTACTTTTGAACTTGGCTTTGTTAAACAAACACGGACTGAGAATCATCGGCAAAATCTTCACGCCGTTCTGTTGGGTGCGATGCAACAACACGGGCAATTCACTGTTTTTGATATACTTCGACGCTAAAAACGCCGGACTTACCAGCAAAATTGCCGCTTTCACCGATTGCAGCGTGGTTTTGATCTCGTCATCCCAGCGATCGCCCATTTCTAGCCGCTGATCAGACCAGATGCTGACCTCGTCCTCTAGGGGTGCCAGATGCATCAAGAGGCGATCGAGAAACACCTTGTCTAGATGGGCGTAGCAGATAAAAATCTGGGGTGGGTGAGACATAAGGAAAAAAAGAAGACAGAAAAAAGAAGAGTTAGTTTAGTTTTACTCTGCTTAAGGGGTTCTGTCTGTAAGGTTTCTCAGATCCCTGGCTTCTAGCTTGAAACCTGACGGGGTGACAAGAGTAGCTACAAAGCAGACTGGACAAGCTTCATCGCCCTCATACCCTTGCGATAATACTGCCACTTGTGGGGTGAGAGTTGAAGTAATTGGGTAACGATTTCAGCATAAGGAGCCATGAACTG
>JANRJA010000147.1:0-13911 GCA_033764315.1 Oculatellaceae cyanobacterium bins.114
CAGCATACAGTTGGCAATACTCATCGACAAAGCGAATCGTTGGTCGAGCCTCTCTTGACGCAGGCATAGGATTCCTGGCACCCTCTCAAATGGTCTATCCCTATTCTAAATTCCTCTCATTAATGTGACCAAAGAGGGATATCGGTATGAGAACAGTGTCAATGCGACCCTTCCCAACCTCCCCTTGCCCAGGCTACGGTGTATACACAAATCCTCTTAGCCCCTAATCCCTAATTTTGGGGGACTTTGAGCCTTTGCCAAGGGTCTTGCCCTCACCCAAAACACCCGGACTTGGCACCGATGCGAAGCGCGTCTTTGGGTGAACCAAAACACTATCTGCTAGGGGGGTTGGGGGAGGCAGTGGCGTCCCCCAATGGGGGTTTGGGGGAGACTCCCCCAATGCCTGGTTCTCAAACTCATTGAAGAAACAGACATCTATATACACGGTAGCTTTGCCCAGGAGAGGTGTCGAATGGCTGAGCTAACGACGAGGTCTGCGGTTTCAACCACCAAAATCTTGATCCTAAATTTTGGGTGATCTTTAGCGTTGCTTTTGCCGCTGTAACTCTCGCAGTCGTTGCTTTAGGTAAGTTAAATCAGGCGTTTGTTTGCCATAACGCCAACTCACATAAGCTTGAGAGATGTCGTCAATCGCTTGGGCACGAGTTTTGGGTTGATGAGCGTGAACCTGCTGAGAATATTCCAACGGTGTTTGTGTTGTAGGTTTAGGATACCCCTGAGTGGCTAGGCGATCGAGCATTTGTCGATAGAGGGCTTCCATCGGCGGCAGTTTGCCCAACCAACGGTGATAACGCCAGCGGTGCCACCCATTCCACAAGAGCCATCCCAAAAAGCCTAGTCCGGTTAGCAATCCTGCCCCCAGCAAAATGCCGACCCAACTTGTCATAAACGAGGTGACAAAACCAATTGCCCACGAGAGAGCATTGGCAATGCCTTCAAACACCCATGTCAAAAATCCAGTGACGGGAGAAGGCAACCACCCAGCCACCCAGTTCCAAAATTGTCGCAGGGCAGTGAAGGTTTGCATCTCCTCAATAGAGGGAGGAATGACGTCATACCCTGGAATGGGATTGAAGGTAAACCAGCCATATTTGTTGAAATAGGCTTCGACCATCGCAAAAGCATCGCTGTTTCGCACCACATAGAACCCCGTAAAAGCGTTAAACTCTCCGGGACTGAACCCAACGACTAAACGGGCAGGAATGCCAATCGATCGCAACATGATCGCCAACACCGTGGAAAAGTGATCGCCATAGCCTCCTGCATACTTAAACAAAAACGCCTCAACTAAATCCTCTTTTTCACCCAGAAAGGGCAGATTGGGCTGTATGGTGTAGTTTTGCTTTAGATATTGCGCCAAATAGAGCGTTTTTTCGTAAGGAGTTGTGACTGGGTTGGGTGCAGCCGCCAAAATTGCATTGGTTTGTTGACGAACTCGGCTAGCGATCGCTTCCGGCACATCCATGTAATAGTCACGAATCGGGATGGAATAGCGTTGATCTGAGTTACGC
This sequence comes from Oculatellaceae cyanobacterium bins.114, assembly GCA_033764315.1. Taxonomy (GTDB): domain Bacteria; phylum Cyanobacteriota; class Cyanobacteriia; order Elainellales; family Elainellaceae; genus FACHB-1407. The sequence continues at coordinate 1,533 of JANRJA010000147.1, forward strand.
AACAAGGTGCGATCGCGGTAAGGCACCTCTGACACAACGGTATAGGTCAATCCCTCTGACAGCGGAACGGGCGATCGCAGCGACCCTTCAGGGTCGATCCCGACCTGACGGGTTGGGAAGTATAGTTCTTTGGGTTCATATAACGCTGGAATTAAATTCGGCAGATCAGCAACGATCGTGTAAGACTGCACTACTTCTCTAGTGCGGTTGAGTGTCACAGACCAGGGCAAATTAAACCGCAGTGACCACACCGGACGCTCGATTTTTTGTACGGCTGTCTCATCGTCATTCCGCGAAACCTCCCATCCTTGCCCGGTATAGCGATCAAACGCCATCACCCGCCAAAATCCTTCGGCTTGCGATCGCACTCGCATGACTACTTTGGGTTTCAATTCGCCCCGCAGGTTTTGGTTAATGCGATCGTTAAACCCATAATAAAAATCGCCATCCAGTTCCCCTGGGCCACTCTCTAACTCTCCTGCTGGCCCCGTCCCTACACCTGTGCCCGATCGCCCCTCACGCACATACCCCGGATTGATAATGTTGCCTGCATCAAACTCACCTTGGATATCGATTGGGGCACTTACCGGAAAGGTTCGCAATTGATAACCCGGCAATCGCGGCAAAAACGCAAAGATCAGCAATCCTAAACCAATCGTAATCAGCAAAAACACACCCAACCGTTTGGGAGCCATGTCCAGTCCACTGCGTTTTAAGCTAGGAGAGGGCAACCCTAAGCGAGAGCGGTAATCCAAAATCAGGACAGGCACCGAAATGATGAAAAACAGTAATAGCAACGGTGCAAACACCAGGGTCTGGCTCAACGTGGCTGACACCCCCATGAGAATCAGCCCGATCACCATCGAATAGCCCAAGTCTTTGCGACGGGGTAGGTCAAAGCTGTGAAACACCTGAAGCCAAATCAACAGCTCTGCTAGGGCTAAGCGAGTGTCATTAGCGGATGACAGCAATTTCACAAAAAAAGCTGCCAGCCCAATCAACATTGCGATCGCAATGCAAAACTTGACAGCAATATTTCGTTGACGACGACGATACCAACTCCACACCGCGCCAATCATGCTGACGGGCACCGCCCAAAGGCTGATCCACAAAGGGTCTGCCACATCTGCGGCGGCAACATCTAAGGCGATGATGCCCACGGCGACAGCGAGTTGAACCAAAATTCGCAACAGGATTGAATCTTCGATTTCAGGCGGAGGCATCGCGTTCAGCCGCCGCTGCAATTCACTCCATCCAGGAATCGGGAGCGTTCGCTTCGCAGTTCCCGCAAGGGGCGATCGCCGTTTTGTCGCAGAAGACATATTCAGCTTCAAGAGGAGTAATTAATAGAGGGGAAGTGGGAAAGATAGAAAACAAGGAATTCCTTTATCTATAGACAATCTGGTTAGAGTGTCATGCGTGATGGGTCAGTTGCACCGCTCAAGCACCCCTGATCCACAGCGATTGACCAAAGACTCAAGACTCTAACAAAACGACTCTAGATTTCGGTTCTATCTCCCCCAAAAACTAATCCCCCCTATCCTAGCCGCCACAGAAGCAGAGTGGGAGGGGTGATATGATGTCTCTAAAAAAATGAGACCTATGAAGTTGTAAATCACGATGTCAAAAATAGGCTCTAAAAACATTGAGCAAAACTACTTATTAGACATCAGATGTAGTTGGATGAACCACAAACACAATGGGGCTTTGCTCTGATCCTGCTAGCCGAATTTCCAACGGATAAACCTGGTTGGGTGCCAGATCAAACAGTTCTACACTCAGAGAACCGGGGCTAGAGCGTTCGGCGATCGCCTGTGCTTCTGCGCCTTGAAAACGCAAGCTCCCAGAGCAGGGAAGTTGGCTTTGAATGCGGAGTTGCCCAGTTGGAGAAGGATATTCAGCCGTCAACATCAGTGGCCCAGCCGTCGTATCCCACTGACGCTCAGCTCGTGGCTCACTCGGTGAAACCGAAAGAGTCAGGGTGTCGATAATTTCACGAGCGGCCAACATCGACAACACCATTTGCTGAGGTTGAGTTGCAGCACTGTAATCGTCAGGAAAGCGGGATGCAATTTCGGGCGATCGCAATGGAGAACGAGCCGGAGATGTGAGTACTAGTCCAGCCAGTTGGTTCAACGCTTGAGTATGACCAGGGAACAGCCCCTCAACCGCTTGAACTAGCTTGGTGCCCTCTCGCAAAGACGATTGCACTACATCTAAACACCGATCAAATAACTGCGACAGCACGGCTTCCGGCATGGGAATCGGTACGTTGAGGGTTCGCAGTTGAGTAATCCAGGGAGTCGCAGGAACCAAGTCAGAGGTTGCCCAGTCGGAGGTTTCAGAATCATATTCATAAATCTCCGTCTCCCACGGGAACAGGGGTGGCTTGCGCTCGATTTCAGAGCGGAGCCGACGCTTTAATAGGGAATGAAAACGGTCTTGCACAGCGGATCTATCTCCTGGGTAAAAAGATGGAGTTTCTTGAAATGAAAAGCGATTCGATCCCGATGACTCAGTCGTTAGCGCCCTGACTTCTTCGGAATCGAGTAGATCTATTTCATCGAATTGCAAATTAGCTGCGTCAAGATCATCCAACTCAGCCCCATAAGCGGGACCTTGCCCTGATGGTGTAACACCTTTAAAGCTGGGATCTTGTAACAGCCAAGCCAGGAATTTATTAATGGCTTCTGATTCCCTATTCATCGGTTGCTGCCCCTGCTCCGGATACTAAATTATTTCTAATTTCCCAAGCTTGTTCTAATAATTTTGACCACTGTTTTTGAACTTGGGTTACTGTGCAACCCAACGCTTGGGCGATCGCTGCCTCTGGCAAGCCTTTGCGCTTGAGATGCAACAATTCTGACTGTTGTGGATTAATACGAGATTGTAACAATTGCCATTGCTGTGGGGTCAAGCCAAAATTGCGCTCTAAGTCGGCCTCTAGCCACTGGTGCACCAGTTCCCAGTGATGCGATAGGGCAAAGCGAATCAGGTGATATTTAAACCGTTGCTGCAAATAATCGCGTTGACGAGGGGTCAGCCCTAAAATTGCCTCAATTTCGCTGGCGGGCAAGTCCTGCAATCGCAATGCAAAATAATCGGCACAATCTTGCTGTTGCCGTTCCTCCAAATACTTCATTAGTTCAGTCACCACTGACAGTCGCAGTGCATCTTCAGCAGGTTCGGGTTCCTGAGCCACCATTTGCTCGCGCACTTGCTGAACTGGAGCCGTGTTGCGGTTTTGATCCGATTCACCAGCCGATCCTTCTGCTGCCTGCTCAATGTCAACCGCCGTTTCAGGAGGTTGTTGTTGGGAAAATGTTTGTGCCCGCAAAATAATCAACTGCTGGTTGCGCCGACCCGGTAATGGAATCCGACGTTTACCATAGCGTTCGGTAAACGCCATATATTCTGCCAGTTCTAACAAACTGCGAGGACGATAGGTTGCGGGCAGTTGGTTTTCTCGACGAAAGGCATTCAGTGCCTCTATATAAAAGCCTTGCAAGAAGTCTTCAATCAGCGTCAATCGGGCTTGATAGCTAGATTGCACTTGAGGAGGTGTGATGTAACGATAAACGACTGCACTGAGAGTGCTGTGTAGCTCGACACGTCCTCGATGAGACCCTAGCTGATAGTATTTAAGGCATTGTTTAAGACGGTGACGAGCCAGAGTAGTAAGCCAGGTATCAATTTGTCCAGAAGATTGAATGCGCTTACTTTCCGAACAGATGCGGGTCACCTCTGCGGTAATACGAGTTGCAATATCCCGACAATGCTGTTCAGAAGCTTGTGTGGATTGCTTGAGTTCGCTGAACAATAGCTTAAAAATCGCCTCCACGCCTTAGACGGTTCCCCCCTGATGGTTCTCGTCGCTACAAAGTTAACATACTAATCTACGATCGCAAGTATTTCGATTGATCTCCCATGCCATGATTTTGTTCTAGGCACTAGAGTTGGGTCTGTTTTTCTAAAGTTATCGCCGCTACTGGTCTACCCAAACTTTTACAACTGATATCGTTCCATCCTGAGAAACAAGCTCTTATTGCAAAAGGTCATGGTCTAGACTGGAGAAAACATCTCCTCAAGAGTACTTTATTTCAGCCCAATCATGGATATTCAACAGCAGATTAAAACCCTGATCGACAACGCCCCTCAGGATGGAACGACACCTGCTGCGATTGAGGCGATCGCTCCTGCCTTAAAGCTCATTGCAGAACAACTGAAACACCCTGAGTACTACATTCTGCAAACCCTGGAACAAAATTGGGTGATGACCACCCTAAGTCATCGCACCCAGCCTGATGTTTCTAAGAATGTGATTTATGCGTTTCCCACCCTTAAGGACGCAACGGCGGCTCCCTATGCCAAAGATCCGCAGGTCATTTCGATTCCAGTTCCAGTGATTCACATCCTCTTTCAAATGGTAGCAATGCAAACGGTCGATAGCATAGTTTTCTTTGAAATTTCTGGTAACTCTGGTGCAGGAACTGAGGTAACTCGTCAAGATTTGCAAAATTTGATTCAAGTTCATCTGCAAAAATTGCAGGGAGTTCCTGCTGTTCCACCCAATATTGCTTAAAAATGGATTGCTTAAGTGACGTTAGTTCAGTTTAAGCAGCCCAGCGAATAAATTCGCGGCTACCAGAGCGAAGTCTGCCTTCGCGGACTGGCAAAATTAGGCGTTGCTGAATACAGGTATGATTCGCAGACGTTGATCCTGACAGCAGGGGCGTTTCGCGAAACGCCCTTACGAAATTTATACATTCGATCAGCGACGCCCAAAATTAAAGGTTTACTGAACTGACTCGTATAAAATCCGGCTAGTTACTTACTCATTACTTTCTTACAGGCAAAGGTTTTAGCCTAGCCTTACAACAGGTAAGCAGCCAGATTTCATATCAGGTTGGTTTTGCTCGTATAGCGTTCACGGCTCGACTGAGCATCGCCGAACGTCTGAGCTCACACCGAAGATAGCGGTTTCAACCGCCAACATCCTTATCCTGAACTCAGGTTACCCTAGACCGGGATGATGTTGATTCGTCCCTGACAACGCAATTGATTGTCCTCAATCTGGATTGATTGCAAATCTACATCGCTGCCCAAGTCAATCTGAAAGCCCTGTAAATCGCTTAGAGGCAGTCCTCGATTGGCTTGAGGGTGAGGCAACCAGCAGGGGCGATCGAGTTGGAGGGTTTGTCCGTTGACGAGTTGCAAGCCTGTGCGAATGGCAATTGGGGTGGCTTGACCGTCAGAAGAGCGTAATTCGGCAATGAGGGTGAGTTGTTGATTGGCCAAGCGAATCTGGGGGTGGTGTAGCCGTAAAACTCCATCATCAGGTAATGCTTCAGATGTGGGGAGCGATCGCACCAACCCAACTAAAAACTCAGTCACCGCTGTTGCTAGCAGAGGGGCTTCTAAAGAGGTGTTGAGATCATCTTGATGCATTACGACTTCTCCCTCAACAGGTACCACCTCCACTAATCGCAGCGGCTTGCCCCGCAGGACTTGCCCTAGATTGACGCGAATATTCATCCCTGTCAGTTGAATCTGACTCAGGTGTAACCCCTGGTAGACGGCTCGTTCTGCTGAGATCGAGATTTTGGGAATATAGCCTGACAAGATTTGGCGATCGCCTCCTTCCATCTGACAACGCAGAGTCTCAACCCGCTCAACTTGCGATCGCAACCAAAACTGCACTGCCGCAGATAGCATCTTGCTAACCCAGTGGCTTTTGGGGGATGGCGTGAGGGCTGAGGTTGGCTGATCAGAAACAGGATTTGTAGCGTGGGCAACCTCTGACTCAAAATCCATCTGTTTTACTCACAGTAAAAATACTCATTCATCTCCTTGTACCACAAGACTTTGAGCTTTTGGCAGCTTTCCTGAAAGCTTATTTTTTTGTCACGTTTTCATAACAAAACTTGATCCCGACCTCGATCCCAAGCCTTGTAAATATGTCATGAAATCCTGACATATTGATCCCCGTTTTACCTGAAAAACCGTAGATCCGTTCTAAATTCAGCTTATTAGACTCTTGACCAGTGACTCTTTTTTCTGCACTATAAGGCTATTCAAGTGATCCCCAAGCGATCCCAAAAACATTATGTTTGCTCTTAGATATCTTGTGTTGACCGTTGACTGTTATCTCTTGGGATCCTTCTAACTGGTCTTAACTCTTACTTGGGTTTTGACTCTCACTTGGATTTTTAGCTCTCACCTGTGAAACAAAATTTTCCCTTCACTCAGATGGGTTTTGTTTTATCCGCAGCCAACACATTGGAGATTTATCCATGACTAAGGAACGTCCACCTCTTGAGGATTTGACCCTCAGACAACTTCGCAAAATTGCCAGCGAATATAGCATTTCTCGCTATAGCCGTATGCGTAAGGAGCAATTGTTGACTTCGATTCAAGAAGCTCAACAGGCGGCGAAGTACCCTCCAGTAGCATCACCTCGATCTTTAGCAGCGCAAGAAGAAGTGGAAGCAGCAAAATTTGATGTAGGACAAACTGACCGAACCGGTGGCTTATTGGCAGCTGTCGATGAAGGCTTACCGGATCTGCCCGATGGCTATGGGGAAAGCCGCATTGTGCTTTTGCCTCGTGATCCCCAGTGGGCTTACACCTATTGGGATATCCCCAACAGCCACAAAGAAGATTTGCGTCGGCAAGGCGGTATTCGCTTAGCCCTTCGGTTTTATGATGTGACCGATATTGATATTAATTACCAACGCCCTCACAGTTTGCAGCAATATGAATGTGATGAGTTGTCACGGGAATGGTATTTGCCTGTTCCAGTGAGCGATCGCGACTATGTTGTTGAGATTGGTTATGTCGCTGGCGATGGTCGTTGGTTGCTCTTAGCCCGTTCGGCTCAGGTTCGGATTCCTCCCGTATATCCCTCTGACTGGATTGATGACCAGTTCATTACGGTTGGTTGGGATGAGGATCTGCGTGGTAAGAAGTTCCTTGAACTGGTGCCTCCTAGCAAGCGTGTAGCAGCCCCTGGAGCAGTCGCTGGTGGTAACGCCATCTATGATGAAATCTTTGGCATGGCTCAATCTGCCGAAGCTCAGCGGGTTGTAGGGTCTCTCTATGGCTCGATGCAAATGGTGCCAGAGCAAGCTGTCAGTTCTTACATTTTCCCATCGGGTGTGGGTATGTGGGCACTGCCAACAATGTCTATGTCGGGGATCGGTATGTCAGGCGTTGGGTTCTCTGCGTCGGCTCCACCCATTCGTCCTCGTCAGTTCTGGTTAGTGGCTGATGCTGAGCTTATTGTCTATGGTGCAACTGAGCCAGACGCCACAGTGACGATTGGGGGTCGCCCGATCAAACTCAACCCAGATGGCACATTCCGCTTCCAGATGTCCTTCCAGGATGGCTTAATTGATTACCCCATCTTGGCAGTCGCTGCTGATGGTGAACAAACCCGCGCGATTCACATGAAGTTTACTCGCGAAACTCCAGAGCGTCGCACGAATACTAAGGAAGAAGCCGTTCAAGAATGGTTGGTATAAGCCCCTGATCTGGCTGAGAAACTAGATTTCTACTGGTAATGCACTGAAGTTCTGCTGAGAAATCTGGTTTCTACCGATCTAACAGTTTGCTAACCTCCTCCCCGTCGTTGACGGGGTTTTTTTATGGTTTAGATTGAGTCGGTGCAGAATGAGACGGATTGATGATGTGTTGGAAGTTGGTACTACGAAACACGTTGAATAGAATAAGTCCTGCGATCGCCAGGGCGGCCAATGACGTCGCCAGGGAAAACGCTTGAGGAATCCAGGATGGCATTGATGATGCTTCCTGAATGGTGGTTTTTTTGCCTGAGGTGATGCGAGTTGTCGATGTCACCCGTGAGGGAGTGGTAGTGGTAATGCGGGATGGAGCACCAGACGGATAAGGTTGTCCTTGAATGGCAGAGTTAACTTGTGCTCCGGTTGCTACTCGGAGTCGCTGTAATTTTTGGCTAACGGCGATTGGGCGTTGTCCTGTCCGGCACCATTGCAATAGAGCGGGTCCGGTGATGGCACACAGGTTGTTTGCCTGAATGTCATAGATCCGTTGCAACATAGAGCGATCGCTACTGACCAGCACAACTAAACTGGCTGGGTGCTCTTGAGACAACGCATAAGAACATTTGCCAACTGCCAGAGAAATACGGCTGCGTCGAGTCAGGGCTTGACCAGAGCCTGACTTAAGCACCGCATGATGAGCCGTTGCCTCACTGATCTGCCAACCACTGGTAGCATAAAAGCGATTAAAGGCTCTAGCGATGCGCTCTAGATCAGGATCAGGAGAGCGATCGAACAAAAACTTCATCTCTTCGTAAACGACTTGGGGCACGATGCAACTGCCTACCCGCGAAAACTCTAACCATTCTCGTGGTGTTGCTGAGGACAACGCGCCAATATCCAAAACCAAAATAACGGGAGGAATCGCCGCCATTTTTAACCTCCAATACCAAGGCGACCAGCCAAATTAGGGGCTAACGGCAACAACGTTGCTGCCATTAGAAACAATGCCAACAGACCGAGAGCTGCACGCGCATCATCCGGTTCAGATAACTCGTTGAGGGGCGGACGTTCTAGATCTCGCTGCAAGAATAAAATCACAATTGCCCAATATAATGCCAACACGTTGACGAGGGCAGCAAGCCCTAAAACAATGAGCGTGATAATGGTTGCACGTCCAGCCACTTTACGACCGTAAATGGCTTGCACAACTCGTCCACCGTCTAACTGTCCTGTTGGCAACAAATTAATTGCCGTTAATACCAACCCTAACCAACCAACTAATACAAGCGGATGCACCCCGACGATTGGCTGTTGCAACGTATCTCCTAAAATGATGCGTGCCAGTGCGCCAACCAAAATAGATCCCTGAAACACATTGGACTGTACTTGAAACAAACTACTCGATTGAGATAGTAACAGCCCTACGATCAACAGTACGAATGAAACAATGCCACCTGCCGCAGGTCCAGCTAAAGCCACATCAAACAAAACATTGCGATTAGGCAAGAGTGACTCAAATCGGGTAATGGCTCCAAAAGAGGCAATTTCCCAGGTTGGAATCAAAAAAGGTGGACTTAAACGAACGTTGTGGCGACGAGCCAAGAAGCGGTGGCCCAATTCATGAGCTGCCAGGACGGATAAAATGCCGACAGCAATTGGGAAAGTTTCACGAATGCGATCGGGTTGTTGAGAGATATCAAATCCTAACATTAACCCAGCCGTTGCGACACTAGATGCGATCGTTGTGAGAAATAAAACTAGTGCCAGCAAACCTTGCCACCCAGTATAGGGTTGTGGATCATTGCTGCTAGGTAACACAATCACTGTGGGTCGGTCATCGGGGCCTGCAACTAAAAAGAGGCGATAGCGATCGCCCACCCGTTCTGCAAGATGGGTTGACAACCGTTCATAACTGGGATTGATTTCACCCCGTAAGTTGCCCTTAAAAATGGCACCATCCCGATAGGGAATTGTTTCAGTCGCAAAAAAAGTGTCAATGCCAAAAATGCCTTGAATCAGCTTGAGATCGTCAGCAGGGATAGTCAAGACCTCTGGTTCTAAAACCACCTCAACTGGCTTTGGTCGTTCTGGAGGCAAGCCTGTATCGGCAAGAGAAGATTCTGATGATTCGGTTGAGCTTGGGGAGTCTGTTGAATTAGGAAGAACCGATAAGCGACTAGGTAACGCCGAATTGCCCCCTTCTGCTCGTAACCAACTGCCTAAAAAGATGTAGAGTCCAGCCGAGAGAATAATTAAAAAGATGATGCTCACCAGGTTGAGATAGACACCCGCTGTAAACAAGCTAAAAAATAGTAACCAGGGAGCCATCAACACCACAGATTGAAGCCATGCCAGAAGGCCAAGCTTGCCAAAGGATCTGGCACGGTAAAAGCCCCAGCCCAACACAACTAACGCGACTAAAAGAATTAAGAGGGTGATCATCTGTAACGTTGCCTGTCGTGAAAGACAGAGCTATCCAAAACATAGTCCTGCCATTTTTGCCCCACGCTAAACTCAAAATGCAGCCAAATCGGAAGTAATTCACTTCTGCTAGACCGCATCTACTAAACATCAATTGTTAAATATCAACGATATTTAATAATTATCTAAGGTCTAAAGTATGCGTATCCAAGGAATTTACCTTTCAACAGGTCATCCTGAATCTCAAGCGTGAGTTAAACGGGTTCAGGTGGATGCAGCCCTGTCTCTGTTCTAACTATCCTAAAACTATCAATCTACCACTCCGTGCTTCAACAGACATATCTTGCTATGAAAGTTTAGGTAGCTTAACGATGGTAATGCTGCACCAAGCTTTGTATCGTGAGATGACATGTCTCGTGAGATGCCAGGGTGATGCGACGATCTCTTTTGCTATCTCTTTGATTATCCGACTCAGCACTCAACATATCTTGCGAAGCCAAGCCCTTAGCCCTCAGCCTTGATAGCTTGAACAGCTTGCCGCAAGTTGCCGTGATGCTGTTGTAACAACCGATCGCCCTCTTCTGAGTTTAAGCCAGTCCAATGCATGAGTAACGCCAATTTAACCCGGCGATCGCTCTTTTCTAGTAGATCGGCAGCCTCTTCACGGCTGAGATCCGTTAGGTCGTGCAAAATTCGCAGGGCGCGATCGTGTAATTTTTGGTTAGTGACGGCAACATCTACCATGCGGTTCCCATAAACCTTACCTAATTGCACCATTGTTGCTGTAGAGAGAATATTCAGTGCCAGTTTGGTGACTGTGCCTGCCTTGAGCCGCGTTGAGCCTGCCAGCACTTCAGGGCCAACCAGCAGACGAATCTCAATATCCACCTCGGCACTCACCTGATCTGGCGGCACACACGCCATAAAAACCGTTGTCGCTCCCCGTTGACGAGCTGCTTTGAGGGCACCGTGCACATAGGGAGTAGTGCCCCCAGCCGTGATGCCGACAACGACGTCTTTACTAGTGATGTGGTGATGGGCGATCGCCGCCGCTCCATCTTCCGCCAAATCTTCCAACCCTTCCGAGCTTCTCACCAGGGCTGCCGCTCCTCCAGCGATGATGCCCTGTACTAAGTCTGGAGGCGTGCAAAACGTAGGTGGGCACTCCGCCGCATCTAATACGCCCAACCGTCCACTGGTGCCAGCCCCCACATAAAACAGCCGCCCTCCTTGTTGCAGTGCCGCAGCCGTGTGCTCGATGGCAGTGGCCAATGACTCACGGGCTTGGGCGATCGCGGTAATCACCTTGGCGTCTTCCTGATTAAACAAATCCACCAACTCTAATGGGGTCATTTGGTCGAGGGTCTGGCTCTCAGGGTTGACCTGCTCGGTCAGCAGGTGTCCTCGCTCGGTGAGGTGTTGAATGATTTCCATAACAGAGTCCACTTCAATACAGACGAGTCTATCACCGCTGTGTTTGGCTACAGGAGTAGAATACAGCTTTGACTCCAGAGGACTCATGCATAGTTTTATTCCACCTGAGCGGTTTTTCCCCTATCTCACCTGGACTGACATTCAAGCCATGCCCGATAAGGAAAATGTGGTGATTGTTCAACCGATTGGGGCCATCGAACAGCATGGTCCCCATTTGCCGCTGGTAGTGGATAGTGCGATCGCGACTGCGGTATTGGGTAAAGCCTTGGCAGATCTGCCTTCAGACGTTCCTGTGTACGCATTGCCACCCCTATGTTACGGCAAATCAAATGAGCACTGGCATTTTCCGGGCACGATTACCCTGACGGCTCAGACCTTGATGGCAGTGTTAACTGAAGTGGGTGAAAGCCTCTATCGAGCTGGGTTTCGTAAATGGGTGTTGCTCAACGCTCATGGGGGACAACCCCAAGTGTTGGAAATTGTGGCACGGGATCTGCATCAGCAGCATGATGATTTCATGGTGTTTCCGCTGTTTGTCTGGCGAGTCCCTAACAACGCGGCTGATTTTTTGACACCCAAAGAATTGGAATATGGCATTCATGCCGGAGATGCTGAGACCAGTGTATTGCTGGCGATTTTGCCTGATCAAGTGAAGTTTGAGCGAGCCGTGGCGGAATATCCCGCTGGCTTACCGACAGACAGCTTGTTGAGCATGGAAGGACAGTTGCCCTTTGCCTGGACGACTCGTGATCTGACTCAGAGTGGGGTTTTGGGCGATCCAACTACGGCAACCCAAGAGAAGGGCGATCGCATTTTGGCATCGTTAGCCCTGGGGTGGGTGAGGGTGCTGAAGGATATCTATCAATTTCGTCAGCCCAAAGCCTGGAAAACTTGATTCAACTGTAATTCAACGTGAATTCGGGATAAGGATTTTGGCGGTTGAAACCGCAACTACAGGAGCAAAACCGACCTGATATGAAATCTGGCTGCTTACTTGTTGTCAG
>JANRJA010000148.1:0-2962 GCA_033764315.1 Oculatellaceae cyanobacterium bins.114
TGCGGTTTGCGAAATTGCCCACTTCGCTCAGTAGGCTTTGTACAATAGCTTCCATTGGGCTACCCATCCGGTGTGTTTGTTGATAATTGCACCTTAGTCGATGGGTAGCTTTCTCGTCAAAATTCAGTCCGGACTATTGAACTGAAGGTGGTTGTTTTTGATCCTGAAGCTGAGGAAATTGTGCAATGGATACACTAAACCAGTATCGACAAATTGTGCGGCAGATTCTGACAACCTATGCTCAGGTGAAACCTAGCTATGGTGAGATTGCCCGCCAAACGATTTTTGATGCAGAACAAGATCATTATCAAGTGGTCAATACGGGTTGGGAGAAGCAACGGCGAGTGTATGGCTGTTTGATTCATGTTGATATTCAAGCGGGCAAGATTTGGATTCAGTACGATGGCACGGAGGCTGGGATTGCAAATGAGTTGGTGGAGGCGGGTGTGCCCAAGCAGGATATTGTGTTGGCGTATCAGTCTCCCTCAATGCGGAAGTTGACCGAGTTTGCAGTGGGGTAGGGCGATCGCGAGTGGCAAATTTGGGCTGGGTGAGCGTTGATTGTGAAGCGATATCTCACCGATGCCAGTTATGCAACCTGGTCTGTGTCTAGGGGTAAACCGATCTGAGGCTTGCAATCTGTAAACGTTAATGAATCGGGGTCGAGGAAGTCGGCTAGTGCCATCTCTAGCACCAGTTCGATCGAATAGTCGATCTGTTTCGCGTGATTTAGATAGGCATTGCGAATATGATCCGGTAACACTGCCAACAGCATCAATGCGGCATCATGACTCAGATGCTTCCGATCGGTTTGTGGGAGAGTCTGCATGGTCACGTCCTCTAGTTTCGACTAGGATATTTCGCTTGTAGGGGGGCTGGGTCGCATGTTTCCACGATTCCTATTCAGCGATGCTGGTGCTGAATGCCTCGCTAAAGTTCTTGCTCTAAAACTCTATAGACGAAATAAAATCTGTCTTAAAAGGGATGGAAAGCCACTATCACTATACCGATAGAGCGAAGTTTCTCCACGTATCTTTCGCTGATTCGATTCAGCCTTATCATGAGAAGTAAGTGCTCATTTCTACGGCTTTTAGGTGGGTACTCTGGGGAAGATTTGAGCGTAGCTAGACGACCACTTCCTGTAGTGGAAACAAACCCCTGGGTAGCAGTAAGCAACAACTGTCATTGCCTAGATTTGAGGCAATGACAGTTGTTGCTTAGGGTTTGATTAGGCTTTTCAAGTTCAAGTAATTCCAGCGGCAAGTTGCTATCAATCTTTTGAGGTTGGTAGCAATACTTCGCAGCAGGGTTATTTCAGCCAATTTGGAGAGTATTTATGTCAAAGCTTGCTGCAATCCTTGAAACCACTAATGGGTACGACGATCGCTCCCATTTGGTGCAAGAAGGTACGTCCGACGATGACCTTTTAGTCGGGCAGAACCAGGGGAATGACTTTCTGTTTGGGCGAGGTGGAAATGACACTCTCGTCGCAAGTGAAGATAAAGGCGTGAACGGGGGTGTTCCCGATGAAAATTTACAATCTGATCCTGGAACTAATCTCAACCAAGTCCTTGGTGAACAGGTTGGTGTCACACTTGCTCCTGGGACTAATTCTGTTGCTGCTCCTGGAGCTACTGTTGCTAACAATCCAGCCGTTGCTACCTCATTCAACTTCATCATCGGAACGCCCAACTCTGACAATCTTGAAGGAACCGATGGCAATGATATCATGGCTGACTTTGGGGGTAATGATGTAATCAATGGCGGCAAGGGGGATGATCTCGTGTTTAGTGGAGCGGGTAATGATTCTCTGACTGGCGCATCTGGCACAGATACCTTGTTCGGTGGTGAGGGCAGCGATCGCTTTGTTTGGAACAATGGCGATGGCAATGACGCGATCGATGGAGGCGTTGGGCATGATATCAGTGAAATCAACGGAGCCACAGACGGTGATACCTTGACTCTTACCCAGGATGATCAGGGGCAGGCAATTCTGGAGCGTTCAAACCTGAAGCCCTTCACTGTCAAATCAGATGGGGTTGAAGGAGTTGAAGTGAACGGTCTTGCGAGTGACGACTCTTTTACTGTGTCAGACTTGTCGAACACAAACATCTCCTCCGTTCGGTTTAGGGGTGGTGAGGGTAACGATGCCTTACAGGGCAACCAATCCACCGCTCAACTGGACGCATCCGGCGATGTGGGCAATGATGCCCTACAAGGTGGACTGGTTGACGATACATTGCAGGGTGGCGAGGGCGACGATATCCTGAGCGGCTTTTTGGGTAATGACCTCCTCGAAGGCGGTGCGGGACTTGACCAGTTTGTGTTTGGTTCTAGCGCATCTTTTGGTCAAGCCAATCCAGGCATTGATACCATCAAAGATTTCAATGCCCAGGAGGACAAAATTGCATTAAGCAAAACAACGTTTGCTTCTTTGCAAAGTGGAGAGGGAGATGGATTTAGCCAGAGTTCCGAATTTGCGATCGTGGGCAGTGAGGCAGATGTTGCGAATAGCGACGCTTTAATTGTGGCAGTGCGTGGTTCAACGAGTACTAGCCTGTTCTACAACACGAACGGATCTGAGGTAGGACTCGGTGTGGGTGCCCAATTTTCTACCTTAGAAGGTGTTGCTGGAGACCTTTCTGCAAACAACTTTGTACTTCAGGCATAGCCGCTCTTTCAAGTCCAATCTGATTCTTATGCCTCTGCTGTTCCTGTTTTGCGACTTCTGCTGGACTTGGAGCGAGGAGCGGCAGAGGTGCGCTGACTGGTTGCACTCTTCGCGGTCGGTTTTGGGCTGGTGCGAGTTTTTGCTGCACCTCTAGGCACTGGTTCCGGTGGATAGGAGCATTGAAAGCATTGACGAGTAACAGTTATAAGGCATAGCGAATCGTCAACAGTTGCAACCAAGATATGCCAATTTCTAGAATTCCTAGTTTCACCGCAGGGACAACTTTGGTTG
>JANRJA010000156.1:0-11610 GCA_033764315.1 Oculatellaceae cyanobacterium bins.114
GCCCCCTCACAGCACCGGAGCCGCTGTTGATGTGACATTAGTTGATCAATACAATCACCCGATTGATATGGGTTCGCCGATCGATGAAATGTCGCTGCGGTCTTATCCTGATTACTTTTCACCAACGTTTGACCCCCCTCACCCGCATGAGAGTGTGGTGAATCTGTCGGAACGCCCCAATGCAACCGTTCACTATCACCGGCAGATCTTACGCGAGATCATGACCTCAGTTGGTTTCTTACAACACCCCAATGAATGGTGGCACTTTTCATTAGGAGATCAGATGTGGATGTGGTTGACTCAGCAACACCACCCTGAAAAGACCTTAGTGGCTCGATATGGGGCAATCGAGCATTTTAGTTAAATTGAGTTAAATGGTCTTAGAGTGAGGACAAGACTGGCGATCGCCCTCTTATCTTGGCAAAATCGGTGCCATAACCCCACCCCATAAAGTTTGATGAGACTGAAGGGTATATGGTGAGGTATAACCAGTAAGAGACCTACATTGCCCGCCCTAACCCTATGGACGCAAGAGATGTGAGAGCCTTTCTCACAATCGCCATCTTTCTAACTTCTCTTTTGATTGTGGCAGGTTTTGTCAAACTCGCTCGTGCAGCAAAGGTCGATCGCGTCAACCAACTTTTAGAAACCAGAACCTGTTTTGCTTGCGATCTTGAAGATGTTGATCTGAGAAATGCGGATCTGGAAGATGTCAATCTTGAATCTGCCAACCTGAGAGGTGCCGATTTTTATCGAGCAAATTTAAGCAGAGCTAACATGAATGGGGTCATTCTCAATGAGGCAGACCTGACAGAAGCCGATTTACAAGACACGTATCTGGGAGATGCCTTGCTTAGCTCAGTGGTGTTAAGCCGAGCCGATTTAAGACGAGCTAATTTGCGAGGGGCTTATTTAGGAGATGCAGATTTAGATGCAGCCAACCTCAGCAGTGCCCATCTCGGAGACACCATCTTTAGTAGAGCGTTGCTCAGCCAAGCCAATCTCAATGAAGCCAATTTAGGTGGAGCCAACTTGGGAGAAGCTAATTTGAGTGAAGCCACCCTCAGAAGGGCTGACTTGCGAATGGCATACCTGGGCGACACTAACTTGAGTGATGCTCGCCTGCCAGGAGCCAACCTATCCAGGGGCAATCTGCCCAGAGCCAACTTGCGCCGGGCTAATCTGCGTCGGGTCAATTTAGGAGATGCAGATTTAAGAGGTGCCATTTTAGAAGAGGCAAGCCTCAATGGAGCCAATCTGCTGCGGGCTAATCTGCTGCGGGCGAGTTTAACGAATGCCAACTTAACAAACGCCAACTTGACGGGGGCTAATCTCCGTCGAACAGATCTGAGCCGAGCCAATTTGACCGGGGCAACTCTGACCGGGGCAAACTTAAGTGCCACGAACTTAGATGGGGTGACGTTGTGTAACACAACCATGCCCGATGGCAGAATCGAAAATCGAGATTGTTATGCAAGCGACGATCGTTGAGCCTATCCCTGAGCAACAACAGTTCCTGATCAACAATAGTTATTGAATGGCTCCCATGCGACTAGGGGGCCAATATCGTCGAGTTACTTTGCCTAAAATATTTTCTCGTGGAACAAATCCCCAATACTGACTATCAAAGGCATTATTGCGGTTATCCCCAAAGACAACATAGGCATTGGGCGGAACCGTCACAGGCCCCCACACATAGGCAGGAGGTTCAAGAATGTAACCCTCCTGAATGGGTTGATTGTTGATGTAGACTTCACCCTTTCTTACCTCAATCGTTTCTCCTGGTAAAGCAACAACCCGCTTGATCCAGAGTGTTTCGGTATCCATCTCTGGTGATGCTTGCAAAATGCCTTCAGTTGGCTTGAAGATGACGATGTCGCCCCGTTGAGGGGGTTCAGAGTGATAAGCGTTGAGATTGGCAACAATGCGATCGTTAAGCTGCAATGTCGGTGCCATTGACTCAGACGGAATGTAGAGAGCTTTATAGGCAGGAGTACAAGCCGTCAATGTAAATGCCCCAAGAATGCCAACAAACCAGTACACTACACGTTTTTGAGTCAACATAGGAGACGCACAGACCTTACTGAACGGTATGAGTAGCGTACTACAGACTTGAGCCAGAAAACTCTACAAACTCAACCAGACATCGTCTCAGGCAGAAGTTGGATTGGCAGAGGGTTCCCCTGAAACAGGAGCTTCTGTCGAGGATCCAGCGTTGAGATCAACATCAGGGAGAGACGGATGAGGGAGAGACACTGTGGGAACTGGCATATGCTGCATTTCCCAGGCTTTCAACAAAATTAGGTATTCATAAAACGCCTGTAATGTACACCAGGTAAAGCCAGCTTTTCCATCTAAAAATCCGCCCAAAAAGATGTACATATATAGGAAACGCACAAACGGACGGAATGGCATTCGCTGGGATAGGTCTTTAAGTGCTCTACGTCGCTCAACCTCTGTTTGTCCAAATAGGATTTTCCACCAATCAACTCGACCCGTTGCCAATTGCCGAATCGTTTCGCTGGCTTCGTCAGTTGAATAGCGATTGTGCTTCTCTAGCCAGCGACTGAACCCTTTACTACAGGTGTAATGGGGGTAAGTTTCTTGGAGAAACCCAGTAGAGCCATCACACACTTCTCGCTCAGTGTGTCCATAGTCGTCATACCAAACCTTACCCTGGCGCAAGAGCCGCAACTGATATCGCGGATATTGTGTGCTGCGACGAATCCAGGTGCCCATAAACATGACACGCTCTGCCACGTAATAGCCCACATGCTGGTCACTTTGAATTGCTCTAAGACATTCTTGAAACAACTCTGGGGTCATGCGCTCATCGGCTTCTAGAATATAAACCCACTCATGTCGAGGGGGAACAGACTCTAGCATCCAGGTGCGCTGTCGCCCGTGACTCTCAAAGGCATGTTGGACGACTCGAATAGGATAATGACGGGCAATCTCAACGGTGCGATCGCTGCTGTTAGAATCAACCACCACCACATCATCTGAGAGCAGGGCAGATTCAACACAGGCAGCGATATCAATTTCTTCGTTGTAGGTAAGGATGTAAATCGAGAACATAGAGAGGGGAGGTTCAAATGCATATTAGTCCGGTAGAGCACACTCAGACGATCAGCAAATCAACCGGAAACACAACCCAATTAAGCCTTATTCCAGCTTCTTAAACCAAGCCAGCCAACAATAATGTAGCCGATCGCTAATAATAGGCTACCCAACCCAACTCGCAAGCCCGACTTGAGCGATTCTGCTTTAGCCGTACTCGTGGCTTGCTCTCGCCGCAGTCCAATTTCAGTTTGAAATTGTTGCCGCAGTTCCCCAATTCGCCGCTCTACAAATTGATCGAGAGCTTGAGGATTCTGCCGAAATTCGCGGAGTTGAGCGGCTTGATCTTCAGGTAGTTGGCCGCTTGCCAAGACCTGATCCAGTTGGGCTGGATTTGCCAACAATTGTTCTAGTTGTTGCCGCTGTTGACCCACTTCGTTTTGTAGCCGACTGTCTAGCTGAGTCTCGGCTTGGGTGGCTTCCTGATTGATCCGCTCCAGGACTTCCCCATTGTTGATACGAACATTATTTAGATGTAGAAAAAAGACAAGGATAAACAGTAAGCCTAAGACGCTTGCCAGGACTAATCCTAAAAATCCTAAATCTCCCCACGATTTGCGATCGCCAGTTCGTAACCCCGCAATGCTATCTACCCAAGACCCCACCAACAGCAGTGCAATTCCCACAAGAGGAACGATGCCACGATCTACAAGCTGGGTTGCAAAATTAATCTGCCACACCCGCTCATGCACCTGAAATGGAATAGGCAAAACGATAACATCTAGCAAGGCTAGAAGGATGATGATAACACCAGCCGTTTTGAGGGTGCGAGAGACGGTAGGTGAGATTTGACGACTACCAAGTGCTTTTGTTGAACTCATACGTGAAAAACTATCGGTTCCATAATTCTGGAGTTTGCCTGGCAATCTGAATACACCAGATAACCCAAGGCTTCATTAAACATCATGCTGATAGCAACAACCAGGCATTACAGGCTACAGTTATCCTGGCAAAAATAATGCATGGCTAACGTAATTGTGCCTTAAATATAAGAAAACATTACATACAGCCGTCCTAAATTAGGTTCGTAGATTCAATCACTTTGGAAACCTCACCCACCTATGGCACCTCTCTCCAACCAGAGAGTGATACCCATTTCAATTGAAATGGGCGTTAGAACAGCGAGCTTTTTGCTGCCGAATTTTATCTTGTACTTGTGGGGGAACGCCCAAAATTGCAGTGGCGTAAAGCCGCTCAAACTCACGTTGGAAATGAGCCGCAATAGTGGGATCGCTAATCACTAAAAGATTTTCATCGTTGCTGGTGTTAGCCGCCGCCGTCCAATTATGGGAGCCAGTGATGACCAATCGTTTATCCACAACTCCAAATTTGTGATGTAGTAAATCTCCTTCAGGCATTTGGGGCACCCCTACGGTAGCGATCGCCCCACTCCACGGTTGATTACCCGGTTCAAACTGACAAGAATCATCGGCTAAAGCCACGCCCATCATATCCAATGCTTCGCTGTAGTTGCGATAGGCAAACTGAGCATCAATCAAAGCCCGAATGGATACCCCACGCTGATGTAACCCTTCTAGCTGATTACTCAGGTTTTGCTCTGACAGCACAAAGAGTGCCATATCAATCGTTTGAGTTGCGGTATTTAAGACTCTGCCAATAAACCCATTGACGCTGTAGTCCCAGGGGCGTGAGGTAGATGTTGGAGAAAACTGGACTGCAATGGATGAACCCGATGGCAGCATTATGGTTTGAGGCAATCGATAGGGCTTTTGTAACCCAAAGTAACTATCGGGTTTGCCACCTGGACCGTCTCCCCAGAGGATCGCAAATTCTTGAGAGAATAGTTGTGCCAGAGCAGGGCTGTTAATTTTTAACAAGTGATTGGCATTGCCTTCACTCTCAGATGCCAAAAAATCACCGTGTACGTCTGACAGTGAATAATTAACAGACCCCGTCAAAACGAGTTTTTGATCAACCACCATAAATTTATGGTGCATTAGAGCAGAGCCTTTAGAGCCATCTGCGGTGTCATCGATCAGGGGGATTTGGGCTTTTTGCACGATCAAAATGGAGTCTGACTGTTCCGCTTCTATGGCATCAACGTGACCATCTTGATTGCGATCGCCCAGTTGAATAAATTCTTCATATTTACTGCGGTCGTGGTCTTCTAGGCGACTCGCAGTTTGAGGAGTGACCTCGCTCCAGCGACGGTTGTAGTCATGCTCTAAAACAATCCGCACCTTAACCCCAGCTTGATAGCGATCGCGCAAGGCCGCTGCGACACGGGGCAAGTGTAACTCTTGAACAGCTAGATCAATCGAAGATTGAGCTGACGCAATTGTGTCAATGATGATCTGCTCTAAATCGTCTCCTAGGCGCGATCGCTGGCGATAGGGGTCGGTATACACAGCAGACTGGGAGTGGTTGAAATACACTTGAATATCGGGGGACTGAGGCAGAGGTCGCAACAGAGGGTTCAGGGAGGTTCCATGTCTCCAGGCATTCACCCCTAAAAACAGCATCACTCCCACCAGAAACAACAGTCCCCAGCGCAGCCAAGAAAACGGTAGACGCACGGTAATTCTCAAGCAGATGATCGTTTTTAGTTGTGCCCGTTGAACGTAAAGTCCTAACGCCCGATCATCAAGGATTTTTAATCTCAGGTCAGTGGTTTCTAGGGAGCCAGAGTTATATGCTGAGAAGGGAACTGACTGAACAGGATGATTTGCAACCTCAGCAAATATCTTGGTAATCAATTGAGCTTGGTATTATGCAGATCTATCTGGACTACAGTGCTACGACTCCACCTCGCCCAGAGGCGATCGCCTTGATGCAACAAGTGCTCACTGAGCAGTGGGGCAATCCATCGAGCCTCCATCAGTGGGGTAATCGAGCTGCCACCGTGTTAGAACATGCTCGCGTCCAAGTCGCAGGGCTGATCAATGCCGCTCCAGAGTCAGTGGTGTTTACGTCGGGGGGCACTGAAGCCGATAATCTGGCGATCGTTGGAGTGGCTCGGCTCTATTGCCAACCTCAGCATTTAATTATTTCTAGCGTTGAGCATTCTGCTATTTCAGAGCCAGCCCGCTTGTTAGAGCAGTGGGGGTGGCAGGTGACTCGTTTGCCCGTGACCGTTCAAGGACGGGTTGATCCCGCAGAGCTACAGGCGGCACTGCGTCCTAATACCGTTTTGGTATCTGTGATCTATGGACAGAGCGAAGTGGGGACTCTGCAACCGATTGAGGCATTAGGGAAACTGGTTCGCAATCATGGTGCTTTGTTCCACACCGATGCTGTGCAGGTTGCGGGTCGATTGCCCATCGATGTGCAGCAATTACCCGTCGATTTACTTTCTCTGTCCAGCCACAAGATTTACGGGCCTCAAGGGGCAGGTGCCCTTTATGTGCGTCCTGATGTGAAGTTGGTGGCTCTGTTGGGTGGAGGTGGGCAAGAATTTAAGTTGCGATCGGGGACACAAGCCCTTCCAGCGATCGCCGGGTTTGGCATAGCCGCGTCTCTCGCCTTACAAGAAATGGCGACTGAAACGCCTCGACTCATGCAATTGCGCGATCGCTTGTTTGACCAGTTAGCCGATGTGTGTGATTTGAGTGTGACGGGCGATCGCCTACATCGATTGCCCCACCATGTCAGCTTTGTATTGCGCTCTGCCGATGGCGATCGTCTCAGTGGCAAAACCTTGGTACGACAAATGAACCTGGCTGGCATTGCGATTAGTGCAGGGTCAGCTTGTCACAGCGGCAAATTAACTCCCAGTCCTATCTTGAAGGCAATGGGCTATAGCGATCGCGCCGCTAAAAGTGGCATCCGTCTGACTTTAGGGCGGCAGACTACTGAGGCAGATATTGATTGGACAGCAATGGTGCTAAAGCAGATTCTCGACCGAGTCGCACCCAAGATGAGTCTCTGTGCTGAGTGTTGAGAAAAAGCTGACGGATCAAAAAGACTGTTCTTCTACCTTAGATCACCTTATGGGCGACTGTTCCAGATCCCCGGTTTCTAGGATGTAAAGAGGCACCTTTCAGTCAGATTCAATGAGAAACCGGGGATCTAAACCCCTCAATTGCACATCGCGTTAGATCCTTACTCTAAACTTGGGGATCAACGACCGTTCCCATAAACAAAACCTGACCCGTTTCGTTGTCTTGAATCGCATAAAAGAAAGGGCGATCGACGACCATTTGAAAGGGAGGTTGTATAGGGGCAGCTGAACGTGAGACACCAATCGCCGTGGAGGCTGTTGCCTCAGTTCCTTCTTCATTGACTTCAATAAAAGTTTTGTGTTGAACGAAGCTAATCGAGGTGCGTTGGTTACTGATCCCCGAAAAATTAGCTTGAGAGCTATCAAAGGCATTGGCCATGCCTATCGCTTTGAGAACATTACTAAGTTCAATGCTGTAGTTCAATTTGAATCGAGGTAGTCGGAGAGAACCACTTTGACTATCAAATTGATAATTCCACTCTGCCCAGTTATCAGCCGTCAACGTTTGCAGGAAAGCGGTCAGGCTTGAGCCACTACGGGGCAAAAAAATATACATGCTAAATCGCTCATTTCCATAGGGCAAATTGATTGCCTGAAATTGAGCATTCTCTAGATAAAAATAAGAGCCGCGTTGGGTCATCATGGGATGCTGCTTTGAGCTGCCGTTGAGCAAATGAAACGGTTGTTCAACGGTGGCACTGCGCTCAAAGGCTCTAGTCCAATTGCCCTTAAAGTACATGGCATTAATCAGAAACAACACAGCATCTTGATCAATGCGACTCAAAATCTCAGGAATTCTGCCTTGAGTGTTGCGATTAACCCAACCATTGATAGTCAAAAGAGCAGTGGGACTGGCAAAGTTGAGAGTGGCAATTTCTGCGTGATAAAAATCTTGGTTACGACGTAAAAAATCGGGGTTGAGTGTGATTCCATCCCGACTCCAGAGAGAGTTGGCGATCGCCAATTGCACTTGGGGGTCAGCCTCTTCTAGCACCTGTTGCAAGGCTGCATTTGACTGGTTGACCTGTTGCAGGCTCATGCCCTGAAGCTCTAGCGTTTGCGCCATTGCCCGTTGCGTTTCGCCACTCGCTCCGTTGTAGGTCATGCTGAGGGCGATCGCCACACTAGCCGGTGCAACGGTGACATTACCCACACCGTTTTGCCGCAAAATCTCAGAAAATACTTTGAAACCAAAGCGGGTGTTTGCCGCAATCAAGTCAGGATCAACCATAGGAGAAGCATATTGAGCTATCAGTCGAGGTTGACGAGGTAAAGTCACGGTTGCACCGGGGTCAACTGTGACAACCGCAGCTTGAACCTCTTTTGAAATCGGACTTGCCCATGAACCAAACACGGCGATCGCTGTGAAACCAATCACACCAATCTTGGCAAACATAGCCTGACCCATAAATGTGTTCCACACAGCACTTTAGTTTAAATGTTTCCATTGCTACATCTACAGATCAGGAGACGAAATAAATGAGGTTGAAAATAGCATGGCTCTGTATTCAGGCTCTGCACTCACAGAATTATGAAGTCAAAGAAACCCCTCAGCAATTCTGTAGTACGAGCGTCTCGTTGGCGGGCAAGACGCTCGCACTTCTTTTACCGAATCAATGTTTTAACCTTCATCATCCTGTAAGAGTGTGCAGCTGAAACCCTAAACGCCATAGCCATTGTCAAGCCAGTTGAGCCAGGGGAGTGGGTACGGAAACCCGTCCTAACCAACCCTATGGGAGACACACCTTGATCGCACCCCACCGTACAGGGCAATGCCCTTCGCCCCAGATCATGTTTCTAAAGCGTTACCTACACGATTAGCGAGCAGGCACAGTCCACCAGGCAAGGGCATAATTTTGAGTTGAGTCATTGACGCGATCGCGATACACCACTCGAATCTTATACCGTCCTGTTTCTGGCACCTGATTAAAAATATGCTCAACACTATCCACTTCACTCACTGACGACCAGACACTATCTGAGATATTGGTGTCATCTGCTCGCATCAAGTAAATGTCAAGATTGTTTAAGCCCTTGTCAGCAAAGGTTTCGCCTACATCATATTGACCGTTACCGTTTGCATCTTGCAGTTCGACTGGACGATCCCACCCTAAAGTAATGGAAACATAGCTGTCTTTTTGCAAAGGCTGCTCTAACACATAATCTCTATAAGAGGTCGCTCCAGTGCCCTCAGCAACAGAGCTGTAATCCCAACCGATGGCAGGAACAGGAGCCTCAGAACTCCACTGACCCGGACTAAACTGTTGAATGGCGCGATAGGCATTTAGATGCCCCGTTCCCAACTCTGCATGGAGTGGAATCTTGGGATCACGATAAGCGTCAGACTGTAACCAGTTGGTATTGACTTGATCAACCACAGTCCGACTCATTCCCAATAACAAGCCATCCCCTTGATCTTGAATCTTGTCAGCCGAATTCATTAAGACCACTTTGGTCACTTGATGACGACGAGCATCTAAACTCCAGTGGGGTTGGCGTTCTCGGATTTGGCGATCGCCATATTCTTGAACCAATGCCACTGTTGCCGTCACATGAGGAGCCGCAAAGCTAGTTCCGGTGGCGCGCGTTGGGCTGCCGTCGGGGTTAAGCATCAAGATGTTGGTGCCCGGAGCGACTAGACTGACCGACCGACGAGGACCCACATTACTTTCAGAATCAGGTCGTCGCCCTAAAACAACCGTGGGTTCGCTGCCCAAGTTAGAAAAGTCCACTTTGCGAAAGACTCCATCTACTTGCGTCGAGTTGGCTACGGTCATGCCATTGAAGTTGTCAGTGGGAATCGGAATTCCCCCACCCCCCTGGTTGCCCGCAATCACATACAACACATCATGAACCTGAGATGACCAGTCAATACACTGGGTCAACAATGCATTTCCATCCAACACTGCATCTGGCCGGGGATCTTGCAGTAACGATTCTCCAAAACTAAAGTTGATCGCTCGAACATCTCCTCCATTCTGTGAGGCGACTGTTTGAGACGCCAAACATTCTTGGGGTTGACCTGTGCGACGAATAAAGCCCACCGCAGATGAATAGAGGCGAGCATTGGGGGCAACCCCAGTGATTTCTTTGTCTTGGCTGATCATGACACTGGCAACATTACCAGCATGACCATCGACAAAATCGTTAGCACGAGCCAAATTATCTTGATGGAACAGCCGTCCTACAACGACCACCAAGTTATTGGCTCCCGCTTTGTCTAAACCAAACTGGGCAGGGCGACCAATCTCGACCTGACCGATGGCGATCTTGGCACCTGTTAAAGTGTAAGGAGCAGTACGAAGTCTGAGGGCATCAATCCCTCCTTCTCCAATTGATGCAATCGAGGCCAACACTGGAGCACCCGCCAAAAAAACAGTTACTCCTCCAGCAAGCCATGCCAACCGTTTTGCCATCCGCCATTGAGCCATGAACATAATCTCCAAACTGAGAGTCAGATAAATTTCTGATAAATTTCTGGGTTATCTGGGATCAAACCGAGGGGCAGGTAACAGGTTTTGTTAAACTAAGTTACGTGACCGGACGCAGCAGGAAGGACCTTAAGTTATATGACCACTACCGCATCTCGAAAACAAACCGTTGTTGCCCCATCCATCCTATCAGCAGATTTTAGTCGCCTGGGGGAAGAGATCAGGGCGGTTGACCAAGCTGGGGCAGATTGGATCCATGTGGATGTTATGGACGGTCGATTTGTTCCCAATATAACGATTGGTCCGCTGATTGTCGAAGCGATTCGTCCTGTGACACAAAAGCCACTAGACGTTCACTTGATGATTGTTGAACCCGAAAAGTATGTTGAGGACTTTGCCAAAGCTGGAGCTGATATTATCTCAGTTCACGCTGAGCATAATGCGTCTCCTCACTTACATCGCACCCTGTGCCAAATCAAAGAATTGGGCAAACAAGCAGGTGTTGTGTTAAATCCCTCGACCCCTCTAGAGCTGATTGAATATGTTTTAGAGGTGTGTGACCTGGTGTTGATTATGAGTGTCAACCCTGGTTTTGGCGGTCAAAGCTTTATTCCTGCGGTATTACCGAAGATCCAAAAACTGCGTCAAATCTGTGATGAACGGGGGCTTGATCCTTGGATCGAAGTAGATGGTGGCTTAAAGGGAAATAATACCTGGCAAGTGCTTGAAGCGGGGGCAAATGCAATCGTGGCAGGTTCGGCTGTGTTTAAAGCAAAAGACTATGCCGAGGCGATCGCTGGAGTTCGCAATAGCAAGCGTCCACAACCTGAGTTAGTGACTGCTTAAGACACACATAGCAATCCTAAAGTATTTGTGAAATGACACCTTACGTAGGCAAGGGGCCTAGGCTCCTTGCCTGTTCACAATTTAAATAGGATTGCTATATCAAGCGTTAACTAACGTCAGTTCGGTTTAAGAGCCTAGCGAATAAATTCGCAGCTATCAGAGCGAAGTTCGCCTTCGCGAACTACGGAGAATCAAGAGTTGAGTGAACCGACGCAGGTCGGTTTTGCTCGTGTAGTTGCGGTTTCAACCGCC
>JANRJA010000157.1:0-12456 GCA_033764315.1 Oculatellaceae cyanobacterium bins.114
GGTAGTCTGGAATTTGTTTGAGGTGTTCGATGAGATTGAGGGTTTGAGGTTGAGTCATGGTTGAAGCCAATGCACCTCAATCCATTTTGATTTTTATCCCCATAAATGAAACCACCCTGACCTGATTTCAGCGGCAAGGGGGACGGCGACAGCCGGGGGGTCAATAAGACGCATCTTCATATAAAAACGGTATTAGTACTGCTTTTCACAGATAGGGTTCAGAAATAAAACCAAGGGGTGTGGGGGCTGCGCCCCCAGCTAGAGCTTTCACCCCTGCACCCCAAATTCCCACCCCTATTTACGACGAGTTGTACTGAGCGATCGCCCCTAATCCAACAAGCTGAGTTGCACCGCATCATCTTCCGCTGCATCGTGTGCTTTAGGGGGTCGTCTACGGGTTTTAGTAGGGTGAGGTTTAATCTCAACATGCGCCACAAACCAGGTTCGCAGGGCTTTTGCCTGTTCTAAATCCAGGTTCTCTAAATCAAGAGCAACGGGGAACAAATCAGGGTTGAGTTGGGTTGCCCAGCCAATCTCGCTAACAAAGCGATCGCTCCCAAAAGGCACGACTGATTCTGGCAATCGCCCTAAAAACGGAATGACGTTGTCGTGATGCATAAAAATCTGGCGTTGTTGCTCTAGTTGTTTTACCCGACGCTGTCGTGCCGTTTTGTAGTTGAGAATTGGCGGTGGATAGTCGCACAAACGAGGGGGCATTCCCAATTGCTCTGGTGGCAAATGAGCAACTTCGGGTACCCATTGTCGAATGAAGCCGCCTTGAGGATCACAGCGATCGACAGCGACTTGTCCAGGATTGTAAATGCGCGTCCAGGTTTTATCAACACAATGGGTTACGCCCGCCTGCATTGCCCACTGGTAGTGATCAATCGGGCAATCGCCATCAATTAAATGCCGCATAAAGTGTAATGCACCATACCGCCAATCCATCCCCAATAAATTGCTCAAAAAGCTAGAGTAGATGGCTCTGACTCGAAAATTTAGTTGCTTCCAACCGCCCGTGGCTTCTAGACAACGGGCAGCGGCATCAATGATGGGAAATCCGGTTTGACCCTCTTGCCATGCTTGATAGAGATCGTCGTCAAATGCCCAATCTTCTTGGTCAAAGATCTGATAGAGCGATCGCACTTCTAACTGAGGCAGGTAGCGGAATCTCTGAGCGAACCCACTGCCCCAGCGCAACCGAGAGATAAATTGCTGTCGGCTCCGCTGCACTCGTGGGTCTTTAGAGTCCTGTAGCTGTTGAGCGGTGTGAAAACACTCGCGCACTGAGATCGCCCCAAATTTGATGTAAGGACTCAGCCCTGATGTGGCTTCTGCTCCGGGGTAGGACAATTGCCAGTAATAGCGATCGACTTTCTCGTCTAAAAACTCGCGTAGCAGCTGTCGGGCTGGCTCAATTCCCCCTGCTGGAATCAGCTTATCGTCAGCTATTAACCCTAATTCAGCTACATTGGGCAACGGCTCACTCTGCACTGACTCAGGAACGCAAATGCGACTGGGAACAGGAATGAGATCATCCTGCATTTGCATGTACCACAGGTCGCGATAGCGGGGATAGGGAATCAGGTCAGGGGTTGTGCCTGTTGGCTCAAACCAGCGAATCTTCATGTGTCGTTCTTGCAGAGCACGGTTTAGGCGAGCATCGCGGACTCGCCCATAAATGCGCTCAAAATCAACATAGGCATAGATGCCATCGGCTTGAGTTTCTTGTACTAACTGGGGCAATATTTCAGCCGGATCTCCATAGCGGATGATCAGCCGCCCTCCTTGTTGTCGCAAGTCGTGATCAAGACTGTGCAAGCACTCCAGCATAAAAGCAACCCGTGCCGGAGCCGTTTCAGGATGGTATAACAGAGCCCGATCGAGCACAAATACTGGCACCACCGATCCCCGCAGAGCAGCCCGATAGAGCGGCGCATGATCCACAATACGTAAGTCTCGACGAAACCAGACCAAAGTACAGGGCATAAGGGCGATCGCTCTGTAATGTTGTAACAAAATCTAAACTTTACCTATTTAAAATTTAACGTACATAAGTCGGAAGGCGGAATTCTTTGTAAGATGCATTTCGACTCCCAGGCGATCGCTCAGGACAAGCCGCTTAATACTCAAAATCTTTGCTCTAGGAGGGTTGAGCGGAGCCGAAACTCGGCATTTAGCTCACCAGCGATTGGGCTTCTGCTGATAGTCGCTAACCTCCACTTTACAAGTCTCCACCTCACAAGTCCTCACCTTACAAGTCCCTAGTCTTATGCAAGCAACAGTCACAACCTGGTATCTCGAAATGCTCAGCCCAGAGCAACTACGCCCTGCTCTCTCCAACAATCCTGATTTGCAAGTAATGCGAGCAGAGGTGCCTTCCCCTGAACTCAGTCGTTTTCTCTATAGCAGCGTGGGGGGTGATTGGTATTGGCTGGGTCGTCTCAGTTGGAGCTATGACCAGTGGTTGACCTACCTCGATCGCCCAGCGGTGCAAACCTGGGTGGCCTATTTACGGGGCACTCCTGCCGGATATATTGAGTTAGAGGCTCAACCAGGGGAGCAAGTAGAAATCGCCTATTTTGGACTAATGCGACACTTTACTGGCAAGCGAATTGGGGGACACTTATTAACCATTGGGGTACAACGAGCTTGGGCAATGGGCGCGAGACGCGTATGGGTGCACACCTGCAACTTAGATGGACCTTATGCCCTGGCTAATTATCAAGCCAGAGGGTTTCAACTCTATCAAGAAAGGACGCACACTGAGGAACTGCCAGAGCACCCGATCGGCCCGTGGGCAGGGGCTTATCGCTGAGCGCGGTAAAATCTAAAATGAACCTAAAGCCTTTGACAGTGTAGTCCTTAGCACCAATCTACAACGATGTGTTACTGTATGGTGCATAAGTCGAATCTTAACTAATGGCTATTTATGCATGTAGAGGACGATCGCACTGGGATAGACGTGAGGACGCTAAGACGTGCTCTGGCTGACAACCTTTACTGCATTCAGGGTAAAGATGAGCAGTTTGCCACGTTTTACGACTACTACATGGCGTTGGCATATACCGTGCGCGATCGCCTAACCCATCGTCGAATCAAAACCGTTCAGACTCATACTGAAACAGATGCAAAGGTTGTGTATTACCTGTCAGCTGAGTTTTTAATCGGACGATTACTGATCAACAATTTAATCAATTTAGGCATTTACGATGAAATGCAGCAGGCTCTAAAAGAGTCTGGATTAAACCTGGATGACCTGGTCGAGCGAGAAGAAGAACCCGGTCTCGGCAATGGAGGATTAGGGCGTCTGGCCGCTTGCTTTTTAGACTCATTAGCGACATTAGAGATTCCAGCCGTTGGTTACGGTATTCGCTATGAGTTTGGCATTTTTGACCAGCTAATTGCCAACGGGTGGCAGCATGAGCGTCCTGATAACTGGTTGCGCTTTGGCAATCCTTGGGAGATTCCTCGTCCTGACTACACCGTAGAGGTTAAGTTTGGGGGACACACCGAAGCCTCCACTGACCCCGAAGGTCACTATCGGGTGCGCTGGTTCCCTCGCACTACGGTTTTTGGTACACCTTACGACATGCCCGTTCCGGGTTATCAAAACAATACGGTCAACACCCTCCGACTTTGGAGTGCCAAAGCAGGCGAAGACTTTAACTTTCAAGTGTTTGACGCAGGCGACTATACCCAAGCCGTTGCTGACAAAACATTTTCAGAGAATATTTCCAAAGTTCTCTATCCCAATGACAACACTCCTCAGGGCAAGGAATTGCGTTTACAACAGCAATATTTCTTTGTCTCCTGTTCGTTGCAAGATATTATCCGTCGTTATTTACGTCATCACTCTGATTTCAAAGCTTTCCCTGATAAGGCAGCGATTCAGCTTAACGACACGCATCCCTCAATTGGTGTGGCTGAGTTAATGCGCCTGTTGATTGATGAATATCAACTCGACTGGGATGAAGCATGGAACATTACTCAACAAACCTTCGCTTACACTAACCACACCCTCCTCTCTGAGGCATTAGAGCGTTGGTCGGTGAGCTTGTTCCGGCGGTTGTTGCCCCGTCACTTAGAGATTATTTACGAAATCAACTATCGCTTTTTAAGCGACATCCAACTCAAATATCCCAAAGACGCGGCTCGACTTGCCCGGATGTCTTTGATTGAGGAAGGAGCCGACAAAAAGATTCGGATGGCGCATCTCGCTTGTGTGGGAAGTCATACCGTGAATGGGGTTGCGGCATTACACACGGAACTGATTAAGCAAGATTTGATGCGGGATTTCTATGAAATGTATCCCGAAAAGTTTCAAAACAAGACCAATGGCATTACGCCCCGTCGCTGGTTGTTGATGAGTAACCCAGGGTTGTCGCAGTTTATTACTGACAAAATTGGCGATCGCTGGATTACCGATCTGGATGGGTTGCGCCGTCTCGAAGACTATGTTGACGATCCAGAGTTCCAATCGACTTGGCGGCAGATTAAACAAAGCAACAAGCAGAGATTGGCAGATTACATTCAACGGACTAACAACATTGAGGTGGATGTCAATTCCATCTTTGATGTGCAAATTAAGCGCATCCATGAATACAAGCGTCAATTGCTCTGTGTGTTGCACATTATCGCCCTCTATCAGCGGATCAAAGCCAATCCTAGTGCAGAGGTATTGCCTCGAACCTTTATCTTTGGAGGCAAAGCAGCACCAGGATATTTCATGGCAAAGATGGTGATCAAATTGATCAACTCTGTCGCCGATATGGTGAATTATGATGCTGATGTTGCAGGACGCTTAAAAGTGGTGTTCTTAGGCAATTACAGCGTTTCATTGGGTCAGTTAGCCTATCCAGCTGCGGATTTATCGGAGCAAATCTCAACGGCTGGAAAAGAAGCCTCTGGAACGGGCAATATGAAATTTGCTCTGAATGGCTCTCTCACCATCGGCACGCTGGATGGAGCGAACGTCGAGATTCGTGAAGAAGTCGGTGCAGAAAACTTTTTCTTGTTTGGTTTAACGGCTTCAGAAGTGGTTGAGATGAAAGCAAATGGATATAATCCAATGCACTATTACCACACCAATCCAGAACTAAAAGGAGTGATTGATTCAATTAGTTCAGGATATTTCTGTCCACGTGAGCCTGGTATCTTTAAAGCCATTATTGATTCTCTGTTACACAGCGATGAATACATGTTGTTAGCAGATTTTCAATCCTATCTTGATTGTCAGCAAGAGGTCAGTCTTGCCTATCAAGGCACTCACACTTGGACTCGCAAATCCATTTTGAATGTGGCGAGAATGGGTAAATTTTCATCCGATCGCACTATTTGGGAATATTGCAAAGACATCTGGAAGGTACATCCTGTCAAGATCAATCTCGATGAATACTCCCATGACGCGGCTGGTTTAAAGATCACCCTGTCTTGATCAAACCTTTGGTAAAATATTGTTTCTGCGGCAGGGGCGTTTTGTAAAATGCTCCTGCTCAATACGTGTATCCCATCAGTAATACCGTATTGCCTGAACCATATTGTTGTTGGTTTTATTGTGTTGCTCCTGTTGGAACAAGATCTCTAGCGGCTCTGGGCGATCGCATGTCTACTCATGCCTATAGGTTTAAAGTTAAGTACCCAGCAGCTTTCAAATGGGTTTACACTATGCACCATAAGTCGAGTGTAATTTAACACTTTTGTCTAGCATTTCATCAGTGTTTACCATCGGGTTTGAGCTATGATTAACCTCTTTCGCCGCCGTGTTATCCGATTTCTATGCTTAGCTGGACTCGCGTTTGGGTTATTAGTAGCCTGTAATGCTCAGAAACCTTCTGCTGAGGCTCCACAACTCTCCACTCAACCGTTGGTGGTGGCTTCCTCACCGTGGCCCGGATTTGCTCCCCACTATGTAGCCCTGGCAAAAGAGTTCTTTCAAGCAGAAGACATTCTAGTTGAAGACAGTTATTTTCAAATTGCGACGGATGTCAACACGGCTTTGTTAGCAGGAAGGGTTGATCTAGCTTGGACGGGTGTTCCTGATATGGTGATCATGGCAGAACAGGATCCGTCCCTGCGATTGATTGCTTTATCGGATTATTCTAATGGCGCAGATGGCATTTTGGCGCGTAATGTCTCTCAACCTCAAGATCTCAAAGGCAAGCAAGTGGCTTGGGAAGAATTGCCCCTCCAGGCGTTATTACTGCGGAAGTATTTAGAAACGGGCGGATTGGCTGAGCAAGACATTACATTGCTAACTATGCCTGCGGCTGAAGCGGCTACAGCATTTGCTAGCAAGCAAGTGGATGTGGCAGTTACCTATGAACCCTGGCTGTCAACAGCGGCGCAAGAGGGGCAGGGCGAAATCATCTTTTCGTCTAAAAATACCAACATTATTCCCGTTGGTTTAGTTGCAAAAGAAAGTGTGATTCAACAGCGCAAACCGGAGATTCTGGCATTCCTCAGGGCGATCGACAAAGGAGTGCAATTTGTCCGACAAAACCCAGACGAGATGGCAGAGATTACCGCTAAAAAGCTGGGTGTCACTCCAGAAGAGGTGCCTGCTCTGCTAGAGACTGTCAGGATTTTTAGCATGGAGGAGAATGCCACGATCGTATTTAATGCTGATGATCCTTTAAATGTGATGGATAGCATCGAATTTGCTGCAAAAACGAGTCAAGAGATCAAGCTGCTCACTCAACCTGTAGATGCAAAAACACTCTATGATGACTCTCTTGTGAAAGAGTTGCAAGGTAGTTAAGACATGTGCGGCTTGGTTGAAACGTTGTAAGTCTTAAACCGCTATACTCTGCGGCAAGTCGATGAATTGTTGCATAAACTGATCGGCTAACGGTTGTACAAACGGTGTGTGGTATCTTGCTTCGGCTAACATTTGCTCTAGGGTTGTGTCTTCAATTTGGCTATCTTCCAATTCTTTCTCGATCACGGCTCCGCAACTTCGCAATGCGGCTTCATTCATCTCTAAATGAAACTGAATGGCCCATACATGCTGCTGATAGCGAAATGCTTGATTGGGGTAGCGATCGCTCCAAGCTAGACGGACGCATTTGGGTGGAATCTCAAATGTGTCTTGATGCGATTGAAACACATTAAACTGATCTGGCAAAACCTGAAATATGGGGTCGTGTTGGGCTGTGGGCATGAGTTTTACCTCACACCACCCTGCCTCTCGTCCATTCTCACCGCGATAGACCTTAGCCCCCAACACTTTTGCCAAAATCTGCGATCCCAAACAGATGCCCAACGTAGGAACGCCTTGCGCGATCGCCCCTTCAATTAGCCCAAACTCGTAGCGCAAAAAAGGATATTCCTCATCTTCAAAGGCACTCATCGCGCCCCCCAAAATGATCAGGTGAGAATAGTCAGTGATCGGTTCTGTTAACGTTTCGCCCAAAACCGTATCTAAATAGCGAAAGGGAATGGTGTTCTGACGCAGTTGGTTTTCCAATAATCCTAATTCTGAGCAAGTCTCGTGGCGAATCACTAATACTCGATTTTGCTGTGGCACTCGATTTTGTCCTGGCATTCTGCAACTCCTGAGTCAGACCTGTCCATCATTTTTGATTTGGAATTGCGATTTCCGTAATCTAGATAACGGTTTTCAGCAATCTAACCATTGAGGATGAGTATATTCAATCTGTTGAAGCTTGTTATAACATCTTTATGCCCAGCCCACTTACCCACTTGACTTCAGAACAGGTCACCCAGTTTCACGAAGACGGGTTTTTGATTATTGAAGATCTTCTCGATCAGCACCTGGTTAATCAACTGGTGAATCGCGTTGACCCTTTGTTTGCCGGTGAATTTGAGACAGGGGTTTATCCTGATGAGTGGCATTGGAACCCTTACCTGAGCTTGCCGGGGGCATCGGGGCAGATGACAGGTGTGTGGAAGTGCGATCGCACATTGGCAAGTGTCATGCTCTCTAGCGGATTGGGGCAAATTTGTGCAGCGTTGGGCAACTGGTCAGGTGCTCGTGTGCTGGTCGATGGTTTGTGGCGCAAACCCTATGGTGCTTCTGAAACCACGCTGCATCAAGATTCAATGTATTCCTTCTATCACACGCCGCAAGACATTGTGATTGCGTGGATTGCCCTTAGCGATGCGGTGCATGGAGCGGGCACGATTGAATATGTGCGTGGTTCTCACAAATGGCCTCTGTCGCAAACGGTAGGCGAATTTCACGCTGTCAACAAAAGCTATCGCTCTGATATGGAGCAAGCCGCTGAGCGGGCTGGAATTAGCCATCCAGAAGTGTTGCAACTGGAACTCAAACCGGGGAGTTGTGCCTTTCATCACGGGCACATGTGGCATGGCTCTGGCAAAAACACCACTCCTGGCAAGTTGCGACAAAGTTTAGTAGTGGCCTGCATCCCGGCAGAGTCTCGCTTTAAACCGGCTGAAACCTATGTGCCTGGAGGCTACATTGCGGGTCGATATAAGCAGTATGGCAGCGATGCAATGGATGAAAGCTTTTTCCCGATTTTGTGGACACAAGACGGCTATCGTACGCCCTTTTTAGCCGATTACTGTGAGGATGGGTTGCCAGCGGCTCCTGCTCTGGTTGCTCTGGCTTAGTAAGGAGTTTTGTTGCCCATGTCATATACCCCCATTCATCTGAGTGATGCTCAGATTGAGCAATTTCAGGAACAAGGCTTTCTGATTTTAGACAAGTTTTTAGAGTTGGCTCTGGTCGATCGCATTATTGAACGGCTTGATCCCCTCTTTGCTACGCGCTTTGAAACGGGCAACTATCCTGATGAGTGGTATGGTCGTCCGGGGTTAAACATTCCTAACTCGACTCGGCAGATGAGCGGTCTGTGGCACTGCGATCGCACCATTGCCAGTTTTACATTCTCGGCTGAGATCGCCCGTCTCAACGCCACCTTGATGGGCTGGTCGGGTGGTCGGCTTGCCACCGATAGCTGCTGGATTAAGCCTCCCGGTGCTCCAGAGGTGGCTTTTCATCGCAACAACACCTACGCCGCCTGTATTGATCCCCCATCGCTGATCACCTGCTGGATTGCCCTCAGCGATGCCACCGCTCAGGCAGGCACGTTGGAGTATGTTCCTGGGTCTCATTTATGGCGATGCACCGACCAACCCCGGTTTTTGCACGCCCCCAAAGACGACTATCGTCAACCCCTGTGGCAAGCGGCACACGAAGCTGGAGTCGATGCACCCAAAATTCTCTCGGCTGAGATTCCTCCAGGCGGGTGCATCTTTTTACATGGTGACTTGTGGCACGGCTCTGGCATCAACCAAACCACCGACCAAACTCGTCGCAGCTTTGCCGTTAGCACTTTTTCGGCGCAGGCCCAGTTTCAATCAGAGACTCAGTACGGCTATATTTTTAGCCGCTATCGCCGAGTCACCTCTATCGAGATGGATGAGAGCTTTTTCCCCATTTTGTGGACAGCGGATGGATATCGCTCTCCTCTGGCGCGGGATTACTGTGAGGATGCGCTTTTGCCTGCACTAGTTGTTTAAAGCAAAAGGAATGAAAGAGAGAGGACTGAATGTTGAGGAACAACAAGTACTGATCCTGTCGTTGCACTCTCGTGTGATCACATCATCTTTTTTCGATGCCCTTTTTTTATAATCTCCTGACAGAAGCACCCGAACTGGGCACCGATGCGAAGCGTCCCATGCTGCTAGTTTGAGAGTCAATCGGAGGGGGTCTGGGGGAAGCGGGTCGTACCCCAGCTAGGGGGTTTGGGGGAAGGCTTCCCCCAATGCTTGGGTCAACGAAAGATTAGAAATAGTTCAAGACCTGAGCCAATTCTTTTTAATTATTTGCGAAAAAATTATTAGGATCAAACAGTAGTCTGCATCTCTAGAACGATGGCTCAAATCTTTATGGCGATCGCCGCTTTATTAGGAGGCACATCTGTTGCTGCTGGAGCTTTTGGCTCTCACGCATTACGGGAACGATTGAGCGATCGCGCCACTGAAATTTTTGAGATCGCTACCCGTTATCAGATGTATCACGCTCTAGCATTGCTGTTGGTTGGTATTTTGCTGAGTCGAGCAGAGTCGGCTCAAGCCCTACTGACTGGCTCAGCCTATGCCTTTATTGTAGGAGTGGTCATCTTTTCAGGCAGTCTCTATGCCCTCAGTCTGTCTCAAATCAAATGGTTAGGAGCCGTTGCTCCGTTAGGCGGACTAGCCCTGATGGTGGGATGGGGATGTCTGGCGATCGCTGCGTTGAATTTGAAGGGATGAGTGGGAGAGACGCGATTAATCGCGTCTCTCCCACTCATTCACTCTCCCTGGCAGATTACTTAATGTTGCTTTACTCTAGTAGGCATGGTTGAACAACTGAAGCCCCGTTATTCTGTTGCCTGGACGAATAAGATTGCTGAGATCCCGCAGACTGAGTGGGATGCGCTTGCCATGCCGCTAAAAACGCCGTTCCTGGAATGGGAGTGGCTGCACAATATGGAGTCGTCGGGCAGCACGACAGCAAAGGCAGGGTGGTTGCCCAATCACCTGACCATCTGGCGTGATGGTGTTTTGGTTGCAGCTGCACCCCTTTATCTTAAGGGACACAGTTACGGCGAGTTTGTCTTTGATCATCAGTGGGCAGATCTGGCGGCGCGGTTGGGCGTGCAATATTATCCCAAATTGTTGGGGATGTCGCCCTTTACTCCCGCTGAGGGATATCGCTTTTTGATCTCGCCTGACGAAGATGAAGACGAAATCACCGAGTTAATGATCTGGGCGATCGACCACTTTTGTCAGGAACAGGGCATTTCAGGTTGCAACTTTCTTTATGCTGATCCAGAGTGGCGGCAGGTCATGGAACGCCACGGCTTCGTCAGTTGGCTGCATCACAGCTACGTTTGGCAAAACCAGGGATTTCAAACTTTTGATGACTATCTTGCGGTCTTTAACGCCAATCAACGGCGCAATATCAAACGAGAACGCAAAGCGGTAGAGAGTGCGGGGCTACAAGTACAACCGATCACGGGGGATGCCATTTCTAACTCGTTGCTGTCGTCGGTCTATCACTTCTATAGCGATACTTGCGATAAGTTTGGCTGGTGGGGCAGCAAGTATCTAACTCGGCGATTTTTTGAGCAACTACACTCCAACTATCGCCATCGCATTGTTGTATTTGCCGTGTTTGGTGAGCAAAATCCGGCTCATCCAGTGGGAATGTCTTTTTGCTTGACCAAAGGCGATCAACTGTATGGACGCTATTGGGGTGCAACGCAAGATTTTGACAATCTGCACTTCGACACCTGTTACTACACGCCAATTGAATGGGCGATCGCCAACGGCATTCAAACCTTTGATCCGGGAGCAGGGG
Organism: Oculatellaceae cyanobacterium bins.114; assembly: GCA_033764315.1. GTDB lineage: Bacteria > Cyanobacteriota > Cyanobacteriia > Elainellales > Elainellaceae > FACHB-1407. The sequence continues at coordinate 11,336 of JANRJA010000157.1, forward strand.
GACGCCACAAAAAACGACGCGGATTCCCCGCGACTCCTAACAACTCGCTGCACCGCTTTTATGAACCGCGATTGGATCAGATTTTGCGATCGTACATCGACAAAATTAACGACTTAGAACAGCAAGAAATTGACGGCATCAATCAAGACTTGCCCTTTAAACAAGCCAACAGTTAATGGCAGTTGTCCGTTGTATTGAAGTAGTTTGGCGGCTGCAACCATTTTTACCCGACCCATAACAGGATAATCGTAACCTACGGGTATTCTTGCTTCAGAATTAGTCTAATTGCAACATCTAATTCAGGAATTTTATTGATTACAACATCCCAAACAATTTCATAATCAACGCTGAAGTAGTTGTGAATTCATCGATCGCGCATTCCAGCCAAAGCTCGCCACTCAACAGCATCGTATTTTTGACGCACCCCATCCGGTAGCTGTTTAACTGCTTCCCCAATCACTTCAATACTGCAAACGTAAGCGCGTTTCAAGGTTTCATCTTGTACAAATGTTGCCTTGTCTAAACTCGTGGAACTCATCATGATGTAAGTCGTTTCATCAAGAATGTGTTGCAGATACTCACGAGCTGACGGAGACATACTCGACCTCATCCAAAATATGTGAACCAATGTAGGGACTTAACGACTCAATCGTGATGAGATCGACTGCTCTGCCAAATAGATCTTCTAGGAAAAAAGATAGGTGTATAAAGTTATCAAACGTTTTTTGATCTGGCTCAAAAGTAACCAGAATATCAACATCTCAAATTCATCTACTTCATCGACTTTACCTAAGTTACCAAAGGGAAGTTGCTGTTGATTAGATGCAATGGTAGTGCGTTAGGGTGATGTGGGTTTGGTGAAGTAGGAGAGAGCTCTATGAATCTACCCAAGCAATGGAATGTTGGCTCTGTGGTCATTCTAAGACCCACAAACATGGCAAAATGCCCAACGGACACCAACGATACTTGTGCCTTGGATACAAACAAACCTTTTCTGAGAGCTTTGACACCCTGTACTATTATCGGCACGTCAGCCCAGAGCAGATTCAACAAGTTCTACAAGCCCATAGCGAAGGCACGAGTTTGGGAGGGATTAGCCGCATTACAGGACTGGCTTACAA
>JANRJA010000165.1:0-29239 GCA_033764315.1 Oculatellaceae cyanobacterium bins.114
GAACACACTCATGGATGAACCGCTTTCGACGGTTATTAATTCGTTGGGAGAAGAAACCACAAAACTATCTAGCGATGATCCACCTTGCTTTTGCATGTATTGCTATAAGGGCAATTCAGGTTTTCGGATAGGCTCTTAATAAGAGACCTGTTGGGAAATAACGGGAGAAATTGCTGAAATGCTTGTACAGACTGGGTTTCAAGAATTTTATCGGAAAATCGCTAAAATGCTTACTTGGCAAAGGTTTCAAGAATTTTTGAGCTTATTACCCAACAACTCTAAGGGTTGCTAGATAGGTTCTTTACTGTCAAACTGTCTCAGCCAACAACATTACCTTAAAAGGTGTAAAACCTTTTGAATGTGTCTAAATCAATTTCTTAGTACACCTCACCCTAAATAAGGGACGAAATGGAGGTTAACACTCTTTAGATGGGGATTGTACTCCTATATCCCTTCATCTCTGAACTCTACTTGTAAAAAGCAGTACTTAGAGTTTCAAGTTTTTCTGCCTTGCATCTAAATTTAATTAAGCAACAAAATACTCGCCAATCCTGACGGTTCAGAACTCTCGCTTTTTAGTTAGCCATCCACAGGTAATTTGTTGTAGATAGTCATTTCTCAAAAGAAGCTCCATAAACCTGCTAACCTTAGATACTGGTTAGCAGAGGCAAGTTGACATGGATGTAATTCCAGCGATCGACCTGTTAGAAGGACAGTGTGTTCGGCTATATCAGGGAGATTATGCTCAGTCGCAAGTGTTTAGTGAAAATCCGGCTGAGGTAGCGCAGCAGTGGGTTGCGCAAGGGGCACCTCGACTGCACTTAGTCGATTTAGATGGGGCAAAGGCAGGGCATCCTATCAATACCCAGACGATTGCGGCGATCGCCAAAGCGGTTGATGTGCCCGTGCAGGTTGGAGGTGGGTTGCGCGATCGTCAAAGTGTCGCCTCTCTGCTTGATCTAGGCGTACATCAGGTGATTTTAGGGACAGTTGCGGTCGAGCAACCCGACTTGGTGGCGCAATTGTGTCAGGAGTTTCCTGGAAAGATTGTCGTTGGCATTGACGCGCGTAATGGCAAGGTTGCTACCCGCGGCTGGCTAGAAACCTCAACCGTAGAGGCGATCGCCCTGGCTCAACAGATGGCTACTTTAGGAGCCGCCGCGATCATCTATACCGATATCCATCGAGATGGCACCTTGAGTGGTCCCAATCGGGACGCTCTGCGCGAACTGGCAACAGCGGTTACGATTCCGGTGATTGCCTCTGGGGGAATGAGTTCGGTCAGTGATCTGATGAGTCTGCTAGCACTCGAAGCTCTCGGTGTGACTGGGGCGATCGTTGGGCGTGCCCTATATACCGGAGATATATCCCTAAAAGAAGCCGTCCGGGCGGTTGGCTCCGGACGGTGGCAAGATATTCCTCCCAACTTAGGGAGTTCAGCATTTGCATAGGGTTGAACGCTAAAGGATGGAGGCTAAAAGCAGAGCCTAATGAACGACTTTTTATCCTTCATCCTTTCGTTTTCACTGTTTCCCATTAGGCACTAATCGTAGATTGATACATCAGCTTGCGAGCTGAGACCATTCCTTCAACCAACAAATCCATCTCCTCACGGGTATGCAGTGAATTGACCGTAATCCGCATACGAGGCTTGGCGATAAACCAGATTGGAGACAACCATAGCCCGTAGTCGTTCATCAACACGCGAGCAAACACTTTAGGATTTAGATCGGGTGGCAAAATAACAGGGATAACGTTTGTTTCACCGATCGCCTCAAAGTCATTTTCAAGGAGTTGCGATCGCAGGTAACGGGTGTTGTCCTGGAGTTGTTTGACTAACTCTGGATGCTGACGCACTTGACGAATGCTCTCTAAAGCCGCCGCTGTGGTTGGAGGTGGCAGTGAGATCGTACCAATCGAGGTTGGAGAGACATTTAACAAGGGCTTTAACTCAGCAACGTGGCTACTAATAGCCGCTCCAGCCGAGGCCGCAAATTTAGAGAAGGTGGTCATAATCAGTGGCACGACACCCCGCTCAATGGCATTTTGAGGCAATAGACCAAAGTGTTCATAGATACCTCTGCCGGTTGCACCCAACGCGCCGCTAGCATGAGCCTCATCCATCACCAAAACACTTCCTTCGTAGTTTTGCATGATGTCGATCATGGTCGGCAGCGGAGCAATGTCACCATCCATTGAGAAGACCGCATCTGACACCACCATAATGCGGTCGTCAGGGCGAGAATATCGTTGTAGTTTACGCGCCAAATCTTCCATATCGCAGTGGCGGTAGGCCCGCACCCGCACCCGGGGGCTGTGCCCAAATAGCTTTCCAGAGCGAGTTCCCGCATTGGCGATCGCTGAGACGATACAACCATGATTTAACACATCTGTCAAAATCAGGGTTTCGCGAGTGTGTTCAAATCCGGGCACCGGAATAGCTAGATGACAAAAAGCATCCATCAGAGCTTGCATCGCCATCCACGCATTTAAAAATAGCTGCGTATGTTGCAGGTGCTTAAACTCTGAAATTTCATTTTCGAGCTGGCGATGAATGTCAATCCGACCACTCAACACTGAGCACGAACTATTTGAAGTACCATATTGCAGAATGGAGTCGATTGCCGCTTGTTGAACGGCTGGGTTTTGGGTCAACCCTAAAACGTCATTGGTACAAAATGTTAGTACCGTACGACGATTACCGGTTTCAGATTCTTCAATCTCAACCAGGTTTCCTTGCTTGCGATGGCAGATATATTCATCGGGATCAAGCCCACTTTCGTACCAACGCTGAACGTATTCTTTAACAACTTGCACAGTAAACTCCCCTCACCTTGTTTCGTAAGTCACTGATCGCCTCTATCCCAACACTTGATTCCAACCTGGTAGCCCTGGTTTTAAGCCAACGTTGAATGAGAGAGGTGCTCACAATTGTGATTGTGACATTGAACTCATTCCTTCGCGACCCCGGCTTTGCCTAAAATTTTTGCCATAGCTTGATCAAGGTTGACCCGCGTAGACATCAGAACTTAGGCAGAATAATTTACAATCAGATAATTACCCGACTGAACTTTCCGAGGTTTGCTCAACCTGACCTACCCCTGCTTTTGTGAAAGCAACGGTGCGTTGTGAATCTCCATTGCGATGACCTTGTAATTGACTTGATTGTTGCACAAATTGTTCATACTGCCGGACAACTAACCGTTGAAGAGCGATAATTGCCGGATTAATTTCGACATAACGGCGATCGCGTCCAGCTTCATAGGTCTGCTGCTCGCTTTCAATCATTTCAACGTCTTGATTGAGGAAGCGCATAAAAACAAACCGTCGAATAAAGGGGATCACAGCGGGTTTAACAAAATCTCTCAACCAATTTGGCAAGGGAATTTGAAGGAACAGCAGTGAAAATGACCGCGTCTCATTAGGACTCACTGGCAACCGCATCAGGTGTAACGAAGAAACCCCTTCAAGCGTGCTGTGATAGTGAGGATATTTGTAGTGAACGGTCACAGTCCGAGTGGTTACACCATCTCCCTCAGTGCTTAAGCCCAAGACTTTAGAAATCCAACCCTGATAACGCACCTGATATTGAGCACGAACGGTTCCTTCACCCTCTCTCAAGCTTAACAGAACCGGGTCAAACCAGCCCTGGAGGTTGTTATGCAAAAACCCGTGAAACACATCCATTGTGTTTTCGTTGCAGATTGAAAAGTGTGCCTTGAAGCGACCCGTAATTGGCACCATCATCCAGTTTGGGTTATCGTATTCAGGCACTTCAGGAAAAGGAACAATCTCTGCCAGGGCAGGATCACCCGGAAAAACCCAAACTACTCCATATTTTTCGCGGATAGGATAGCTTCGAGCTTGGGCACAGGGCAATTTTTGTTCTTTAGGAAAGTAAGGGATGTTGACGCATTCTCCCTTCGTATTAAATTCCCAACCGTGATAAGGGCAAACGATGTTATCTCCCTGTAGTTGCCCCTTGTGAAGAACGACTCCTTTGTGAGGGCATGCATCTTCAATCGCTCGGGCGTGACCCTGACTATCACGATAGAGCGCGATCGCTTGTTGCCAGACCATCGTAGGCAAGATTGCTCCGGTCTTTAACTGGTCTGCCCAGGCAACTGGATACCAGTAGTTGGGGTTGATACCAACCTCCCGCACCGCATTTCGGACTGTTTGACCCTTAAGAGTTGTTGCCAATTCCATCGTTTCGCCTTACCTCTACTAGAACCTCAATCTTGGATAAATATTAAGTATGGAGTAATTAGAACTTAATGTTGGTTAATGGGAACATATTTATTTAGCCTTCGACACCTCATATAAGTCAATCCGCCAACCGTGCGATCGCAATATCACCCCATCAGACATTCTTCGTTCAACCCAGGCATTCACCTAGATGGCTTGTCATCTAAATGGTTTGTCATCTAGACGGTTTGTGATGGTAATGTGAGCCATCATCCACCCCAATTACAAACATTGCCAATTACAAAAATTGTATTTGGGGGTTATTACCCTACCACCCGCGATTGAGCAGATGGCTATCTCTCGCCGAAATGAGCAACTGTCGCATTTTACACAAGCCTGAGAAAACAGCGACAGCCATTTGACACGTTTCAAGCAATTCTGTAGGGTAAGCAATACTGACTACTGAAGTAAGAATTGCATTACTTATCCTAGCGGTGTTCAAGGGTTCTAGAATGAGATAAAGCTGAATCTTGCGGGATATGAGCTATTGAGCACCAATAGGTTTAATTGGAGCAAACCCATTAGCTGCTGGTGGTTGACTAATGCGGTTAACGTTTAGGGTTCTTTGTAGAATATGTTGCCTGTTGGCGAAGCCTCTCAAAAGCAAACTTTCCCATTCAAGCTTCCAAAGCAGACTCCAAAATTTTTGGTGCTGTTAGCGGCAGGTTGTTTAACCACAATGACAGGTGGAGTTGTCTCGCCAGTGTTGCCAGAGATGGTGCAGCAACTTCATCTTGACCCTAAGTGGGCGGGCATGTTGGTGAGCATGCATGCTCTGACGATCGCCCTGTTTACCCCAGTTTTTGGGATTTTGGCAGATCGGGTCGGCAAACTTAAGGTGATGATCCCATCCCTCCTCTTGTACTCCCTCTTTGGCACTTTAGGAGCATTTATTCCCCATTTGGTGCCGTTGTTAGTGGTGCGAGGGCTGTTAGGGGCAGCTAGTGGTGGCGTCGCCGCTGCGAGTATTGGGTTACTTGGCACTATGTATGATGGCGAAGTGCGATCGCGCGTCTTGGGCTATGCCACCAGTGCCATGACTACAGCCGCCATTATGGTGCCTATTATTGGTGGATGGATTGGCAGTGAGCACTGGCAACACGCCTTTTATCTCTATACCTTAGGGGTGCCGTTGGCGATCGTAGCCGCGTTTGTCTTAAACGATAAACCCTCTCAAAAAGCATCGGCGATCGCACCGAGTGCCCAGAGAGAACAACTCTTTCGATGCCTACGTCAGCCTCAAACCTTACAGCTTTACGCAATTTTGGCATTGGCCGCTACCGTTGTCTATGCTGTCGTTATCTACACCCCCCTCTATCTCAAAGCCACCATCGGCGCAGGACCAGAACTCAACGGTATTGTGTTGGGCGTGAGAGCGATCGGGGCAGCCATTATTTCAGCCGTGGGGGCAAGCTGGCTGGCAAAACGGATTGGGGTCAAACAGACTATTGCACTCGGGTTTTTCCTGATGTCGCTGACGCTGATCACCATTCCGTTTCTACACCAAATTGAGCTTATTTTGCCGACAGCCGTGCTTTTTGGCATTGGTTTTGGCATTATTACCCCCAATACCTACAACGCCTTAGCCAATCGTGCTCCCGCTGAGGTACGAGCCAGTGTCCTGGCAATTGGGACGGGGGCAAATTCCTTAGGTCAATTTATTTCTCCCTTGATCTTAGGGTCGGTGTGGAAATATATGGGGTTGCCCACCGTATTTTTTGTGACGGCTGGAATTGCCATCTCGATGAGCATTGCCAGTTTGACTCAACGAGAGTCGGCTTTAGATTGAGAGCCGGAGGGGTTTCAGGGTTTAATGACGATTGCCGTTGACCACTCGTTGACCCTTTCTCATTGACCCTTTATTGTTGTCCCGTCATCTCATCAACCCATCACTCTCTTCAGATGCGATCGCATCGGTTACTTTACTCTGATAAGATCATTCCGATATCAACAACATCATCCCAGAACCAGTTCGTGTGACCTGGATTACTCTTAAGACCACTGGCAACTTTTGGGAAGCAGAGCTCATGCAACAAATGCTGGCTGCTCACGAGATTCCTGCCCGTGTCATTCGTCAAGGAGTTCCAACCCATTTTGGTTGTGCCGCCCCCGCCTCTCTACAAGTTCGTCTACAAGATCAGTGGACTGCTCTGCTGTTGCTCAGCCCCCTCGAAGAACGAGACGAACACATCCCCTGATATCCTGGCACTTCAAAACTTCTCTGACTCCATTCTCAAAACTCTTTTCAATTTCTGGTTTCCAAAAAAATGTCTCTATTTGACTGGTTTGCAAATCGACGAAAATCAGGTCCGATTAGTAAAGAACGACAAGAACGTGAAATTGCTGACGGCCTCTGGAGCAAATGTAAAGCTTGCAGTGTTTTGACCTATGCCAAAGACTTGCGGGCAAATCAAATGGTCTGCCCCGAATGCGGATATCACAATCGCATTTATGGAGATGAACGAATTGAGCAGTTGATCGATGCCAATACCTGGCGTCCTTTAGATGAATCGCTGCGCCCTCTTGATCCGCTCAAGTTTCGCGATCGCAAAGCTTATAGCGATCGCCTGCGAGAAACTCAGGAAAAAACAAAATTGTCAGATGCCGTGATGACTGGGCTGGGACAACTAGAAGGGCTACCCCTAGCATTGGGCATTATGGATTTTCGCTTTATGGGTGGCAGCATGGGGTCTGTCGTCGGAGAAAAACTAACTCGATTAATCGAGCAGGCAACGCGTGAGCGATTTCCAGTCGTGATTGTTTGCGCCTCTGGAGGAGCCAGAATGCAAGAAGGCATGTTGAGCCTGATGCAAATGGCAAAAATTTCGGCAGCCCTTGAACGGCATCGCGAATCCCGATTGCTCTACATTCCTGTACTGACTCACCCCACTACGGGAGGAGTCACCGCAAGTTTTGCAATGTTGGGTGACATTATCGTGGCAGAACCACAAGCCACTATTGGTTTTGCCGGACGACGGGTGGTTGAGCAAACCCTCAGAGAAAAATTACCCGACGGATTTCAAACAGCGGAGTATTTGCTCAATCATGGTTTTGTCGATACCATCATCCCCCGCACCCGACTGAAGCAAACGCTTGCCCAACTGATTCGCCTGCATCAGTCTTATGCCCAAACCCCTACCTTTATGCACCATGTCCCTGACACCTTGCATGTCAAAACCATGAGTGCTGATTAACCAATTTAGCCACAGCAACTTGTGAGACGACCACGCAAAAAACTACTAAAAAGCCCTTCTCTTCAGAGAGAAGGGTCAATGAGTTGTTCTCATTAATTGTTGAATAGCAATTAACGACTAACACCTCTTACGGATTTGGAGGAGTTGCCATCGCATCTCTAGCTGCCGCCCGCTCTTCTTTCTTTTTGCGGTCAGCTTTTAACATGTCTTCTAAAACAAGCTGAGCCTGAGCCAGCTTATCCAGATTGCTGCGATAAAGCTCTAGATCCTTTTGAACTTTGTCAACGTTTAATTTCAACGGTTCACAAAGTTTTTGCAACGCTTCATTGCGTTGCTTTTCATCTTTGACCAGGTCGCCGTCAAGCTGCTCTAGTAGGCTGTATAAGCCCACCGCAAACAAGCGGCTGTACTTGGCGTTAGGATGATTAGCGATCGCTCGAAACGGCTCTGCCCAAGAGACTGTTTCTATCTCCTGGTTGAGCTGCGACAGAAAATCAGTAGCCGTCAGCCCAGAGAGAGAATTGAGCAGTTGCTCAGCATCGTGCCGATAGGTTTGGGCATCTTGCTTCATGGCCTGACAAAGCGCATTAAAAATGGAGGTCTTGTCAGAGTCTGGACGATATCCTTGCATGAAGCGATCGAAGGTTGTGACAACCCCCAGCGCATAAATTGGCTCGTAACGAAAATCGGCATTTACGGCTAATAAATGCATTTCCACCATCAACTCCTCTACAACTCGACGGTAGATAGAGTGGATAGGACGAGTGTGGATATTGTAAAAGTCTCGCTTTGTATCTGAAACGGTGCGAACGTCGTTCACGGGCAGTTCTGAGAGCAACATACTCCCATTATTCCACAGTCTCGCCTATGACTAGCTAGCGATTCCTCGTGGAACACCCTCAAGTGCTTCTGCTTCGGTCTCAAAAATCTCAAAAACAGAATCCATCATTGTCACTTCAAACACTAATTTCGCTTCAGGATGAACATTACAAAGCCGGAAACTGCCTTTTACCTTGTCTGCGTCACGCATTCCGGCAACCAACGAGGTTAACCCTGAACTATCAATAAAATTAACCTGACCCAAGTTGACAATGACGTGGGGGCTTACTCGTGAGATGCACTCCTGTAATTTCAGGCGAAACTGCCAAGCTGTGGTGATATCTAACCGCCCTGTAGGAGTTAGCACAATGACCGTTTTGCCATCCTGGGTTGTATGTATGGTCTGCTCCATGTAGATTATCCAGTCTCTCCCGGGAGGTATCACAGGCGTTGAATACTCTGGATCGTGCTGCTATGAATGCAACACCCAAAGTAACTTTGCTGTAGCTTAACTCAATTTAAGATGGGTTGCCCACGATGGTTTTGCCCACCATACTTCATCTTTCCCAGAAAACAGGGTGACTCCGTACAAATTCTGATTTAATTTGCAAATTGGGTCTAAAACAGCTTCCGTAGATAGTTCACCTCTCAGCCATGCTATCTTCCCAGGCTTCAAAACAATTTACGTGGCAGAGCAGTACCTCATAAGACTAGTGAGGATTGAGACTAGTGAGGATTGGGAGCAGTGAGGAGTGTAGCAAAACTTTTTACCACGGGGAGAGTTAACTTTGCACCCCTGCCATCTCACTTAGTGCTTCACGGCTCAGGGGTTGATCGCTGAGGATATAAAGGGTGCCCTGCAAAGTAGAGAGCAGATTGAGATAATAAGACACCTCTCCCGCCTTGGACACCGCATAAACCCTAAGCCCTGTGTCGTCAGCCAGTTGTAATTGATCGATGTCATAGCCCCGATCTTGCAAATCTTGCTCAAAGGTTCTAGCGATCGCCCGCCATTGAGTATCAGCAATTTGCCAACATCCAGATTGCCCCCCACAGCTCGGTTGTGCCCCCGTCATATGAGGAAAATCAGCCGTGTCAGGTAGGGCTGAGGTTGGCTCAGGAAGAGGCTGAGCAGGGGTGGTGAGATCTTGTTCTGGATTAATCGGGGTTGGGCTGACACTTGCTTGTGGAGTAGGAGTTGGGTCAGGAGGTGACACTACTGGTTCTGACGCGACTGGTTCTGACACTGGAGGAGGAGCGGCAGGGCGAACCGGGAGTGGCGATGCAGAAGGGGTAATGGATGGAGTCGCAATCGCCACTGGGGTGGGAGCAATCGGCAAGCGGGGCACTGAGGAAGCCGGGGCAGGAGGCATCACCAATCTGACTCCATCTACATCATCTACTGGATCTACTGGGTTATCTAACTCCTCCGTGATCACTGCGTCGTCCGACTCAGGCAGCGGCACCGCAAATAGCACCCCATGTAGAACCAGTGCCACCAGGAACCACGGCCTCAAGAAGCATTTAAGGGGGGACGGTAGATTTTTCCAGAACCGAGAGTGGGGCATGGGGTTAAACGCGATCGCCAAATAACGTCTTTAAAGCAAGTCTTGAAAAGCCGTTTGACAGTTTTTGTCAAAAGCTCCTTCTAAGTATTGAAAAATATTTTTAGCTCTAAAGCAAGAGCTTGTTTTTTGAGAACCTGCTTCATAAAACCTCGAAAGTCTTTAACAGAGGCATCTCAAGTCCAGAAAAGATAGATTAAAGCTACTGACTAGGGTCGTTAGAAGTCATGAAAGCTAAAAATATTTTCCATCTAATTAGGAATTACTCGCATTAATAGTACAATACATCGTGGCTCGACTCTGAGCTAGATGCCCTGTCTATGGTCTACAAGGTCAGTGTTCTCAGGGTTGACTCGTTAGCAACAAGGTTATTTTTTTAGGAGAAAGGAAAGCATGAACATTTCGAGACGGACTTTTATGAGAGCTGGGCTAGGGGCAGGCAGTGCCCTAACAGCGATCGCCCTTGGTTCTCTAGGTCAGGCTCAATCAGGCTTGGCTCAAGGAACCACCCGTCGTCCTGCTCAGGGAGGGGTACTTAATCTCTACTCAGCGCGTCATTACGACACAGACGATTCCCTCTACAGCAGCTTTTCTGATCGCACTGGGGTGCAAATTAACCTGGTCGAAGCGGATGCTGATCAACTCATCGAACGGATCAAAAGCGAAGGAGCCAATAGCCCTGCGGATGTTTTGATGACCGTTGATGCTGGGCGGCTGTGGCGTGCTCAACAGGATGGCTTGTTTCAACCGATTGCCTCAAGTGTTCTCGAACAGGCCATTCCTGCCAATTTAAGAGAGCCTCAAGGCAATTGGTTTGGCTTGTCTAAACGAGCACGGGTGATTGTTTACAACAAAGACCGGGTGAACCCAGCAGAACTCTCAACCTATGAGAATTTGGTTGATTCCAAATGGCGAGAACGCATTTTAGTGCGCTCATCAACAAACATCTACAACCAATCCTTGACCGGAGCAATTTTGGCCGCTATTGGCTCTCAAGCCACAGAGCAATGGGCTAGAGGCTTAGCCGCTAACTTTGCTCGTCCACCAGAAGGCAATGACACGGCTCAAATTCAAGCGGTTGCCGCAGGTGTAGGAGATTTGGCGATCGTGAATACTTACTATGTAGCGCGGTTGGCAAAATCTCAGAACCCAGAAGAGCGGGCGATCGCAGAGCAAGTGGGTATTTTCTTCCCCAATCAGCGCGATCGTGGTACTCATGTCAACATCAGCGGCGCAGGAGTGCTTCGGACAGCCCGCAACAAAGATGCAGCCATTCAGTTTCTCGAACACTTGGTTAGCCCTCAAGCGCAAGAAATCTTTGCGTTAGGCAATAACGAGTATCCAGTTGTAGCCGGAGCACCCATTGACTCCACCATTCGTGGGTTTGGGCAATTCCGCGAAGACACGGTGAATGCGGCTGTGTTTGGGCGCAACAACGCTGAAGCACTGCGAATCATGGATCGCGCTGGTTGGCGGTAGAGATGTTGGTCTAGAACACCTCTACCGTTGTAGCAAAGTGGGTTCATCATTGCAGGTGTGCCCACTTCATTCATACATTACTCAATTTGTTAGGAGAAAGGGTAAGGGTAGAGGGGTAAATGGGTGGATGGGTAGATGGGTAAAATGTGAACCCAGGTTTGGCTCATCTGCTCTCTGACTCCTCTCCTATTCCCTAGTGCATACTTAGAAGAGCTTTTGTGCAAGCAATCATTCAACCCTCATCCCCAACCCTTCTCCCACAGGAGAAGGGAGCCGGACTGAAAGTCCCTCTCCTGCGGGAGAGGGATTTAGGGTGAGGGTAGAGCAGATTGATGCAAAACAGGTTTCCTGAAACTGCACTAGCGTCTCCTCCCTCCTTGTTGCCACGTCTTTCATCTCTAAATACTTTTATGAAACATGCTATTTCCCCTGTGCTGTGCCTATTGTTACTGGGAGGGGCGATCGCCAGTTGCGCGAAGCCAGATCCTCAAACCCAACTCCTGCAAACGAAGGATTGTATTGAATGTGATTTGCAAGGGATGGATTTGAGTCAGGCTGACTTGAGTCAAGCCAAATTGAACCAGGCAAATCTCAGCAACGCCAACCTCAGTGGTACAGATTTGAGTCAGGCTTTGTTAGATAGTGTTAATTTAAGTAACGCCAATCTCAGCGGCGCGAACCTCAGTATGGCTGGGCTTGCCTCTGCCACCCTCACAGATGCCAACCTCACAGGTGCCAATTTAGAAGGGGGATTTTTGAGGACTGCCAACTTGAGCAACGCCAATCTTAGCGGTGCAAATCTGACTAACAGCGACTTGACCGGAGCCATTTTGACCAATACCAACCTGGAGGGTGCCAATTTGAAGGGGGCGATTATGCCTGATGGCAGCATTCATGAATAGAATTGGCCCTAATCTAACCTGAGTTCGGGATCAGGATCTTGGCGGTTGAAACCGCAGCTATACGAGCAAAACCGACCTACATTGGTTTAGTAACCTTTGATTTTGGTAGTCCGCGAAGGCGGACTTCGCTCTGGTAGCCGCAAATTTATTCGCTGGGCTGCTTAAACCGAACTGACCCTAATCTATTGACCCTACTCAGCACGCACCATTTGCCGACTTAATAAAATCACAGGGAGGACTCCAACAGCGACGATGGCTAAGGCCGGGGCAGCAGCTTCGGCGAGACGCTCATCCGCGGCAAGTTGATAAACCCGTACAGCCAATGTATCAAAGTTAAAGGGGCGAACGATCAAAGTGGCGGGTAGCTCTTTCATCACATCGACAAACACCAGGATGGCTGCGGTCAGCAATCCCCCTCGAATTAAGGGAGCGTGAATACGCAAAAGGGTGCTGGTGGGGGAGTGCCCCAGAGAACGAGCCGCGTCATCCAGGTTGGGTTTGACTCGCCCTAAGCTGGACTCAACTGACCCCAGGGCGATCGCCAGAAAGCGTACGAGATAAGCAAAAACCAGGGCAATAATGGTGCCACTGAGCAACAATCCTGTAGAAATTCCAATCGTATTGCGCAAGACAGTATCGATGGCGTTATCAAGCCGACCCATCGGCACGAGCACCCCAACCGCGATGACTGAGCCGGGGACAGCATAGCCAATCGAGGCCAGCCGCACTGCCAGCACCGTACTCATAGCTGGATGTAAACGGATGCCGTATGCCAGCACCAGAGCGATCGCCACCCCCAACACTGCTGTCAACACAGCTAGAGTAAAACTGTTGCGGGCAAAACTCCAAAAACGCTCATCTAGCAGTTGACTCGTATTCTTGAGAGTGAGATGCAATAACACCCCAGTTGGTACTACAAAGCCCAGACTGAGAGGCAAAAGGCAGATGAATTGGGCGATCGCGGCTCGCCAACCGCGCAGTTGATATTTGGGTGGAGTTTGATAGCGGGTGTGGTGATAGCGGGCTTGTCGTCGCAACCACCGTTCTACAAAGATCAGTCCGGAGACAAAGACGAGCAGTACCGCTGCTAATTGAGAGGCGGCCAACCGTTCGCCCATGCCAAACCAGGTGCGATAGATCCCGGTCGTAAAGGTATCTACGCCAAAAAATTCCACGGTGCCAAAGTCACTCAGAGTTTCCATCAAAGCCAGCGCAACCCCAGTAGCGATCGCCGGACGCGCCAGGGGCAATGCCACCCGGTAGAAGCTTTGCCAGGGAGTGCAACCTAAACTGCGACTCGCTTCTAAAGTGCAGGTGGATTGTTCTAGAAAAGTGGTTCGGGTCAACAGATAAACATAGGGATAGAGCACCAACGTCAACATCAGCACTGCCCCACCTAACGAACGAATATCTGGAAACCAGTAATCGCTGACTCGCTCCCAACCAAACACAGTCCGCAAAGCCCCCTGAACGGGACCATAAAACTCCAGTAACTCAGTGTACACATATGCCAACAAGTAGGCAGGAGCCGCCAACGGCAGGAGCAATCCCCACTCTAGCCAGCGACTGCCTTTGAATTGGCAACACGTTACTAACCAAGCCGTGCTAACCCCAATTAAGATCACCCCTGTACCGACCCCCAGCATCAGCCCAACTGAGTTCAGCACATATCGCCCCAACACGGTTGAGACTAGGTGTAGCCAGACCTCACGAGTGGGCGCAAATAAGCTGCTCAACACAAATAAGATCGGGATCGCAGGCAAGAGGGCGATCGCACTTACCATGAGAGTCCATTGATTAAGCCAATCAGCCGAATATGGACGGTCGAGTCTTTGAATCATTGGGAGGCTCAGGAGTGGAGGAGTAGATGGGTGGATGAGCGAAGGAGCGAATTAAGGAAATATGTAGGGTATGCATCTACCCATCGACCCGCTTACCCATTCACCCATCTACCCATCCACCCCTTTCTGAGATAAATGAGAATTAATATCAAAAACTACTTTACTATGAAGCCGGAATTGTTGATGATTTGAAGGCACTTTGATACTTACTAGTCCACTCCTTGACATGCCTGCTATCTTGCAACTCGATGGTATTTATCGACAATTTCCGCGATCGCCCCAGCCTGCCGTTCAAGGGGTGTCGCTGAGGTTGCAGCAGGGCGATCTGTTGAGTTTGTTGGGGCCATCGGGCTGTGGCAAAACAACGCTGTTGCGACTGATTGCAGGGTTTGAGCAACCCCAGGCAGGGGCGATCGCTCTGGCGGGACGAACCGTTGCGGGAGAGGGCGTTTGGGTTCCTCCAGAGCGGCGTGACGTGGGGATGGTGTTTCAAGACTATGCGTTGTTTCCCCATTTAACCGTTGCTGAAAATATCGCCTTTGGGTTACAGCAACGGGGGGCATCCGCCAAAGAGTTGGTCAAGGAGCGAGTCACAGAGGCGATCGCCCTGATCGGCTTGAGTGGTAAAGAACAGCGATATCCCCACGAGTTATCGGGCGGTCAACAACAGCGGATTGCCCTCGCTCGTGCGCTGGCTCCGCGTCCTAAATTGATCTTGCTCGACGAACCGTTAAGCAATCTGGATGTGCAGGTGCGCTGGCGATTGCGTCAGGAAGTGCGAGACATTCTCAAGGCGACCCATACCTCTGGGGTGTTTGTCACCCACGACCAGGAAGAAGCTCTGGCGATCGCCGATCAGGTGGCGGTGATGCGTCAGGGGAAACTGGAGCAGATCGGTACACCAGAGGAAATCTATCGTCAGCCCACTTCACGGTTTGTGGCAGAGTTTGTCACCCAGGCTAATTTCATTCCCGCACAACGGTCTGAGCGAGGTTGGGAAACGGAGGTGGGGGTATTTCCGGCAACGGATGATGGAGATAGTTTTGGGGGAGCGGATAGTGGAATGAAACTGACGGGAGATGTGATGATCTGTCAGGAGGATCTGGTTGTAGAACCGGATGAAGCTGGAGTGGTGGTGGTGCGCGATCGCCAATTTTTGGGACGAGAATACTGTTATTTTCTACAAACGCGATCGGGCAAGTTGCTCTATGCTCGAACTCCTGCCACCTCTGCGCTGTTAGTTGGCACCTCTGTGAAGGTATCCGCCACCCAGTTTAAGGTCTTTCCAGCGGTTTGATTCATCCCACATCCCACGTTCTCGATTTGGTAGACTGACTGCATTGATTGGGCTAAGTTGACCTATGGCTATGGCGGTCGATCCAGTAATTCAACAGCAGCCACTGAGCTTTGACGAGTTTCTCACTCGTTATGGTGGCGATAACCGCTACGAACTGATCGATGGAGAGGTGTTTGATTTGGAACCAGTCGGTTTACATGAGGAAGTTTCTGCCTTCATTACCGCAAAGCTCTGTGTTCAAATTGAAGCCATCGGTTTACCCTGGTTTGTGCTTCAACGGGGACTATTGCGCCCTTCTAACATGGGCATGACCGCGTTTCGACCCGATGTCGCCGTGGTTGATCGAGATGAATTGATCAAAGAACCGCTTTGGTCTGAGCAATCGATTTTGACGCTGGGCAGTTCGATCAAGTTTGTTGCAGAAGTGGTGAGTCGCAATTGGCAAAATGACTATGCCCGAAAAGTTGAAGATTACGCCGTTTTGGGCATTTCTGAATATTGGATAGCAGACTACGCCGGATTGGGGGGGACTCGACACATTGGCAATCCCAAACAACCCACTCTGTCTATTTGTACGTTAGTCGATGGGGAATATGAAATTCAGCCATTGCGAGGCGACCAAGCGATTGTCTCTCCCACCTTCCCAAATTTAACTCTCACGGCTGAGCAGGTGTTGCAGGCTGGTCGATAGTACCTGAGGGACTTCAGATCCCCGATTGCTGAAGAATGAAGGTATTTCAGATCTCCGGTTGCTTCAAGCAGCCGGGAATTTAATAGGAGACTATCCCTGATTAACGGCTAGCTGAAAGCCCTTGCTGAAATGCTTGTACAGCTTCTGCCAAACTTGTCTCACCCAATAAAATGCAGCGTTTTAGCAAATCTAGATCGAGAGATGTCAGTCCTGGTAGTTCACTCTGACTGACTTCCTCATAAACCGCTTCTCGCAAATGATAGAGTCGCAGTGTACCGTCCTCCCAGAACCAGACTTCGGGTACTTTCAACGTCCGGTATTTTGGTAGTTTGCTCAACCCACCACTGGTGTAGACTACCTCAATCGACAAGTCAGGAATCGGTTTCGCTTCTCCCAAGCAATAGGATTTATCCGCTTGGGTTGAAACTTCTCCCTCTTTTTCTTGAGTCATAGAACCAGATGGATGAAACTGAATTCCCTGCATCAGCAGGAAAGTCGTCACTAAGTAGCCAATGATTTCTGAAAAGTTTTCGTGTTGAAATCCTGGCATGAGAATTTCGATGGTGCCTGCAAAAAAAGAAAGCTTAACCCCAGGCGAATCTTCCGAAGCCTTTTGAATCAACTTAAACTGCTCCCAAGTACCGTTGAGTACCACTCGCTGATCGAGGGTTTCCCTTAAGAGAGTCTGTGTCATGAAATCATGCTCTGGTGAATTGCCTATCCTCATCATATAGCGACAGATTCTCTCGTTTCCCAAGCTATAGTCAAAAACGCGAGTTTTGAACTCCCCGGCTGCTGGCAGCAACCGGAGAGTTAGCAAGCTAAAAGTCATTGGTGAGGATGGCTTCGCCGCGCCGATGCAATTCACGGGCATAGTCTGTCCAGGTGCCCTGCCCCCAATAGCGGAAACAACTCGTTTGCAGCAAGAGATTGTGCAGCAATGCGTTGCGATAGCGAGTTTGCTGAGCCAGAGAGGGATCAGCGGCTAGTAAGGGATCGATCACTTGATGAAAGTGATTGCTGAGTTGAGCCATCGGGGTCAAAACATTTTCGTAGCCCTTAGTCCAACTGAGGTTGTTAGTCCAGGAGCTACCATCCATATGGAAGTTGGGAATCTCTTGTTTGAGAGCGTCAATGGTTTGGGCAACTGATTCGGTCGTGGTGGAATCGGGGTCAACTCGGCTCCAGATGTGGTGTTGTCCCACGGCTTGACAGGGGGGGTAATCATCAGGATTGCAGCCCGCCGCTTCGATCAGTTCCAAATATTCAGTGCCATTTAGCCCCACAACACCGCGATTGCCCTGCCCGCGCAGGTCATACCAGGCCGTCTTAAACGCACTGGGGAACTCATTCATCATCACTCCCCCATTTTCACCGTCCCCAATTTGGGACACCAGGGGCGGAATGGAGACACCGCTAATGGTTTGGCGAGTGAGCGTCTTGGCTTCGTAATAGGGCTGCATTTGCCCCACGAGTTTGGTGTCAGACCCTTGAGTTTTAATCAAAGCGGTGATGCTGATACTTTCTCCGTGAGAGTTGCGGGCGACGAGGCGATGGGGAAGGTGTTTGTAGCCCAGGGATTCCCCCGTTAAGGTTTCTACAGAGTGTTCCTGTACGAGAATCCAGCGGTAGCCACAATCTTTTAGGGCTTTGACAAATTCATAGAGCGTATCGGGATGGTTGGGCAAATGCATCTCTGGCGGTGAGAAGCCTTTGACTCGTGCCAGAGCATCCCAACCAAAAATCGCGGCGAAGTGGTGTTGCCATGCTTGGATGTGGAGCTTGATATCGGGAATGGGGGTCGAGGGCACAACGGCATGGCTCCACATGGTGCCGAGCCACTCGACATAGGGTTGATAGGTGCGATCGCAGGCAATCCGTTTGAGCGAGTCGAGCACATCATCCCGTCCCATTTGCCGCAAGCCCCACAGCAAATTGCCAGAGTAGTCGAGCATGACACGAGGGTTACAGCCCTGACTCACCAGCTTTGGAATCAAGTCGCCCATGCGGGAATAGCACCACGCAAATACCCCAGCGTTGTGATTATCACCCTCGCCCTGATGCTCAAACATATATTGCAGGTTGCTGATCAGTTCGCCGTTTGCCCCTGCCGGAATGGTGGGTTGGTGCATATGCAGGGCGATCGCACATCCAGCGGTAATATTCTCTAATTGAAGATTGGTATCGAGTAGAAACACTGAACCCGATTGTTGCGTCACATTAGATACCTGAGATTCCCAACCACTGAGATTGGGCAACCCATCAATGAGTTCTGGAAACTCAGAAGCCGTCGCGGCACTGGATGAAGGGGCAGATAGCATAAGTTCTTCTCCTGAGTGATGGGCACTGCTGTCAGTTTAGAACACTGAGGGAGTGGGGGAGTAAGGGAGTAGAGGAGCAAGGGGAAGAGACGCAATTAATCGCGTCTTTACGGGAATCGCGTCTTTGCAGGAATCGCGTCTTTACAATTCACCAATGGTTCACCAATGGTTCACCAATCGCCCCTTGCCCTATCACCCTCCTAATTTCATCCGGGTGCTGGCGTAGTGCTGCTGTAAAGGAATGAATGGGTCACGCGATCGCCCTATTCAAAACTTTTCTCTAGATACGAAAAAGCTCAGATTGCAGTGTTCCCGCTGGTATTACAGCTTATTTCAAAAGGGTTGTCATCATGACGGCAAGAGTGCCGACTACGCTTGTAAATAGTTTGCAATTAGCCAAACAGGGCGATGCAGAAGCGATCGCGGCTTTGGTCAATCGAGCTTTGCAGCCACAAAACATTTGGGTAGCAGCCGTTTCGGTAGAAGGCGATCGCCTGCACTTGGTGTTGGAGTCAGCACAAGCTCCCGCCCAAGAAACCGTGGTGCCCTTTATCCGGCAGAGTCTTAATCAACTGGGATCAGAGGCATTTCGAGCGGTAGTGCTCTATGGCAAATCTCAGTCTCAGTCAACTCAACTGTGGGAACAGGAGATTGTCCTAGAGGTTCTGGCTCGTTCAAGCACCAAAGACAATACCCACTTGGATGCTCTAAATTTGAGTGCAACAGAGCGATCGCAGACCGTGGGAGAGGCAGATTCTCCTGAGTCGAGTGGCATCGCGACCGTGGCAGAGATGCCTGCGACTTGGCTCGATCCAGATCTGGAAAATAGTGCCCAGATGGCGATCGGGAACAAGGTAATGCATCAAACTTCGCGCGGAGGAGTCGTCAACCTGGTGTCAGGACAGGGGCGATTGGTCGTGCGATCGCGGCTAGTCTCGACTCCCTCGCAAGGCAGTCAACCGTTTCCAGATTTGCTCGATCGCCAACTTGAAACCGAAGAAGCGATCGCCGCCTTGCAAGCAGGCTCCTCAGTGGCATTTTTTGGTGAAACCGGATCAGGTAAAACGGCTCTGTTGCGATCGCTAGCCCATCATAGCGAGTTGGCAGGTGCCTTTCGCGACGGCATAGTGTATCAACGGGGACGCTTCCACTCAGCCAGTGACGTCTTGCAGTCCTTATTTGACGCCTTTTTTGAATGCGACAGTCCAATCGCTATCCGCCCTACTAGCGATGAACTGCGTCAAGCCTTTCAAAGCCATCGAGCATTGGCAATTTTAGATGATTTAGATTTGCCAGAAACTGAGGTGGCTCACCTTCACAGCCTACCGGGATTGGTAATTCTCTCGGCCAGTCAAGAACGCCAATTGTGGAATCGTGTCAACGCTATGCCCATGTTGGGGTTGCCATTAAACGATGCCCTGACACTGGTTGAGCGAGGATTGGGGCGATCGCTCACACCAGACGAGCGACCTCATGCAGAAGAACTGTGTAATTTGGTACACGGACATCCGCTGCGAATCTTGCAACTGGCGGCACTGGTGCGCGAAGACAATCAGACATTGGCGATCGTGGTGCAGCGGTTGCGAATTGCCCCCATGATGGATGCTTTGCCCCTGAAATCGGCGGTGTCGTTGCCAGAGGCAGAGCGGCGAGTGTTAGCGGTGTTGGTGGTGCTAGATGGCATTTCAATTCGGGCGGAGCATCTGGCAGCCCTAACCGGATTGCCCAACATTCAAACCGTACTGGCAACCCTAACACGACGCCATCTGGTACTGAGTGACCATGCCCGTTATTACCTGGCACAAACCATCGTCACAGCGTTACGCCAAGCCTGGGATTTAAGCCAGTGGACTCAGCGGGTCATCACCTATTTTTATCGTTGGTTAGAGCGGCAATCGCAACCCAAGGCATTGATGCCCGAACTAGAGGTGTTGTTACAAGTGTTGCGTCTGGCAGTGACAACACAACACCCCCCGGTCGTGTTGCGGTTGACTCAATACCTCGATCCGGTTTTGGTGGCTCAAGGTCGATGGAGTGCTTGGGAACAGGCATGGCAGTGGGCATTGCAAGCGGGGCGATCGCTCCAAGACCCGGCCGCGATGGCAACGGCACTGCACCAGTTGGGAACCCGTGCCTTGATTCTGGATGATCCCCTGACGGCTCACACCTATCTGACTGAAGCGTTGCAACTGCGAGACTCGTTGGGCGATCGCCCCGGAGCCGCCGCCACCCGTCATAATTTGGAATTGGTATTGACCCTACCCACCGAGGTTGATCCCGTTGCGGTAGCGGCTGTTCCACCTCGTCCTCTAACAGAGAAACGCTTTCCAACACAAGCCGCGATTGTGATTGGCAGTTTGGGGATGGCGATCGCGGGGATGGTTTTACTCCTCAATCCGTTTCCTAGACCCGCCAGTTTTTCGCTGAGTGCGACCCGCTTGGGCTTTGGGGAACAAACCCTCAACACCACCAGTGCTGATCGGCAGACTGTGCGCCTTGTTAACACTGGCTCCAGACCCTTAGAGATCAGCAGTATCACGCCATCGGGCAATAGCAAAGACGACTTTCAAGTCACCGAAGATTGCACCGCTGCCCCGATCGCCCCTAATGACGACTGCACCCTTGAGATCACCTTTACCCCTCAAGCCGAGGGCGATCGCTTAGCCACCGTGGTGATCCTCGATCGCGCCGGAGATAACCCTCAAGAACTGCTGCTCAGCGGCATTGGCACCCCTCCGACCAGTCCGTTTGTGCTCAGTTTTGCACCAGGTAATGTCGCCTTTGAGCCACAAGCGGTTAACACAGACAGCAAACCCCAATCCATCATGGTGACTAACACCGGGTCAGAGCCAGTGGCGATCGCCAGAGTCACCCTAACTGGAGAACAGGCCAGCGAATTTAAAAGCACGACCAACTGTGCCAATGCCACCCTTGAACCTAAGCAAACCTGCCGCATTCAAGTTGTCTTTACTCCCCAAGCCCTCAACAATCGTCGTGCCAGTGTCTTAATTACGGCCAAAGGAGAAACAGACGTGTTGGCATCACGTGAGTTACCCGACCAACCGCCGCCCTTTTGGAATATTCCGCTCACAGGCACTGGAGCCACCACATCGACCCTGGCCAATCCCACAACGTCTACAACAACACCGACAACAACGTCTACCTCTACCGCTGTCCCACGAGTCAGCCTCAGCCTCAGCGAACTCCACTTTGGCATTCAAGGGATCGAGACTCGCGCTGAAAAACCCCTGGTCATTGCCAATACCGGGACAGCCTCTCTCTATATTGATGACTTAAATATTGCTGGAGAAAATGCCAGAGACTTTGCTATTACAGACAATACCTGTCTGGATGGCCCCATTCTGGCAGATGATGGCTGCATTGTGACAGTGCGCTTTAGTCCTCGTGGAGAGGGCGATCGCCAAGCCGATTTAGTGATTCGCGATAGTGCGGCAGGCAGTCCTCGTCGCATTGTGTTAAGCGGCACAGGGATGCGATCGCCCTCTGCCTCCCCATCTCCCAGTGCCTCATCGCCAACCATTCTCAGTTTTGCTGCCGCTGACTCCCAGATCAAAGCCGGGGAATCTACACAACTCTGCTATGGAGTCGCCAATGCAACCCAGGTTGTCATTGAAGGCATTGGCGAAGTTGCGCCTACCTCTGAAGACTGTGTAACCGTAGAACCGGGGCAAACTACCACCTATAACCTGACAGCGATCGGGGCAGGAGGTCAAGAAGTCACCGCTCAAACCACCGTCCGAGTGGGGCAACCAGAGACAGACCCGACCGAACCTATCCCCCCACTCACAACCCCTCAATCACTCTCGCCCGGTAGCTCCACTCGTGACGCCGCACCAGACTTGTTAACTTGCAAAAACAGTACTCCTCTGACCTGGCAATCGACCACGCGCAACGGAGCTGGAACAGACATGCTGACGCTGCAACAGTTTTCAGCCGACTATCAGGATTGGATGACCGTCTTTGAGGAACCATTGCCAGCGGGCACCGATGTCACCCCCTGGCTCACCCAACATCAAGGCTATGAGTGGCGTTGGATGGTGCGATCGCTGGATGCAGCAGGGCGTTCTAGCGAACCCTCTCCCTGGTATTACTTCACTTGTTATGACTTGCGGTAATCCTTAAATCAGGATGACAGTAAAGGCCACTTCTCCAAGGCATCCTACGGTATATACATAAGGCTCCTAAGCTAGCCAATGCTAGGAGCGATCCTCTCTAACCCTCCTTAAAAATGAGGGGATCGGACTCAAAGTCCCTTTAACAGAGAGGGATTGAGGGGGATCGGGCAGAAAGCGGATATCTCAACTGAAATCTGTAACCTACAGCCATCCCTCTCCACGTCGGAGAGGAGCAAGGGGAGAGGTCGCTGACAATTAACGAAGAACGTATGATCCACGACCCATTCCAACATCCTCTTTTCCGGCTGTCATCCTCATGAATGCATAGATTGGTCACTCCTCCCAGAATGAAGGTATTATCGCAAACTTTCTTAACAAAGAATACCCCCCTCACGGCGATCGCATGGTAAGCTCAGATGAAATTTGAGCTATTAAATTTTTAGTGTGAGGCTAGGTGTTTAATGCGAGTTTTACTGCTCTACCCTCTGTTCCCTCCAAGTTTTTGGTCATTTGAGAAAGCTTTGGAATTAGCAGGTCGTAAGGCATTCATGCCTCCACTGGGTATGATTACGGTCGCGGCTATTTTGCCCCAAGAGTGGGAATTTAAACTAGTCGATCGCAATGTTCGCTCGGTGACTCAGGCCGAGTGGGAATGGGCAGATTTGGTCATTATTTCTGCCATGATTGTCCAAAAAGAGGACTTTTTGGCGCAAGTTCGGGAAGCCAAGCGACATGGCAAACCTGTTGCGGTAGGAGGCCCCTACGCCACTGCTCTACCTCACGAAGCCGAAGAAGCCGGGGCAAACTATCTGATTTTAGATGAGGGTGAAATTACCCTGCCGATGTTTGTAGAGGCGATCGCCAGGGGTGAAACCAGTGGCACCTTTCGGTCAGGCGGCGAAAAGCCAGATGTCACCATTACTCCAGTCCCTCGCTACGACTTGTTAGAACTGGATGCCTATGACAGCATGTCAATTCAGTTTTCACGGGGTTGCCCATTTCAATGCGAGTTTTGTGACATCATCGTCCTCTATGGACGCAAACCCCGCACCAAAGCACCTGATCAACTGCTCAAAGAACTCGATTTTCTCTACGAATTGGGTTGGCGTGGCAGTATTTTTATGGTGGATGACAACTTCATCGGCAATAAGCGCAATGTAAAGTTGTTACTCCAAGAGCTGAAGGTCTGGCAACAGGAACACAACTATCCTTTTGGGTTCACGACAGAAGCCTCCGTTGACCTGGCACAAGACCAGGAACTGATGGACTTAATGATGGATTGCAACTTTGGTAGTGTTTTCCTGGGCATTGAAACTCCTGATGAAGACAGCCTCTCCGTCACCAAAAAATTTCAAAACACGCGTGATCCGCTCAACGAAGCCGTTGAAAAAATTGTGCGGACTGGATTGCGGGTCTTTGCTGGCTTCATCATCGGGTTTGATGGTGAAAAACAAGGGGCGGGCGATCGCATCGTTCGGTTTGTTGAGCAAACAACCATTCCTACAGCGGTTTTTAGCATGTTGCAGGCACTTCCTGACACGGCTCTCTATCACCGTTTGCAAAAAGAAGGACGCTTGCGCGACAAGTTGACCAACATCAACCAGACCACGTTGATGAACTTTGTGCCAACTCGTCCACTCGAAGATATTGCTCATGAATTTGTGGAAGCCTGGTGGGAGCTTTATGATCCTGAAAAATATCTCGATCGCACCTATCGCCATTTCATGATTATGGGTGCTCCTCGTTACCGTCCATCTTTGGGTATTCTCAAACCTGAACACATTCGCGCCTTGTTTGTGCTGGCATGGCGACAAGGGGTCGTGCGCAAGACTCGCTGGAAGTTCTGGACTTATTTGTTTAGCATCTTAAAGAACAACCCCGGTGTCTGGAACCGCTATTTAGCAACCTGCGCCTATGCTGAGCACTTCTTGTATTACCGTCAGTTAGTGCGCGACAACATCGACACGCAACTCAAGGAGTATTTAGAAGAAGAATCGCGACTCAAGGCTGAACCCAGTCCAGTCAAAGCCGTAGCTTAATCTCTGTTAAAACAAATCCCCAGCTTCTGTCAGGAACTGGGGATTTAGCTTTTTAAGGAGAATTTAATTAGATCAGTTTGACAGCCCGCAACGTGAAATATAGCCCGATCGCCAAACTAAAGGCACCGCCAACTAAAACAACGTATGTAACTGCTCCAGCCACCATGTCTAAACCTCTGTTACGTCATCTCTTTTATTGAATCATGAGTCGTCCTTCAGCGATCGCCCCATGAGGAAACCGCCTCACAGAACAGCTTCCCCAATGCGATAATTAGGGTCTGTTTCTGCCGTTGGTTGTCACCCATGAAGTCTGTTATCTCGGTTGAGTTACCCTCCCAGTCTTATAACATCGCGATCGCCCTTGGTGGGCTAGACCATTTAGGCAACTGGATGCAACCGTTGAATCTTGGCAAACGGGTGTTGGTGGTGTCCAATCCAGTAATCTTTAAGCAATATGGAGAACGGGCGATCGCCGCTTTAGGGGGAACCGGGTTTCAGGTTGCGACCTGTTTACTACCTGCGGGAGAACGTTACAAAACCCTCGGCTCAATTCAAAAGGTCTATGACGTAGCTCTGGCAGAACGGCTGGAGCGATCATCGGCGATCGTCGCCTTGGGCGGTGGTGTGATTGGCGATATGACAGGTTTTGCGGCAGCAACCTGGCTACGGGGAATTTCGTTTGTGCAGGTGCCAACCACACTGTTGGCGATGGTAGATGCCTCGATTGGCGGCAAAACGGGGGTCAACCATCCTCAAGGCAAAAACTTGATTGGCGCATTTCATCAGCCGCGACTGGTGTTGATTGATCCACAACTGTTACAAACCCTTCCGGCGCGAGAGTTTCGGGCAGGCATGGCGGAGGTAATCAAGTACGGGGTGATCTGGGATACCCAGTTGTTTGAGCAGTTAGAACAGGCCAAACGGCTGGATCAGCAACGTTATATCTCCTCCGAATTGATGCAAACGATCCTCACCTGTTCTTGTCAGGCAAAAGCGCATGTGGTCAGCCAGGATGAAAAGGAAGCCGGACTACGCGCCATCCTCAACTATGGACATACCATTGGTCATGCGGTGGAGAGTTTGACGGGCTATCGTGGTGTAAATCATGGCGAAGCAGTGGCGATCGGCATGGTGGCCGCAGGGCAGATTGCTGTAGAACTCAACCTGTGGAGCGACACCGAAACGCAACGCCAACTCGCCCTGATCGAAAAAGCCGGATTGCCCACCCGACTCCCAGCAGGAATAGATATTGAGGCGATTATCACCGCCTTACAAAGCGACAAAAAAGTGCAGTCGGGGCAGGTGCGGTTTGTGTTGCCCACTCGTATCGGGGAGGCGATCGTCACCGACAAAGCAACCCCTGATGTGATTTGGCAGGTGTTGCAGCAGATGGAGTCCTGAGTTTCTGTTAGATGGCTGGGCGATCGCCCAATTCGATTATCTCCAAAACGGGATGTCTAAACTTCTACCTGATTCTAGAATTGGGCGATTTGAATTAGTCATAACAGGTGAGTACTGCGGATTTTGATTTTGACACCGTAGAAATTGAACCCATTGAGCAACCCGTACCACAAACAGTCATTGATGCATTTGATCGTCATGTTTGGTTTTTGCAATACTGTTCGACAGAAATATATGCCCTCAAACTACCCGTTGCAAATCAGGATACCTACGCGATCGCCGTTTCATGACTAATGGGTGACAGTTGGGATAATGCCTGTAAGTTTTTGGAAGTCTTTGATACATCTGGTAAGTTTGTCGGTGCTGCGGATGTGCAGAGCGAGACAGTACGTTGGCGCGATCGCCCTTTTGACGGTGATGACTTTCTAACTCCTGCACCGTTGTGGGCAGACAGAGAGGGTGAAAACAGCGATCGCCCACCCCTGTGGTCAGAAGCAACCGCCACTCAAATGGAACGAAATGGTGCTCTCACGCGATTGTTCTTTTTCTTTTCAGAGGAGTAACGCTTGAGTTGATCTCATTTCAATTAATGTCTGGGAACATTCACACGGGTAAACAACAAATTTAATTCTCATCGAGTAACTGATGACTCCACAAGAACTGATTCAACGGTATGCTGAAGGTGAACGAGACTTTACAGGAATTCAGCTTCACTAACATAGCAGCTTGTAGGGTGTTGAGTTGCCAGGAAGTATTTTGAGAGAGGCAGTTTTGTCCTTCTGCAAGTGACAGGGCGTGAATTTAACCGGAGCCATTCTGGATGGCGCAAAACTCGATGTGGCAGATTTAGAGCGAGAAAATCCCACTGAAGTTAGCACCTGCCGAGTTTACGCCGCTGAAGTCAACATTCTGGAACTGACATCTTTGAAAGTTTATACCTTTCAAATCAGTTCCTGCGGGTACGCTTAACTGCTTGAGCATTCCAATTGATGAGAAGTCCCGCTCTCATCTGCGTATCGATCTAATAGTTCTTGGGCGTCTATCATGGCTTGTCTATGTCCCGGCAGGATTTGAACCTGCAACCCTCTGTTTGTAAGACAGATGCTCCACCCTTGAGCTACAGGACTACGAGAGCGGATGATGGGACTCGAACCCATGCGCTGAGTGTGGCGCACTCAGATGCTTGCCGCTACATCACACCCGCATTTTTTGGAGCGAAAGACGAGATTCGAACTCGTGTCTCCTGGTTGGAAGCCAGGGATGCTTGCCGCTGCACCACATTCGCATTCTGGGGCTGGTGACAGGATTTGAACCTGCAACCTTTCGCTTACAAGGCGATTGCTCTTCCGACTGAGCTACACCAGCATAAGCAGATGGCGAGGCTTGAACTCGCGTCCAGGACATACCAAATCCTGATGCTGACCGACTACACCACATCTGCATTTGGAGCAGGTGACAGGAGTTGAACCTGCATGAAGGCTGTACGAAAACCTCATGTTGCCCGTTACATCACACCTGCATTGGTTGGACGCGGGGGTGAGAGTTGCACTCACCGTTGCGAAGCACTCCCGAAGGGAACCGCAGCTTATGAGACTGCTGAGCCGCTCTTGCTCTATCCCCGCTATACCCCCGGCGAGAGTCGAACTCGCAACAATCCGGGTTTAAGCCGGGTACGTCTGCCAATTGCGTCACAGGGGCATTTGGTGGGTTGTATAGGGTTTGAACCTATGCACTTCCGCTTAAGAGGCGGCTGCTCTACCAACTGAGCTAACAACCCGTTTTTCTGCTAGTCAACCGAAGGTTGAACTTGGTGGGTCGCCAGAGATTTGAACTCTGATCTGTCTGCTTAAAAGGCAGCCACTCTAACCGTTGAGCTAACGACCCGAATGGTCTGAGTGATAGGGATTGAACCTACGACCTCCGGTTCCCCGAACCGACGTGCTCCCACTGCACCACACTCAGATATGTGGTACACCGAGCAGGAGTTGAACCTGCTAATAACACGCTTATCGGGCGTGCGCGTCCACCACTTCCGCCTTCGGTGCTTGGTACTCCCGGTGGGAATCGAACCCACAAAATCTAGATCCTCGGTCTAGAGCGTCTTCCCTTCCGCCACAGGAGCATCAGTACCCTTGGTGGGAGTCGAACCCACAAAATCTGGTCTCTCAAGCCAGCACGTCTGCCAGTTGGGTCACAAGGGCAAATGGTC
This sequence comes from Oculatellaceae cyanobacterium bins.114, assembly GCA_033764315.1. GTDB lineage: Bacteria > Cyanobacteriota > Cyanobacteriia > Elainellales > Elainellaceae > FACHB-1407. Next base: position 28,143 of record JANRJA010000165.1, read on the forward strand.
GGGATGGTAGGATTTGAACCCACGACTCCTTGGTCCCAAACCAAGGCTTCTGACCACTGAATTACATCCCGATACTTGGTACTGCTGGTGGGATTTGAACCCACAACCTCTGGTTTCTAAGACCAGCACCTCTTCCAGTTGGGCTACAGCAGCATAATTGGTACTCCTGGCAGGAGTCGAACCCGCACATGACTGGTTTTGAGACAGCTGCCTCTTCCGATTGGGCTACAGGAGTGAGACATGGGAGGAATACAGGGGACTGCCCCAGGCGACTGTTTACCTCCCAACTGCCCCGCCAGGGTTTAAACCTGGAACTTCGCTTTCAAAGAGCGAGATGTTGCCAGTTACACCACAAGGCATTGAATTGGATGCCGAGGCTGGGGTCGAACCAGCATCTCCGTGATTCAGAGTCACAGCGACTTTCCATGTCGTCCACTCGGCAATGAATGGCTGCCCCAGCAGGACTTGAACCTGCAACCTCGCGGTTAACAGCCGCTCGCTCTGCCATTGAGCTATAGGGCAATGAGTGGGAAGTGACGGGATCGAACCGCCATCTCGCCGTCTTCAGCGGCACGTGAGCACCAGCTTCACCAACTTCCCACAAGCGGAGGCTAAGAGAATCGAACTCTTGACGGTATATTTCACCCGCAGGCGTTTTCAAGACGCTTTCCTCGTCCGTGCCGGACAACCTCCCTGTTTGGCGAGGACGGAGGGACTCAAACCCCCACTCTTCAGGTTCGTAATCTGAGATGTTGTTCAGTTACACCACGTCCTCAAAGGCGGAGAGTAGTGGAATCGAACCACAATTGTTCATCCATCTGTTTAGCAAACAGCGCCAACGTCCTAATTGGTTTACTCTCCATGATTGGTAGGTCGGGCAGGAGTCGCACCTGCAACGCAAGAAGCGGCTGTTTTACAGACAGTTGCCCACGCTGATAGGCGAGCCGACCTATGTCGAATTTGGCAGTGCCGACGGGAGTTGAACCCGCAAACGCAGCATTGAAAGTGCTGTGGCTTTACCGATTTGCCTACGGCACCAAACTTTGAGATTTCTACAGCGTGCAAGTTTGAGAAGCTGTTTTTTCAGCCTCCAGGGT
>JANRJA010000168.1:0-5859 GCA_033764315.1 Oculatellaceae cyanobacterium bins.114
GGGGTGCGTCTCTCACAACCCATTTGGGATTGCTATAGAATGGATGTTGATCATGCCAGGAGGGATGTTTCGCAAAATGCCCTGACCAAGTTTATACAGTCGATCAGCAACACCGTCTATGTCGATGTCACCTGAAGAAAATAATCGAATGCTCGCCAATGCTCTTTGGGAGCAGCAATCGCGTGAGTTGTTTCCATACCTTTCTATGTCGCCTGAAGAGTATGCAGCGCGTGAAGGCGTTAATTGGTTGTGTTTCAGTTTTCACAATTATTGTTATCAAGATGAGCAGTTCGATGATTGGATACAACGGCTTAGCGAGATCTTACTTAACCCTAACTTGATGCAAAAATATCAAGAGGAATTGTTGACGCCTGAAGAACTGGAAAGAGTCAGACAACGTGCTCAAGAAGAACCGTAAAAGTTCTATTTGCGCTGCAAAAATATGTCATTAAGATAGCAATGTAAGGCATTAAACAATAACTGAATGTATTCAGTTGAAGCCTTTCAAGAGGGACAAATGAGCATTAATTTAGGTAGATCAACCGAACATTACCGAACACGATGGGGTACGTGGCGATCGCCAGAGTGAGTCAATCATGATTTCTACGTCTTATCCTATGCCTGAGTTGTGCGTCGCTTTAAACGAGTCAAACTGGCGGCACTCAACAATAAACCAATCATGGCAGTTGGTTCAGGAACCGCTTTGACGTCATCTGCAATCTTTTCTGTAGCGACAAGTTCTTCTGTAGCTGCTAGCTCTCGCACCTCACTGGTTGCAGGTAGCAGTCGGGCTGCAAAGACCCAATTTGACTCCAGTAGTTCTGGCTCAACCGTTAATGCTGGAGCAGATTCCTCAACGATCTCGGCAGGCGTACTGTCTTCAGGGGCGATCGCCAAGTCAACTGGTGTATTTTCATCAACTGGTGCACTTTCTACTGTTACATCAGGAGTCGGATTGTCAACGACTGGTTCACCATCCCCTGTTGTATCAGTGCCCGTATTGTTAACAGTCTCAGGTTCTTTATCAGGAGGAGTTAACAGCAGGGATGTCAAGCGAATATTGTCAAAGTTGATTTGAATGCCGCTAGACGAAAGGCGAATCGCCAGGGGTTGACCCAACAGCGGATCAACATCGCTGGCTGTGTATAGCAGGTCTGAAGAGATAAACTGACCAAACTGTGGTGTAGGCGAATTGGTTGTAGCAATGACCGTTTCACCTGCTAACAAATCAACCTGGTATCCAGGAAAACCATAGGGTGGGCGTGACCCCACATAAAAACCGAGGGTATATTGCGTATTAGCCGTTAGTGAATCAGTCAACCGTTGAAAAAGAGAACCACTATTGGCATAAGCAACGTTGACCCCATCAGGGACAAGAGCCGCATACGAGCCTGAGCCGGGTCTATATGTGCCCACGCTCCAGGGAGAACTGCTGAGAATTTGCCACCCTGTGATAGAGTCAACAGCCCCATCACCCCCTACAATATCCTCTTCAAAAGATGGGTTGAGGATGTTTAAGGAGACAGGTTGAGGGGCAGGGGGAACCGTTGGGGTTGGGGTTATAACCGGGGTAGGGTCGGGCAACTCTTCTAAAACGGGAGTTGGAGATTCAATGACAACTGGGACAACTGGCTCAAGCTCTTCGGCGAAGGACGGTTTAGCACACCAGCCAATCAGCGTTAAAGGAGCAATAGCTAGCGCAATTACCTTAGTAGCAGAGCTGGTTTGAATCGCTCTCATGCATAGATTCGATTGTCTTTTAGCAAAAACGGTTTTTACACAGGTAGATTTAGTCACTGAAGTTATTGCCCCCACGGCATAATGGTTGATTTGGATGGTCATTAGCTCGGTCAAGCAAATCGAACTTTGAGGAGACAAGTGCCTCAAAATAGCTCCAAATCGGTATTCTCACTTATCAAAACGGAGAATCCTGTAAAGATGCACCACCCATTCACCCCAGACTGGCACCTACAAGCTGTAGAGCAGGGAAACCAGAATTGCCCCCTTTACACTTCAACCTAAAAACTTGCCAATCGATAGATAGACTTTAAACAGTCTTTTTAAATCTGTTGTCATTTTTACAATATTTTTATGCGAGGTTGCTAGTACCTCTACGGAGTCTTTATAAAGATTGTTCAGTTTTTCTTCGTGTTTAAAGAAAAGACGAAGATTTTTTATGGGACTTGTCAAAATCAACACAATCATATACCACTGTGGGTTTTAACGATCCTGCATCTACCGGGAGGAATACGCCAATGTAGCGATCGCTTGCACCAGATCTTCAGCTTTGACAGGTTTGGTTAAATACAACTGAAATCCGGCTTGCAAAGCCTTTTGACTATCCTCCTCCTGGGCATACGCGGTGAGGGCGATCGCTCCAATAGTTCCCCCTTCGTTAGCAGACCGTTGGCGAATAGCACGAATCAGCGCATAGCCATCCATTGACGGCATCCCAATAGCACTGACTAAAATATCAGCCTCGACCTTGTCTAACAGATCTAACGCACTGTCAGCAGAAGCAACAACCGTCACGATCGCTCCGGCTTGCATCAAGACAAATTTGAGGACTGTGCGAGTGTCTGCCTCATCATCAACCACAAGAATGTGCAGTCCATTTAAGCTGGTTGGGCTGGGTGAGATAGAGATTTGGGAGGTAGAGACTAGAGCAGATGAGAGATCTGCATCCTGACTTGTACCCTGATTTGCCAAGATAGAGAAAGTTGAAATGCGACCCAAAGGGCGATCGGGTTCCTGCTGAGGTTCATACATCTGCTGGAGTTCAGGCATCAGGGGCAATCTAACTGTAAATGTTGCTCCTTGTCCTTCACCAGGGCTATCGACCGCAATAGTGCCCTGATGTAATTCAACCAGATGATGCACAATCGCCAACCCCAACCCTAAGCCTCCGTGGGTGCGAGTTGTTGAGCTGTCAGCTTGGCGAAAGCGATCGAACACATGGGGCAAAAATTCTGGACTGATGCCTTTGCCCGTGTCAGTCACTCTCACCTGGACATAACAGTGATGGGAGAAGTGGGATAAGGAATGCGTTACCTGACGTAACGATTGAGAAACAAAGGACTGCTGCGGGGTGGCGTGGGTGGCACTCTGCCAGGAACTCGGTGGATGCAGGCTCTGCCATGCTTCATCTAACTGTGAGGTCATGGTCTCCTCACCCTCGTACCCATCAGAGGGTTGATTAGCCTGAGCCATTGTGGAGTCACGGAACTCTTGCTGAAACTCTTTTCTTACTTCCCCTTCGAGCAGTTCTAAGTGAATGTCAACCCGCCCTCCTTGGTCAGTAAATTTGATGGCATTGGAGAGCAAATTCCAAAAGATTTGCTGCAACCGTTTTGGATCACCCAACACCACAGTATTTAAAGAGTGAGCATCCTTGCCATTCAACTGCACTAAATGAATGTCAATCGCTTTTGCCTCTGCGGTTAGTCGAATCGAGGCGATCGCCTCTTCGAGCACCGATCTAACATCAATGGGGCAGAGATTGAGAGATAACTGCCCTTGAATAATCCGAGATACATCCAAAATGTCGTCAATCAGTTGTGCTTGCACTTCAGCATTGCGTTCAATGGTTTCTAACGCTTGAGTGGTTGTTGCACCATCAAAATGGCGCGATCGCAAGAGTCGTGTCCACCCTAAGACAGCGTTCAGTGGGGTTCGTAATTCATGAGACAACACGGCCAAAAATTCATCTTTCATCTGGTTGGCTGCTTCGGCTTCGGCGCGGGCTGCCTGCTCTTGCACCAATTTGACTCGCTCTGCCTCTGCTTTTTGCCGCTCTGCTTCATTGCGAACCCGTTCACCAATGTCTTGCACCAACGCCACAAAATAATCAACAGAGCCATTGGGTCGGCGAATGCAGCGGGTTGAGATGCTGGCGTAGACAACTGCTCCATCTTTGCGAATAAACCGCTTGTCGAGTGAGTATCCCTCTTGTTGACCTGCGATTACCTGGTTAAAACAGTCTAGGTCTGCTTGCAAGTCGTCGGGGTGAGTCAGCTCAACCCATGTCATCTGGCATAACTCAACCTCAGAATAGCCAAGAATGCGGCACAACTCGGTGTTGACCTCAATCCAGCCTTTTTCGGGTGAAATGACAGCAATGCCGATCAGAGACAACTCAAAGTAGCTGCGAAAAATTGACTCACTGCGTTGCAGAGCTTCTTGAACTTGGGCTAATTCTCGACGAGAGGCTTCACTATCTTGTAGGGCCTGTACAGTGCCAATCCGCTCTGCATCAATTCGTTCTAACGCCGTGATGCTCCACCATACCAGCAAGGCAAGGGTCACAACACTGAGCATGACCAACAAAGAAATACCCAATTTAGCGGTATAAAACCCCATTTGTTGACCCTGCACAACAAGCCAACCCACACATAGAGGAATGGCGATCGCCGAGAAAAAGAGTCGCCGTCCTAAAAAGCCTGCCAGGGTTGGGCTGATTAAGATACGGACTAAACCTCGATGGGGATATAGACACAAAACTCCAACACACAGCAGCAAAAATGTGAGAGCGGTGTGAAGGGCCATTTGAGTAAACGAGCTGAGACCGTAGAAGGACTCTACTTTATAGGCATAGCCAATGATTGCCTGAAAGGCGATGATGCCAACGACAAAGACGAGCGTTTGAATGGTATTGAAATAAGCCTGAACTTGACGACTAGAGAGCAGCAGTGCAGTTCCTATCAAGACAAAGTTGATGGCAGTTAGGGGTGCCATGCGTCCAGGATTGGACGTTCCAACGGCAGTCGATGAGTCATGAATTAAGAGTTGGTCAATGCCTAAGTTGATGCTAAAGAGATATTGGCTAAACGTTAGCCACCCAATCAGTAGAACAAACCCGGCGCAGACTTGCGCGATCGCCCCCACTTTTGTTAAACGGGGAGTCAAACGGGGTTGTCTGATCTGACGTTGAATCAGCCCCAACGCAATGCCAGCACTTAAGAAGGCGATCGCCGAATTAACTTTCATGCTGACCCAATAGGGCAAAATGCTTTTTAGAGTATTAATGTCAAAGATCCAACCGATTAAAACCAGACTACTGATAGCAATCACTCCACCACTAATGAGCTTGGGAACGAGGTTGATCCAAGGAACGGTAGAGGGTTGAGAATGGGAGTGCTGCGATCGCAACATAGGGTAGGTTGTTTAATAACCTGGCTATAGGCTGAAGAATCTAAAGAAAACAGTTTACCCAGTCAAGTCTCATATGTTTCTAAAGTTTCATATTAAGGTTTTGGAAATCCTAATCTTTTATAAAACGTTATCGAATAATGATAGAAAAAACCCACCCATTTACACACAAAACTTACCTGTATAGCAATCCCAAATGGGTTGTAGGAAGCGCACCCCAACGGAGTATGCTTCCTACAACTCCCTAATCTCACAAATGACTTAGGACGGCTATAGTAATCCAATTTGATGTGTGAAAAAGGCACTCTCACAAACGAATGAGGATCGCTATAGCAATCCTATTAGCATCGTATTATCATCGTGAACAGCCAAGAGACTTAAGCCTTTGTTCCACATCAGGTGTCATAGCTATTGAGGGAGCCGACAAAACAAATCTCTCCTCACTATTCCTTGAAGAGAGATCTTGAAATGAATGGAGGCTTGAAATGCTCTGAGCGATCGCTAGAAGCGAATCAAACCGTAATAAGCACAGGCAGCCAACAGCAAAATTACTACAACTCCGATCGCAGTACTAAGAGCCTATCCGAAAACCTGAATTGCCCTTATAGCAATACATGCAAAAGCAAGGTGGATCATCGCTAGATAGTTTTGTGGTTTCTTCTCCCAACGAATTAATAACCGTCGAAAGCGGTTCATCCATGAGTGTGTTCG
>JANRJA010000172.1:0-78674 GCA_033764315.1 Oculatellaceae cyanobacterium bins.114
GGGGTGCGACTCTCACAACCCATTTAGGATTGCTATATAAAAAATACAAATTTGGGTCAAAAACCTTCATAACTCACTAAAATATCGCTGTTATTCTAAACGATGTGGCTTCTATTCAATTTACTGTCTCCTCAGTTTCAGAGGAACTATTTTTCTCTCGATAACTTCAGTACTGATAGGGTTTATGACCGATTGATGGGTCACCCCTTTAGGGATTGGTAGTGTCTGAGAGTGCTTTGATTGTTCATGGTGCATTCTTGATAGTTGTGATCTCCAGATTTATCCCACTTGTACGACGAACTTTATCTCCATTCAGTGGCGTCCGAAAGGTGGCAGCCGTTTTCAGTCAGCCTCTCTTGGGGGCGGGTGCGATCGCCCTCCTGGTTTGTCTATTAACGGTTCACCGATGGACACCCTTACTGCGATCGAGCTTATTGCTCGTTGCGACACTCGGCATTTTAGGAGGATGGCGATCGCTCCATGATGCCTTTCATGATCGCCTGACAGGGTTGCCCAACCGGGCCTTGTTTTTGAAACATTTAGAGCGAGCGATTCGGCAACAGCGGCGGCGACAGAACCAACCGTTTGGAGTTTTTTATCTTGATTTAGATGAATTTCGAGCCTTGAATGAAACGTTAGGTCGGGCTGGGGGTGATCAACTGTTAACGGCGATCGCTCGTCGGCTCAGCAGCTTTTTAGGGTCTACAACGGTTTTAGCGCGAGTTGGGGGCAATGAATTTGTGGCTCTGACCGAGGGCGTGACCACCCCTGATGAAGCGATGCAGCTTGCTGATCGTTTGCACGCTGAAATTATTGCTCCATTTCAAATCAATGACAGAGGCGTGGTGGCGACCGTTAGTATCGGCATTGCGCTCAGTTCAGATTATTTTTGGGCGCATGATTTGTTAAAGGATGCTCAACTGGCGATGTATCATGCAAAACGCCAGGGAAGAGCCTGTCATGCTGTGTTTCAGCCTCAAATGCGGGTACAGGTTGCCTCGTTTACTCAGTTGGGGGCTGATCTGCGCTGGGCGATTGAGCGGCAAGAATTGCGCTTGTTTTATCAAGCATTGGTCTCGCTACAAACAAAGCAGATTATTGGGTTTGAAGCCTTGGTGCGGTGGCAGCATCCAAAGCATGGCTTAATAACGCCTTCAGAGTTTATTCCTCTGGCAGAGAATACGGGCTTGATTGTGGCGATTGGGCGATGGACGATTCGTCAGGCGTGTAGTCAACTGTGGCGGTGGCAGCAGGGTCTGCTGATGGAGTCGTCATTGTTGATGAGTGTCAATCTGTCGGCGCAGGAGTTTTCACAGCCTCATTTGAGCGACTACATTCAACAAGTTTTGCGAGATACCGGTATTGAAGGGCATCGGCTCAAGCTAGAAATTACGGAAAGCACCTTAATGAGCGATTTAGAGACGGCGATCGCCACGCTTAACCAAATCAAATCACTGGGCATTCAGATTGGTATTGATGACTTTGGCACGGGCTACTCATCTTTAAGCCATTTATATTACTTTCCAACCGATACCTTGAAAATTGATCAGTCATTTGTGCGTCGGTTAGGACATCGTAGCGAAAATGATGAAATTGTCCGTACCATTATTACCCTGGCTCATAATCTGGGTATGAATGTCATTGCTGAGGGCATTGAAACGCGCCGCCAACTTGATTTGTTGCGATCGCTCAAGTGTGAATATGGACAAGGTTATTTGTTCTCGAAACCGCTCGATCGAGAGGCAGCAACCCTTCTTTTGACAGAACAACTTACCGAGCAATGGAATTCTGAGAATCTGTGCAACGATTTTTTGAGAAGCAGCTAGGAAATAGCTCTAAATCTGCTGAAAAAGCAACTATTTCACCGCTCAAGGCTGCAATTGAGCCTGTAGTGCAAGTTGACAAATTGACAGTGTTTGTGCGGTGAACTTTAATCGTGGTGAAAGGGCGTTAGCGTATCCCCGCCAAGAGACCTCGCCAACGCCTGATATCCTTACGGATGAAAATTTATTATGCCACAAAATCCCAATTTACAAGATTGGACAACGCCCCTGTCGGTGGAGCTGCCTGCTGCAAAACTTGCCTATCGTGAACGATTGACTGTCTGGGCGATCGCCCGTCTTTTACCCAATCTTGAACCCCTTGTGGTTGCTCGTTTTCGCACTCGCTCTGATGCAGATGGCTATCTCAACTCTCTGCGAAATCGTATGCCCAATGCTCAATTTGTTGTGACTTTTGCCCCTCAGCCCTCTCAAAATTGATAGGCTGACGGTAGTTCTAAACAAGTAAGGATATGCTGCGTTCCGCAGGCATATCCTTACTCAAAATCATTACTTTTAGAAGACTACCAGGTTGACAATTACAGCAAAGCTTGGTTGGGTGTTGCAAGATAAACTATCCCTGGTTGAAACTGACTCGATTTGAAGTCATGCCTTTGACGTTACCTTTAACTTTATGTTAGAGATTGTGCAGTTTGTAAATCTATGGCAAACCTAGCTAGATATAGAGGTGCATCTAACAGTGGGTTGTTATAGTAGCGATCGATCAGTGTTAATAAACTTCGATCCCTGTAGCAGTTGCTACTCAGAGAATTTTGACTCCACTTTAAGCTTTTAGCGGTGGAACTCCTATAACAGTCGAGGATGGTTAATGGCTAAAACCACTGAACAACATCGAGTTGTTATTGTTGGAGGTGGCTTTGGTGGATTGTATGCCGCTAAAGCATTAGGTCGCGCTCCAGTAGATGTGACCCTGATCGATAAACGTAACTTCCATTTATTTCAACCGTTGCTCTATCAAGTAGCAACTGGAACCGTTTCTCCCGCTGATATTTCTTCACCGTTGCGTGCCATTTTGAGTCGGCACAAAAATACGCAGGTGTTGATGGAAGAAGTGGTTGATATTGACCCAACGCAACAACAGGTGGTGGTCAAAGGCAAAACCGTGCCCTATGACACGCTGATTGTCGCCACTGGAGTCAGTCATCATTATTTTGGCAATGACCAGTGGAAGGAGACGGCTCCTGGGCTAAAGACGGTTGAAGATGCACTAGAGATGCGGCGACGTATCTTTATGGCCTTTGAAGCCGCTGAGAAAGAAACAGATGCTGAGAAGCGTCGCGCCTGGTTGACCTTTGTGATTGTTGGAGGTGGCCCTACAGGGGTTGAGTTGGCTGGGGCGATCGCTGAACTTGCATTTCACACCTTAAAAGAAGATTTTCGGAGTATTGACACCACAGAAGCCCAGATTTTGCTGCTAGAGGGACTGGATCGAATATTGCCCCCCTATCCGGCTGACCTGTCAGCAGAAGCAGCCGCTTCATTGACTCGGTTGGGGGTAACAGTTAAGACTAAAACCTTAGTCACCAACATTACTGATACCGTCGTGACCACTCGCTGTGGAGAGCACGTTGAGCAGATCTCAGCACGCACCATTTTGTGGGCAGCAGGGGTCAAAGCCTCGGCTATGGGGCAAGTGTTAGCCGATCGCACAGGAGCACAGCTTGATCGAGCTGGGCGAGTCACCGTGAGTGCTGACCTGAGCATTCCTAACCATCCCAATATCTTTGTCATTGGGGATCTGGCTAACTTCATTCAAGCTGATGGTAAGCCGCTTCCGGGTGTGGCTCCGGTAGCCGTTCAAGAAGGTGAGTATGTCGCTAAACTGATTCAAAAGCGGCTCAAGGGACATACACTGCCAGAGTTTAGCTATGTCAACGCGGGTAGCCTAGCGGTCATTGGGCAAAATGAAGCTGTTGTCGATTTGGGCTTTATCAAATTCTCTGGCATTATTGCGTGGCTGATTTGGGTCTTTGCTCATATCTACTATTTGATTGAGTTCGACAATAAGCTGATTGTGATGTTGCAGTGGGGATGGAGTTACTTCACACGCAACCGAGGGGCTCGACTCATTACCGGGGAAGAAGATCTGCTGAAGGTCGAGATCAACGAGAATGGAGAGTTTCATGCGCCATCTCAACCAAAATCAACGGTCGAAGCCTAAGCTTGCCCCGATTAAACCAGGTTGCGCGAAAATGGAGTTGATGTAAACGCACCTTCTCACCTTTGAGTCAGTCTCCTCGCAACAGTGAATCGTCTCAGGCATCGTCGCAGGTCAAGCCAACGATGGGTTTGACCTCCATGAGTTTGCAAGAGTCTCATTTTAATAGAGCGCGTCTCAGCCTTAAACAGGCACTGACTCGTTATGCTCAGCAGATTCGCTTGCCCAAGCGCAATGCCAACTCGGTGGAGTTGCAGTCAGCCCTTAAAAAAGACCTGGATCAACTCTCAAATGCGCTGGATAAGTTGAATCACAGCATTTTGCGAATGGCAGTGTTTGGGTTAGTCAGTCGGGGCAAATCAGCCGTTATTAATGCGTTATTAGGGCAAAAGATTTTGCAAACGGGTCCGTTAAACGGCGTGACTCAGTATCCACGTTCGGTTTATTGGTCGCCTCAGGTGTCGGGCAGTGCAATGCAGGTGGAATTGATTGATACCCCTGGACTGGATGAAGTGGATGGTCAACTGCGAGCTGAAATGGCGCGGGATGTGGCGCAACAGGCAGATTTAATCTTATTTGTTGTGGCGGGAGATATTACCCGTACTGAATATCGGGCTTTGGCAGAGTTGCAGTTAGCCCATAAGCCACTGATTTTGGTGTTTAACAAGACAGATCTGTATCCCAATCAAGATCGACAAGCGATTTATCAACGGTTGCAAACGGTGTTTGCTCAAGCAGAGGCAGAGGCTTCTATGGCGCAGCAACTGGATGGAGGCACTCCGGTTCGTCGTCGTCCTTGGTTATTGCCCAGCGATATTGTGTTGATTGCGGCAGAGCCAACCCCTCTGCAAGTGCGGGTGGAATATCCAGATGGGCAGGTGGACTATGAGTGGGAGTCTCCTCCGGCTCAGATTGAAGAGTTGCAGCAGAAGTTATTAGCCATTCTGAGTACTGAGGGAAAATCGCTGTTGGCGTTGAATGCGCTGCGGCAAGCCCGTGAAACGGAGGAGGCGATCGCCCATAAAACAGTGAGGTTGCATAAGACAGAAGCCGAGGATTTGATCTGGCAGTTTGCTAAATGGAAGGCGATCGCTGTGGCGGTAAATCCAATTGCAGTGTTGGATTTGGTGGGGGGCACAGCAACTGATTTGTTAATGATTCGGTCTTTAGCAAAGCTCTATGGCTTTCCGATGACCCATTACGAAGCGGGCAAGGTGTTGAATTCGATTTTGTGGAGTTCGGGCAGTTTGCTGTTGGGTGAAGTGGGTAGTGGTGTGTTGTTGGGAATGGGTAAGAGTGCTTCGGCTGTGGCAACGGCCTTTGATAGTGTGGGTGGGGTAATGGCCTATGGCACAACGGCGATCGCCCAAGCAACACTGGCGGGTTATGGCTCCTATCGGGTGGGCAAAGCGGCGCAGACTTACTTAGAGCAGGGCTGCACTTGGGGACCGCAGGGAGCCAATACGGTGATTCAAGACATTCTCAGTCAGGTAGATGCCAACACGATTCTCTATCGCATGCGGCGAGAACTGGGGCAAGATTAATTTATTGTCAGTTCGGTTTAAGCAGGCCAGCGAATAAATTCGCAGCTACCAGAGCGCAGTCCGCGAAGGCGGACTGCCAAAATCAAAGGTTTACTGAACCGACACAGGTCGGTTTTGCTTGTATAGCAGCGGTTTCAACCGCCAAAATCCTTATCCCGAACTTAGGTTAATTTATTGTCAGTTTTATTGCCAGTTGCCCACTAACACGACTGGACTCCAAAAATAGGGGCGGCGATATTGTGGATTTTGTAGCAGAGCTAGTTGTGCTTGACGTAGTGCCTCGGCTTTGGTGACTTTGGCACTTGCCAATTCTTGATAAAACCGATCCATGATCAGGGATGCCGCCTGGTCATCAAACGACCACAAGGTGGCGACGGTGCTACGGGCACCTGCTCTGACCGCCACCCCGGCTAGCCCTAACGCCGCGCGATCGTCTCCTTCAGCCGTTTTGCAAGCACTTAACACGAGCAACTCAATCGGGCGACGACGACTAACATCGGTGGCTTGCAGCAAACGACTCAACTGCTGAATGTTAATACGATTTTGCCAGGTGAGGATGAAAGTATCTTCTGGTTGAGAGCTAAATTCGCCGTGCGTAGCCAGATGCACAATGGGATAGGGCACCTGATTAATGGCTGTTTGAAAATTGTCGGTGGTGAAGTCTTGGTTGAGTAGAACTTGAGATGTCGGGATTTTAGTGCGGATGGCTTGAAATTCGTTAATTACACCGGGTAACCCAGGAAAATTTTGTTGTGCCTGACTGACCCCTGCCATTAAGACTGTGAGCTGTTGAGTTTGGATCGATTGTGCCTCTAGAAGTTGCAAACCTGGTGTGAGAGCAACGGCATAATCTTCGATCAAGAATCGCTCACCATCGTAGAGTGCTGACATGGGAATGTTTCGCAACACCCCATCTGGAACGAATACTAATGTTTTGGCACCACTCGCCTTGAGTTCATCGGCAACGGGACGAATCAGCCAGTTATAAACCTCTTGGGCTAGGGGTTGGGCACGCCGCGCCGCGGTCGCTTGTCGCAAATATTGACGCAACTCACCCACTTTCATTTCAACTTGGCTCTTAGAAATGGGTGTGCTGTAGTGACGTAGCGGAGTAGCGGGAATTTCCTCTGCTTGTTGCTTAGTCTGTGTTCTGACCAAGGCAGAAGCTTGAGTGTCTGCCCCTGCTGGCAGACTCAGAATGACTTCAATGCGATCGCTCAAAATAATCGGGTAAATCACCGCTGCTTGGCGATCAACCTCATCGATCTCGACCTGTCGGGCATTGAGACAAGCTTCTCGAAAGAAATTATCTAACTCAGCTAATTGCAAAGATTCTATGGTCTTGCGGGCTTGTTCTAGTTCTACTTGCGTTGGTTCTACATCCGGTTGCAGCAAGAGTGAGACGAGTTCTCGGTGAATCGGTTCAATGGTTTCACGAAAGGAAAATTGCACCTCTAAGCTGACGGCAACCAAGTCACTTCGCAGGGTTTGCAACGTCCGAACGGCATCACTATAAGCCGCGATCGCCCCTTTACGGTCGCCTTGCGCTTTGAGAATTCGTCCCAACTGCCACTGCCAGAGATAGGACACATCTGCCGCACTAGTTCGTTGTGAGAGGTCAAGTGCCTGAGCACTCAGGCGTTGCGCTTCGGTGAGTTGTCCGGTTTTTTCATACAAACTGCCTAAGTTGCCAATGGCAAATGCCTGTGCTCGTCGATCTTGTAGGGTTTGAGCTTGTTGAACGGCGATCGCCAACTGTTGAGCCGCCACAGTTGATACGGTTGGTGAGGTAGCTGCTTGGGGTGGACGCACCGCCGGGAGAACATCTGGCTCACGAATTACAGGAGACTCGCGATTGTCGAGTTGGGCCAAACTTTGGGCAAAGTTTACCCGTGCATAAATAGCTGTACGACTGGCGGGCAAGCGGTCAAGTTGTGTCGTAATTTGAGGCACCAATGCCTCGGCTTCGCTCCATCGTTCTGCCTCAATCAGCAGCCGCAACTGGTTAAGCAATGCCTGGGTTTGCACGATCGGTGAAGCATTGGGGGCAACGTGTTGATAAAACGCCAGTGCCTCTGTTTGTCGTTGTTGCGCCAGGGCTATGGCTTGTTCTGCCTCTGTAGCATCACTGCGACGACGCGCATTGCGGGCCTGTTCACTCTGTCGTTGGGCTTGAGCATAGGCCGTGTTGCCCAGGCTAAATTGGGTAGCTGCGATTGCTCTGGGTAACTGCAATCGTTCTGCCATTGCCAGACTTTGTTCGAGTGCCTGTTGTGAGGCTGTCAAATCTCCGGTAACGCGCAAAGCATCACCCAAACTGCGGAGTGCTACGACCTGTTCATCTGAGTCGGGTTGTTCTACAGAGGTGAGTTCTTCTAGAGTCGCGATCGCCCGTCGGTATAATCCCAGGGTTTGCAATGCCTCTGCCTGGTTAATGGTTGCTCGTGTTACTCCATTCAGGTTGCCAGCCCTTTGATAAAGTTCTTCTACCCGTTCCCAGGTGCTCAAGGCTGTCTCGGCTTGCCCCTGTGACAGTTGTAGACGTCCTTGCACATCCAAGATTTGCGCCTCAATGGCGGCTCGATTAGTTGAATTGCTCGTTTGTAATCGTTCTAGACTAGTGGCGATCGCCGTTTCTGCCTCGCTCCACCGCCCCAATTGTTGATAGACCAGGGACAGGTTGCTGAGGGCGATCGCTTCTTGAAGGGCATTCCCTTGCGATCGATAGGTCTCAACGGCTTGTTCTAACACCTCAGCCGCCGCTACATATTGTTCTGCTTCGTAGAGCGATCGTCCTTGAGCCAACGCATCGGGAGGGGTTTGGGCGATCGCGTCCTCTCTGTTTTGAGAGGGGTGGGGTGCATCAGGAGCATTCATACTCCATCCCCCGGTGGCTGACACCAGCACACACAGCACTGCTGTTAAGACAGCCAGGGCTACATAGGCTTTGAGGGTATAAACATGAGGCTTAGTCTGGGATTTGCGAGTCATGGGGAGCTCCTCAGTGCTGGGTTACAGAGGTTTCACGAGCGTTGCTTTCAGGGGTATTGCTCTCAGGGGCATTGCTTTCACGAGCGTTACACAATGCTGGATTGAAGGTGGGGGAATGATTGGGGTTGGTGGCAACTAACACCACGTCTCCATTGGAATTCATCATCCATTGTTGGGCTTCCACGATTGGCGTATGCAGATTAGATTGCGGTTCTCCCGATTCTGATGGGTGGTGAGGAGCCGCCTCATCAGTGGGATCGACCCAATCGGTCAAGACATCTTCACTGCCCAAAATTTCGTTGGGGTTGGCGGGCAACCCCCCACGCCCTGTCACTACAAACTCACCTAACTCCTGCCCTCCTTCACTGGGGCAGTTGCGGGCAATTAATTGTGAAGCATCGGGTAATGCCACAGGCAGGTTGGCAATGGCACGGGTGTCAAAGTCGGTGGCGTTAATTTCGACGACCCCATTGAGAGAGGCATCGGACTGCGAAATCGCGGTGATGTCGTTGGTCTGCAACTGGCTGGTGGGATCGATTTGATCAAACGCATCTTCGCCCAGCAATCGTTGAATATCTTCTCGGCTGCGATTGACAAAACTGATAATTCCTTGGGCATTAACCCTGACCACACCTCCTGCCCCGTTGAAGGCATCAGAGGAAATATCGTTGTTGCCGAGAGATCCAGCGATCGCAAACCCCTCACCCAAATTAATGGTGATGTCACCCCCGTTTCCAGGGCGACGCTGGGTGCCTGCGGTGGTTGAGATGCGACTGGCACCACTCATTAACAACACGCCATTGTTTGTACCAACAATGACATTACCGCCGTTGCCCTGTCCAGTGCGAGCGACAACTCTGCCGTTGTTTTGCAATCGGAGAATATTGGACAGGACGGTAACGTCTCCTGCGGTTAGATCCGTTGGAGTCAAATCTCGACCACTCAGTTCACCTTGCCCAAAGGTGCTAACGGTAATCAGTCCGCCATCTTCCAACCTTAAAGAGTTAGCAGGTCGAAGCGATCGCACAGTGCCATTAGCGTTGAAAACAACTCCACCACCTACAAAAACACTGCCTCCCTGTCCGGTGCCACCGGAATCGACCCCGCTAAAGATGGCACTGGGAAAGGTAAACTCTCCTGACTCAAACGCCCCATCGAAGCGAATGTCTCTTGACAGAAGGGAGACGTTTCCAGCATTACCGCGTCCAGCGGTGCTGGCAATTAGCTGAGCACCATTCGTTGCCGCGAAAGAGCGAGTGGGTCTGACAACGATCGCCCCACTCCGAAGCCGCCTGACATCTCCGACAAAAATATCTCCACCGTCGCCGATAGCTCCAGAGCCAATGCTGCTAAAGATGGCTGTGCCACCCCCGTCGAGTGAGACATCACGGCTAACTCCAATAAAGACATCCCCTGCATTTCCAATGGCACCGGGGCGATCGTCAGCACGGGTTCGAGTCCCGTTCGTGTCAATGCCGTCAATCTGGGTTTGCAGTTGAGCACCATTGGACATTAAGAAATCGCGGGTTTGAATCGAGATAAATCCTCCGTTGCCGATCGCCCCAGAGTCAATATTGCTAAAAATGATGGTTCCTTGACCGTCGAGTGAGATCAGATCACGAACGTCGAGGGTCACGGTTCCGGCGTTGCCAATTCCGCCCCGTGTACCGCTAGATGGATTTGAGCCGTTGACTTGAGTTTGCAGTTGAGCACCATTTGACATGGTGAGCGATCGCCCTGTCACCGTGATCGATCCCCCCTGGGCTGGATCACTCACGCTTCCTGCGCCAGCTTCAATAGTGCTAAACACCAGCGCATCGCTGAGCGCGATCCGATTGCCTGTAAACGTAATATTTCCTGGATCGCCAAATCCATAAGTACTCGTACTAATTTGAGCACCCCCATTCATGGAGATCAGTCTGGCATCGACATCAACCGTCCCAGCGTCACCCTCTACACCAATTGCCGTTCTGCTGCTGACAAACCCCCCTCTCAGCAACAATGAACCGCGCCGTACTGATAAATCTATATTTCCAGCAGACTGGTCGTTATAGGTTTCGCTAAAAATGCCAAGTTGTGGAATTTCGCCCACCGGAGGACGGGGATTGATCAAAGTAATGCGGCGATTAGCCGTTATTTGAATGTTTCCGGCACGCCCAAAGGTTTCTTGTACACCATTTCGTTCAGTTTGATTGTCTGTTGTCAAGCGGGTGTTGCTAATACGAATGACGTTGGGTGACAAATTACTGTAATCTTCACTTGCCCCAATAAAAATTCGTCCAAAGCGACCGTTACTTGAAATTCCGCCCCTGATACCCAGTCCAAATTCCGTTTCGCTTTGTGGGGTGAAGTCTGGATTCGAGTTTGTGATGGATACCGAATCTCGAGCTGTGATGCTGATGTCTCCTGCTAATCCTTCACCAAAATTGGTAGAGTCGATCGCCGCTCGATCGATCAACACAGACCCCTCAGTGGCAGACATCTCGATCGAGCCAAAGCCCTCACTGATGTCATCTGTTTGACTGGTTGTCGTGATACTGCTGTTGCTAATGTTGATTAGATCAAGGGCATTGATGTTAATGCCACCCACTCGATCATTGTTGAGTAGATTATTTGTTCTAATGGAGGAGTTATTTCTAACCAAGACTTGCCGAGGGACAACATCCTCAGACCCAATCGTAATGCGTCCAAAATAGCCCTGGCTAAAGATACCGCTGCGATCGCTAATCTCGACACGATCGCGGGCATTGATAAAAATATCTCCTGAGGTTCCACTACCTCGATGGGTGGTGCTAATCAAAGAGCCGTCATCAATCAACACCGAACCCTGTAAAGATGACACGTTAATAATGCCGAAATTGTTTGCATCGCGTGTGCTATCTGCTGGGTCTGTGACTCGACTGGTGATGCGGCTATTAGAAATTTGTAATGTGTTCTGTGCTCTGATTCGTACCTGTCCAGCAAAACCATCAGCAATCAGTCCAAACTGATTATTTGCATTATCTGGATTGCTGTCTTGAGGGTTGTCGATGATATCGACGTTGGCAGGAGCAATGGTATCGCTAGTCGTACCGCCAATCAAAATTCGCCCAAATCTTCCCTGCGCTGAAACAGTGCTGTTATTGAGAATCGAGACGCGATCGCGGGCATTGATAAAAATGTCCCCTGCTACACCATTATCTGCAACTGCATTGGCATCTTGATCTATACCTGCATTGGTGGCACTTACTCGTGATCCATCTATCAAAACGAAGCTATTCGGTGCACTTAACCGAATTTCACTATAGTTTTCGGGCGAAGTATCTTGATTGCTGTTGTTGCTACTCGCTAAAACAAAACTATCGGTAAGAGAGAGTTGTCCATTGGAGGCAATGGTGATGTCGCCTGCAAATCCGGTATTTCTATTCTGAGCTTGGATGGATGAGTTATTTCTTATCTCGACCGATCCTGCCTGAATCGAGACATCTCCGCTGTTACCCGTGCCGCCTCCCAATTCCACGCTGCTGAAGATTTGTCCGCTGTCAGCACTAAATAAACCCGTTAACGTGATGTTGACATCCGATGCATCGCCCTGTCCTCCATTGCCTATCAGGGTTTGTAATTGAACACCGTTGGTCAGAAAAAGTGATCCTCCAGTCACGCGAATTTCACCTGCATCTCCGATCGCCCCGGTTTCTACAGTGCTGAGCAAAAGGGTTTGAGGAGTAGCCCCAGTGCCACGTCCGGCAATACGAATTTCACCTGTCCCTGCGTCAATTTGAATATCTCCCGCATTGCCCTGTCGTGTGGTCGATGCATTCAATTCAGCCCCATTGCTAATAGAAACCAACCCCGTTGCTCTGATACTTATATCGCCAGCGTTAAAAGACTCTGTACTTCCTGTGATTCCCTGATTTGAGGTCGCTAAGCGGCTATTGTCAATTGCAACAGTAATGGGAGCGGTAGGGTCATCTTGCGTCGTGGAGTTTCTACCAATAACAATCTGTCCTAAGTTGCCTTCAGCCTCAATCAAGCTGCCATTGACAATATCAATGCGATCGCGAGCATCAATTAAGACATCTCCTGCAAACCGAGTTCCTGTGTTCGTAGCATTAATTCGAGCATTATTGAGAAGGACAGAGCCATTAGTAGACTCAATTTGTACGGTGCTAAAGGGAATATTCAGATCGTTGTTAATGCTACTGCTATCGATACGGCTTCCTGGATTAAGGGTAATGTTTCCGGCAGCTCGAAAGTTGACATCGCCACTTGAACCCAGGTTTAAAGCAGACGTAATAACAGTGCCATTTAGGGTAATACCGCTGCGGGCATCAACAGTTACAGACCCTCCGCCATCATTTCCACCTGTATCAATCGAGCCGATGACAATGCCATTGGGAGCGGCCAAGGCATTAGGTTGATATTGGTTGGTGAGATAAACGACCCCACCCAGGTTGCTTCCAGTGAAGTTAATAGAGTTCACTCGAATATCTGCTGTCGTTGCCCCAGCCAGAGGAGGAGTCGGGGCATTAATCACCGTGTTGCCTGGAAAGCCCGGAATGAGTGACCAATTGACGCCAGCCCGGATATCTACAAAAAAGCGGTTGGCTCCATCCACAACTCCTGGAACAGGGGCTGTTGGTGTGCCACTATCGACGGAATCAGGAATGCCGTTGGTTGCTAACGCTGCCAAAAACGGGTCAGGGTTCGCAGGGTTAATGGTGTCATTGACGGTGCCGATGCTGGTTACATCAACATTGCCCAGCGTGACACTTCCACCTGCCAAAATGTGCAGCGAGGCCGTGTTCAACACATCCCCCAACACGACATCTCCGATCGCTAAAATGATGGGGTCATAGGGACTGACTAAGTCGCCCCGTGCTCCCCCTAGCCGCTCAATCCGAAAATCACCACCACTCCAATAATGGGCATCACCGCTGACGGGATTGGCGGATCGCAGTGTCATGTTGCTGCCAGAGAAAAAGCCGCTACTAGGATGGTTGAGAGCAAAGATATCGACTGTGCGATCGCCCTGAATTAGCAACTCACCCCCGGCACTGGCAATAAAGGGAGCGGTAACACTGTCGCGAATCTGCACAGTATCTTGTGCCTGGAGGGTTAGATTGCGTCCGGCTTGCAATTGACCTTGCAAGTTTAGGGTGTTGCCTGAGAGAGTCAGGTCTTGCCCTGTCGTCAATTGCCCTTGATTGGTGATGATGCCCGTGCCATATTGCAAGCCAATCGGGACTCGCATGGTCAAAAGCGGAGCCGATTGGGGATTTGTGGCACTAAAGTCGCTGCCATCGGGAAAGGTGAAGCGATCGCCCGTGCTAGCCACAAAAGAACCGCCGATATCAAGCCGAGCATTGGGGCCAAATAAAATGCCATTGGGATTGAGCAGAAACAGGTTCGCGGCTCCATCGACTCCCAACGTGCCCATGATGTCAGACACATCTCTGCCTGTGACGCGACCTAAGATATTTTCAACACCAGCGGGGTTGCTGAAATAAACCCGTTGTCCCTCGTTGACATTAAAGTCTTGAAAACTATGAAACAGATTGACGCCACGAAGAGCTCCCCCATCAATCCGATCGCCCAACCGACCCCGAACGGTGACGCCTCGGTTAACACTTGATCGCTCTGCCCCTAAGGTGCTATCGGGAACAATCTGAGCCAGTGCTATTGGGCTATAAAGGGCGATCGTGCTAACCCCCAACACCACACCACTGACGAAAACACCATTGTGCCAGCTATGAGCCATAGCAAACTTGTCTCCCGGAAAAAATAACACAATTGCATTGTTTGTAACGGGCGATCGCACACCTGAATCTACATTCGTCAAAGCTCTATCGGTATAAAAGATAGAGGTTTACTAGGCAATGTCGTTTGAAAACCATTTCATGACTGACTTAGTTTCGCGTCAGCTTGCCCTGCTTAGATCAACCGATCACGTGATGCAACTCCGTTTAAAAATCGAGCCTTGAAGTCAGCAAGAACTGTTGATGTCAGAAGGATTCACTCTGTCAGTTTAATTAGGCTTCAGCAGGAGATTACCATAATTCATTTGGTGATTAAACAAAGCGATCTAAACACTTAATGCTTAATAGATTAGCTCCGTTGGTGGGGAAGAGATCTCCTGCGAAATTTTAAGCCGATTCGATCAGGTCATCCTCAGTTGTCAATCGTTAATCATCAGTCGCTGTTTGATCTTCTATCTTTTACCCGTTAGCCTTAATCAATCACAAGCTGCCTCACATTATAAAAGACACATTTACCGTTTGCTCTTCACCCATTAGCCTTAATCAATCACAAGCGGCTTCACCTTTATATAGCCGTCCTAAATCAGTTATGAGATGAGCGAATTGTAAGAGGCACACCCCTGAGGCGTACCCCTCTCACAACCCATTTGGGATTTCTATAAAAGATACATTTTTATAGAAATGCGGTTGAAACTCTAAATTCTCTGCTATAAATGCAATTGCATTAATCAAAATGTGAATTAGTAGGAAAATTAAATTCGATCGCCTCTCTTGCTAAAGTCATCTTCAGCAAACGATCGCTCCCCAATGGTTACAGCCCACAGCTACAAGAAACGACTGCTCTGACTTCAGGTTTCAATGGATATTCAAGAGGAAATCAATCGACAACGAATAAAGCATATTATTAGCAGCTATCAGCTTGGCGGTAGCGAGGCTGACCAGATGGAGCTTTATCTCAACGAATTAGTTGAAAACTATCCGATGCCTTTAATTGAATTGGCATTGGTTGAAACATTAGTTGATCATTGGCTGACAGTGCCCTTGCTAAGAGGACGAGATTTTTTTAGTCAGGCACACGACAAGTTAAAAGACTGGGAAAGCCAACCCATTATCAGTACGATTACGCCAGAACAGTTCCAACAAATTACAGGGCTTGATCCATCCCCCGTGTTTGGCTCAACCGAAAAGCCTCCCACTCGACCCATTGTGCATCCCTCCTAATGGATTGGACATTGAGTAGACATTGAGTGTCAGTGGTTATGAGGCCGCGTTGGAGTATGCTTTGTCAAATAAAGGTTTGGCGATCGCCACCACCCCATAAACCCGAATCTGATGTCTTCTTAGCGTTTGTGCCGCTGCATTTACCGTTGCCCCAGTTGTATAAACGTCATCTAACAACAACACAGGGGAGTGAGGAGAGCGATGCCGAAACTCGCGTCCTAATTGAAAGGCTCCTAACAGGTTTTGCTGACGAGCCTCGGCAGATAGCTCAAACTGAGCCGTGGTAGCGCGAACCCGCTCTAACCCCTGGCGTCGCAGCAGCAAACCTGTTTTGTCGCAAAAGGCTTCAGCTAACAACTCAGCCTGATCAAATCCGCGTTTCTGCCGCTTTGCCGCATGCATTGGAATGGGAACAACTGTCACTGGCGTCTGACTCAGGGGCGATGCTAACCAGGCATTAGCTAGCCAATGCCCTAATGGTCGAGCCAGTTGAGGCTGATTTTCGTACTTTAAAGTGGCGATCGCTCGTTTTAATGCACCTCCATAGTCACCCCACGCAAAAACAGGGGATGGCGTTTGCCAACTTGCACCTGGGTCGGGGTGTTGACAGCGTTGCACCTGCCGTTCACAGTCGAGGCACAAGTCTAAAGGGGTCGATCGCTGACACACTGGACAAAATGACTGTAAAAACAGGCCCAGTAAGGGTTTAAAGGATTGAGTCCAATGTTGCATTGCCACCCATTGTGATGAAATGATGATGAAAAACAAAGTGTAAGATGCCAAAATAATTAACATCTGACGTAAAAAACGGCAGAGTGGGTAAAATGGCATTTAATAAATCTATAGTTCCACTTCAACTAATGGGATTTAACATAGTTTCTATATCCCAGGCTCTATATCCCTGTTGTTAGCCTTTCTCAGTACAAACCAATCACCATAAACAACGTTCACAAATCTGCTGCTAACAGACATTTGATACTTTGCTCATGCTGCCTATTACTAAACAGAATCGCGATTTACCGGCCATCAATGAACGAATCCGGTTTCCAAAGATTAGGGTAATTGATACAGATGGTGCTCAACTTGGCATTTTGACACCGCGTGAAGCTCTGAGACTTGCTGAAGAAAAAGAGCTTGATTTGGTGCTGGTGAGTGACAAGGCCGATCCGCCTGTTTGCCGGATTATGGACTATGGCAAGTTTAAGTTTGAGCAAGAAAAGAAAGCCCGCGAAGCCCGTAAGAAGCAACACACTTCAGATGTCAAAGAAGTGAAGATGCGTTACAAAATTGAAGAACACGATTACCGGGTTTGTATTAATCGGGCTGAGAAGTTTCTCAAAGATGGCGATAAAGTCAAAGCAACGATTATGTTTCGGGGTCGTGAGATTCAACATAGCGACTTGGCAGAGAGTCTGTTGCAACGCATGGCAAAAGATTTGCAAGAACTTGCTGAGGTACAACAGTCACCAAAACGCGAAGGACGCAATATGATGATGTTGCTGTCGCCTAAAAAGTGATGCTCAACTGATGAGCACAAATAATGATCAAGCTTAATCCCTGGCAAATTGCGTTTTTTCTAGTTATTGCCGCAGGTTGCATCCCCTCTGGTCAGGTTTCGGGAGTCTCTCCCACCCCTGCCCCTGCCTCACCTGCAACAGTTGCAACAACCCCCTCTAACTCGACCCCCTCTAGTGCACCAAACTCTCCCTCTGATGCAGAGAGTGCTGGTGGAGATATTGTTGCTCAGGCTGCTGATTGCACCAATCCGCAAACTCAGCTAGAGATCAATGAATGTGCTGCTAAATCAGCAGATGTGGCTGATCAAAAGTTGAATGAGGTCTATCAACAGCTCAAAGCAACGTTGAGTTCTAGTGAAGAAAAGCTGCTGACTGATGCTCAGCGCGCGTGGATTGAGTTCCGCGACAAAAACTGTGCATTTTCAAGTGGCAGATTTGAGGGAGGATCGATCGCTCCTACGGTTTACAGCAGTTGCATTGAACGCATCACGAAGCAGCGCACCGAAGAACTCCAGGGCTATGCCCAGAGCATGGAGGATGGGGGGCTGTTTTGAAAAAACGCAAGAGACGCGATCAATGCAGAGACGCGATTGATCGCGTCTCTGCGGCTACCTGTCTTCAAAATACTCTTTGACGATCGCCACAATACGTTCTGAGGAGTGCCCATCCCCAAAAGGATTCACGGCTGTTGCCATAGTGTTGTAAGCAACCGAGTTGCTTAACAATTCACTGGTTTCATTGAGGATGCGATCGGGGTTAGTGCCGATCAGTTTAGCCGTGCCTGCGGCGATCGCCTCTGGTCGTTCGGTGGTTTCGCGCAGCACCAACACAGGCTTGCCAAGACTGGGGGCTTCTTCTTGTAACCCCCCTGAATCGGTGAGCAATAAATAGCATCGCTGCATGGCTCCGACCAACTCAGCGTAGTCGAGCGGTTCCGTTAAAAAAGCTCTGGGATGATTGCCCAATAATGCTTGCAGTGGTTCCCTCACGGTCGGATTGCGGTGCAGGGGCAGCAGCAGAGCCGCATCGGGAAACTTATCCAACACGTCGAGAAACCCCTGAGCGATATCTTGCAAGGGATCGCCCCAATTTTCACGCCGATGCACCGTCGCTAACATCACCCGATATTGACTCCAGTCGAGATGAGGGATGGTGCAAGGGGGATGTTGTGCCGCCACGGTCAACAATGCATCAATGACGGTATTACCTGTCTGGTAAATTTTGCCTACTACGCCCGATCGCTCTAAGTTTTCAACGGCCAATGGGGTAGGGGCAAAGTTGAGTTGAGTGATCTGAGAGATCAGGCGACGGTTTGCTTCTTCAGGATAGGGGTTAAACAGGTCATCGGTGCGTAACCCTGCCTCGACATGCCCAACAGGAATGCGGTGATAAAAAGCGGCGATCGCAGCGGCAAAGGCAGTGGTCGTATCTCCCTGCACGATCACTAACTGAGGTTTGATCTGCTGAAACAGAGTCTCTAATCCTTGCAAACTACGACAGGTAATATCAGTCAAGGTTTGCTTATGCTGCATGATCGCCAAGTCTTGATCGGCAGTGAGGGCAAACAAATCCATCACTTGTTGCACCATTTCTCGATGTTGCCCCGTTAAAACAACATGGGTTTCAAAGTCAGGGCTTTGCTTGAATTGGCGAATTACGGGAGCCAGTTTAATGGCCTCAGGGCGTGTTCCTAGAATGATACAAATTGGAATTGGCGTCTGCATAGAGTAGGGAATAGAGATGAGTAAGGATGAAGGCAGAGGGCATTTTTTGTAGGATGCCGTTGACAAACGACAAACGACAGTCATTTCATTAATTCTGCGGTGGTTCGTTCTGGGGTGACGGTTCGTTTTGTGGTGACGGTTCGTTTTCTGGTGGCTCACTGTTAGGTGATGCTTCGTTAGCTGGCTCTGCTTTCCACTCTGGAAGGGCACGATTAACAGCTGCATCAAAGTCAGCGGGAACCAACACAATATTGAGGGACTCGGCAGGCTCAGCAGGGGGATCAACCTGAGCATACAGGCGACTGCGATCGAAGTTATAGCCTCCCACAGTGAGGCGATGGCTTTTTTGATCGTCGAGGGTGAAGTCAATCACAGCGAGGGGTTGATGAAACCCAAAATCTGCTTGTTGGTCAGTAGGAGCAGTAAAGGAGCGATCGCTCTGACTGACTGCAATTAAGTTCAGCAAATAGGCGATCGAGGCTTCGTTGGCAGCACCTGCATCCGGTTCTTTCATCTGCCAGGTGCCGTTCTCATCTTTGGTAAAGGAGAGCGATCGCAACTGGGTTTTGAGGGTAAATGATGTGATCTGCTGTTCCTCAACGGCAAATAGATCTTGGGTTGTTTCAGAGTCAATTGAGGGGGTGTCACCGTTAATTTGAGACAGATAGACAGCACCCCCCAAAATGGCTGCAATGACAACTAGCACAATCGTCGTGGGTTTCAGTTTCATGGCTCAATCCTAACGGCGGCTCCACCAGATGGCAACGCCCATGCCAAAGCCCAACAACGGCAAAAACACGAGTGACAACAGCGCAAGCAAGATTTGTCGCTGCGGTTGCAACAAAATGCGGCGGTTAGTCATTTCTTTAGGGCGCACAGCTAGCACTTGATTGTTGTCTTGTTGGCTGACCCAACTCACCGAGTTGAGAAAGACATCGGCATTGAGTTGCTGGTTAAACAACCCGTCGGTGATAAAGCTAGAGTTGCCAATTACCACTAACCTTGCCTCAGATGGCGCGGCTGGAGACGCCTCTGGAGACGGACTGGGGGATGGAGACGCACCCGGACTGGGAGATGCCTCTGGGCTGGGTGAAGCGGTAGGTGTATCGGCTTCAACTGGACGGCTCAGGGCTGCCCCAATCAACAGTTGCCCCGCTGGATCGGTCGCTGGATCAAAGGCTAACTGTCCATTTTCACCAATTCGTTGTGCTTGAACGCGATCGCTTGTTGCTAATAGGGGCACTGCTTCCACACCATCGACGGGTTTCAGGTCAATCGGACGGGCGATCGGGTAAAAAGAAATCCCATTCGCTAAATTTTGAGTAATGGGGTGATCGCCATACTGAGTGACTAGCGTGACCAGAGCTTCAGGACCCGATGCTTGACGGGTTGGGTCAACCACCACCCGATCAACCAAGCTAACTCCCCATTGATTGAGTAAATCTGTCAATTCAGGATTGACATTGGGGTCAATTAGCAATACCAACCCACTGCGCCGTTGGCTGAGATACTCCTCCAGGGCAGTCACTTCCTCTTCTAGCAGTGCCCGTTCTGGACCTGCCACCACAACCGCTGTTGCATCCTCTGGCACCTCGCCCTGCTCTGCCAAATTCAGGGGTTCTGTGACATAGCTCTCTTCCTGCAATCGGGTGCTAGCTTCGGTGACTCCTGCTTGACCCGCTTGCAGCGATCGCTCTCCGTGTCCCTGCAAAAAATAAACCTTTGCCTGACGATCAGTGGCGAGTTGAGCGATGCCATTGGTCAAGCGACGTTCTGACAATCGCTCTTGATCGCTGACTACCTGCAACAGACGACGGCGATCGCCTTGTTCCAAATACACCTCACCAGGGGCTTTGACCCCAAACTCTTGAGCTACTCCGGGTTGGGCATCCGGATTAACGTATTCATAACTAAACTTATTATTTTGCCGACGATAATTGTCGAGCAATTGTCGGTCTTGAGGATTTTCAGCCGGGTCAAACAGCCAAGCTTTAACAGGCTGTTCTAACTGTTGCATGACCTCTTGAGTCTGAGGTGCCAGGGTAAAGATTTGGTTCTCAGTCAGGTCAATGCGAGAGACATAGCGCACTGCCAAAAAATTGAGCAATCCCAAAATAATCACCACGGCCAGCGTTGACACCAAGGCATTGGTGCCTGCTTGGGTCGATCGCTGCCCTAAAAAGCCGCGCACTGAGGTGCCTTCTGACACGAGCCATGCCACGATAATGGCGATGCCTGCCAACATCAACCCCAACGGCACAGCTCCCCATATGCCAGCGACAAACCCAGCCGTTAGCCCAATGATGATTAGCATTGGACCCAGCCATACCAGGTATTTCAGATATTTCCTTTGTAAAACCGACATTCTCATGGCGTAACCGTTTCATGTAATGGCCCGTTAATGTTATACGCTTAAACGGACTAGCCTCGCAAAATTTCGTTATTTAGGCATCTTGTGATTTCAAGGCTTGATCTAGCACCGATCGAGCTTGCACCGCTTGAGTCCGTGCTTCTCGATAGCGCAGATTGAGCTGAGCAAAGGTTTTCAAAACTTTGAAATTCTCCCGTAGTTGGGTCAGTTCTTCGTCATCCATCACTTCATCCGTAAACAGAGGGTCGATTTGAGCACGAATCTTCATAGCCTCTGTGCGGGATGCCTGCACCTTTTGCTTCAGCATGGCTAAATGGCTTAACACTTGTACGGCCTGAGTGACCGCATCTTCGTCATCGCTAGTGGCGATCGCCGGTTCTTTAACTTCAATGAACTGATGAGGCCCGAACCCTTCTGACAGATCGGTGGGCAATTCCCCGGTTTCCATCAGTTCCAGCAACTGATCCATAGCCTTATCACGGGCTTTAGAGGAATCTTTGCCAGGAACGGTTAAAACAATCTCTGGGCTTTGGGCGAGGGTATACTGAACCATATCTTTACCAATACTTTTGTACTATTATCTCCTAATCCTACGGGTCGAGTTGCCATCTCATCAACCCAGCGCAGAAAAATGATCATCCTACAGGAGTTACGGTAGAAGTCACATCATGACTAGAAGTCACGTCATGACATTACCGTGATCTGCCAGAGTCTGGTTGAGTCGCAATGTCAGCTACATAATTCAACTGAAAATGTCTCTACCATAGAAACATAGAGTAACGCTCGATCAGCCGTAAGAATCTTTGAATTACAAGCCTTTCATTTTCATCAGGTGGGTGAACTTGAGGATTGGATGCTTGATTTGAACTAGGCTGGAGAGATCTATACAGAACTTAATGGTTGAGCTAGTGATCTGGTGAAAAATATTCTCGTTATTGTCCATCAAGCTACATCCGATCCGGGATTGGTAGGACAACTATTGCGATCGCACGGGTATACCCTCGATATTCGCTGCCCCAATATTGGCGAAGACTTGCCCCCCACCCTGGCGCATCACGAAGCGGTGGTGGTGTTTGGAGGGCCGATGAGTGCTAACGACAGTGAGACATTGCCTTGCATTCGCACTGAGCTAGATTGGATTGCAGGTGCTATTGAGTCGGGCAAACCCTATCTGGGCATCTGTTTAGGAGCGCAATTACTGGCGCGGGTGCTGGGGGCAACGGTGGCTCCACACCCAGATGGAATGAATGAAATTGGTTACTTTCCGGTTAAACCTACCCCTTCAGGGCAGAGCTTTTTGCCTGTGCCAATGCAGGTTTATCAATGGCACCGAGAGGGGTTTGAGTTACCCACTGGCTCGGTTTTGTTAGCAACGGGTGATACATTTGCCAATCAAGCCTTTCGCTATGGCAAAAATGCCTATGGGGTGCAATTTCACCCAGAGATGACCCAGGAGATTATGGAACGGTGGCTCGACAAAGTGCCCGATCACTTGACTTTGCCAGGTGCACAACCCTATGAGGAGCATCTCCGAGGACATAGCCTGTATGCCTCGACATTGAGGCAATGGCTAGAAGGCTTTTTGCAACATTGGCTGGTGGACGAACAACAGCATGATTACTCTAGTGATGTGCTGGTGGCTTAGTCGAGTTTATTAGAGAGTGCTGAGGGGCAAGGGGCGATCGCACCTCACAAATTTTGAAGAAATAACCTCGAAATCTGTTTAGGGCTTAGTCTGCTAAGCCCTTTTTAGGGTGCATGCCTGTGGCAAAAGCGGTGCACACAAAAACTGTGAAACATTACTTTCTAAGAATAAAAGATTTTTGCCCATAAAAAGTTTATAAAAAAAAGAATCAAAGAGCTAAATATTTTGAAAATAATTTTTTAACTCTATAAACCTGATAATCTAGGTTTATGGAGCTAAATGAAGTTGATTTCAAAGTGATTCAGCACTTGATGGCTCAAGGGCGAATCACTTGGTCTGAGTTAGCAGGAATTTTGGAGCTATCGGCTCCTGCAACTGCCGATCGCGTTCGTCGGCTAGAAGACCGTAGCGTTATTCGTGGCTATGCTGCGCTAGTGAACCCAGAGGCGATTGGTCTGCATTTGACAGCATTTATTGCAGTCACGTTAGAGCGTCCTGAACATCGGGATGCTTTTCTAGACCGGGTAAATGCTTTGACAGAGGTTCAAGACTGTCATCACGTCACGGGTGAAGACGACTATCTACTCAAAGTCCGGTGTCGTCACACCAAAGACCTAGAGCGATTGATCAGTGAGCAGTTAAAAGCTTTGCCTGGAATTCTCAAAACCCGCACGACGATCGCCCTATCAACGGTGAAAGAAACCCCGGTGTTGCCGCTTTATAAGAATGGGGAGTAGGGAGCAAGGGGTAGAGAAAGTGACAGGGGGCTGAGTTCTGAGTCGGAGGATGTAAACGCTCTTGTCATTTCTACCCTTTCTTTTTTCTCTCTTCTTTCTTCTCTCTTCTTTCTTCCCCCCTCCTTTACCTCAATTTTTCTACAGGTAAAATATGGACATCACTTTGTTTGGTCGAGGTTTGTTGGTGGGGTTGGCGATCGCTGCTCCAGTTGGTCCTATCGGGGTGCTTTGCATTCAACGCACGTTGCGGTATGGTCAACGGATTGGGTTGAGCACTGGATTGGGGGCTGCTACGGCTGACGCTATATATGGTGTAATTGCCGGGTTTGGATTAACATTCATTTCTGGTATCCTGATTGGTCATGCGATCTGGTTTCGTTTTATCGGGGGAATTTTTTTGGTGTACCTCGGTGTCACCACCCTGATAGCTGAACCTGCTCATCAGGCAGCATCAACAAAGGGATATGGACTTTGGGGAGCGTACTTTTCAACGGTGGTGTTAACCATCACTAACCCAGCCACAATTTTGTCGTTCACGGCAGTCTTTGCCGGGTTGGGGTTAGCCAGTACGGAAGGAGATTATTGGGCAGCGAGTAGTCTGGTTTTGGGTGTATTTGGCGGATCGGCGTTATGGTGGGTACTGCTCAGCAGTGGTGTTAATTTGTTTCGCAAAAGGTTTAACCTCTACGGTTTACAGTGGCTAAACAAAATCTCAGGCACAATTCTTATTATTTTTGGCGTGGTTGCCCTCGTTTCTATCCGGGTTTGACTTGGGGTGGGCTGATGAAGGCTGTAGCCTCGTCTCGAGCGATCGCGACGTTGATGGTTGCCTTGATGGGTTTAGTTTTGCTGTCTACCTCGGTTCAACCTGCGCGATCGCTGCCGATATGGAGCACCCCTCAACTGGCCCAAACGGCTGCTTCGGTTGAGCGATTGCGGCAACAACAGCAGCAAATAGAACGGCGGCGATCGCAACTCAATCGTGAACAAGATCGCCTGGAAAATTTGCAGGAGTCGGCGCAAGATCGCCTCGAAGGATTAGAAGACACCATTCAAACCACTGCCTCGCAAATTCGCGCCAATGAAAATCAGCTCAAGATTGCCAGCGATCGCTTGCAAAAGTTGGAAGCAGAGTTAGCAGTCGCCGAAAAAACCTATCAAGATCGGCAGTTTGCTACCGTCGCGCGGCTGCGATTTTTGCAACGTCAACAAAGCAGTCGAGGGTGGGCCGTGTTGCTCAATAGCCAAAGCCTCAACGATTTTCTCGATCGGCGGCGGCAGTTGTCACTGGTCTATGGGGCAGATCGCAAAATCCTGGCAGAGCTAAAAGCCGAGGCTGACGACTTAAACCGTCGTCGCCGTACCATTGAGCGGCAAAAGAATGAAATTGCTTTGCTTACTCAAGAGTTGCAAGCCCAAAAGTCAGAGTATGAGGCACAGGCCAAAACTCAGGAAAGTCTGATTAATCGACTCAGGGCAGACCGACAAGCCCTTGAGGAGGCAGAATCACAACTAGAAAAAGATTCTGCTAATATTGCTGTGTTAATTCGGCAACGCATTGCTGCTGCTGCCCGAAATGGCATTGTTGTGCATGGAACAGGGCAATTTAGCTTGCCTGTCAACGGACGGCTCACCAGCAACTTTGGTTATCGTGTTCACCCCATTTTGGGCTATCGCCGCTTTCATGCAGGCGTTGATTTTGGAGTCGGATATGGCACAGTGATTCGGGCCGCAGACTCTGGCACGGTGATCTTTGCGGGTTGGTATGGCGGTTATGGTCGATCGGTGATCATTGACCACGGCAACAATCTCACCACCCTCTATGCTCACACCAGCGAAGTGTATGTCTCAGAAGGGCAGGCCGTACAACGGGGACAGGCGATCGCGGCGGTTGGTTCTACCGGACTCTCTACTGGGCCAAACCTGCACTTTGAAGTACGGCAAAACGGGACTCCTGTGAATCCCCTTAATTATCTGTAGGACAGGGTGATGGGGTGATAGGACAACCGTAAAGACGCGATTAATCTCTCTAAGAGACGCGATTAATCGCGTCTCTCCAGATCTCAAAAATAATTCGGTTAGCGTCTCTCCAGATCCTCAAAAATAATTCGGTTAGCCATGTCTTCATTTGCCACAGGTTGGTGTTGATGCAAGGCGATCGCCCGATTGACGGCATTCATACGCCGTTCTTGGTCTTGGGTGATGCTGTGAATATTGTTGCCCAACCCAGGAGCACTCCATCGCCCAGAGTCGGGGTCAAGATAGGATCGGGTGCGTGCCCACAAGATCGCATCAGACCCGACTAACCCCATATTATGAGCGGTTTTGAGCCATGCGATATAGCCGCGATCGAGGGCAGCAGCAGGGGATTGGTTGGCTAAATCGATGCCATTTAACTCTTCTTGCAAGGTCATTGCCATCCCCTTTTCGGCGGCTTGATGGTGCAATTCCGCTGCCTGTTGTTGTAAGCGTCGCAGTTGTTTTACATCGGCTTCTTCGGGGGTTTTTGCCCCATGTTGATACGAAAAACTCCCTAAATTCCATACGCCGTTGCCCGGATCAACATGTCCATAATATGCCCAAGTTCTGCCACCGTCTGGGGTACGGGTGCCCTCGGCACTGCCAACAGCTTTAGCGACCAGTGAGTCAGAACCCCCATCAAATACACTGGCGTTTGAGGTTGGTGGAGTGGGTTGGGGTAATCGTTGTGTAGTTTCTGCAAGGGGCGATCGCTCAGGGACAGGGCGTGCTGGCTCCTCAAGGGTGGGTAACTCAAAACTCACTTCAAGCGTTTGGTGCGAAGCCATTTCCTGGTTTGGAGCATCGCTAATAGATGATGTTGATGCAGGATGAGGGTTGGGTTGAGATGCTGTAGCAGATGCTTTAGGAGTTTGAGAAATGGCAGCTAGGGGTGCTTCTGCTACACGGTTTTGATCGGGTGAATGGGATGGCAGATCAAATTCCAAAAGCCCTTCGTCTGCTTGAGCCGCTTGAGCAGACCCTAAGACGACCGCTACCACCCCCCCCACAATCCATCCACATCGTTTCATTGCAGTTCCCCTGTTAAGGTGCGCTCTAGTATTTGAATTGAGGGTTCTACCATTGCCCAACGACCGCTAGGTTGTTTACGGAGCGTGGCAAATTCAAGGGTATTGGCGATCGCCACCGAGTCTCCTTGCTGAACGCTACCCAATTTGGGTTGCGTGACTCCACACCAGCGAAATAGATAGGCTGGCAACTCTGGACTGGAGTAAAACACACAGTCTGCATTACCGCTAACGGGGCGCACACGACCGTCATAGGGGGCATACACGGGTTGACCTGCTAGCTCGACCGAGATATCTCCTAACCCACCTTGAATGCGCCGACCTGCTACCTGGTCGCCGGGTTGCAGCACCCACTGTTGTTCTAGTTGGATTGTCATCTCTGGTTCCGTTGGGGATGCCTTACATCCGGTTAACAACAGTGGAGCCAAAACCAGTGGAAACAGAACTAACAGAGGCTTTATATCAAGCCACAAACGCTTTTTTAGCATAGTGATGCCGCACGCGAGACTTTAAAGCTGAGAGTCGATCAATCAATACTTTGATCAGAGGAATTTAGGGTGAGGGCAAAAGAGAACGTTGCAGTGCGGGTTTCTAGCCCTGCCATAGAGAGTATTGGACTGTTGAACTATTGATAAATAGTACATTAGTGCTATAATTTCTGCAACCATTGAGGTGACACAAGTGAGCGATCGCGTCGCCTTATGCCTTTGGGTAGATATAGCTAAGCAGGGCAGACGCTATAGAATCCAAAACAAAAGTAGTTTTAAACGCGCTTTAAGCTCCTGTTTCAAGATTGGCATCGTTCTCTTTAAGAGCTACTTTGCTGTCGAGGTAATCAGAGGTTGACCAGTTGGTTTGTGAACTCGGCACCTTATGGAACAAACCCATTCCTAATTTGCTGTCGTTTTAGGGGCAAGCTTTAGCCTATTCAATTGGTGGAAGAATAGACATAGACAGCTTTTTCTTTTGCGTTGCGACCTGTATCTGCTGTCTTAGTTCACTGGAGGCAGTTGTCTGTTTCAATTTGACAAGATGCAAATAAAAAGCCTAAAAGGTCAATGATCAGTGGTGTAAAAGTGGTGCAGGAAAAGCTGTATATCGCGTCAAACTTGTATATCGCGTCAAACTATATGATCGGATCTTCTGATTCCTGACTGTCTATGTCCAGTCATTTGCTTCAGGTAAGACTGGTTTTTTAATCTCTGACAATTGGATATTTAAGTTATGTCAACTCGCCGGACTGTTCTTGTTATCGCTGGCTCTGAGCAGAGCGTTGACCGCTATGAGCGTCAATTACAACAAGACGGGAGTTTTGCTTACCAAGTCTTGACTGAGCAATATGATACTCAGCTATCACTGCTGTCTCGATCGCAGCCGATTGATGGCATTCTCTTAGAACTTCATTCGCCCCATTCCACCAGTTTTGATATATTGAGGCAACTTAAAGAACAGATGAGCGATCGCTGTCCGCCGATTGTGGTTGTGGATGGTGAAGATGCTGAGATGGCTGTGCGAGCCTTTAAAAGTGGCGCAGTCGATTATTTGGTCAAAGACCGAATGACTCCTGATGACCTGCGGGGTGCCATGCGGAGTGCGATCGCCAATGCTGAGTTGCGACACCAACTCCAACGCAGTCAAGAACAGTTTCAAACATCGGTTGAGAACATGTTGGACTGTTTTGGCATCTTTTCATCGATTCGAGATCAGTCAGGCCAGATTGTAGACTTTCGGATTGATTATCTCAACGAAGCCGCCTGTCAAAACAACCAACTCCCCAAAGCAGTGCAGATCGGTCGAGGGTTGTGTGAAGTGTTGCCTGCCCATCGAGCCTCAGGACTGTTTGACGAATATCGTCAATTGGTTGAGACGGGGAAACCGTTGATCAAAGACGCGCTCATTTACGATGACACCTATGGTGAACAGCGGCTGATCCGAGCGTTTGATATTCGGGCTACCCGGTTAAACGATGGGTTTGTGGCCTCTTGGCGCGATGTGACCGATCGCAAACGCCTAGAACTAGAGTTGAGCAAAACCGCCACAGCACTTCACAGCAGTCAGCAACGCTATCAAGACTTGGCAGAAGCCATGCCCCAAATTGTTTGGATGGCTGATGCAACGGGGGCGGCTAATTACTGGAATCAACGTTGGTATGACTACACAGGCTTGAGTGTAGCCGAATCAATGGGCTTAGCGGGAGCTAACACAGTTCACCCTGATGAGCGCGATCGCACCTTGGCTCATTGGAGCCAGTCGATTGTTACGGGTCAGCCGTTTGAGATCGAATATCGGATTCGTCGTTGGGATGGTGAATATCACTGGTTTATCTGTCGAGCACTGCCTACATTCACGGATCAGCAAGTCATTACAGGTTGGATTGGCACCATTACTGATATTGATAACCAAAAGCAACTCGAAGCAAGACTGTTGAGTGCGATCGCTAACCATGAGCGCACCGAGCAAGTGTTGCGAGCCACAAATCAACAGGTCACTTGCATTTTAGAGAGCATGACCGATGCCTACGTCGCTCTCGATCGAGACTGGTGCATCACTTACGTTAACCAGATTACGGCTCGCTTGAATCAAACGTCTCCAGAGGATCTCGTTGGCAAATCCCACTGGGATGTCTGGCCAGCGACCAAGGGAACGATTTGTGAAGAACAATATCGGTGGGCGATCGCCCATCAAACCCCAGCCCACTTTGACTATTTTTATGAAGCGAAACAGCGATGGTATGAAGTTCATGCCTATCCCTCAGCCGATGGGTTGGGCATCTATTATCGCGACATCCACGATCGCAAATGCACCGAACAGGCATTGCAAGATAGCGAAGAGCGGTTTCGGTTAGTCACCCATGCGGTCAATGGACTGATTTTTGATTGGAATGTTCAGGCGGATGAAGTCTATCGGTCTGAAAAACTATTTGATCTGGTCGGAGTTGATCCTGCAGATGCTCCACCCACCGCAGTCTGGTGGCAAGAACGACTCCACCCGGATGATGCGGCACAATTGCAACTGCGCCTGCCTGAGGTGTTGAGTCAGTCTAATGGATTGTATGAAGAGGAGTATCGTGTTCGTCATGCCGATGGACGCTGGATTGATGTATGGGAGCGGGGTTGCTTCATTCGAGATGAACAAGGGCAAATCGTTCGTGTGGTGGGTTCTACGGTAGATATTAGCGATCGCAAACGAACTGAGGCACGACTCCGCGACAGTCAAGCTCAACTGCAACAACAACTGGCAGAAATTGAAGCCATTTATCAATCTGCCCCGATTGGGTTGAGTATTCTAGATGCCGATCTTCGCTTTGTACGGATCAACCAGCGATTGGCAGACATGAATGGGCTTCCGGTTGAAGCCCACATTGGTCGCACTGTGCGAGAACTGTTGCCCGATTTGGCAGATGCGGCTGAACAGATTTTGCGCCCCATTCTAGAAACAGGGGAACCCCTGTTGAATGTCAAAATTCAGGGTGAAACCCCAGCCCAACCAGGGGTCAAACGCACCTGGTTAGAGCACTTTTTGCCCTTAAAAAGCGAGCAAAGCCAACGTGTCATTGGCATTAGCACGGTGTGTGAAGAAATTACAGAGCGCATTCAGGTTGAGGCAGCCCTGCGCCAGAGTGAAGAACGCTTTCGCAACATGGCAGACAATGCCCCGATGATGGTTTGGGTGGTGGATGAAACGGGATATTGCACCTACCTGAGCCAGAGTTGGTACGAGTTTACTGGGCAAACCGAAGCAACTGGATTGGGGTTTGGTTGGCTAGAGGCAGTGCATCCGGGCGATCGCGACTTTTCTAAACAGATCTTTTTGGCAGCGAGTGAGCGTCACGAAGCTTTTCGCCTGGAATATCGCCTGCGCCATCAAAATGGGGATTATCGCTGGGCGATCGATGCAGCGGCTCCCTGGTTTGGGGAGGATGGCGAATTTAGAGGATACATCGGTTCAGTGGTTGATATTCACGATCGCAAACAAACTGAGGATGCTCTGCGGCAGTCAGAAGAGCGTTATCGCACCCTGTTTGAGTCGATGAACGAAGGCTTTTGTGTGATTGAGATGCTATTTGACGACCAGGACACCCCCCTTGATTACCGCTTTTTGGAACTCAATCCAGCCTTTGAACATCAAACTGGACTCAGCCAAGCAGAGGGTAAAACGGCACGACAACTGATGCCTGACCTAGAACCCTACTGGTTTGAGACGTATGGCAAGGTGGCACTGACCGGAGAACCTGTCCGGTTTGAAAATGGGTCTGACACGTTGAACCGATGGTTTGATGTGTCTGCTTTTAGAATTGGGGAGGCAGGGAGCCGAAAAGTTGCCATTTTGTTTAAGGACACCAGCGATCGCAAGCAGGCTGCACGAGAACTCAGCGAAAGTGAAGCTCGGTTTCGCACGCTGGCAGATAACATTTCGCAACTTGCTTGGATGACCAATGAGCTAGGCTGGATCTTCTGGTACAACCAGCGTTGGTTTGACTACACAGGCACTACGTTAGAAGAGATGCAGGGTTGGGGGTGGCAACAGGTTCAGCACCCCGATCATGTAGAGCGAGTGGTTAGCAAGTTCCGTCGCTGCATTGAAACGGGTGAAACCTGGGAAGATACCTTTCCCTTGCGAGGTCGGGATGGGCACTATCGCTGGTTTCTCTCCCGTGCGATTCCGATTCGAGATGAGCAGGGTAAGGTGTTGCGTTGGTTTGGCACCAATACTGATATTACTGACCTGCGACAAACTGAAATGGCTTTGCAACAAGCCACTGAGCGACTCAATATAGCCCTCAAGAGTGCTCCTCTGACTTTGTTTAATCAAGATCGAGAACTTCGCTATACCTGGATTTATAACCCGACTCAAAACTTTTTGGTAGAGGAGGTGATCGGTCAGCGTGATGAAGATCTGGTGTCTTTAGAGTCGGCTGCTCACCTGACCCGACTAAAGCAGCAGGTGTTAGACACGGGTGTAGGTTTGCGAGAAGAAGTTGAGATTACTAAGAATGGCAAAACGGCTTACTATGATTTGACGGTTGATCCTATTCGAGATAGCCAGGACAGGGTAGTTGGCATTACCTGTGCAGCGGTGGACATTACCGATCGTAAGCAAGCTGAGGAAGCTCTGCGTCAGAGTGAAGATCGGTTCCGCATTGCGATCGAGTCGGCTCGGTTGGGCACTTGGGACTTGAATCTCACTACCAACGAACTCGTTTGGGATGATGGGTGTAAAGCTATGTTTGGTCTGCCACCTCATGCCAAGAGCAGCATGGAGGTATTTTTTAGCGGGCTGCATCCTGCCGATCGCGATCGCCTGGAGCAGATCGTCCAACGAGTTTTGAATCCTACTAGTGGTGGCTCCTATGACGAGGAATATCGCACTATTGGAGTTCAGGATGGTGTTGAACGGTGGATTCGAGCAAAAGGGCAAGCTTACTTTGACTCAAATGGCACACCCCGCCGTTTTATTGGCACTGTGCTGGATATTACGGAGCAGAAACGAGCTGAAGCCCAACGAGAGCAGCTTCTTCAACAAGAACAAGCCGCTAGAGAAGAAGCTGAACGGGCTAACCGCATCAAAGATGAATTTCTTGCCATTCTCTCGCATGAGTTGCGATCGCCCCTCAACCCCATCTTGGGGTGGTCAAAGTTGTTGCAAACACGCAAATTAGACGTGGCTAAAACCGCTGAAGCCCTCGCCACGATTGAGCGAAATGCTAAATTGCAGACTCAGTTAATTGATGATTTGCTGGATGTTGCCAAGATCTTGCGCGGCAAGTTGAGCCTGAGTGTAGCCTCTGTCAATTTGACGTCTGTGATTGAAGCCGCAATGGAAACGGTGAGAACGGCAACTCTGGCTAAAGGGATTTCACTCCATGCTGTGTTACCCCATGTTGGGGAAGTTGCTGGGGATGCGGCTCGTCTCCAACAAGTCGTCTGGAACTTACTCTCTAACGCCATCAAGTTTACGGCTGTGGGGGGTCGGGTAGAGGTGCGATTAGAACGGGTTGAAGGGAGGCGTGTGGATGAGAGAGGGGAGGGTGTCTCATTGCCCATTGACCCTTCCACCTCTCCACCCGTTTACGCCTATGCTCAAATCACCGTCACCGACACCGGAAAAGGCATTAATCCAGACTTT
This sequence comes from Oculatellaceae cyanobacterium bins.114, assembly GCA_033764315.1. Classification (GTDB taxonomy): domain Bacteria; phylum Cyanobacteriota; class Cyanobacteriia; order Elainellales; family Elainellaceae; genus FACHB-1407. The sequence goes on from JANRJA010000172.1 coordinate 32,661, forward strand.
TTGCCCCACATTTTTGAGTCGTTTCGACAAGAGGATGCCTCGACCACTCGCAAGTATGGCGGCTTAGGGTTGGGGTTGGCGATTGTGCGTCAGTTGGTGGAGGCTCATGGCGGCACTATCACAGCCGAGAGTGCAGGTGAAGGGAAGGGAGCCACCTTTACGGTTCGCCTGCCTCTGCTCAGAAGCGAGACTATGAGAGATTATCCTGTCGCGATCGCCCCCCCTGATGCTCTTGCCCTGCCTTCTCTCCAGTTTCCTCTAGAGAGCATTCGAGTCCTTGCGGTAGACGATGAAGCCGATGCCCGTGAGCTATTAACCGTGTTGCTCACCCAATATGGAGCCGAGGTTTTGACAGTGACATCGGCGGCAGAGGTGTTGGCTAACCTGGAGTCGTTTCGCCCTGATGTGCTGGTTAGTGATATTGGTATGCCTGGTGTGGATGGCTATACACTGATTCAACAAATTCGGGCATTACCGGCTGCACAAGGTGGAAAAACTCCAGCGATCGCCCTGACTGCCTATGCTAGAGAGGGCGATCACCAGCGAGCGATTGCCAGTGGTTATCAGCGACATGTCACAAAACCGCTTGAGATAGAACAGTTGGTGGAAAGTGTAATGGCACTAGTTAAAAGTGGTACAAGTTAGAAATAGAACGCGATCTACAACTTAAAGGGCTAGATCCCCGGCTTCTTGTTGAGCATCTTCAAAGGGGTTGGGTAAATGTCACTAGAAACCGGGGATCTAGAGAAAGTCGCATATGAGGTAAATAGGCTATGCCAGATGCAAGGCCAGATTTGGCAGCTAGTGTTCGTGCAGCATTGTACATGGGAGCACTCGTTGCAGTACGACACAACCCCGTTTTGAAAGCCTTCTACGGTCGGCTTGTGTCACAAGGTAAAGCCAAGAAGGTGCATGTATGCACTTTTAACGGTTTGTTATTTAATCGGTTGAACGAGACTCTAATAACTCTAACCAGGATTTAGGGTTGGATAGTTATGCTGAATTCCTGCTTAACGTGAATTCGGGATAAGGATTTTGGCGGTTGAAACCGCAGCTACAGGAGCAAAACCGACCTGATATGAAATCTGGCTGCTTCCCTGTTGTAAGGCTACGGCTAAAACCTTTGCCTGTAGAAAAGTAATTAGTAAGCAACTAGCCGGATTTTGTATGAGTCGGTTCACTCAACCCGTGATTCTCCATAGTTCGCGAAGGCGAACTTCGCTCTGATAGCCGCGAATTTATTCGCTAGGCTCTTAAACCGAACTGACGTTGCTTACAGCGAGACGTCCGCCACGTTATCTGCTCTCTAACAAGCTTGACATTTAAGATAATCGCTTTTTTCACGCGTCCAATCTCTCACCTTCTACATCTGCGATAATGGGATTGGTATTTCACCCGACCATCTCGACAAAATCTTTCAAATTTTCCGCCGCTTACATGGACGAGATGACTTTGGGAGTGGAACGGGGGTTGGGTTAACCATTGCCCGCAAAATCGTCGAAAGGCACGGTGGTAGAATCTGGGTGACATCCACCCCCTCTCAAGGCAGTACTTTTTACTTCACTCTGTCCACAGAGGCAACCGTATGACGCTTACTTCAGCTTTTCCGAGCAGGCAAACACGGCTGATGTTAGTTGTGGAAGATAGCAACGAAGACTTTGAGGTGTTGCACCGTTTTTTGCAGCGATCGCCCCTGACTATTACGATTCAACGGTGTATCACTGGAGAACAAGCCCTCGCGTTTCTCTATCGCACAGACAGTTATAGCGATCGCCAGAGTGCCCCCCGACCGGGTTTAATTGTGCTAGACCTGAACCTACCTGGAACGGATGGGCGAGAGGTGTTGCGCCGGATTAAGCAAGATGATACTTTGAAATCCATTCCAGTAATTGTCTTCACGACCTCTAATAACCCCGAAGACATCAACGACTGCTATCAGTACGGAGTTAACAGCTACATCGTCAAGCCAATCAATTTTGCTCAGCTTAAACGCGACATTCAGACACTAATTGATTACTGGTTTGACGTTATTACTCTTCCTGACATATTAGAGGACTGACAATGAATCAAGTCCCTTGTACCCTGTTAATCGTCTTAGAGCGTGTCTTAACAGTCTAGATTGAGAGAGCATTGGCGATTAAAGTCGCAGACTTCGGCGTGAGTTCAGACTTCCTACGACACCTTCCGTTGGCAAGGGAGGCGAGAGGGGTCGCATTTGCACCTGACGTTAGTAGTCCTAAACTACCCCTCATTGGGGGCAGTCACTTCTGTCTGATCTACCCAATTTAAGTCAACAGCTTGCTCACACACGACTTGGGTAGTGGTAGCTGCTGGAATCACAGTCGGGTTTTGTCCGGGGTTTGCGGTGACTCGGTTGGGGCGTTGCACAATGGAGCATACCTTTTGAACGTAATAACCGCCTGGGCGAGAACTGGGACCTCGCCAAACGGCTCTCAACGTCAGGACATAGCCTGGATTGCCTGCCGACACCTCTCCTTGCAGTTTCCAGAGCCGATCTTCGTCGGTTTTGGGAATTCGTTTTTTGACTTCTAATTCTAATTGGGCAATTTCAATGTCTGCCTCAAATAACCATCGCTCAACTTCGCTCCAGGGAGAACTTTCAAGTTGTTCTCGCACGGCTGTTTCTGCAAGATTCAAAAATGTCACTCCCCGTGAGTTTTGGTCAGATGGGTCAACCTTGATCACAAAGGCACTCCGGGTAAATTCGTCGGCGACTAAGCTGGGATATTGTTGCAACCAATCTTGCAGTAAAAAAAAGAACTGTAACCAGCAACTAAAAATCGTGCTGAGAAGCAATAACAAAACAATTTCTTGGCGATCGATCGCATACTTTTTGCCATCTAATGTGGGGTTAACAACATCCAACCCATGTTTTAAGAATTTAGGAATGATGGCAATCAGAGCAGAGATAACGGGCCAGCTGATAACGGCTAAAGAGATGTCACTCCATCCATAAAACAAAAAGCTACAGGCTAATGCTCCTGTAATCCACGGGCCAGGATATATATCAATCCCTAAAATATTTTGTTTGACTTTGGCTAAAACCCAACCCACGCCAATTGTTAAAAACAGCCAGCCCAGCCATGCTAAAAAGTCTCGAACGATGTCATTATCAACTAACAAAGACATCACCCAAGAAAACAGACTTAGTAAGATGAACGTCTGTCCTGAAAAAGGTTTGACATCTTTAAAGTATTTAAGAATAAAGTCGATGACTTCTTTCACTGAATTGCTTTTACTAAATGAGTAAATCTAAACTGCCTTGCGTAATTAAGCGAATAATCAGAATCAAAGAGATGGCACTATAGCTCATAGCGTTGGCGGCTAAAATAGTGTTACCTAGCCCTGGAGAAATAATACTTCTTGTTGTCCGTCGAGATGCTCCAAATTTAGTGGCTTTGGCTTTTTGAGCCTCTGTTTCAGGAGGTTTGATGTCTCCTATAAACAATCGCAGATACGTTAATCCAAATAGCTTGACAAAGAAACTGGCAAAAAAGGTGACTGGGGCTGACAACATCACCCACAAAATAAATCCCTGTTGCCAGTGATCAAAAAAAATGCAGTCGATCAGTTGCAGTTTGAGACCGGGAGGAATCAGCGGTTGAATAATTAGAAATAACAGCCAGCCGACGGTTGTAGACAAAAAATTAATGGATGTGGCGTAGTGAATACTTCGCTTTTGGGTGAGATTGAGACGATAGCGCAAGACGTATGCCTCGATGGCGATCGCCATCAGCAGCAGCAAGCTCTGAAACACAACCATCTTTAGCGGCAGAACCGAAACAAACATGAGGGAATTTTGATCTCAACAGGGCAGCAGTCATGCTTGATTTAAACCTACTGCATTGCTGTGGGGATGCCTGAACCGCCATAATAGATATAAGCTCTATCGGTAGCATTAATGATCTAAACCAGGGATTGACAACACTACTAATAGCGGTAATCTTTTGTAGGCGACTGTTTTCCTCACGCTCAACGCTGACCTAAATCACGCAACGTTTATTCATCATCTTAAAACCATGACACGAACCGGAGTCGGTATTCGCACAGCCCAAACCCGCAGCGATCGCCTGATTGGTCAAATTCATGTGTATGACGGTGCCGGAAAAGGCAAGTCACAAGCGGCGTTGGGGGTTGTTTTGCGGTCGATTGGGTTAGGCATTCGTACCTCGTGGCAGACGCGGGTGTTATTGTTGCGATTTTTAAAAGGGCCGGGGCGCACCTATGACGAAGATGCCGCGATCGAAGCTCTGCAACGTGGGTTTCCCCACCTAATTGACCAGGTTCGCACGGGCAGAGCTGAATATTTTGGCACTGAAGATGTCACCCGATTTGATCGGTTAGAGGCTCAGCGAGGCTGGGATGTGGCAAAAGGGGCGATCGCCTCTGGGCTATATTCTGTTGTGGTGCTGGATGAAATCAATCCGGTTCTCGATCTGGGTTTGCTGCCCATTGAAGACGTTGTCAAAACCCTGAAAAACAAACACGAAGACTTAGAGATCATTGCTACTGGCCGAGGCGCACCCCAACCGTTGCTCGACATCGCCGATCTGCACTCTGAGATGAAGGCACACCATCATGCCCACGCTGCCCTGCATGGGATGGAAGGCATTGAAATTTACACCGGGTCGGGCAAAGGCAAATCTACCAGTGCACTGGGCAAAGCGTTGCAGGCGATTGGCAAGGGCATTAGCCAAGATAAATCGCACCGCGTGTTGATCATGCAATGGCTCAAGGGTGGGTCAGGCTATACCGAAGATGCGGCGATCGCGGCTTTGCACCAGAGTTATCCCAATTTAGTGGATCACCAACGTTGTGGACGAGATGCGATCGTTTGGCGGGGTCAGCAACAAGAACTCGACTATGTTGAGGCAGAACGAGGCTGGGAAATTGCCCGTGCGGCGATCGCCTCTGGGCTTTACAAAACCATCATTTTAGATGAACTCAACCCCACCGTCGATTTAGAGCTATTGCCCCAAGAACCGATTATTCAAGCCTTGCTTCGCAAACCTCGTGACACCGAAGTTATCATCACCGGACGCTGCAAAAACCCTCCCGCTTACTTTGATCTGGCTAGTGTTCACTCGGAGGTCTTTTGCCACAAACACTATGCCGAAAAGGGCGTCGATTTGAAACGAGGCGTCGATTTTTAGAAGACGATCGTCGATTCACAATTACGTTAGGATTGGGGCAAGCTGAGAACTTGCTCTGAGTTGTATGCCTAGCGTTTTTATCAACCCCAAAACTGATTTTGCGTTCAAGAAAATCTTTGGCTCTAAACAGAGCAAGGATATTTTGATCAGTTTTCTCAACGCGATCGTTTACAACGAACAAGACACCATTCAAGATCTGGTGATTCTCGATCCCTATCAGGCTCCACGCATTGCGGGAATGAAGGACTCTTACCTGGATGTCAAAGCTACCCTGGTGGATGGCACCACGGTCATTATTGAAATGCAGGTGCTGAATGTTTTGGGCTTTGAAAAGCGGGTACTCTACAACGCGGCTAAAGCCTTTTCAATTCAGTTAGGGGTTGGTGAAGATTACACGTTACTGAATCCGGTGATTGCGTTAACTATTACCGATTTTGAGATGTTCCCTAGCAATCCTCGAATCATCTCGCGCTATCGCCTCAAAGAAAAAGAGGACTTGACTGACTATAGCGATGACATTGAACTGGTATTTGTGGAGTTGCCGAAGTTCAAGAAAGATCTCGATCACTTAGAAACATTAGTAGACAAATGGCTATATTTTTTGAAGTCAGCCAGCCAACTTGAATCTGTGCCTTCTACGATGAGTGATGTGCCTGCGATTCAACATGCCTTTACCGTTGCCCAACAGAGTAAACTCAGCCGTAAAGAGTTAGAACTGCTGGAGAAGCGAGAAATCTTCTTGCATGATAGCCGCAATGCTATTCTCAAGGCTCGACAGGAAGGACGGCAGGAAGGTGGACAGGTGGGTCGTAAAGCAAAAGCAATGGAGATTGCTCGTCAGTTGTTAGATGTGTTGGATATGGAGACGATTAGCCAAAAAACAGGCTTGAGTGTGGCAGAGATTCAACAGATTTCTAACGGCTCTAAAAAGCTGGAGATCTAAGCGGATATCTGACTAGATTCCTTCTTTTTCGCGTTCTCTTGTCTTGCTTAGACTAGGGCATTGCATCTTTTGCCCGATACAACAGATAGGCACCCCGCAGATACCACATCCGCAATGCGGGCAAAGGAAACGCTTTGAGGGGTTGTCTCACCACGGCACAAAGACTTTGAATCTGGCTTTGACCTGCCACAATTTGGGCGATCGCCCGACCACTCCAGGTGCCTGTGGCAACACCATTGCCGTGATAGGCGAGGGCATAAAACACGCTTGTATCCTCTGCTAGAGCCCCTATATGAGGCACTAACGCGGCTGAGAGACACACTAGCCCATTCCAAAAATGGGTGATCTCAACCTCTTTCCAGGCAGGAAACATCTCGCCCAAGCGACGGGTCATCCAACGACGACGGCGATCGCCCTCAGCAACATCTCCCACCGTGCCTCCCCGACTGCCCAATAAAAATCGGCCATCTTTTAACAAGCGATAATAAAACAACAAATTGCGCGTGTCATAAATGGGAGTTTCGGTGCGCCACCCTTGCGCCTCTAGTTCCGTCTGGGTTAACGGGCGAGTCGTAATAATATTGGACAGGGCAGGCAAGAAGCGATCGCGAAATCCTGGATATAGCCCATCTTGAGTGTAGCCATTGGTGGCGACAATCACCTGCTTTGCTCTCACGGTACCTTGAGGAGTGTGCAGCAGATGCCACTCTCCTGACTTTTCCCAGACCGTTACCGGACTGTGAGGAAACAACATAGCTCCGTGTCGTCGGGCAGATTGACCCAACCCCACTGTGTACTTAAAGGGATTTAAACCAAACCCCACCCCAACCCGCAAGGCACCCTTTGCCTCTGGGCTGCGAAAACCATATTCTGACAGATCTTTTTGTGACCAGAGTTGACAGGGGTAGTCTGCGACTTCAGTAAAAAATTCATACTCTTCTTCTAACTCAGCCCACCGCGATATCGTGTGAGCTGAGACAATTTCGCCATCGCCCTGAGCGTCAATCTCAATCGCTTCAGCGATCGCCAGTTGTCGCACCAGATGTGTGGCTTCCTGCTGGTCTTGAAAATAGCGATGCGTTTGATCTCGCCCAAACTGCTTTAGCAACTCCTCATTGGATAGACGAGTAGAACCGATGCAACAAAAACCTCCGTTACGCCCAGAGGCACCCCAGGCGATCGCTCCGGCTTCTAACACGCACGCTTGAATCTGATGATCACGAGCCAAGTGGAGTGCAGCGGAGAGTCCCGTAATGCCACCCCCAATAATGGCAACCTCGCAAGTGTGATCGCACTGGAGCGGTAGATTGTAAATTTGATCGGGATCAACCGTCGTCTCCCAATAGCTTTGAACTGGACGAGAGCGATCGTAAACGAGTGAATTGTAGAGCGTCGTCATGCTATCAAAAGCGCGTTTTCATATCCTACAAGACTTTAGGAAATAGGAAGTGGTTCATCAGGAGTGAAATGCGGGATGACGAAGCGATCGCCTGAAGGTAATGCCAAGGCTATGGGTCAAGTGCCGTCTCGCTCTTAAACAGAGGCAGTCTTACGGTAAACGTAGCTCCCTGACCTTCTCCCAAACTCTCTGCTTGAACTGTTCCACCATGCAATTCCACCAAATGCCGCACGATCGCCAACCCTAGCCCCAAGCCACCAAATTTACGAGTAGTCTTGCCATCCTCTTGCCGGAAATACTCAAATACATGAGGCAAAAAATTGGGATCAATGCCTTTGCCAGTGTCGCTGACAGTGATTTGAGCATAGGAGTAGAGAGGCGCATGGGTTGATGGGTCAATCGGCAATAGGACGCCCTCCCCCCTCTCCTCTGCACATGTACCCTCAACCCATTCCAATCGCACCTCTATCTGACCCTCTACCGCCGTAAACTTAACGGCATTACTGAGTAGATTCCAGACCACTTGTTGAAGACGAGCAGAATCTCCCAAGGCATGCCCAACGATAGGATCAAACCTGGTTTGAATTTGAATAGACTTAACTTCCGCCGCTAAGCGCATCGTTTCTATTGCAGATTCAATGACAAACACCAAATTAACAGGAGCCATGTGGAGGATCAGTTTGCCTTTTAGGATGCGAGAGACATCTAACAAATCCTCAATCAGTTGAGTTTGCAGTTTGGCGTTACGCTCGATAGTCTCTAGAGCAAAAGCCGTTCTTTCGGCATCTAATCTGCCAGTGCGGAGCAAAGTTGACCAACCGAGAATGGGGTTGAGGGGAGTACGCAACTCATGCGATAGCACCGCTAAAAACTCATCTTTGATTCGGTTTGCTGCCTCTGCTTCCTCTCTTGCCGATTCAACTCGCATCAGGTTTTCACTGCGCTCTTGCTCTTGTTGCGCTAACAAGTTTGCAGCAAATTCTAGAGATTGTCCTAATAAGACCACCTCTTTAATAGAGAGCGGGCTGATTTGAGGATATTCACCGTTTGCTAACGCTGCTGCGGCTGCTGCGGCTGAGGTGATGCTGCGAGAAATTTGTCGCGAGAGAATGAATGCACCAATACCGCTGACTAATAGCAAGACTAGCCCAGTGCTGATCACCAGCCAAATGGCTTGACGGGCTGGCTGTTGAATGACGTTGACGGGCACCGTGACAGCAACCGTCCAGGAGGAGTTCTCGACCCGGCAAAAGGCGACGTAAACTTTCATGCCTTCTAGGGTTGTATCTTGATAGACTCCCTCAGGGGCTTCTCCAATTCGCTTTAAAAAAGAGGGTGTCCCTCGTTGCCCAATAAACCGTTCTGGGTTGCGGGTGCGAGCCACCACCACCCCTTGACCATCAACCACGGTGCGAGTCCATTCGCCATCAATCCGGGTCTGCTCAGCCACGACATTGGCCAGTGCTTTTTGGGTGATGATTGCTGTGAGAACGTATTGCAGATTGCCATCGCGTATTACCGGAACCCGCACTGGAATAGCAATCAGATCTGGCTCAAGCTTTACCTGCGCTAAATTGCCGAGAGTTGGTTGGCGCGTTTCAACGACTCGTCGTAAACTTTCTGGTTCGATAACAGGGGGCAATTGCCGACTAAACGGTTGTCGAGTATTCAAAAGCTGCTGACCGTTGGGTGTTAAGAGAATCACAGATACCCACGTAGCTTGGGTTTGTGTCACCTGTTTTGCTTGGCTGTAAAAGGTGCTCAAATCTCCCTGGTTAAGTTGTTCGGATGCGGCTAGAGCTTGGAGGGTTCGGGTTGTGCTAGAAAACTCGTGCTCTACGGTCTCTGCTAGATTGCGAGCAGCCATCAAGATGCGTCGCTCTGATGCGGCTTGTTCCTGGCTAGAGAGCCGATAGACCACTGCAATAGCAAATAACACGACTGGCAATAAAGTTCCTGCTACTAGCAGAACTAGATACCACCTCAACGAAAGCGTTTCGTGGATAGAAGCGGTCGGATAGGGATAGACCTTGGTTGAGGCAATCCGCTGAATGAGCGGGCTTAGAAATCCAGTACTAGTAGACTTTTCTTCCGCCATTTATTTCTTATGTTGTCAGCTATAAGGGGAGGTTGTGCGAAAAGGCTACGATGATGTCGCCTAAAAGAACGCAATCATCACGTTTGGCTCTTGTTAGAGCAATGTTATAGCACCTGAAGAGTTAGTAAGAACGGGGTATAGGGGTTTCGGCATAAGCATTCAGCGTTCGGCGAAGCTTTACCAAACGTCTGAGTTCACACCAAAGTTTGGACGGAACCTCTGAATCCCCCTTCACCCACTTGGATTGACTATCTTGACAGTTGTCATAGGGAAATTGAGTCAGGTCAATAAACCGTGTTTGCGATCGCCATACTGAATTGCCATACTGAATCGCCATACTAAATCGCCATACTTAATGTGTATCCCTTGTCTGTGGTAGTTTCACATCTCTCAGTGTAGGTATGTTCAACCATTTGATGCTTTTCTTTTACTCTTTACTCCACAAAAACCTTCCCTAAGCTATAGCAACAGTTCCCACTTCTGAGCGATGAGCACAAGCGCGATCTCCGCGATGGTAACTACAGAAGGATTATGTCTCATTGCAGAGTTACGCTCCGCAGGAAACTACGTGAGATTTAGTGTTTAAAGAGGGAAAATCATGCTTCATTGGCTAGCTGGGGTAACGCTCAGAACCTGGCACCTGTGGATGGTTCAGGTTCCAGTCGCTCCGCCGATTTCAACTCCTGAAGAGGTATCACAACTTCCTTCAGGGCCACAGTTCTTCATAACATTAGTTGCAGGGTTATTGTTGGCTTTTGCGATTCAACTGCTGTTGACTAACTTGTCAGTAGCAGCGGGAATCTCTTACTTGGGTCGTTCATCCGATGACGACGATCGCGATCGCAGCAAATCAGATCGTGATGGAGTCGGCTCTACCATTCGCAAGATCGGCTTTGGCGTCGGCTTGTGGACTCTCATCACCGTCAGCATCGCCTTGTTTGTAGCGTGTTATCTGGCAGTACAGTTGATCTTGCTAGAGAGTGCGGGTTTAGGGGCGATCATGGGTTTGGTTATTTGGGCTGCCTACTTTTCGTTGTTAGTGTGGGTTAGCTCCACCACCGTTGGATCGCTGATTGGCTCAATTGTCAACAGTGCTACGAGTGGCTTTCAGGCGATCGTTGGCACGGCTGCGGCGGCGTTGGGTGCTAAGACGGTCAATCAACAAGTGGTCGCAACGGCTGAGGCAGCGGCAGCAGCAGTACGACGTGAGTTGGGTACTGGCATTGACCCTGCGAGCATTCGTGAAAATATTGAAGATTACCTTGAGCGGTTGCGTCCGGCAGAATTTGACTTCTCTAGTGTGCGTAATGAGTTTGAGCGATTGTTAAATACGCCCGAAGCTAAATCGTTGGTGGGTAGCGATCGCGCTCGTGATGTCACTCGTCAAACCTTTGTAGACCTGATTGGCAGTCGATCTGATTTGTCAAAGCGTGAAGTCAACCGCTTAGCCGATGAGCTAGAGAGTATATGGCGACGGAGCGTTCAAGATCAGCAACCCGATCGCCTGACAGAATTGCTTGATCAACTGCGATCGGCTCAACCCGGTCAACTCAAAAGCGATGAGATCACCGCTAAGCTTGACCAGTTGATTGAAGAAACTCGGCGATCGCGTCAGTCTTCTTCAGAGGCAACCAAGGCGACTCCTGGTGGGTTGCAGCAAATGATTCCCGCTAGTCTTGCCCCATTGGTGGGCATGGTGATGGGGCGCAGCGATCTCTCTGATCTCAATATTGAGAAAATTCTCAATCGGGTTAAGTCAACTCAAGATCGAGTCGGTGAGTTGGCAGGTCAAGTCGGCATTAACACCTCAAATGAGCCGTTTAATACGATTAAGGCCGATGTTGAGAACTACCTGCTGCATGTCTATGTCTGGCAGTTGAGTCCAGAGACGGTCGAGCTAGAGTTCCGCAATTTGCTCTATGATCCGGCTGCCGACCCAGGTACCGTGCGCCGTCAAATTGAGCAGATTCGTCGCTCTGACTTTGTGAATATCTTGAACTCTCGTGGTTTGCTGACGCAAAACCAGATTCAAGAGAAAGCTGATCAGCTAGAGCGGATTCGGCTAGATGTGTTGAATACCGTTCGAGCCGCCGAAGAGCAAGAAATTGTCTCTGATTTGCATCAACGCATCGAAACGTATCTCACCTTTACGCCCCGTGAGCAATTGCTGTCGCCCCAAGACAATGAACGGGCGTTTAGAGCCATTCTGGAGAACTCAGAGGCAGATTACGAGACCATGAACACTCGTTTGATGCCATATGATCGCTCCCGCTTTGCTCAGGTGTTGTTCCAGCGTCAAGATATCAGCCCTGCTGAAGCAGAAGCATTGGCGCAACAGTTTCAAGAGGTGCGCGATCGCGTCGTAGCCGATTCTCGCAGCAGAACTGAGCAGGCTCAACAACGACTCCAAGCGGCTCAGCAGCGGGTCGAGAGCTATCTGCAAAACACGGGCCGAGATGAACTCAACCCAGAGAGCATTAAACGGGAATTGCGAATTTTGTTCAACGACCCTCAGCTAGGGTTAGATCTGTTGCGCAATCGTGCCTCTCGGTTTGATCGCGATACCCTTGTGCAGTTGCTCAGCCAACGTCAGGATGTCACCCCTGAAGATGCTAACCACATCCTCGATCAAGTGGAGTCAAACTGGTACAACTTTATTCACGCCCCACAACTGTTGTCGGGCAAAGCTAAAGAGCAATATGACCAGACAACTCAAACCCTGGCTCAATATCTGCGCAACACCAACTTAGAAGAACTTGACCCCGATGGCATTCAACGAGATGTCAAACGGTTGTTTGAGAACCCCAAAGAAGGATCGTTGGCACTGCGCGATCGCCTCTCTCGGATGGATCGCGAAACTTTGGTAAGATTGCTCAGCCAGCGTCAAGACCTGAGTGAAGAGCAGGTCAATCAGACGATTGATCGAGTTCAAGAAGCCATTCGTGATGTCACTCGTGCACCTAAACGGTTGGCACTGCGGACTCAACAGCGAGCCCTTGATTTTGAGGCTAGCATTGAAGAGTATCTGCGGAATACAGGCAAAGATGAACTGAACCCAGAGGGCATCAAGCGAGATTTGCAATTGTTGTTGCAAGACCCCCGTTTGGGTGCCAGCAGCTTGGGCGATCGCCTGTCTCGGTTTGACCGCAATACCATTATTGCGTTGCTATCTCAGCGCAAAGACATGACCCCCGAAGAGGCAGAGCGCATTGTCGCCAATGTTGAATCTGTGCGCGACCAAATGCTAGATCAAATCCGTAGCATTCAATATCGCCTACAGTCGGTGATTGATAATATCTTTGCTCGCATTCGGGGTTATCTCAACTCCCTCAACCGTCCTGAGTTGAACTATGACGATATTAAACGCGACGTTCGGACGCTGTTTAATGATCCTCAGGCTGGGTTTGATGCTCTGCGCGATCGCTTGGGCCATTTTGACCGTGGTACTCTCGTCGCCCTGATGAGCTCCCGTGAGGATATCTCTGAAGCAGACGCAAACCGCATCATTGACCAAATTGAGTCGGCTCGCAATAGTGTCTTGCGTCGTGCTGAGCGGCTGCAACAAGAGGCACAGCGTTACATGGATGAAGTCAAGCGGCAGGCCCAACGGCAAGCCGAGGAAACTCGCAAAGCGGCTGCCTCTGCTGCCTGGTGGTTGTTTGCAACGGCATTTGTGTCGGCGGCTACCTCGGCTATTGCAGGAGTGCTCGCAGTTCAATAAGTCTGTTGTCTATTAACAGCGTTGCATTAGCCAGTCATCCTCTCAAGCTAACCTCCCAATCTGGGAGGTTTTTTATTAGCCCGTCTATTAGCCCATCACTTGGCGCAGCGGTTTTTGGAATTGATATGAGGTGATCCCTCACACGGTTCGTTCTAATGGCAGAATAAGTGGGATGGTTTCTCTATGAAAATGTCTTTCTTGCTACAAAACCTCTCTTCTTGACGGTGATAGAACGAGTCATGCTGGTGTGAGGAATTAACCCTAACGTAAGGAGTGCTGAAATAAATGAAAAAGGTTGAGGCGATTATTCGTCCTTTTAAACTCGATGAAGTTAAAATTGCCCTGGTAAATGCTGGCATTGTTGGCATGACCGTGTCCGAAGTCCGTGGATTTGGACGACAAAAAGGGCAAACTGAGCGATATCGTGGCTCAGAATACACAGTCGAGTTTTTACAGAAATTAAAAGTTGAGATTGTTGTAGAAGATGACCAGGTCGATATGGTAGTCGAAAAAGTCATCGCGGCTGCTCGAACGGGTGAAATCGGAGATGGAAAAATCTTTATCACCCCGGTTGAGAAGATTATCCGGATTCGGACTGGCGAAGTGAATTTAGAAGCCATTTAGCCTTCAATCCCCGGTCTTTTAAGGAGACCGGGGATCTTATGTGCTCTAAGACGATAAAAGTGGCTTGAGTTGAGGCAATAACGTTTGAAATGCCCGTCCTCGATGGCTGATTTTATGTTTCACCTCTGGTGACATTTCAGCAAACGTCATCTGCTGCTCAGGGACATAAAAGATGGGATCATACCCAAACCCGCCCGTGCCACGGGCAGCGTGCAAAATTTCACCGGGACAAATGCCCTCGGCTTGCAATACGATCGCCCCATCAGGACGAGCGATCGCCACGACACAAACAAACTGCGCTTGCCGATCTAATTCGTTGCCTAGCTCTAATAGCAGCCGTTCGATGCGATCTCGGTCAGAGCTGCCATAGCGAGCCGAATACACCCCCGGTGCCCCATCTAGCGCATCCACCATTAACCCCGAATCATCCGCGATCGCCCATTCTCCTGTTGCGATCGCCACTTCCGCGGCTTTGAGACAAGCATTTTCAGCAAACGTATCTCCTGTCTCTTCGATCTCTAGCTCGTCTGGTTTGAGCACCAGTTCCACATCTAGATCGGTCAGATAAGCTTGCATCTCCCGAACTTTACCGGGGTTTCCGGTCGCCACAATCAAACGAACCATAGGAAAAAAGAAGAGAAAAAAAAGAAGAAAAGCCCTATGCCATGAATCGTTGGATAGAATCACTCAATTCAGATAGAGAGTGTAGCAGGTTTCTCCCCAATAAACGACCTCTATCTACCGCGATTCTCTCTTCTTTTTTCTTTTTTCCTCAGCTTGCCCACTCCTTCGCCCAAGCGAGAATCTCATGGACTCGATCGAGGGTTGCCGCTTCAGAATAAAGGCGCAGGACGGGTTCAGTGCCGCTAAAGCGAATGAGGAGCCAGCTTTGATCGGCTAACTGAAACTTGTAACCGTCGATCGCCAGACAATCGATCACATCCACTCCAGCAATGTTGGCTGGAGGTTGGGTTTGCAGTTGCTCTAATAGGCGCGATCGCACGTCCATACTGGCGAGGGGCAAGTCGATGCGATCGTAAGCAGCCGTAAAGCCCGTTTGCTCTTGCAACTGACGATATTGCTCACTCAGATCAAGCCCCGATTGCACAACTGCCTCCAACACATAAAGAGCCGACAATAGGGCATCGCGTTCTGGAATGTGGCTGCCGTAGCCGATACCGCCCGATTCTTCACCCCCTAGAAAGACTTGTGCCTCTAACATGCGATCGGCGATGTATTTATAGCCAATCGGCGTTTCATGAACAGGCAAGTTGTGAAGTTTTGCCACCAGGGGAATCAAGTTAGAACCGCTGATAGTTTTGACGATTTCTCCGGTAAAGCCCCGCCGAGTTGCCAGGTGGTGAATCAGAATTGGAATAAGGATTTGGGAACTGAGGAAGTTGCCCTGCCCGTCAACGGCGGCAATGCGATCGCTGTCTCCATCAAACACTAAACTAACCGACAAGCCCTCTGCTGTTTGCTGACGGTGGGTTTTAACCTGATCAAATAATTTAGACAGATAACGGGGCAGAGGTTCGGGTGCGCCTCCTTCAAAGAGAGGGTCTGCCTCGCTGTTAATCTCGCGAATGGGTAAGCCCAAAATTTGCTCTAACCCGCTTGCTGCGGCTCCATGCATGACATCTGCAAACACGGTCAATTTGCCACTGGCGATCGCCTCTTTGATCGCGGCTAAATCGACCTTTGCCTTGAGCGCATCACAATAGCTCGTCCAGGGGTTAAAGGTCGTGATGGATGCGGTGTTGCCACTATCTGTACTTTGAGAAGGAGGCTCTTGCAGCATTGCCTCAATTTTTTTTGTCACCTCAGGGGGCACTGATCCACCAAACCCACCTTTAACTTTTAAACCTGAATAAGCGGCTGGGTTGTGGCTAGCTGTAATCACCAGAGCACCCAAAGCATTGTGTTGCTTAGCTGCCCAACTAAATGCCGGAGTAGGGGCGTAGCACTCTGAGAGCAAAACATCAAACCCCGCTGCTTTCACTGATTCTGCGGTCGCTTGAGCAAACTCAGCCGAGAGAAAACGGCGATCGTAGCCGACGATGATGGTGCGAGTCGGGGTTTGGTCTCCATAAATGTGCTCTAGGGCTTTTGCTGCCAATGGAGCGACGCGCATCACTCGCTCAAAGGTAAAGTCGGCGGCAATGACACCTCGCCAACCATCGGTGCCAAAGGTGATGGGCTTATTAGCAAGGGATGCTGGAGAAAGAGAACCTGCCATACAACTCTAATACCTCAATGGAATGTGTGGAATCTATAGTGGCGGTAGATGGGGATGATTTTAGTCAAAAATACTGCTCAATTTTAAGCCGTTCTTTATTCAAGTGGTGTATTTCTTCAATGAAGAGGTAGTTTAATTTCTTCAAAACGACTGCCCTTAGGAAGGGTATGTAGCAACATTTCCATAGAACAGGAATCACCCCCTTGAAAACGGATTGTGAATTTAATTATTTCGCTTGAAATCACACCTGCCTTTAGATAGGTTTTAAGGGCTTAATAGTGGAAAATTCCAATATGTAGGAATTACAGTACAGTGGGAATCACAGTCAACTATCAACGCATATCACTGGAAAGACTGACTGAGTTGCAAAGCAATTCTGAACGCATCGAACAATTCTTTTGTCCTGAAAATTTAAGGTTAGATGAGCTAATGGATAGCCTCAAACAAGCTCAAACTCAAAACAACAATAAACTCGTAAAACAGCTAGGGGCAGAATTGAGAGAAGCATTATCCCAAGATAAAGCGAGTGTCTATCGCAACCATCTTTTATCTCAAACTCAGCTTTCTATTGAAAAAGAATGGCAAGCCATCCACTATTTACTAACAGGCGAGATTGTGTTTGACAAAAGCCAAATTAAATCACCTTTGGGTTCTATAGTGATGGGTGGTGAACGAGCTTTTTCTGAACCTGGCTATGAACATATTCGTTACTTAAACAGCATTGAAGTCAAGGAAATTACCCAGGCTTTAAATCGATTACCCATGCCTGAGATTCGTCTTAGATTTGAACAGCGGAGGAGCACAAAAATTTATGCTCAGAGGGACGAGTGGAATGAGGAAGCATGGGAGTTTTTCCAACAGATTTTTGATTCTTTAACTCGTTTCTTTCATCAAGCGGCTGTCAATAGCGAAGTCATTTTAATATACTAGTCTGCTTCACTTTGCTTAATGTACTCTATGCCCCATTGGTGCATTAGATCAATCACAGGATGGAGCGATCGCCCCAAGGGAGTTAGCGAATACTCTACCTTTGGAGAAGCTTCCTGATAGGTTTCTCGATGCACGATTCCATCTTTTTCCATTTCGCGTAGCTGCTGAGTTAAAACCTTGTGAGTGACTCCAAATAAAGAACGGTGTAACTCATTAAAGCGTTTTGAACTTTGTAATAACTCTCTAATAATTAACACTTTCCAGCGTCCACTGGTGACTCTAATCGTAGACTCAACCGCACAGGTTAAGCGGTTGTCCTCAATATAGGTTTCGTAATCAAAGGAAAGTTCCTTACTGAAATAATTTGGTTGTTCGGGTTCCGAGCTTGTCATGGGATAGACTTACCAAAAAGTGCGTACTTCACAGTTCTATTAGAGGCATTGTAGTCTTGACTCGTCTTTATTTGACAGGTCACTCTCATGTCTATCCACGAGTTACTTACGCCTCAAAACTGTACCGTTATTTTGATCGACTATCAGCCTCAAATGTTTTTTGGTGTCAACTCGATCGATCGCCAGTTGCTGGTAAACAACGTTGTTGGGTTGGCAAAAGCGGCCAAGGTGTTTAGTGCCCCAGTTGTGCTCTCAACGGTTGAGACAAAAAGCTTTAGTGGCTATACCATTCCTGCTTTAACCGAGCAGTTCCCTGACTATGCTCCGATCGAGCGCACCAGCATGAACTCCTGGGAAGATCCGGGGTTTCGTGCCGAAGTCGAGCGAATCGGGCGCAAAAAACTGGTGATGGCGGCCCTGTGGACAGAAGTTTGTTTGACCTTTCCGGCGATCGAAGCGATTCGAGATGGCTATGAAGTCTATATTGTGGTGGACGCATCGGGTGGTACATCCACAGTGGCTCACGATACATCGATTCAACGAATGGTGCAGGCGGGGGCAGTTCCTGTTACCTGGCAACAAGTGTTGCTTGAGTTTCAGCGAGATTGGGCACGCAAAGAGACTTATTATCCAACGTTGGATGTGGTTAAAGCCCATTCAGGTGGCTATGGCATTGGAGTGGAATATGCTTTTACGCTAGTTCATGGTCAACCGGCCAGTGTACCCACTCCCGAACCTGTCAAACGATAGTATGACTTATTCTCCATTGCCTCAAAACCATCACGTCACCGCTGTGATTACGCATCTAGTCAAACCCGGTCGAGAGGAAGGGTATGAGGAGTGGTTGCGGGGCATTGTGCCAGTTGCCAAGCGGTTTGAGGGGCATTTAGGAGTCCAGATTTTGCGTCCTCGATCTGGAGAACCAGCGGAATATACGATCGTTCTTCATTTTGATCAGCATCCCCACCTACAAGCATGGCTAGAGTCAGAGGAGCGACGCGATTGGATCGGTCGAGTTCAACCGCTGATTCAACAGTCTGAAAATGTTCAGGTTTTGACCGGATTAGAAACCTGGTTTCAACTACCCGAACGCCCTCAAAAAACTCCCCCCAAACGCTATAAAGTGGCGATCGTCACTTGGCTGGGGGTGTTGATATTGTCGTCACTGATTGGATATCTGCTTGCCCCTTATTTGGCGTGGATGCCGTGGGTGGTGCGACAAATGGTGACATCGGCGTTAGTCGTCTGGGCGTTGGCTTATTTTGTGATGCCGCAACTGACCCGTCTATTTTATGGTTGGCTTTATCCACAACCTAAGAGGCGTTAACTGGAGACTCTGATCGAGGTGGGTGGGTTTGCCATCGATCTACCTCGATCAAAGCCCTAATTTGATTGAGGTAGATTAAATCGCTTTGACGCGATCGCGCCCTTCCCGTTTCGCTTCATACATCGCTTGATCAGCCCGATGCAGCACATCCCATGCCTGATGATCTTGAATCGGATTTTGCTGTGCTACTCCAAAACTGGCGGTAATGTCTAATCCTCCCACAGTGGTTTGAATGGGTTGATCTCGAACCGCTTGTCGCAGTCGTTCAGCTACATCAACGGCTTTGGTTAGTTCAGTTTCCATCAAAATTACAACAAACTCTTCGCCACCATATCGATAAACCGGAGTCTCTCGTCGTAATTGTCGCTGTAACCGTTGCGCTAAGATTTGCAAGACCTCGTCACCCACAAGATGCCCGTGAGTATCGTTGACCAACTTAAAGTAATCGATATCACACACGATAACACTGAAGATCGATTGTGTTGCCCAGGCAGAACGAGTACTCAACTGTTCTAGCTCACGCTCTAGAGAGCGACGGTTCATGAGGTGAGTCAACTCATCTTGCACAATTTCCCGTTGCAGGGATTTATTTTGCAATCTCAATGCTTCTTGCTTGTGCCACAGGCTTTGATAATGTTGGGCATTGGTGAGAGCGATCGCCGCCTGGTCAGCAACCTGCCTCAGAGTTTGCAGTTCATCAAGTTGATAAACCCGCTCTTGTTGATAAGACAACAGTGCCACTGCTCCAAAAAACTCTTCCTGAATGAATAAGGGCACCATCAACACCGAGACTGCCCCAATCTCATGTAACCACTCAAATAGTGGATCCACATCGTCGTCTGCTATTTTGAGTTCAAGATAGGAGGCACCCCCCTGCAAGAACATATCGACCACATTGCGCCACAATGCTGGGTCAATTTGTCGGTGTTGTAGGGGTTTGAGGTTGTAATCTGGGTGATCCCAAATGGACAAAATGTTGATGGGTGTGTCGCGCAGATCTACCAAGAGAGAGCGATCGCATTGGAGTCCTTGCCCTAACTCTGCAACGATGCGTCCTACGATTTCATCGGGGTTAAGACTAGAGTTTAACAAGCGAGCGATGCGCCCAATTAAAGCCGCTTGCAATCGGGATTGTTCTAATCGTTGTCGCCAGTACAGCGCGCTATAGGCAAACCCCAACTGCCCACAGACAACATCAATGGCTTCTAACTCTTGATCACTCCACCCTACAACATTGTGTTTGGTTTGAGTGGAGGTCGCTTGAGCCACAATTCCATCAGACAAAGCTGACAACAGTGATTCTTGGGCGTCAAGTGAGGTCTCAACCAGGGGTAATTGTCCCTGAGGGCGGTATAGTTGCAGCACAAATTGTAGCGGCGTGGGAACCGGCACAATGCCCATAAAGCTAGCCTGCTCAAGCTTGCCCCGGTTAGTGATGGGTACGATTAAATCACCTGTTTCAAGTTGGGTGACTTGGGGCGATTGTTGTTGCTCTAGCAACCAAGATGGCAACACCCGTGGATAAAATTGCCAGATTCCCTGTTCTGGATCAGGAATTTCAGGTTGTAGCGGCAATGAAACCGAGTCTGGCTCAAAATCAATACTATCTTTAAAGGTCTGCAATGCTCCTGCAGTCGCATAAACTTGCAAGGTGTCTGACATGCCAGTGGCTAGACCTGCCCACAATAAAACCTCTGCTTGATAGGTAGCAGCAATCATCCCGATTACCTGCCGCAATAGTGAGTCTACAGAATCTAAATTACTCACTGCCGCAGCCATCCAAGGATAGATTTGTTTCCAGGTTGGCTTCATGGATTGGATTGGAGTCTGCTTCCGTATAAGTTAAATGTTGCTAAACACCCTGCTTTGATATCAGTCTTAAAAGTTACTTCAAAAATAAACCTGAATCAACAATCTTAATATCAAGATCACTGTGTTTTGAAATAACTTGTAACTCATGTTGAGTAACGATTTGACACAGAATGATTGAATTTATGAGTCAAGTTTTTTTAACCACCACTGAATATTAAATACCTAAATCGTTCTGTATGTTTATTCTTTGAAAATCCATTCAAAAAATATCAGATCCCACAAAAAAACATCTTTATGCTGTCTTAATTCTAACGATTCGTTCTGAAATAACCGTAGACTCAAAAATCAATACCAGTTTTGTGCCAGGGAGTTAACTGTTTAGGAAACTATCTTTGTAACATAAAATCACCCCTACACGCTTGCATAAATCCGTAGTTTTACATCGGCCTTTGAGCAAATCGTACCTGAACGGGGTAGGGGCGTTTGAGGGAGAAACAGGAGGACTGGAGGGGCGATCGCCCATTGTGGCTAACGTTGTTTTCGTAGGTAGAGGTATCTGAATACGCTAAAGAGGCTGACCCAAAATTGTTACTAAGGCTGGATATTACCTATATCTGACGGTAGAGTATTAAGATAAGTTATGAGGATTACACTGATTAGCAGTGGTAATTAACTAAACTTAACTAAGTAGAAAGGGTTTGTTGACTAGGGTTATCTAAATTTCTTTTTTAAGAGCATAAATCACCCAGTCTGGTTTAACCGTGCTGATCAGGGTCTTCTCTTCCAGAAACAAGCAATTGAGGACTGTAATCACGCAACTCAGCGTTGGTCTTGGCTATGAATTGACTTTTGTAGAGTAAAAAGCCTGACCCTTTAAAGCTGATTTGTCTATTGGTAAGTAGTTCTAACAGTTGCTGAGTGGCTAGTTATGTCTGTTTTCTGTGACTGATTTGAAACAACGGTGCCTCTCGAATATGCCCAGTTGTGAGTAAACTCACTTACTAGTTTGCCCCTCTAAGGTAGACAGTTCTCTGTTTGACATAATGCAAAAAGCAATTGAACCAAACCCTACACTACAGCTTCAGCAACGGTTATTGATTGCAAGTGTCGTCAATCAAATCAACCAGATGATTCGTAGTGCCGCTCACTTGGGTGAGATTTTAAGATTTTCCTGCCAGCTACTCGCTCAAACCCTTGCTTGCAAAAGCGTTCGAGTTTTGCTACCCCAAGACGATGATCAGCAAACCTTGGTGATTTGGGGAGAATATAGCCAATCGACCTGTGCCATTGATTTAGGAGATGCGCTTTTACCCCAAGACCATCCCTATTTACAGCAGGTGTTGCTTCAGTCAACTCCACTTGCCTCGACTCAAGCCCACGTTGCTCGAGATGGACGAGAGTTAACTTGTTCTGTGCTGGCGATCGCCACTCAGTATGGAGGTCAAGTTAATAGCGTGATTGAGGTACAGCAGTGTGATGACCCCACTGGAGAAACGGCTTCTCATCGCCCTCGTCAATGGCTTGATTGGGAGTCTCAACTCTTGCAAGAGGTGGCTGGACAGTTGGCGATCGTGATTCACCAAAACATGCTGCACACCGAAATGAAACATCGGATTGTGCGGGAGTCTTTATTGCGCCTGATCACAAACCAGATTCGTAGTAGTCTCGACCTCAATGTCATTCTCAATACGGTTGTGCAACAGGTGCGGGAGTTGCTCAATACCGATCGCGTTGTGATTTATCAATTTCAGCAAGACTGGCAAGGGACAGTAGTCGTTGAAAACGTCTTGCCAGCATGGACTTCTGTTTTAGGGGAAATGGGTCAAGACAACTGCTTTTCCTCTCAATATGCTGAGCTTTATCGAGGTGGGCGAGTTCGCGGTATTCACAATGTGTGCGAGGCGGGGTTAGACGAATGCCATGTCAACTTTTTGCAACGATTGCAGGTACAAGCCAACCTGATTGTGCCAATTCTGCAAAACACGACAGCTGATGAGTTAGACCCAACGGCTGAAGAGCAGAAATCTCCTAAGTTGTGGGGTTTGTTAATTGCTCATGAATGTCGTAGCCCACGCCATTGGCAAGCCTGGGAAAAGGAATTGATGCAGCAATTAGGAGATCAAATTGCGATCGCCATTCAGCAGGCTGAGCTATATACACAAGTGCGTATCAATGCTGCTCGGTCTCAGGCTCAGGCGGAGCAACTGCAAAACACCTTAGAAGAATTGCGCTCCACCCAAATTCAACTGATCCAAAGCGAAAAGCTCTCTAGCTTGGGACAGATGGTTGCAGGCATTGCCCATGAGATTAACAACGCTACCAATTTTATTCATGCCAATTTACCTTACGTCCAGCAATATGCAGCGGTTTTAGAGCAAGCGATCGCCCTTTGTACTGATTGTTATCCTGAGGCAAAAGAGGCGATCGCCGCTCGATTTGCAACTTTAGAAGTTGATTTTGTGCGGCAAGATTTTCCTCAATTAATTCAATCAATGCAAACGGGAACAGGACGTATTCGAGATATCGTTTCAACCCTACGCAATTTTTCACGCCTAGATGAAACGGATTGCAAAGCAGTCGATGTGCATGAAGGCATTGATAGCAGCCTGGTGATTCTCAGACATCGCATTGATCCCCAGGTCAAGATTCACAAAGATTACGGGTCGCTGCCCCCGGTCGAGTGCAACGCCGGACAGATCAATCAAGTTTTCTTAAATTTGTTGAGCAATGCTCTAGATGCAGGTGGAAACTCAGCCGAAATCACCATTCGCACCTGGCAACCTCATCCCGATGCAGTCATTATTTCTATTCGAGATAATGGCTCTGGTGTTCCCGAAGAGATTGTAAATCGGATCTTTGATCCCTTTTTCACTACAAAACCAGTTGGACAGGGAACAGGATTGGGGCTTTCAATTTGTCATCAAATCATTGTCAAACAGCATCGAGGTGCCATCCGGTGTATCAATCACCCCAATCAAGGGGCGGAGTTTCAGATTGAGTTGCCTATCTCACGCTAGAGACTGATTGCAATAGGACGCCCAATAAAAAGCACCCCTAAAGGAGTGCTTGCAAACCAACTCACTTGAGCCTTGTGTAGCTGATGGCGGAATGAACGCCCTTTGATCAGCGATATCAAAATCAAAGCTGAGGAATGAAGATCAACGAAACTGTAATCTTTGTGGGATGGCTATCATTTGACTGAGCTAACGTCACAGTTTTGCCCGTTTGTCAGTGAGACATCCCACCAGTGATTGAACTCATGATCCTTAGCTAAATGCAACACGGCTGCGATCGTAGGTTTCTGTTACAGCTGTATTGATCTTGCCTTGAATAGGATTCCAATACTCGTAAGCGTATTGAGTAGGTAAACCGACTTGCACTGCAACACGGCTCAACATGGCTTGTTCACGTTGTTTGACGCTGCGGTGATGGTTGAGCATCAATGAGCGTAGCCGATCATCCACGGAAACACGGGTTGAAGTTGCAACGACAACAGGCTCAACTGCAACAGGAACTGACACGGCTTCAGGCGTTGCTGTGCTGTAAGCCACACCCCGATATTTCAGATCGAGACTGGGCTGTTGCGCTAATTCTTTTTGCGCTTTGCGAAATCTCAAGCCAGAACCGCGATATTTGCCAGCGGCAACAACTTCAGTTGCTTGAGCTTGAGGAGGATTGTAATCGTAACTGATGCCACGGTAAGTAAGTTTCATAGAATTCGCCTCTTTGAAATATGTAACGGGTTGAGGCGCGTTCCTTCGGGATGTCTCCCTACTTCCGTCTCTTGAACTTGACGATTCAATGATCAAGAAAGAGATGAACGATTTGTTTCTGTATCTATTGTTACCGTTTTGACTTTTATTGTCAATCTATCCCCTCGAAATGTTAATGAACTGTGACATTTAATCTAAAGGTCGTGATCCTCTTTTGCTCTTTATGGAGGTGATATTAGGGCTTTGGTTACAGAGCCAAACGCCACAACGAGAATAATAACGACTGCGCCAATGCCGATCGGACTGGGTACCCAAAAAGTTGCCTCAATATGGTTTATGTCTCCAGATTTGAGGGTCCAAACTAGGTGTTTATCAGGCGATTGGTCGGGGATAGAGCTAGGGGTGGGTTGCAATTGGGGGCTTTGGGCACCCCAGGGGGTGTCGAGGCTAAATTCGAGGTCGAGCAGGCTGCCCGGACTAATCAAGACATTGCCCTCAGAGGAGAGAACACCGAGCGATCGCAGGTCAATGTCAAACGTCAGGTAGTTTTTTTCGACTAAGAAGAAGTTGCGTTGAAAGACGGTGAGGTGAGAAGCGATCGCAGGTAGATCGGGCGTTTTAGCTTGGGCGGGAAGCTCTTGGGGGGTGGGATTAAAAAATTGATTAAACTTCTCTTGCAACTCAACTCCATTGTTGAAGGGAATGGTAGCAACGATTTCTTGTTTCGAGAGGTGACGAACTCGTCCACCTAAATAGCGGGTTCGCTGTTCTAGCTTTTTGAGCCATTCCTGAGCGATCGCCCCGTTAAAGTTGGTGAGTTGTTCTCCTAGGTGAATGTGTTGGATGATTTCACCTTTATTTTGACCTGCAAAGTTGATTCCTACGTCATAGCGAATGCAGCCTGACAGCAGCACCGACAGAACTAGGAGCAACAAAACAGTTCGCACTGCTTTGAACCCATTTGCGATCGCCCCAAAACTGGCTTGAAATCTTGTCATGCTTTCATGTCTCACACCTCACCCTTTCACTCTCTCACTCTTCGCTCTTTAGCTCAACCAGAGTAAACTGCCAAAAATGAGGGCGATCGCGATTAGAGCAACCCAAATAAAGCGATTGTCTTTAGTGTTGACCTGGCTGAGATCAATCGGTTCTAAATTAGGTTCAACCGAGGGGCGTGGACGAGGAGGACGTTTAGCTGGAGTATAGGCTCCTTTGGTGTCGCGCTCAGAAATGTCGAGTGCTGCCAGGTCTGGAATTTGGGTCAGCCATTCTGGACGGGTTTTGAGCCGGGGTGCTTTGAGAATATAGAGTAAACGGCTTCCCTGTTTGCGAGTGTCATGATCTGGGTGGCGAGTGAGTTTTTCGCAGAGAGCGATCGCCTCTTCGCGTTGTTCTGCTGCCTCATAAGCAGTCACCAACCAGATTTGAATTTCGCCCCCCAAGCGCGAGGTACGATTGACCAAACTCGCTGCTTTTTCCAAAGCCTGCACTGATTGACGATAAGCACCTCGCTCAAAGGCAGCTTTGCCAGATTGATAATGTGCTTTAACAAGTTCTAAGGTTTCAGTGCTACTGTCTGGGTTCACCCACTTTGCTCCCTTCGATGGACTGTAATTGTGAATCATGGTAGATCAGTAAACGATTCACGGTCTTAAAAGATGATTTGTGCAGACGGTCTGATGGTATGAGACACGGGGTTCTATGCAACGGTGCAATGCAGAAACTTATGCCTCGGTTCACCCGTCTATTGGTTTAGGTCTGTTTGTTTAGATTAGTCGCCTAATCTAACGGTCTCCTCAAATTCTAACGAAGCGCGTTAGGCTAGAGGGTAGGCGATCGCTACTTCCTAAGATTTATTTATGCGGTTACTACACGCTCAACATCAAGGTTTTAGTGGTATGAAGCAATCCGTTTCTCTGTTGCTGTCAGGGGTTGTCATTAGTGCAGTTGGCATGACCAGTGCCTTACCTGTCTGGGCAGATGGGGTTGTGGTGCGTGGGGGTGCTGTCACGGTGCAAGTGGGAGACTATGGGCAACCTAGAGCTGTGTATAGCCGTGACTCTGAGCGAGACTATCGCGATCGCTGGTCAAGAGATAGATATGACAACGAGATTGAAGACTCTATTTTGATTAATCCCGTCGTGATTGACTCCTCTATTGAAGATTCGGTGTTGATTGACCCAGTGATTGTCAACACCTCTGGCTATGACTATGATAATGTCCGGGTTTATTCCACTGGAAGCACTCGCCCCACTTGCCAGGTGTTGTCAAACTTTAGAGCCGCCTGTAATTGAAAGACGGTTGGGGTGATCACGTTGAGGTGATTACAAAGATGGGCAGGTTACTACTGCTTGAGGCAAGGTTGTCCCCCGCAAGTCGGCTCCATCCAACACGACACTTTGGATACTGGCTGTACTCAGATCGGCTCCTCTTAAGTCAGCCTCACTCAGATTGGCGTAGTCTAAAATTGCCCGATTGAGTACGACCTCAATTAAATTTGCCTGACACAGTGTGGCTTCGCGAAAATTCACTGAGATGAGAATGGTGCGATAAAGGTCAGCCAAGGTGAGATTGGCTTGAATCATGCTGGCTTCACGTAAATTAGCACTTTTAAGAACAGCCCTGATCAGATAAGCACTATAAAAATTGACCCCGGTTAAGGTTGAATCAATTAAATCGGTTTGATTGAGGTTGGCATAACTTAAGTCAGCCTCAGCCATGTCGGTGCCCCGCATAATAGCACTCATTAAGTTTGCCCCACGCAGATCAGCCCCCATGAGCTTGGTTTTGATCATATAGGCTTTGCTAAGATTGGCCCCACGCAGATCTGCACCGATGAGATTTGCACCAATTAAATTGCTGCCATTGAAATCTATGCCGTTGAGATCGGCCAAAATAAGATTTGCCCCACTCAAGTCAGGTCTAATAGAGGACGTTCGTCGCCATTTGTTCCAAATTTCAACTCCCGATTGCAATAAAGCAACGTGATTATGGTTTGCCATAGGGTGCGGTGTGACAGGGATGAAGTTTAAGCAATGCCCATTCGTGAGTTCAGGAAAAATTGATACATCTAGACCATTTTTCTAAGAGGGCGATCGCTAACCGAGACTCTTGGATAAAGAGTCGTTGAGAGGTTATAAAGTTACAACAAAAAAATCGAATTGAAGCCCTAAATTGGGTCAAATGAACTCATCTCACTTGAATTCGGCAATGGTTAGGGGGTGTGAGTATCGGGTTGACGGGGACAGGGGCTATCTTAAAGAGCGCACTGAGGAAAGCCAAGCACTGAACCTGTGCTAGCCAAATGATCTCCACTGGGTCAACTATTGCAACCCACTCATCTCACAACTGATTTAGAACTGCTATATGTCTCTAATTGAGTAGTCCTCTAAAAGTAATAATTTTTGAGTAAGGACTACCCTCCAATTGTTCAGAGAAAATAGAGCCTGAGATAGAGGAAGTTAAATGGATTACTTTGTAAATTTAAATTGTCAGCAATAAGACTTGATTTTGAAATCAATTATTGCTTTTTAAAACAAAGAAAATTACGGGAGAAAATATCATGAGTATTGATGATAGAGCCAAAGCAACTGCTAAGAATGTTGAAGGCAAGCTTCAAGAAGCTGTGGGTGAAGTAACAGGTAGCCCCAGAGACAAAGCTGAAGGCAAAGCCAAGCAAGCTGAAGCTGAAGGTCGTCATGCTGTTGAAGACATGAAAGATGCAGTTAAGCGTACGATTGATTAATCGTTTAATCTAAACTTCTAGCTTCCTTGGTTAAGTAAGGAAGCGGGTCATCTGCGAAGGCATGCTTATGTTTTTGCAGATGATTTTTTGTAATAAGAACTATTTAAAAGATACAGGTACTATCTTCTAATTTAATGATTCAAGATGTTAATCCAGAAGGAATAGGTTTGAGGTTAAAGGTTGATTGTATGGCGTGTTTAAACGTTTATTGACTTGGGGATATTGGAATTGAAGAACTGGCAAGCCAAACTGCTTGTAAACAATTAGAGCAGTTTGTAGAAAGCGGGCGATCGCTTTGAAGAAAGAAGCCTTTTATTTCATCAAATTACTGTACGGAGCAATCCTATTTGATTTGTGGAGAAAGGCTATTTGTGAAAGTGTTTGTCCAAAAGGCAGGCACTTTCACAAACGGTTTAGGATCGCCATAGCACTATATTGAATGAGATAAGATTAAGGCACTCGTCATTCCCCGATCCGTCATGTTACAAGCTTCACCTGCTACCCTGGCTCCTGTTGCGGATTACTTTAAAGTTTTGTCCGAGGTGAGCCGACTTCAAGTTTTATGTTGTCTAAAGTCAGGGTCTAAAAATGTCACAGAAGTGATGGAAGAAACTGGATTGGGACAGGCCAATGTGTCTAAGCACCTAAAAATTTTGGCTCAAGCAGGAATCGTAGTGCGCCGCCCTCAAGGAATTAGTGTGTACTATGAAATCGTAGATCCACTGATCTTTAAACTGTGTGACTTAGTGTGCGATCGCCTTGCATTACTGTTAGAAGAACAATCCCATCAGTTGCAACAGTTGAATGGACTGCGCGATCGCGTTAGTCAGAAATAGAAGATGAGGATCCGGATCGGTGTCTTGATTAACCTCCTACATGAATAGAAGGGCGCAAATTAGGTCTTTTTTCAGCTTTACGCAACACCTCTCGCGTCACAACTGCGATATCTCCTTCTCCAAACAAAATGAAGCGCAGCAGATATTGAATAGGATTGCCCTCGACCCAGCCAAAATAGGCATGGGGTATCTTGCCTGTCTGGTCACGGATAGATAACAAAATAGCGGCGATCGCATTTGGCACTGCCGCACTTTCGGCTCTCAAAATACGATAATCACCAACCATCACTCCTTTGACCCGAACGATATCAGCAAATTCTGATGCATCCGAAATTTGAACTTCTAAAAACACAACAGAGTCTGTATCGGGGATATGATTGTCTTCTCGAACTTCCCTCTCTTTTAAGAAATATTCCTCTACATCTCCTGTGTTAAGTCGGTTAGCGATCAAGCGTATTTTATCTCGTTTGTTTTCTGTGATAAAACGACGGGCCGTTTCATCCATCTCAACCTGCTCGACTCGTAACTCGGTCGATCGCCATACTCTAGAGATCAGAGAGGTTAAGACGATCACACTGATAAAGAAAATCGCAATTCTGATCCCTTCAGGTCTTTCAATAATATTGGCAATAGTAGTGTAGATAAATACCAGCGTAATCACACCAAATGTCAAGGTTTCATGTTTGATGCGATGGTGACGAGACGATAGGGTAACGGCTAACGCGGCAGAGGTCATGAGGACTAAAACCCCAGTTGCATAAGCACCCCCTTGAGCTTCTACGTTTGCCTTAAAGAGAATTGTCACTGTAAAGGCAATGATTGTATAAACCAGGACTAGCGGACGGGTGGTTCGTGCCCAGTTGGGTGCCATGCCATAGCGCGGCAAATAGCGCGGCACAACATTGAGTAACCCTGCCATAGCAGAGGCACCCGCAAACCACAAAATGGCGATTGTGCTTAAGTCGTAGATCGTTCCAAAACCGTTACCTAAATAACGATGGGCGATATAGGCGAGAGCCCGTCCACTGGCTTTGCCACCTGTCTCAAACTCTGCTGCCGGAATCAGTAATGTGGTGACTAGACTGCTGGTCAGCAGAAAAAAGCTCATGATTATTGCTGCCGTGGTCAACAGTTTACGGGTATTGCGAATGCGCCCAGTGGGATAGTCTTCGGTGTCGCTGCCGCTGCCTTGAACCAGTGGCATAACCACAACCCCAGTCTCAAATCCTGATAGACCCAATGCCAACTTTGGAAATAGCAGAACGGCGATCGCTATCATGACTAGAGGGTTACCGTGATTAGCAAACAAGGCATGGTGCCAATCAGCGATCGCTGAGGGATGATGCCAAACCTGCCATGTGCCCACCCCAATCGTAATTAGATTGAGAAATAGATAAATACTGACTAGAAACACCGCAAGCCCAATCGCTTCCTGAAATCCTCTTAAAAATACAATCCCTAGCAAGGCTACAAGCAGCAGGGTAATGATCACCTCTTGACCCTGCAAAAAACTTGGAATCAAAGGGTTTTCAACGATGTGGGCAGTGGCATCTGCCGCTGAAAGAGTAATGGTGATAATGAAGTCAGTTGCAACAAACCCCAACAAACAAAGCACCAGAAACTTACCCTGCCACCAGGGCAGGAGATGTTCGAGCATCGCGATCGACCCTTCTCCATGAGGGCTTTTTGCCGCAATGCGGCGGTAAATCGGCAAGGCCCCGAACAGCGTTAATAACACTAGAATCAGGGTTGCTAATGGAGAAAGAGCACCTGCGGCTAAAGCCGCAATGCCGGGTTGATAGCCTAGAGTTGAGAAGTAATCAACCCCTGTTAGACACATGACCTGCCACCAAGTGTGCTTACGGTGTGCCTTTCCCTTATCATAGGGGCCTTCCTTGGTTTGCCGATCTTCCTCTAGCAACCAATGCATGAATCTGTGGTAGTACCCAGGTGAGTTGATTGCGCGAGACATTAATGCTGTTCCTTGCTGCTTAGAGCTAAGTTATGAAGTCAATCTTAAACCTTGAAACGGTTACTATTGCTTGATTTCTCTTGCTCATTGAAAAAGGGAAACCCAAACAAAAAACTGAAGTTTTCCTTTTACAAGTTACAAGGGGGTTTAGGGGCTCAAACCTTTCGTTTATGGATCGGCTCTAAAATCCAAGAATTTAGGATGATAGTAATACTGCGATGGACAACTAACATTTCCCTCATTTCCTGGCTCCTAATCTCACACGGAGAAGGGGAAACCTGCTTCTGGTTTTAGTTCTCTCCTCTAGAACAGGAGATGAGGGCGGTTTAATAGGGTTGTACATAGGGTAGTAATACATTAATCAGGCATACTCTAACTTAAAATTTTGCCCTTATTTTGGGGAGCTAATGTGACTTTTCCATTGTTCTTATGGTTGCATTAATTTTGGTGCATCACATTGGGGTCGTCATTTGGGTTGTGGTACTGATCCTAATACCGATGCCAATGGGACTGAGTGCAGCAGGGTCAGTAGACCAAAGGCGATCGCCAACCAGATTATGAAAACAGTTCGAGTTAACTCCATTGCCCGCTCAATGCGTTCAACCGTGATCGGTTGCAGCGAGTCTCCTAAGAGTGGCTTTTGCTTAATGACCCCTCGATAGGTATTAGTGCCTCCTACCTGCACCCCCAACACAGCTGCATAGGCGCACTCGCTCCAACCAGCATTAGGACTGGGATCTTGAGGTGCATCGCGGCAGCACACCTGCCACACCTGGTTAGGCTTACCTGACAGCAATGCCAGACTCAGTACGGTCAATCGACAGGGTAACCAGGTCAACCCATCTTCTGTCTTAGCACTAAACCAACCCAGATCCGTATAAGGTGCCTCTTTGTAGCCCACCATTGAGTCCAAGGTACTTGCAGCTTTGTATGCCAGTGCCAGCGGCACACTGCCCAGCGTTAACAATGCCCCAACGATCGCATAAAACAGGGGAGCGATTACTCCATCCACTGCATTCTCGGTCACCGTTTCTAACACGGCTCGATGGATCTCAGGCTCTGATAACTGCTCGGTGTCACGCCCGACGTAGCGACTGAGACGCGATCGCGCTATTTTCAACTGTTCCTCGGTTGCCCTGGGTGTTCCTTTTGGCAAGGATAGCGGTTGTAAGACATCCATCGCCGCTATTCGCAAACTCCGTCCGGCAAAGCAACTCGCCAACACCACACTGGCGATCGCCACCCCCAACAGAGGATGAATCAAATCGGCACCCCAGACGATCAACCAACCAACCCCTCCACTGCCGCCAATGATGCCAATCCCCAGCAGCACCCCTGCTAGTCGTCGAGTTGTTGCTCCAGAAAAATGCTCTAAAACCCATTTGCTGTAGTGATGGATCACCCAGCCCATGACTTGAACCGGATGCAGCCAATTCCAGGGATCGCCAATCAGGTAGTCCAGTAAAGCGGCGATCGCCAGAATCACGATCGAGGATTCTATAGGAAAAAAGTTTTTTACCAAAAAATAATCTGAAAAATTTGGCATGGTTAAGCGTGCTGAGTCAATCAGAGACTCCATTGCATCATCGCATCACCCTTCCACTTTTGACCCTTTACTTCTGCCCTTCTTTACTTTTCCACTCCTTCACCCTTCCAGTCTTTCACCTGTTCTTGGTTTGCTCTTCTCTCTTCTTTCTCTTTTAGTTTGGGGTTTTGTTGAGATGGAATGGTAATGATAAACTCTGTGCCTTGACCGGGTTCAGAGTTGCAGTTCAACGTGCCATGATGTTTTTGCACAACGATTTGATAGCTGATTGACAGACCTAAACCCGTGCCTTTGCCAACAGGTTTGGTTGTAAAAAACGGATCAAACAGCTTTTCACGAGTTTTGCGGCTCATCCCCGGCCCATTATCGCTGATCCGAATGATGGCTAGTCCTGGGTCTTCAGTCAATTTGGCTGAAGTGGATTTGTCTGTTATCTGTAGCAACAGGTCATCTGGCACAAACTCAGTTTTGATGGTGATAATGCGTGGCTCTGGTTGTTCTTCTAGAGCGTCGATCGCATTCACCAAAATATTCATAAACACCTGGTTGAGTTGCCCCGGATAGCACTCTACGGCTGGGAGTTCGCCGTAATGCTTGATCACTTGAATGCCACTGCCAATAGAAAATGACTTGAGGCGATTATGCAGAATTAATAGAGTGCTATCAATGCCCTCATGCACATCGACAGGTTTCATCTCGGCTTCGTCTAAGCGAGAGAAGTTGCGAAGTGAAAGCACAATTTGGCGAATTCGATCGGCACCAATTTTCATGGATGCCAATAGTCGAGGTAAATCTTCTGAGAGGAAGTCAATATCAATTAACTCAATTTGAGATTGAACAGCAGGATGCGGTTCAGGATAGTGTTCTTGATAAAGCTGAATCAGGTGCAATAGGTCTTTAATATAGTTGTGGGCATGGGTCAGGTTGCCATTAATAAAATTAACTGGATTGTTAATCTCATGGGCAATTCCGGCGACCATTTGCCCTAAACCCGACATTTTTTCAGTTTGAATCAGTTGGGCTTGAGTGTGTTGCAAATCCTGTAATGCCTCAGCCAGTTGTTGAGCTTGAGTTTCAGCGGCAAAGGCGGCGGCTCGCGTTTTGGCATATAGCTCGGCTTGATCGATGGCGATCGCCACCTGATCGACCACCGCTTGTAACAAGTCAACTTCACTATCGGCCCAAATCCGAGAACTGCCATGACTACAAACGATCGCCCCTAATTGACCAGAGCGAGTTTCTAACGGAATCATCAGTTGTGCTGTGACTTGAGCTTCACTGAGCAAGATTTTGAGTCTAGGGTCAGGCTCTGTCTCATCAATGTTGTTGATTCGGATAATATTTTGGTTAAAAATTTTGTCAGCTAAAATCTCTACCTGGCTCAGGGGGCAATCTCCTAAGAGACTTGAAAATTCAGAGTTACGAGCTTCATGAGTAACCACTAAATCGGGGTGCTCATGGTTGATCCAACACCAGACAAAGTGACACCGATCGATTTTTAGGAGTGCCCGAATTTCACTGACGGTAGTTTTAAGAATGACATCCAGGTTGAGTGAATCTCGAATCTGGCTTGCCAATTGAAACAAAAGAGCCTCGCGCCGACTCAACAACTCTTCGCGTGCCCAAATGCGATCGATTGCGACAGCAATGCTATGGGCTAACCAACCCAACGTATTGCACACAGTTTCAGTCAATGCTTTGCGACTAAAGAGAGCAAGCACCCCTACCAATTGCTCTTCTACGATTAAGGGGTATCCTGCAAAACCCACTAATTCTTCTCGTTGAGCCCACTCTCGGTTACCAATGCAGACATCATTAACAACATCATTGGTCGTGTAAGGTTGGCAGGTCTGGGCAATATAGCCGATGATCGAAATTCCCAAGGGAATGCGACTGTGAAATTCGCTAGTGTCGTCGTGTTGTCCGGCGATCGCCTGCAACTCTAACAATTTTGTCTCTGGATCAAACGTCCAAAATCGGACGGAGGTCGCCCCCAAATATTGCACCATAGCCTCAGCGCAATATTCCAACGTATCGGTCAACCCTCCGCCTTGGGATAGGGTGACGCCAACGGTTGCGCCCAACTCGGCTAGTTGCGATCGCTCCCACAAGGCCAGTTCAGTTTGCTTGCGTTGGGTGATGTCAGTGCGAATCGATACATATTGATCGGGCTTCCCATCCTCTCCCATCACCGGAACGATAGTGCTATCGACCCAATATAAACTGCCATCTTTTGCCCGATTACAGATTTCCCCCTTCCACACCTCGCCTCTAGCGATCGTCTCCCACATTTTGCTAAAGAAGGAGCGGGAGTGATAACCCGAATTGAGAATTCGGTGATTTTGCCCAATTAGCTCAGAGCTACTGTATTGAGAGATTTTGCAAAACCGCTGATTGGCGTAGGTAATCATACCCTGACAATCAGTGATGGCAATGATCGCATGTTGGTCAAGCGCAAATTTTAACGTTTCTAACTCTTGATCAGAGCGGATCTCATTCGTTAAGCTGTGAGACTTTATAGACATGGGTTAACCCTCTGGTTAAGGTTATACCTGTAATGCAGCAACCTGATAAAAGCAAGATTTGGGTCTAACGGTGAGCCAATTTGAAGGGCAGATGGTTGATCCTGCGTTCTCTGCTAATTAAGGTGTTAGCGATAGTTTGCCCACAACTTCAGTTATTACCCCTAGAAATACCTAGATATAAATTCTATTTTGTTTAGGGAGATATGACGGTTATCTTTGGGCACAAATTTTTTGAATAGTACGTATTTTTACTGCCGATGAGTATAAAAATAAACTTATTTTTTGAAGAAAATAGGATTATTTGAGTACGTGTATCTATGTAATTTGGCTACGTTAAAACACAACAATGAATACTGAAGTAGATTCACATAAATTAACTGTTACATAGAGCGATCGCTCTAAAGAACTCAAACTCGTAAACTTAACAAAATGGAACAATTTGAGTTTCCTGAGAGGTCAGAGATTGAGGACAAAGCCAATAATTTGTAAACAGGTTGTAACTGGAACCAGTTGGCTTTGTGGATAACAGTTCTTTGTTTAGTAAAACCTGAAGGCTGCAAACTGTCACTGAGTTGGTAAGCGATTTTACAGTGACTTTGTAGAATGCCTTTTCTCTTAACAGAAAATTTATTGGATATTACGGATATCAATTTACTTTATAAAGACAGCTTTATAAAGCTGTGTAAAAAAGGGAGATCGATTACTAAAGACTTCCTAGAATTTTCTCTGCACACAGTCATTAACGTGTATTTTGGGCATTATGTAGGTGCACATTTTTCTGATTAATTCACCTAAATTGTCGCGATCGCCCTAAACCCTATGTCTTCTCCTATTCCAACCATTTTGGTGATTGACGATAGCCTACTGATGCAAGAAATGATTAAACAGGCGATTGGGGATCGCTATCAACTGTTAACGGCTACGAATGCGATAGACGCTTTATCGTTGTTAGCGAGTGAACCCGTATCAGTCGTGTTGCTAGATATCTCAATGCCTGAGATCGATGGTTATGAGTTGTGTCGCACTCTGCGAAACCTGCCTCAGTTTCGACACTTGCCAATTATTATGTTGACGGCACGAGATGGCGTGTTTGATCGGGTTCAAGGGCGTTTAGCTGGAGCGACTGAATATTTGACTAAGCCGTTTGATGCAGCGAGGCTAAATTACATTATCGAACGCTCTATTCAAAGTGGCACACACGTTTGAGTCAGCGAATGAGTTAGTGAAGCAATACGAACTCGGCAGAGCGTTCAGCCAAGACACGCTGTGCTTATCAATACTTTGCTCACTAGCATAGATACTAATGCCAGTGGAAGGCACTGGAGGAACGTATCCAATTGACAGATGTTGATTGGGTTAAGTTGCAGCACCCAACTTTTGCGTAGGTTGCTGTGTGGATTACTGCGTGGATTACTTTTGTGTGGGTTGAGGCGATCGCTTACCCAGCTACAGAGATCCAGCCGTTTAAGCTTGCTGGGTCAATTGATTGAGAGAAGCACAAAATTCAATGCCTGTATCGGTTCCAACACGCTCATTGGAGCCACAAAAACCTGGGGTGTGAGCGCGACTCAAGCCAAAATATGGCTCTACTGCTCGTCTAGCTCTTCAATGCCCGCCATGCCAATCATACTGATGCCCAAAATGCCAACGGCAAACAAACCCAAGTTCATCAATGGGTTTAAGAAATTTTGGAAAGTCAGCACCCAACAAAGAGCTAAGGTAGTGGCAAGGATGGTCAGAAAAAGCTTGAGAATATTCATTGACTTAACCTAATGAAGCAGAGTATTACCCATATTCAAGCTAGAGGATGGGTATTTTTCAGGCATCCATCACTTTACTCGTCCAATCGGGTGAAAAGAGTTCACTCCGTAACATTACTCATGAATCGCTAAAATTTTAATTGTGTCTTCATCTTGCTGACCCTTCACTTACTTAAACTTTATGTCTGTTCGCGTCCGCATTGCTCCTAGTCCCACTGGAAACCTTCATATTGGCACCGCTCGCACCGCTGTATTTAACTGGCTATTTGCTCGTCATCATGGCGGACAGTTTATTTTGCGGGTTGAAGACACCGATCTAGAGCGATCGCGCCCTGAATTTACGCAAAACATTCAAGAGGGGTTGACCTGGTTGGGGTTGACCTGGGATGAAGGGCCATTCTTTCAAACGGATCGAATGGATTTGTATCGGCAAAAAGTTCAGATGTTGTTGGACAAAGGCTTAGCCTATTACGCCTATGACACCCCTGAAGAACTGGACGCTATGCGAGAGTTGCAAAAAGCCAAGGGGGAAGCCCCCCGCTATGACAATCGCCATCGCCAGTTGACCCCAGAGCAAATCGCTGCCTTTCAGGCAGAGGGACGCAAGCCCGTGATTCGCTTTAAGATTGACGATGGCCGCGAGATCACCTGGACTGATTTGGTGCGAGGTGATGTCACCTGGAAGGGGCGAGACTTGGGCGGAGATATGGTGATTGCCCGCGCCGCTGAGGCGGATGGCGTGGGTCAACCGCTTTATAACTTTGTTGTCGTGGTAGACGACATTGATATGCAGATCAGCCATGTGATTCGTGGAGAAGACCATATTGGCAATACCCCTAAACAGATCTTGCTGTATGAGGCACTGGGCGCAACCATTCCTCAGTTTGGACACACGCCCCTGATTTTGAATCAAGCGGGAGCCAAGCTGTCAAAACGAGATGGGGTGACGTCGATCTTTGATTTCAAACGCATGGGGTACACTGCCGAAGCGATCGCCAACTATATGACATTGTTGGGGTGGTCGCCCCCTGAAGGAATGGCAGAAATCTTTTCATTGCCAGAGGCAGCCCAACGGTTTGGGTTTGAGCGGGTAAACAAAGCTGGAGCCAAGTTTGATTGGGACAAGTTGAACTGGATCAACAGCCAATATCTGCATCATATGCCGCTCGATCACCTGACTAATTTGCTGATTCCCTATTGGCAAGAAGCCGGATATGCCTTTGATGCTCAAGCCGATCGCCCCTGGCTAGAACAAGTCACTACCCTCATTCAAGCGAGTCTGGCACGCTTAGATGAAGCGGTGGAGATGACCCGTTATCTGTTTGTGGCGGATGTGGGCTTCACTGAAGCGGCAACTACTCAACTGCAACAAGAAGGAACTGCGATCGCTCTGCAAGGAATCTTAAAGGGACTTGGAGAAACACCTGACTTTAGCAGTGATGCGGCTCAAGCCCTGGTGCAGCAGGTTGTGGCGGCTGAAAAGCTGAAAAAAGGGTTGGTGATGCGATCGCTGCGAGCAGCGTTAACGGGGGATATGCATGGGCCCGATCTGGTGCAATCATGGGTGTTGCTCCATCAAAATGGAGTGGATCAACAACGGCTGCAACAGGCGATCGCCATTGCTCAATAGCAATTGATGCCTCTGCCTGTGCCAGGGCTGAACACGGAACTATGCCCTGTTCCAACTCGTCAAAGAAAATCTGAGGAGTCCCTGTTCAGTCCTGGATATCGTTGTGAATCTTACTTCCTTGTCCACTCGTTTTCTCTACCCCTGCCCTTCAATTACCATGTCTACTCATCGCTTGAATGTGGGAACTACGCTATCGATGGCGATCGTAGCCATGACTGGCATTGTTGCTAGTTTAGGGAGTCCCTTACCCACAAAGGCACAAATCGCTCAATCGCAGCCCCTGACTATCTTTGAAAATGTCACCCTCAGTCCTAATTTTTCACCCAATCCCACTACAGTGCGGGGCATTAGTGGCGGCCCTCGTCCGGCTAATGAGTTAATGGGACGAGCCGACACTGCAACGGGTCCATGTGTTGGTTACATTGATGAGCAACCCGACCACACTGTCACCCTCTCTCAGTTTTTTAATTATTTAAGCTTGCAGGTTGAAAGTGCAGATGACACCACAATCGTGGTGCGAGGTCCTGGTGGCACCTGGTGCAATGACGACTATAACGGGGTAAACCCAGGCATTGCAGGACAGTGGCTCTCAGGCACCTATGAGGTTTGGGTTGGCTCCTATGAGAGCAATCAATATTCTCCCTATGTGATTCGGATCTCAGATACACGGTAGACGGTAGGCGTTTGCTCAAATCAGAATGGGGCTGCAATAGATGACAGTGCTTTTGAATGGGTTGGGTGTTGATCGGTAAGACCCCAGTTCATAGCCCTAGTCTTTATTCTCTGCTTGAAATGTATCTTTTGTCACATCCTTGTTGCCCTGAGCATGGCATTTTGCCCTAATAGGCAAACGTTGATTGCAGGGACGCCATGAGCCGCTCGACTGAAGTAGAACCCAATTCCTCGCCAAACCCAGGATTACCTAAAGATGAGGGGGCGATCGCCCGATTCTTTAAGTTTTCAGAACTCAATACTAATTTCCGCATCGAAATTATTGCAGGTGCGACCACGTTCGTCACGATGGCATACATTCTCGTGGTGAACCCCAGCATTCTCTCAAACGCCATCTTTTTGCAACAGTCTGGCGATTTGTTTGGGGAGTTGGTGATTGCAACAGCCGTCTCTGCGGCGATCGCCACGCTGATTCTGGGTCTGTTGTCCAACTATCCCTTTGCGATGGCACCTGGCATGGGACTCAATGCCTTCTTTGCCTTCTCAGTCGTTTTAGGATTGGGAATCAGTTGGCGGTTGGCATTGGGAGCCGTTTTGGTGGAAGGGTTGGTGCTGGTTTTGCTGACGGCTTCCAGCATTCGCAGTCAAATGATTACTGCCATTCCCGAATGTCTCAAACGAGCAACAGCCGTGGGGATTGGTTTATTTATCGCTTACATTGGCTTGTCGGGCGATCCGGCAGTCGGAGGAGCAGGGTTAATTGTGGCGAGCGATGCAACCAAAACCACCTTGGGGGCGTTGGGCAATCCTTCAACCTTAATGGCGATCGCTGGAATTCTCATCACCTCTGCATTTATTGCCCGCCGTATCAAGGGAGCATTGCTGTGGGGCATGTTGGCAACCGCTCTATTAGGCTGGATTTTGGGAGTTGCTCCCTGGCCTCAAGGAATTGTGGCTCTGCCTCAGCTTCCGGTCGATCTGGTCGGTCAAGCCTTTGTTGGATTGGGTCAACTGAATGGGGCAAACCTGACCAACTTTTTGGCAGTTGTGTTTGTTTTGATGTTTGTAGATTTGTTTGACACAGTCGGAACCTTGGCAGGGGTGGGTGTGCAGGCAGGCATGATCAACGAACAAGGAGAATTGCCTCGCTCTGGGCGCACCTTTGTGGGTGACTCAGTGGGGACTGTAGTGGGTGCGGTGATGGGCACCTCGACCGTCACGACCTATATCGAGTCGGCAGCAGGGGTCTCTGAAGGAGGACGCTCTGGTTTTACAGCAGTGACGGTTGCCGGATTTTTCTTGCTGGCCGTTTTCTTTATTCCTCTCTTTGCCGCTATTCCTGCGTTTGCCACAACGGCGGCTTTGCTAATTGTGGGGGTCTTAATGGCAGGTAATGTGGTTGGTATCAATTGGGCTGATCCAGCGGAGTCGATTCCCTGCTTTTTGACCATTATCATGATGCCTCTCACCTTCTCGATCGCGGAAGGTTTGGCAGTGGGTTTCGTGACCTATCCCATCATCAAAGCGTTTCAAGGGAAAGCTCACGAAGTGGGTTTACCCGTGTGGATTTTGGCAGGTGTCTTCTTGTTGCGCTTTGTTTTGCTAGGCATGGGTGTTGCCTGAGGATTGCTGAATCCGTTTGGTCATTAGGTAATAATGGCGATCGCCAAAGCCGACTTTGCGGTAAAACTGCTGGGCTTTGGCGTTTTCGTGTTCGACCTCCAGGTGCAGTGCCTTAATCTCTAACTCTTGACACATGGATTCCAAAAAATCGAGAGTTTTTGTTCCAACTCCTTGACCACGATAGTCTTTCTGCACAAACAACTCATCGATAAAAGCATCTTGTCCACCAAATTCCAGGCTGTAGCCCAGCGTCAACACTCCATAGCCGATCGCCTCTGCTTCATGGCAAATCAACCAGATTCGCCCCAATGTTGGATCGTTGAGTAATCGGAGCAACGCCGCCTCAGCTCTCGCTGGTTCAAACACTGCTCCATCTTGTTCATATAACTGCTGCATAAAGCTCAGCAACAGAGCCACATCTGCGATCGCAGCAGGCTTAAAGTTAATGTTCATTGTTCACGTTTTTACGTTCATCCTCCTTCAAAAGAAGATAATTACAGCAGAAACAATGAATATAGGAATATAGTCTCAGCTCTTTCAAGAAAAATATTGATGAAAACTCTGTATGAGCGTGGAAGTAAATTCTCGTCAGAGAAGACTACGATTGAGCTAAATTGCAATAGCAGTTTTATCCTCCTAAAGTAGGTGGGTAAAATTAAATATAAGATGAATGCAGATTAGGTTGAAGCATGAAACCCAAAGCCCGCATGAATTACGCGATCGAGTTATGCCTTCCTACTTAACGCGATGTGCAACTTAGAGGTTTAGATCCCCGGTTGCTTATTCAGCATCCTCAAAGTAGTTTGATTTGCGTCACAGCAACCGGGGATCTGGGGAAAGCTGCACATGGGGCTACTTATCACTAAGTTAGGCAGTGGTTTCCAGGAGAATTTGTTGCCAGGAGTTGGGGCTTCGTTGACTGATATAAAGCACTTCGATACCAACGACTTTCCCCTCAGCGTTGTAATCCAGGATGATGCCATCGCTGACTTCTTCGGACTCGATAATGGCTGTATTATCGAGGCGTAAGTATAGAGCATCATCGTCTTTATGGACAGTTAGCTTCATTTGACTCTCCTATCAAAAAAGAGGGTTACAACTCGGTTTGGATCAACATTAGGATTAACGACCACACGTAGCCATCGATCACCGAAATCTGCTATCTGTTTCAAGTAGTGAGTGTTGCCGTGAGAATCGCCGAGAGTTAACAGTTGATCGGGTGTCGATAGGGTCTCCACTAGCCAGACTATCTGAATGTTGCGCTCTTGCATTTGCGAACGGGCATGTTCAGAGAGTTCAAATCCGTCTATCATCCTTTCTCTTTCACTGCAATAGATCGCCCGTTCTGCATGGATCAGTATTACCGATTAAGCTCTTGCTGAGCCGTTTTGCTGCCTAATATCTTAATCATAAATCTATTGAAAATCATTCTTATTGGCTTAGAAATTCCTGTGAATTTCATGATAGGCTTCCCAGCACAAGGTTTTATTAGAGGAAAGGCGATCGCGGGTGGATACCTTGACTAAGGCGATTGATTACGCCACAAGCAATATCGACGATTTGCTGACAGCCTTGCAGCAACACCTGTGGCTGGTACTAATTCCTTTGGGGATTGGATTGCTGATTGGGCTACCGATGGGGCTGTGGAGTGCGCGATCGCGCCTTGCCTCGACGGTGCTGATCAATGGCTTTAATGCGTTGCGGGTGATTCCCAGTCTGGCGATTTTGTTTTTGGCGATTCCCTATTTTGGCTTGAGTTTTCAGTCAGCGGCGATCGCCCTCACGCTGTTGGTCATGCCTCCCATTTTGATTAGCACTGATGTTGCGTTTCGCAGTGTTGACCCCATGATTCGAGAGGCAGCGTATGGCATGGGTATGACTCACGGGCAAGTGTTGCGCCTGGTGGAGATTCCACTGGCGTTACCTGTTGTTGTTGCAG
Organism: Oculatellaceae cyanobacterium bins.114; assembly: GCA_033764315.1. Classification (GTDB taxonomy): domain Bacteria; phylum Cyanobacteriota; class Cyanobacteriia; order Elainellales; family Elainellaceae; genus FACHB-1407. Next base: position 75,281 of record JANRJA010000172.1, read on the forward strand.
GCATTAAAACGGCAACAGTCGAAGTGATTGCCAGTGCGACATTAGCGGCTTTTATTGGGGCTGGAGGATTGGGTACTTTTGTGGTGCTAGGGTTTTCGCTCTATGACAACTCGGTGTTGCTGGTAGGGGCGATTCCGGTGGCGGTTCTAGCATTACTGGCTGAGATTAGCCTAAGTTTGCTGCAACGGGCTGTGCAACCGCCAGTGTAGAGGGCAAGAGGATGGCTTACTTAACTCGCAATGCTCTTCTACTTACCACTCTCTTTTACGTTGACGCAAGTTGCTTGCGGATGCCGAACTGAACCCGCCGCATAGGGTTCGCTGCCCACTGTAAGCTCAGTAAAATGCCGTTGATCGCAAAGGCAAGCACCGAAACAACGATCGCCCCTGCCCAAATTTTGTCATAGCGTCCGGTTTGAGCAATGCCATCGAACAGTAAGGTGCCTAATCCTCCCGCTCCAAATTTTGCGCCAATGGTTGCAATGGCGATCGCCACAATGGCGGCTAGTCGTAAGCCCGCTAAAAAAATCGGTAACACAAGGGGCACTTGAATTTTCCACCAGCGTTGCCAGAGGTTCATACCCATGCCTTTAGCTGCTTCCAAAATGGCAGGTTTGATCGACATTAACCCAACGGTGAGGTTGCGAACCAAAATGACCTGGGTATAGAGCACCATAGCCACGATCACCGAACGGGCATTGAGTCCAAAAACGGGCACTAGTAAAATGATCAGTGCCAGACTGGGAATCGTATACAAAATCCCTAAAGTTCCCAAGATGGGCACGTTTAGCCATCGATAACGGCTAATGAGCAGAGCCAGCGGTAGAGACACTAACACGGCCAAAATTAAGGTAATCCCTGTCATTTGCAGATGTTCTACTAACAGGTTCAAAATAATGGAGGGGTTGGCAAGAATATAGCTCATGCACTTGCCTCAAGATTGGCAGAATCACGAATATGCTCTAGGGTGAGAACCCCCACCGCAGAACCGTTGTCTAACACGGTGAGCTGGGAGGCACCTGTGCGGAGAATTAACGAAAGCGCATTGCGGAGGCTATCGTGGCGGGCGATCGTTGGCTCTCCGGCAAAGGGTTGTCCTGTAATTGCTTGATTCATGGCAGTTTCAACCCGCAACAAACTGAGTTGACGCACCATGTCATCAGCCCCCATTAGGTCGTACACAAACTGATCAACAGGTTTAGTGAGAATGTTAAATGGCGTGTCATATTGGACGATTTGCCCTGCCCGCATGATCATGATGTAGTCTGCCAGCCGCAGAGCTTCTTCGACGTCATGGGAAACAAACAAAATGGTTTTGTTGAGCTGACGTTGTAACCGCAAAATTTCGTCTTGCAAGGTGGTGCGGGTGATGGCATCGATCGCCCCAAAGGGTTCATCCATCAACATCACCTGGGGGTCAGCCGCCAGTGCTCTAGCCAACCCTACTCGTTGTTGTTGCCCGCCTGAGAGTTGCGACGGAAAGCGATCGCGATATTCTTCTGGTGGCAATTTGATCAACTCTAGCAATTCATCAGTGCGCAGTTGAGTTCGAGAGCGAGACCACCCCATTAAGTTAGGCACAACTGCAATATTTTGTGCCACGGTCATGTGAGGAAACAGCCCTGATTGCTGAATTACATAGCCAATTTGCTGCCTCAAAGTCGTTACTTTGACCCGCCGAATATTAGTTTCGTCAATGTAAATATTGCCCGATGTGGGTTCATACAAGCGATTGACCATTTTGAGCAGAGTGGTTTTGCCACAGCCTGATGGTCCTAAAATGACAACCAGCTTTCCAGTCTCGACCGTGCAGGTGCAGCGATCGACCGCTGGGCGTGATGCTCCTGGAAACCGCAGCGATACGTCTTCAAAACGAATTGTGCTCACAATGACCTATCCCTCTTCCCAACATCGGGTGTTGGCTAATGGTGAAGTGGTTTGGAATGATGAACAAAGTTCCACCTGCCAAACCACCTTCAGTGCAGAAATGCTCTCTATTTTGACCGTAATTTTGACTGTGCTACAGCAGTCCCTCCTGGGTCAAAAACTCTTTTGCTACTTCGGCAGGCTCCCGCTGGTTACCACTGACTTCATAGTTCAATTTTTGCATGGTTGCATCTGTCAATTTGGGTGCCAGAGCATTCAACGCCTCTGCCAGTCCTTCATGAGTATCGAGTGTTTCTTGCCGCACCACAGGAGCAATTTGGTAAGGCGGGAAGAGTTGCTTGTCATCTTCCAAGAGCACTAGATTGAATGCACTAATTTCACCGTCGGTGCCAAATGCAACAGCGACATCTGCTTCACCATCGACTAATCCCTTATAGCGTAATCCTGGGTCAACGGCTTTATAAGCTTTTAGCTCAAAGTCTCCATATTTTCCTTTGATTCCAGGTAAGCCATCTTCACGCACTTCAAACTCTGGAGGCCCAATCATCGTCAACTCACTGGCTTTGGCTGCCATCTCTGAAATGGTCTTAACTCCAAATTGAGTCGAACCTTCTTGGGTCATCGCCAGGGCTTGGGTGTTGTTCATCGGGGCAGGGTCGAGCCAGACCAAATCAAACTGTTGCTTGTATTCATCAGATACGGTTTTAAACACGGCCTGTTGATCACTGCTGACGGGTAGCTTGAGCACGGTCAAAAGCCCGGTGCCTGTGTATTCAGGATAGAGATCAATTTCACCACTGACCAAACCCGCCTGCGCGACAGGGGTGCCTCCTAGATTCAGCTTGCGCTCGACTTGAAAACCTGCTTTCTCAAGCACAAGAGCATACATCTCGCCAATAATAAATTGCTCAGTAAAATCTTTAGACCCCACTTTAATGGGTGTAGTAGAGCCACCAGAACCGCTCTCAGTCCCTGTGCCGCCTGTACAGGCAATGATAGTAAATGCAGTTAAAAGAGCAACGAGAGGCAAAATCAACAGGCGACGAATTGATTTCATGATGGCATCCTTGGGTCACAGGGCTAAAATCACACATTAAATCTTAGAAAGATTAGGAAGTAACAGCAAATATTAAATGCTGTGTATACCTTAATCAGAGATCATACCGGACTGAATTAGGTTTCGGCTTGTTCATTCAGATACAAAAAATCAAAGACAGATTGTACTTTTTCCTAATCAGTACCCTCTCACCCTCTCAGTCATTTAAGGCAGCCAGCGAGGGCGCAACCCTGGCAGAGGAAGTTCTTGAGGTTCTTGTTTGGTTGGGTTTCCAGCTTGATCTAACGTTAGGGGTAAAAACCATAGGCGACTAGTGCTGCGTCAAAACTAGGAATTAGGGTTGGCAACTGCGTCTAGATCGGCGACGGTGTATAAAGCGCGAGGGTGCTTTATGCAGAAGAAATACATTGTCCGATTAAGCGAAGACGAACGGTGTGAGCTACGTGAAGTG
>JANRJA010000178.1:0-4969 GCA_033764315.1 Oculatellaceae cyanobacterium bins.114
ATGTAATGCGAGTATCACTCAATGCAGCGGCTGGTACTTCCAAAGCAACATCGCTAATTTGCACGTAGGTCGAAGCAGCTTGTAATTGCTGCCCTGTAATGACTAAGGCACTACCGATCGTAATCGGTTGATTGACTCCCCCAGATGGCATTACCTGCTCGATCACAGGCTGACGAAAAGGAAACACAACTACATTGCGCTGCTGTACAGGTAGCGCCGTCTGGGTCGATCGCTTACTTTCAATTAAAACCACTGAAACTTGATAAGCCGCCGTAGGACGATAATGCACTTGAAACGTAGACCACAACCGGGACATTTCCTCTATGTTGAGGATTTCAGGGCAAATTTTAATTTGCTCAATTTGAGTATCTAACTCAGATAAATACAGTTTCTTTTCAAGGGTAGTTAACCTGTCTGGCGGTGATGTTCCGGGTGGAGGTGAAGCTGCTCCGGGTGGAGTAAACGCACTACGAATTGCCTGACGAGTCAGAACTGGAACTTCATGCAATACCTGCATCCCATACCCCAATAAAACTTCGGCATGGTAGTTCTCACGACTGTATGCCGTAAGCAGGTAGTGCAGATCCAGGGCAAGCGGTGGGTTGGTGAGGCGATCGCCATTTGCACTGCGAGATGGCATCCCTACATTACGCCAACCTGAATTGGGGGTAACGTGGTACATGAAGAGATTGAGCTGGCTCGCTTCTTTTTCCCCTGTTGCCAGTTGGTCAGGAGGACGTACACTCGTTTGCTGAACCGTCATTCCAGGCAACTGGTTTAAACTGTTGTCCAGCAAACTCTTCAGCACCGCAGTCACAGTGCCGATGGCAAAAGCACTGCTCATACCCCACCTCCACTCCGCGATTTCAGGTAATTCTTCAGGGACAAATCTGGTTGAGGTGATTGGTAAAATAGACGGGAAGAGGACGTTGCGGTTGGAGCTGTGGTTGCCCTGATTTCCACCCGTCCAATGATTACTTTAATGACGGTTGGTTCTTGTGGTGTTGGCAAGTTTGGAAATGAGGCAGGTTCTTGAATGCGTGTAATTTGGGGCCGTAAAACTGGCGATCGCACTTCCGTTTTGTGGGATTTAGAAGTACGGACAACCATCGGCGATTGAGCCGACAGCGAATCTTTTTCTTTCTTGTGTAGGCGATGCAGTTCTGGGTTTGCTTGGGCAGAGTCCAAGGGAGCAGTAGAGGATGAACGTGCTACATTCCTGGAGACTTGAATCAGCAAATCAGAACTTTCATAATCAACTGCACTATTTGAGTTAGATGCTTGATCAGTAGGTTCAGATGCAGAACGCAAAATTGATTTTGATTGCCTTTGAGCAGATTGTGGGGGAGGGGGATCTGAAGGTTGACTAGATGAAGAAACTAGAGAAGAAGTTGACTGTCCGAAGGTTTCCTGAGGAATCTCTTCAGGTATAGATTGTAGCGATTCAAATCGTGAAAGTAGACGCGGCTGAATGGTTCTTGCCTGCCCTGTGCTTCTCGCTAACACATTCGTCAGAAAGTCGCTCATTCGCCAATCATCTCCAAATACAAGTGTCTTCGCTGCGGACTCATTGCCAGAATATCTGCCTCTCGCCAACCATAGGTCAATGCCAAACGATGCACTTCCTGCAAAACTCGTTTTGCCCAAACGTGAATTTCACTCCACAAAAATGTCACCACATCAAACAGAGCTTGCCACTGGTGCCCACACGCTGGGCACACCAATGCCAGTTGAATATCGGCTTGTGGATCGGCTTGAGACATGGCAGTTGCGATCGCCTCTACAACAGATTCAGGCAATTTATTTGCTGGTATAGCCTGCCCTTGGTACAATGCTGACAACACGCAGTACTCCAGTAATTGATGCCTTATCTGGTTTTCAGATACTTCGGCAGATGAATAAGTTATCTCTAGCAAGTCTTGGCTGGTGGGTAGCCGATATTGCACATCGTAGCCATCCATCGATAACGGCGGGGGTATTTTTATATCTGTTACGCTGCACACATCGGATATATGAAATTTTAGTTCCAAACAATCACCACATACAGGGCAAGTGGTGAGGCTCACCATCTCTGACCCAAATAGTCGTTCCCGTAGGATTAGTAACAACTGGTCACGCTGCCCAATACTAAGACCTACTGCTTGCTCAATCGTCATTTCGGGACATGCCAGCACTAGGAGATTGACAGCCCGATGAACCAGAGATTCAGATAAACCTCGTTCCCAATAAGTCAGCAGATCTGCGGTAGAGGGCGCTTGCATAGCAACTTACAAGGGCGGTTCAACAAAAGTGGGTTCACTGGGTTCAGTGACATCATAGTCTCGTTCCCAGCCCTCATTCTCTAGCTTGATGTGCTGAATTGCGATCGCATTCGCATTGGCATCAAGATCGGGTAATGCTTGATATTCTGAAACCCAGCAACGGTAGAGCTTATAGGCGATGGCTAACTGCCCTGCCTCGTTATACATCTCCAAAATAATGTCCTTGCGAAAATCTTTCAAAGACACCTCGGCTCCTAACCCAGAGCCAAAATTCCAAACCTTATTTGCCCACTTCTCAAATTCTGTATCGTGAGTCACTCCACGCTCTAATATAACGGCTTCATATTTCGTCCGTCCTGGTGATCTTCGTGTAGTGCTAGGATCACCGCCCTCCCGATGTTCCACAACTTCAGTCGTCCGTTTCAAAGCACCAACCTTGCTGACACCTGCGACATATTTACCGTCCCATTTCACTCGAAACTTAAAATTTTTGTAGGGATCAAACCGCTGAGCGTTCACACGAAACTGCGCCATATCTGCATCCTTAAGTCGAAATTTGACCTGCCAATTGTTGAATCTTGATAATGACAAACTCAGCCGGTTTCAATGGTGCGAAACCAACTACGATATTGACAATGCCTGAGTTGATATCGGTTTGCGTTGTCGTTTCGCGATCGCACTTCACTACGTAAGCTTCCCGTGGAGTTTTTCCTTGAAAGGCACCTTGGCGAAATAGATTGTTCATAAAGGCACCCACATTCAGTCGAATTTGCGCCCAAAGTGCTTCATCATTTGGCTCAAATACGATCCACTGGGTTCCCCGGTAAAGGCTTTCTTCAATGTAAAGGGCTAACCGTCGAACGGGAATGTACTTCCATTCAGAAGCTAGACGATCGTCACCCTGCAACGTTCGAGCGCCCCAAACAACTCTCCCTGCTGCTGGTAAAGTTCGTAAACAATTAATTCCCAAGGGGTTTAATTCCCCATTCTCTGCATCACTCAACGATATGCTTAGTTCTGATACACCCACTAACGTAGCATCTAAACCAGCAGCTGCTTTCCACACGCCTCGTTGAGCATCAGTGCGGGCAAAGATACCAGCAATCACACCACAAGGGGCAAACTCCTCAAGTTGATTCTCACGTAAAGGGTTTGGTTGTATTAACCGAGGAAAGAACACAGCCGCATGGCTACTACGAGTGCCAATAGTTTGAATTCCATCTTTCGCCTGTTTTTTATCTTTCCAATTGAGCGGAGGATCAATAATTAAGAAAGCTCGATGGGACTGACAAAATACAGCAGCTTCTCCTATTAGCTCAGGCTCAATCTCCCCATCAAACTTATGGGGTGGAATACATAATATCTTAAAAAGATCTGCTTTATTTAGTGTGTATAGTCCTTTCTTTTCATCCGCAAGTCCCGACCCTGTGAAATCACTTCTAGACAGTATGGTTCCGTTACTAGCTAAATTTGCATCAACAACCTTGCTATAGGTGTTTGTGTTTTCATCATTCCAAATGGTTTTACCTTCAGGGGGTGCTGCATGGGCGTTGGGTCGAGCAGTTGGAAGAGTATCCACCCGCACAAATTGAGATTCATTTTCTAGGACACGATCAACCCTTCGAGGATGATTCTCCTTTACTGTGAGACTCTGAAACGTTTCGATAAATCCAGTTTTAGCATCCAGGATCGTCAGGTTGAACAACTGATTCGCGTCTAACCCGAAGCGTTGTTTAGCATCTTTATCTTCAAGAACATTATGGTCTATTCGAGCACGTAGAGAGTTTCCCCATTCACCTGGGTTAGCAGCAACAAGTAGCAGGCCAATCGCTGTTGATGGTTCTGTAGCCTTAGTTATTAGCTTCGCTTTGTCAGGCTTTGAGTCTTCCTTCTTAAACAAACGCACAATAATCGCTTGACTTCCACCATTTAAGAAAAAATCACGAACGGCATAGCTAAGAGTGCTATCAACCCAAAGCCCCCCAAAGATACGCTCAAAGTCCCCATAGTTGTTGATCGTAATCGGTTCGTTGATCGGACCTCGTAGCGTACGACCTACAAAAGCTGTGATTGATGTAGCAACCCCTGTAATCATCCGAACGCCACTGGGTACCTCTTCGATGTAAACACCCGGATAGGTTGGTGCGATCGGCATAGGAACCTCCCATTAAGTCGATGGACTGATTACAGTATCGAGTACGCTACAAAACTGATTTGTTAGGCTAGCATCTATCTCTCTAAAGCCATGAGAACAGGTTTTTCTTCAAGGAATTTAGAAGTAGAACAAAATGTAAGAAAGCTTATTTAATAGCAATAAAAGGCATAGATAGCTTGCTAACTCCTCCAGTCAGCACTAAGTAATCACGATAATTTTGGAAAAGGCTGGAACTTATCCAGCAGTGTGATGCTGAGTGGACTATCGGTCCTGAGCGCCTGTGAGACGGCATTGGGGATGACTGCTGAATTAGGATTCACAGGATTTGCAGTTCAAACAGGGGTCAAAAGCGTGATTGCAACATTGTGGACAGTAAACGATTACAGTACATCTGCCCTCATGACAATGTTTTATCGTAACTACTCAGGCAAAATCTGCTCAGTTCTTATCGAAAGGGAATAACTGGGTTATTGTTGGAATCAGGAATCAGGGCATTGAGCACTATCAATGAAGGAACCGTCTGAACAATCGGAGCAGCTTCGGGAGGTAATCC